>CBFDEC010000005.1:0-113282 GCA_965603725.1 uncultured bacterium | reverse complement strand
AGTCTTCGCCTAAAGGCGAGGGTTTTTCTCCCATTCCCCGAGAAAGGACAATAATTTATTCGATATGAGCCGCCTTTAGCTTCTCAAGCTAATTTAGCAAATCGGGTGGCTCTTTGTTTATTTAAAAATTGAGAAATAAATGAGGCTTTTAAAATTATTTTTTATAACTATTATTATTGCCGCTTTTTCCGCAGTAGGCTTAACATCCAGCCAGTTTGACAAGTTTTTGGGAAAAGACTGGTATGGCGTTTATATGCAGGATAAAAAAATCGGCTATTGTTCTATCGAGCTTTTAAAAGATGACAGCGCCCGCTGGATAATGAATACCGAATTGACTTTCTCTTTTATGATGAATCAAACTCAGGCCGAAATGTTTTCTTTCGAAACCAGAACTTACGAAGGGGAAAATCCTGAATTGACATATAATAAATTCATTAACACAAATGAGGCCGGTGATATTATTGTGGAGGGTATCGTTAAAGATGGCAAATATAATGTCGTTATTGATATCGCCGGACAGAAATCAACCAAAGCTTTCCCTCTGCCGGTGGAAAAATTAAGCGATGTTTTAAAAGTAGAAATTCTGGCGGCTGAAAGAAAACTTAAAAATGGCAGCAAATATGAAATTTACTCCTTCGATGCCGAACCGCCCCTGACCGACAGGTTTAAACATCTTCTAACAGTGCAGGATCGGAAGCAACTTGTATTAAATGGAGCGCCAACCGAGGTTTTCATTGTACTTGACAGTATTCCAGCTATTGACATAGAAAATTTAATTACAGTTGATATTAACGGTAATATTCTCAAAGAGGGCGTTGTTCAAATAGGCCTGGTCATGAAATTGGAGCCTGAAGAGTTGGCTAAAAAACTCGATTCCGGCTTTGATCTTTTAACGAATAACATTATTCCCGCTAAAAACGGTCCGCACAATCCTCGTGATATAGACAGCGCTGTTTATATCGTTTCAGGCTATGATATATCCTCAATTCCCGATTCGGACTGGTTGACCATTAAACCCTTTTCACCTGACAGCGCCGAAATTATCGTTAAGCGGAAGGCGCAGGATCAATCTGAGCAGAAAACACCTGTTGCCGATAAGGGATTTGACATCTACCTCAAACCGGAGCCGCTGATACAGTCAGACAACCGGGCTGTCATAAAACTGGCTGATGAGATCATCGGCGATGAGTCAAATGCCCTTAAAGCGGCAGAATTGATAAACGACTGGGTTTTTAAAAATATCAAGAAAGAGTTTTCTGCGGATATTTCCAACGCCCTTCAAACCTTAAATGCAGGTAGAGGAGATTGCGGCGAACACGTGGCTCTGGCGGTCGCTCTACTTCGCGCTGCAGGCATTCCCTCTCGTATTGCCGCCGGTATAGCATACTGGCCCGATAGTGAAGGTTTTGTCTTTCATGCCTGGACAGAGGCTTATACTGGACGATGGATTCAGATGGACCCTACCTGGGGCGAAACATTTGCCGATGCCACTCATATCATGCTTGCCCGTGGGGGACTTAAAAATCAGATTGGTCCGGTTGTAAATGTCCTGGTCGGCTTAAAAATCCAATTTGTCAGCTACAAATAATCCCAGATTTTGCGGTTGAAGAATTGTAAGACGGATAAGGCAAATCAAGTAGCTTACCAATATAAAATTATCAAACAGGTTTAAGAAATAATAAAAAAAAGTTGCCATAGGGGCGTCCTAAACGGATCCGTATGGATATCGCTATACGCCCCTACGCGTTGAGCTACAACAAGCAACTTATTATTTCTGCTTGTTCAACTGCAAAATCCGGGTTAAAAACACGGGAAAACCAACAATAGAAATTATAAATCGGGAAAAACTTAATATCGAAAAATCAACTCTGCAATATTATTTGCCTTTAATGTTTATCTCGCCTATTCCATCAACGTTAAGCTCAATCTTTGAAAGACCATCGCCGACAACACCCACCAGTCGGGTTTTGTCCATGGCAATAGGTTTAATAGAGAACCCCTGGGTATGAATTTTACCGCCCTCGTCAACAGCCAACAGAAGCTTGGCGGAAATGTCAGATTCGAAAATAACGTTTATTGAACTGTAAGTATTATTGATTAGAAGCTGAGTCTCATTTATATCATTAATGGTCACATTAACAGGCGCATACTTCGTTTCAATCCTATTCATACCGCTGGCTAAATAAATATCCTCCATATCTACCGTGCCGTAGCTTGTTTCGCAAATAATCTCACCGGTGATATTTTCAGCTCTAATCGGGTTATAACTTGTAGTTAAAACAACGCTGCCTGTGCCGGCGTCGATATCGCTTACATTGATAGCGCCGTAGCTTGTATGGACCTCGACCGAACCTTTTACTCTCTCCAGGTTTATTGGACCATAAGAGGTCTCAATAATTCCCGGTCCATCGGTAATGACAATATTCTTTCCATTAATACCAGCATATTGCGTTTCGATTAATACAAATCCCTCGATGTCGAAGAATTTCACCTGCGAATATGACGCTTTTACGACCAGTTCGCCTCTTACGTTTTCAATCTCAATAGAACCATATTCATTGTAAACCTCAACGCCTTTAAACGGTCCAATTAATTCAATAGAGCCGTTTGAGTTATGGGAATCGATACTGAAGTTTTCAGGCGCTTTAATATCAAGGTCTAGTCCTATACCATAATCTGTGCCTTCCCAGGGGGCTTTTGTTGGAGCTAATACTTTCAGACGAAGTCCTTGTTCATCACGAGATTTTTCATCGAGCTGTATCTCAATAAGGTTGACAAATCTTTTTTCCCTATTTAAGGATTTAGCTTTTGCCCATTTGCGATATTCAATATCAACTGTATTTTTAGTATGAGTTTCGACAAGAATGCTGCATCGAAGGTTCTGGGGCGTTCGGATTTCCAGAATGGTTTTGCCCTCGGTGGGCATAGTTAGCCTGCCGCTATCCGTGAATACTTCCTGGCCATATACTGTTCCAGTAATTATCAACAGAGTTATTAATGATATAATTTTTATTACCTTCATAATGTTCTCCTTATCCCATCATAAGATACGTCAAATTCAGGAAACGGTTGCGCATATTTTCAATCAGTTGACAAATCCTTGTCGTATATTAGCCTTAAAACGACCCGGCCAACTTCAGCCAGGCTTTCGGCAGAACATTTATCAGGTGTATCCTCAATAGTGTGCCACCATTTATAATCCATATCTATTATGTTCACTGCCGGTATGCCGATTTCAAGAAACGGTATATGGTCATCATAAACGGAGTGTTTGATATCAGGGAAAAAGTGTTCGGCCCCTTCCAGGGCGGCGGCTTTCCATATCCGCGAGACCAGCCATCCGGCCTTCATCTGAGAATAATACTCCTTGTGGATATTAAGATCGGCATCGCCGATTAAATCCAGCAGGACCGCATATTGAGGACGATATCCGCCTATGTTTTTTGTAAAATATTTACTTCCGAGAAGCCACTCGTCAGGTTTGCCTGCCTGGCCATAGTCTTCGCCATCGAAAAAAATAATATCTACACCCATAGGTGGAGGATTCTCTTTAAAGATTTCCGCAATCATCAGAAGTACCGCCACACCGGATGCGCCATCACTGGCGCCGGGAACAGGCATACTATGACGGCTGGAATCCTCTTCAGAGTCTGCCCAGGGACGGCAATCCCAGTGAGCACAAAGCAGAATACGCCGGCTGTAATCGGGGTTGAATGACGCTATCAGATTGGTCAATCTAAGGGTATCCCCCCGCCGCTTATCATAATGCACGAACTTTTGTTTACGGTATACTCCTGAACAGGCGGCCAGCTTATTATAAAGATAGTCTTCACACTGGCGATGAGCCTCGCTGTTGGGCGTTCTTGCGCCAAACTCACATTGCTCCACTAAATAGCTATAAGCTCTGTTGCCATTAAAATCAGGTATTACAGATTTATTGCTGCATCCGGCAGCCCAGAATACAGTTATAGCAAAGAAAATCGAAATGATTAATTTACTGGTTATTAAAACCTTAACTCTGTCCAGATTTCAAGCTCCCTGACATGTCTTTTTCGTTTTTGTATCTTGTCATTAGAATCTATCCATCGCGCGCTAAGACCGCCAGTGATTTTAGCGGAGAACCTGTATGACACTTTTGGCGTCACAGAAGTTTCAACGTTATTAACATCAACGCTCTTGTTTCCTTCAAGAAAATACCAGGATTTTCTGAATTTTTTTAAATAATCTAATGTCAAAGTCAGCTGGCTGTCAAATTTAACTTTGCCTAACAGCGGGATGTTAAGCCCCTTGGGAGCGGTGAGCGAATAATTAACTGACGCATTGAAAGAGTTATCCTGGCTGTAATCAACTCTCTGATTACTGCCCTCTTGCCGGAGGTTTTCCCTTTTGCGATTGGTCTGTTCATATCTAACTGTGCCTCTTATTCCTTTGTTAAAGGTCAGGTTTAAACCTAAAAGCGGGATAAATGACTTATTTATTGACCTTTCATTTAATACCTTGGTATCAGCATTGCCAGTCTCATCAATCTTTTGAGCATATGCAGATTGAAGGTTGGCTGATTTTACTATTTTTTTAAATAATGGGAACTTCTCTACACCGCTGATGGTAACATCCAGGCTGGGGAAATCCACGGATTTTGTTTTTGTCGGAATATTTGAAGCGCGGCTGACTGAAAGGCGAATCTTATATGAAGTTGTAATATCTAAGTTCCTTATAGGAGTCAAACCTGACCTTAGAGAATAATCTTTAGAAAGAGTTGTTTGACTTGATGTTTGAAAACCGGTTGAGTCTTTTTGCCTCACGCCATGGTTATCTACGAAACCTAGAGTATATTTCCAATCCGGCCTGTCGTAAAGCCCTGATCTGTTAAGTTTTTTATCGGTTGAAAAACTGCCCTGAATCGGTTTTATGGAATTAAATACATATAATGTCTTTTTTAAAACAATCAAGGGGTTAGGTATTCCCTTGCTGGTTTTGCTTTTTTCCTCCTCACCGGCTTCTTCTCCCTCCTCGTCTTTTTCATCCTTTTTTCCATTTTCATCTTCGCCTTTCTTACCTCTATCCTCAGGTCTGCCGGGAGGTTTAAATTGGCTGCCTCCGGCTTTTTTACCGCCAAGAAGCTTAGCGATGCCGAACACTTTTACAATATCAAGCGTGAGATCACCGCGCAGGTTGGCATTTAATTGGGTCGACCTTGTAGAATCAGGATTTCGAGCCAGGTCTGAATTATCAGCATACTTGGCAGTAAACTGAAAACGTGGTTTCAAATCGCGTGTAATAGATGGATTAAACGTAGACGAAAATGTTTGATTATAGGATCTTTCCCTTCCAAGTTTAATCTTACGGGGATCGAATGAAAAGTTTACAGTTTTAGGATCGCTGATGTCTCTATTCGTTGAAGACGAAAAATTGGTCTTAAGGGCTGAAAAGACTGAAATTTCGTATGTTTGATTAAGAGCAAGATCACGGACATACGATGAAGTTGGTCTTGCTCCTCTTCTCGCAGAATATGTATTGTTGCTGTTGAGTTTTGAATCAAATCTTAATACTGTGGGCAGAAAATAGAAATTGACATCGCAAATGCTTTGAGGAAGAAACAGTTTTTTACACCAGCGAAAAGGTTTAAAGAAAGGCTTTTTCCCTGGAGAAAGATCGTATTTCCCCGCAACCTCATAACTGGTTGTCCTAGACACAGGCGTTGTAGGATTGGTTCCATATTTCCGGGTATATACATATCGCGTATCAATCCTTTTTAATGTAAGGTTCCAAAGCCAATTGTTGGTTTTCCTTGTAAACCGTTCCGAGGTTGAAACAGACCATTGCCGGTTCTCTGTCTTTTCTTCTAATCTTTGTTCTTCCGGCAATATGATATCCGAACCTGTTTTCAGACGCGGCAATTGCAGATTTTTCTGCCAGCTTAATGATAAGGGCAAGCTCATCCCCCATGACGGCGGGAAGAACTTGTCGATATTAAATCTGCCTGTTATTGACTGAAATGTGGAAAGCGAGCCGGTCGGTTTTTTTGCCGACAAGGGGAAGAAATCAGCTCCGGTACGTGAGTAATTCGCCGTAATATTTCCCAGGTCCGCTAAACTGACCTTGGTCGTGACCCGTCCAGCAAAATCCGATTTCCGGCGAACCTCGGTCAAATATAACTCGTCGCACCAGACATCCCCGCTGATCGGAACCATAGGAGCTGGCAGACCGTCTATAGTAAGATTATCGTACTCAATCCCCATGGAAAAAAATCGCACCTGTGAAAGCGAGGGGCTGCCTTTTACATTATAATTTGTTGTTTCAATAATTGATTCTGCGGTTGCTGAATCTTCATCATTACCGGCAAGACCGGAAAGCCGGTAACTTTTCAGCGCGGTTATTTCGGCAAAATCGATCTCGACATGATTATTCTCCGCCCAGCCGGGACTCAATCTCACTTTATACTCATAGTAATTTTGCGTTGAATCTGCGCCCACCCGGAAAAAGAAATATAGCGGTACAGATTCCGGAAGGTTTTCATCGCCATGGACGAACATTTTCATTTTATTATAGAAAGTATAATCTTCAGTTGATAATAAAGGCCAGTAGGCGCCAACCCTCTGCCCGGGATACAGATTTTCATAGCGCAAAACAAGCGACTGTTCCTTCTCCTGAATACCGGTATCTTGCTGATACTCGCCATGGACTCCGGGCGGCGACTCATAAATACCTGAATGCTCCTGGGAATTTAATACGGTAACTTCAAACTTTGTATCCATTGGCATACCATGGATGTAGACAGGGGGTGGAGGATCCAGCTCCAACCACTTATTGCCAACCAATTGAATCGATGCGAAATGAAGCTTATATTCACGGGAGGCGCCGGCAATCCATACCTTGATGAAATTAATATTCTCAAAATCCGGGTTGTTTACTGCCTCATATGCTGAACTGTCCTGGAAGGGTATCCTTAATAAACGCCAGCCTGTACTGGTTTCATCTTCCAGAAAAGCTGGATCGTTAAGATCAATTTTGTACTGAAAATAAGAATTAGTCCGATCAAGAGATTTGTTATTATTTATATCCTCAGTATCAAATCTGTTTAACCTGTCCGGATCGTTGCGGTTGCCCTCGGTGCCGTTTATACGTGAGTAATCATATCTTTCATCACCCTGAGAATTATAATACCAATCATCCCCGCTGGGATCAGCTTCTTCACTGTTGTAAAACACTCTTTCTTGCTCATTATTCAACGTATCCAGGCCGCAATCTTCGCCCTCCTCAAATACGCCGTTATTGTTCTTATCTTCAGTGTCTGGTAGTCCTCCATTACCATTAATGTCTTCAGTAATTTTGCCGGCATCGATATAAAGAGTGGGATTTCCTGAAACGTCCTCATTATCGGGCAAATACCAGACCTCGATAAATTTCGTTCGTGACTGGTCGGACAGCCCGGCATACATCGGTCTCATTATGCCAGCCCAGCCTATCGTGTCCACGCCGTTTGAATCGGGCTCGGGGAAATATTCCAGAACTAAAACATCATGCCTGTTTTCGTGTTCCCTGAAATCAGCGCGCTCGGGCCAGATATTGGTTATTAGAAATGGATCATACGGGTTATACCACCACATCTTACGTTGGGCGGAGGTATCCGCCAAGTTTGTGTTATCCCAGTCCGGCGGCGAGGCAACCGTCCAGATACCCCTGCGCATGACCAGGTCGTTATATTCCTTGGTCCCCTCAAAGTCATCTATATAAGCTTCGCCTCGAGTGTTCGGGTTGGGGAAGCTCTGGGCGACCTCCCCGGAAATCTCCACCATTGATTGGGCGTCTGTTTCAATAAAAGGCAGCGCATCCACTGCGGATGTTATAAACGAAGGATTAAAATGAAAAATGAAGTTGGAATCCCAGATCATAGCCCGCCGCGGTTCACGGCCCACCCTGGGTCTATATTCACGGGTCGACTCGCTGCGAATCATGCCGGCAAATGAAACTGACGACTTATCATTGATGGCATATTTGGCCGCCAAACCGAACAACGATTTTTTCTCAGGCATAAAAAACGGCGCATATTCAAAATCCACTGCGACATCAGAGGCAAGGTTCATAGCCTCATCGGATATAAACGTTATCTGCCCGATTTCATAAATTATCGTGTAATCGACGCCCCTTTTAAGGATTGTCCCATCTGAAAGCTTTACCACCTCTGAGCTTTCAATTATATTCGTTCGTCCCAGAGTAAACGTGTTGGCGCGTGTGGCAGTCTTTACATAGATATAATAAGTCTTGGCATCCCTGCGTTCATTGGAGGAATAGCGATAGTCATATACCGCATCATTAGGAGTAATTAAATCAGGGGTACCTCCTCTTAACATGTCATTTCTAAAAGGCTCGCCTGTATGAAAGATTAAGTGTCCCCTTAATGCATCGATGTCTCTTGAGGCATCGAAATCAAACAAACCATCGGGAGTCCGATCGGCTAGATTTGAGTTATTATACATATCAAAACCAAACACTTCAATATAAGGTATGCTGTCTTGAGCAAGAGTGTCGATCTCAATATTGCCATTTCCTTTGTAAATCTGTAATTCGAACCCATCCGGAGAAATATTCCGGCTGCGAAGGTCATAAACGTTTCGCCATTCGAGGTCCCAGGTTTCAAAACCGGGTTCTACTTCGTTATCACGAATCAGCTTTAATACTAACGTATCAGTCCCCGCAATATTTCCTATCTGGCGAATTTCAACCGAATCGTCAGAAACTCTATGAGAATATTTTATATAGGCGCCGAGTACTCCATTAAGGTCATCCAGCGGTTGGCGAAGGATAACATACCAGCGATATGACAATGCGTTATATTCATAGTCTGTTTCTTCCAGCAAAACAAAATAGTTTTCCACAAATTCGCCGCGTTCCTGCTGTTCGGGGGTCGTATAATACAGCGTATCCAAACTGCCGGTGTCTCCAGGTTCAGGACCGAAATGCGGTGTAACACAGGCATAACCATACCTGTCTCTATTATCCCCCAGCTTGAAAAGCTTAACATCAATCAGTGAATCAGCCGGGGTAAAATTCTTTCCCAGGTCAAAATAAACGTTATGTAAATACTGGTAGTCCCAGATAGTTTCGTCCTCCGGCTTGGCGCCTGACTTGAAAGATGATTTTTCCGATGAACCTTTTTCCTGGGAGGTTATCATCGTCAACTCAATATTACCCAGCTGGGCTGTGGCCTTGATGCCAAAAAGCCCCTGAATGTTCTGGGAATATCCAATGAGTTGAGCGTTGGGTAAAGAGAGACTGGTGTTGCCGGCCTCGATAGTTTTGACGATTTCATCTTCCTCGCCGGTATAGCGAAGCTTTAAGGTATTGGCCAGATCAACATCGCGGTTTGAATCCTGGTCAACCTCGATATGGATTTTCGAACCGATCTCACCTCTTATTTTAAATCTCGAGGTCTGCTCCATGTGCAAAGATGGGAATTTCGATTGTTTAAAAGTGCCGGTATTTTCAAGTTCATCATTCCACTCAGACCGTCCCGAAAAGGAAATCTTACGGGAGCCGGTGACCGTTATCCTGGGTCCCCCTTCACCAATGATTGATTTTACAGGTTTGGGCATTTTTACAAAATCCAGCCTGACTTCAACCCCGCCGCCTCTTTCGCCCTTGCCCTTTGTCCCGCTGAAATTAGCCATATCATAAATCCAGGCGTCAAATAATTTCTTCCTGGAAAAATAGTAAATATAACTATCCCGTTCGATTGCAATTGGGTTATATAAATTGAAATTACCGGCTTGCAAAGTAATCAAGACATAGTCGGTTTCAGATAATATTTCAACAGACCAGGATTGTTTAGCCCTGGTAAATGCAAAAAGATATGAATCTTTCTTAAATGCGGAAATTCCCCCCGGGAATTCAGTCAGTTTTAACGGAGATACAAACCTTAACGGGTAGCTAAAATCAATATCCAATTCACCAACAGCGGCCCGGGCATTATTCCACCATGCAAGAGATATAAATAATATAGATATCGCCGCTATGAGGCGAATTGATTTTAATGCCATTTTAGACAAACGCTCTCCAGCGAAATTTTCTAATCTTTAGCTATTTTCCTTAAAACCTCCTTATGTTATGGTTCTAATACTCTCAGTTCATATTCAAGCATAATATCAAATTTCTCAAATACTTTCTTTTGCATTAAGGCGGCAAGTTTTTCAACATCCATCGCCGTTGCTTTACCTTTATTAACAATAATATTGCAATGCTTTTCATATACTTCAGCCTCGCCAATTTTCAATCCTCTCACTCCTGCCTCTTCAAGAAGTTTTCCTGCAGACAGCAACTCGGGCTGTTTAATATTTTTAAATACAGAGCCGGCGCACCCTTCTTTAGCAGGATGTTTTGCTTTTCGCAACTGGCGATGTTCATTTGCCTTATCGGCAATATCAGATTTTTGACCAGACTTGAGTTCAAAACTTGCCGTGAGAACCAGCTCCGGTTTCTTTACCAATCTGCTGTGGCGATAAGCAAACCCAAAGTAATCACGGTCGACAATCTTCAGACCCTGCTTGAAATCATACAAAACAGCCGATTCTAAAATATCAGCGACACAGCCGCCGAAGGCGCCGGCGTTTCCGTAAATCGCTCCTCCTATTGTTCCCGGAATGCCGGCTGCAAATTCAAGACCGGTAAGAGAATGAGAAGCCGCAATATCTGCAACATGGTCAAATAATACACCCGATTGAGCCGAGATAGTCTCCCTATCGATAAAATATTCACGACACTCATCTTTAACCACCAGTCCGTCAAAACCCTCATCGGCAAACAAAATATTCGAACCGCCTCCCAAAATAAAAAACTTTACTCCTGCAATAACAGCTGTATTATAAGCGGCAACCAGACGATGAGGGCTGTGAGCAACATAAAAATACCTCGCCGGCCCGCCGATTCCGAATGAAGAATACGGAGCCAGTAGAACAGATTTGGAAACTTCATCGCCAAGCTTATCTTGTAAAAGAGCAAATATATCCGTATCAACCCGTAAAATAATCAAATACCTCCGAAAATCAAGTCTTTTCAATAGTATACTAATTAATCCGTAACATGTTCAATGATATTGATGCCCTGCGAGGTTTGAAGAAGACTTATAATACTAAGACTGATTTAATCTTACGATTTATTATCGTCTGCTTTATCGTTTTCCGCTTCCGCCTGCTTTTCAGGTTGCTCGGATTTCGATTTGTCTTTTTCCTCTGGTTCGGGTTTTTTTAATTCCTCAACGTAATTCATCCTCAATTCAGTGAGGATATGTTTTAATAATATAGATTCCTCTTCGGTTAAGTTTCCTTTGGTTTTCTCCTCCAGCATACCTATAATATCTATTGAATTTTTTGCCATTTCAAGGTTTCGTTCGACCTTATTCGTAAACGGATTGGCGGTCTTGCCAAGCTGCTGCCAGGCTCCCGCATGGAAACTTAACAAAAGCTGCGTAAACAGCGCGGCAAGATTATCAGGATTTGATGAATTGCTCATTCTTCACCTCAGCGCATATCGTTATCGATCAATTTTGAAGCCAGCGACAGCTTATGCCTGAAATCCATCACATCGGCCTCAAGCTGTTTAAACAATCTTTTTAAATCTAAATCTTCAGCCCGCTCAACCAGAATGTTGAAAATATCGTTCAACTCTCTGGCTAATTCTTCAGCTTTTTTCACGTCTTTTTTCATCACTTCTCCGGTCAGGCGATTTTTGAATATCTCACCTTTTCTTTATATTTTTTTACCAGCGCCTTGCGCAATAGCCGGTTGCCGGGTTTAATCAGCATCTCATCTTCAGATATTATCTCAAAAGCAGTCCGCCTGGCAAGCGATAACATCTCATAATCTAAAAGACTGGCGACTTTCAGCTCTGGCAATCCATGCTGCCGGGTGCCCATAATTTCTCCCGGACCGCGTATGCTCATATCAGCCTCGGCAATTTTAAAACCATCATTAGTCGAACATATGATATTAATCCTGGCAGCAGCATCTTTTGAAAACTCTTTGTCGCTTAGCAGGAAACAGTAGGATTGATGTTTGCCTCGTCCAATACGGCCGCGTAACTGATGGAGCTGCGACAGACCGAATCGTTCGGCATGCTCGATAACCATTATATTGGCATTTGCAATGTCAAGGCCAACCTCTATCACCGTGGTGGCGACAATTATATCAATCAGGCCATCCTTAAAATCAACCATAACCCGGCTTTTATCGACGGCTTTCATACGGCCATGAAGTAAAGCAAGTCTTAAATCGGGAAATGTCTCTTTACATAATTTTTCATAGCTTTCCTTGGCGGCCTTAAGATCGATCTTTTCTGATTCCTCGACCAGCGGGTAGACTATATAGGCCTGCCGGCTCGATTTTATTTGATTGCGGATGAATTCATACATCCCGGGTCTTTTCTCAAACGGTACGAACGACGTCTTGATAAGCTTGCGGCCGGGCGGCATCTCATCGATTACAGAAACATCAAGGTCGCCATAAACGGACATAGCCAGCGTCCGGGGAATTGGCGTCGCCGTCATCACCAGGGTATCCGGATAGGTTCCCTTTGCCTTTTTCTTTAACCCTCCACGCTGGATTACGCCAAATTTATGCTGCTCATCAATTACGGCAAAACCAAGATTCTTAAACTCAAGTTTCTCCTGAATTAATGTATGAGTACCCACCACTATATCAGTTTTACCGCCGGCGATTCTCTGCAAAACAGCTTCCCTTTTTTTGCCGGTCACAGAACCGGTAAATACAACTAACTTTACATCCAGGCCATCGAGCATCCTCGACAGGGTAAAACCATGCTGTTCGGCCAACACCTCGGTTGGGACCATCATTGCCGCCTGATAACCCGCCTCTACCGCTCCCAGCATCGAAAGCAGTGAGACCACTGTTTTACCGGAACCGACATCGCCCTGCACCAATCGATTCATGGGATGCGGTTTTTCCATATCTTTATATATCTGGTTTAATACTCTTTTCTGAGCCCGGGTCAATTCGAAATTCAAATTGTCCAGTAATTGCCGACCAAGACGCTTGGGCGGCGGAAATGAAATCCCCGGTTCCTGGGTGGATCTTTTCTGATGCTTGCCGGCCAGCAACAGTTCAAGATAGAACAACTCCTCAAAAGCTAATCGCTTTAGCCCTTGTTCAGCAGATTTGACAGAATCGGGAAAATGCACCTGAAAGATGGCTCTGTTAAGACTCAAGAGTCCAATCTTGTTGCGTAAATCATCGGGGATGGTTTCACAGCGGACGTTTTTTAATCGCTCTAATGCCTGTTTGATGACCTTCCTTAAGCCTCGCGAATGAAGTTTTGCCTGTTTCAAGGGTGTCGTCTCCGGATATACCGGAATAATTCGTCGGGTATGAACAGGCTCATCATCGCTGCCGGATATTATCTCAAACTCAGGGTGAGTTATCTGAAATCCATTATATATACCGATCTTGCCGGTAACCGATATTATGTCACCTTCGAGGAACATATTTTCAAGGTATTTGTATCCGGAAAACCAGACCAGTTCGAGGTAACCGGTCTTGTCATGTATGTTCACAATGAATCGCCGTTTGCGACCATGCATCATGCCAAATGAACCGACTTTTCCAATAACAGTGGTCGTTTCGCCCTCCTCTAACTCGTTAATAGGCTTAACATTGGTATGGTCGAGGTATTTTCTCGGAATGTAGAAAAACAGGTCTAATACAGTATTGATTTTATGATTTTTTAAAACCGCGGCTTTATTAGGACCAATCCCTTTAAGGTATTTAACATCTGAAAATAAAAAATTAAGAGCTCTATTCTCTGCATCTGAAACGGAATTATTCTGATTCATGTGTAAAATAATACCGGCATTTATTACCACTGTCAAGAGCATTCATTGTGCTGTAAATAGACAATATTAAAGAATGGCTAAAAATATCTTGCAGAAATAAAAATAACGTTTATATTCAACTTCAATTGCCGACATGGCAAACAGGAGGACCAATGGCACAAGTTTGTGAAATATGCGGGAAAAAACCAGGAACTGGCCGCAGAATAAGTCATGCCCATAATCTTAGCTTGAGACGGTTCAAACCGAACCTGCAATCTGTTCGCGTCAAGGTGGACGGCCGTCCCAAACGGTTAAAGGTTTGTACCAGCTGCATTAAAGCCGGCAAGGTTGCAAAGTAATTAAACTGTAAATCTCCATTTTCAACTTATATAATATCTTTTATATACGCTGTTATTTAAAGCCTCAATTTCAGGTTGAGGTTTCTTCTACAAAGGACATTTAAAGTAAAAACTATTTCTTTGCGTAAATTGATTTGCATATTGAGCGCTCTATGGGAAACAACATACTGTCAGGTTAATCCTTAACTGTATTTATTACTCGTTTTATATCGTTTCAAATTGAATCGATATTTGCAATTATTCAAAAGGTAAATAATTGTAAATACTGCCACTTATGTGTCGATATTATATATGTTAAGGTTATATTTTATGAGTGAAACAACTAAATTTCTTCTCAAGCAGGTGCCGGTTTTTTCTGTAATTCCGCCAGATCTAATTGATCAGCTTGGGAAAGTTGTAATCGAACGGCCTCTTTCAAACGGCGAGGTTCTGTTTTTAGAAGGCGATCAGGGCCAGGTATTTTATATCATAAAATCAGGCGCCATTGATATTATAAAAAGCGATCCGGTTTCTAAAAAACAGGTGAAACTGGCCACTCGTGAAAAAGGTGACTTTTTTGGTGAAATGTCATTGTTGGAGGATTCGCCAAGGTTTGCCACTGCCAAAGCGGCCGAAGACAGTATCGTTTTAGAACTATCCCGTGACTCTTTCAAAAAACTGATTATTGACCAACCATCTATCGCTTACGAAGTTATGAGCGTTTTATCATCACGGCTTCGCCAGGCCGATTTGCAGTTAATTCATGATCTCGAAAAGAAAAATGAACTACTTGAAAAAACCAATAAAAGACTGATGGAAACCACAGAAAAACTTGAAAAATCCTATGAAAATATTAAATCAACAAACAATTTTCTGCAAACGATTATTTCGGCATCGCAGTTTTTTATAATTGTTACTGATAACCAGGGGAAAATATTTATTTTCAACGACGCCGCAAAAAAGATTTTTAACAGGGAGTCCATGGAAGTTATTGGGAAGGGCATCGAATCGGTAATAATTCCAATTGGTGAAGGAGACTCTTTAAACGAGATTGAAGATCATCTCACAGAAAGTAATACCTGGTCGGGCAATATCCTTACAACGACCCACGACAACAATAAACTGTTCATCGAGTTAGTGGGAGCCAGGGTGTTTGATGATAAAGGCAATATTTATACAACCCTTTATATGGGCAGAGATATCACCGAAGAAAAAAATATTGAACGCCAGATGATAATTCTTGACCGTATGGCTGCCCGTGGGGAAATGGCCGGGGAGATCGCTCATGAATTGAATAACTATCTGGCAATTGTGCTGGGCAACCTCGAACTTCTGAAAATGGAACTTGAAATGGGCAAAACCGATAAAGCGCCCAGCAAGATTGAATCAATGAAAGATGGGTTAGACAGGATGACAGTTTTTACCGATGGCTTGATGATGTATTTTCGCCCGGAAATTAGAAAGGAAACATTTGACCTTAATACTTTTTTGGAAAACGAGATGTTCTTTTTAAAACCGCAAAGCCGATTTGTTAAAACTCAATTTATATTCGATTTCGATCACAAATTGCCTAAAATCAAGGCTGACAAAAGTCAGATTCAACAAGCCCTTTTAAACCTTCTAAATAATGCCGCTGACGCCACAGCAGCCAATCCCGAGGGACAAAGACAAATCATCACTAAAACAACTCATGTGCCAGACGAGCAATCAATTATTATTTCGATTATTGACAATGGGGTTGGTTTTTCCGACGATAATATCGACCGTGTTTTCAGACAGCATTTTACTACCAAGGAAAGAGGCCATGGGTTTGGTCTTCTGGCGGTAAAACGGGTGATTAAAAATCACTTTGGGAAAGTCTGGGCAGAAAACAACCCTGATGGTGGAGCCATATTCAATATCCAATTGCCGATAAACCTGGACGAAATATCAACGGGTTTGCCTGTTAAAGTACATTAAACCAATGGATATACTTTTCATTCTTATATTGGGTCACCTTTTCGGTGATTACGCTCTTCAGTCCGATAGAATAGCCGAAAACAAGAAAAAGTCACTGGCAGTGCTGTCTTGTCATGTGGCCATTTATGTTCTCAGTATCTGGGCATTTATACTATTTTATTCAATTCTTTACAAGGCAGACCTTTTTTTAGATATAACCACCCTGTTGTTTCTTAGTTTTCTATATATAGAACACTGGATTCAGGACCTTATTAAAAACCGCATTGATAAATGCTCCAAACAAATATACTACCTTGACCAGGCCTTACATCTGGCAGTTCTTTACATCTACAGGATATTTATTTACCCGGGTTAAGGCAGAATGAAGACTAAGCAAATATATTATGTTTCCCCATATCTGCCGGATATTTTGATTAACTCACAGGTCGGCAGTAAAATATCAAATAGGGATACAATTATAGATGGCAGTTTATTGTTTGCCGACCTGTCCGGCTTTACCGCCATGTCTGAAAAGCTGGCCAAACAGGGCCGGCTTGGCGGAGAAAAACTGGCCGAAATAATAAACAGTTGCTTTAATTCGCTCCTTGGGCTGGCATTTGCCGCTGGCGGTGATGTGATTAAATTTGGAGGAGATGCATTTCTCACTTTATTCAGCGGCCAGGACAGCGCTTTTAGGGCATATAACTGTGCCGGCAATTTAATAAACTGGATATCCCGGAATAGCAAAATAGCCACTCCGGCAGGGGAGTTCTCCCTCGGTATTCACGCAGGAATCAGTAAGGGTAAGATTTATAATCTCTACATTGGTGAAAAACGGAGAGACCATCTTTTCTGCGGCCTGACAGTCGAAAAGGCTTATGCCGCCGCCGATGCCGCCAATCTGGGTCAATTGGCAATGACCGGGGAGGCGGCTGAATCCATTGGCAACATCAATGTTCATCAAACCGGTGAGAAATTTTTCATCTGCCGGGATTTTAACAATCTAAAGATATTAAAACCGATATCCAGACCGGGCGCAGATAAGAATATTGATAATCCAGACCTGGAAAAATTCATTATCACCGGATTAAAGGAACAGCTTCACTTCAACAACGGTGTAATCGAGGGAGAACACCGTGTCTTAACAAATCTTTTCATCGGCCTAAATTCTTTTCGGAAAAATCTCGAAACCGATATCGACAGGTCCGTTTCAGCTATCGACGATTACTTTGCCGCTATTAATAATATTATTATCAGGCACGCCGGCGCTTTTGCCAGGATGGATTCAAGCGGAACTTCTGAGAAAATGCTGGTATTCTTTGGCGCGCCTGTAAGTTCCGGCCGTGACGCTCAAAACTGTTTAAAAGCCGTTTTGGAGATTGAATCATTTTTACCCCGGATAAATAAAAGATTTATCCACCCAATCAAGCATCGCTATGGCATAAACACCGGTCTATGTTTTGTTGGTGATGTTGGCGGCAAGTGGCGACGAGAATATACGGCCATGGGCGATGCTGTCAATTTAGCCGCCCGGTTGATGTCAAAAGCGTCATTGGGCGATATATTAGTCGGCGAGCAAACAACAAAGATTTGCGGCGATGATTTTGTAACCCGCGATGGCGGTCTGGTTGACATAAAAGGTAAAAAGAAACCGGTTAGAATTTATTGTCTGGATAAACAGGTTGACAGGGACGGCTCTGAGGAGTTGATGATTGGCAGAGATCAGGAACTCGAAACCGCCAGAAAATTTATTGAAAAAATTACCGATAAACAACGTGCGATTTTGCTGGTATCAGGTGAACCGGGAGCGGGCAAATCGCTATTATGCGCTAAAATCAAGAAAATGGCTGCCGAGGCCGGACTGATTAACGTTGAAGGCGCCTGTTTTAGACATTCAAGCGCTGCTCCTTACGGTCCTTTAAAAGCGATTCTTCTGGGACTTATGCAATTGCCCTCAAAATCAACCCAAAAACAACGTCGCCTTGCTTTACATGAGCGCCTCAAAGCTATAAATGAGAATGAATGGGAGCCGTTGATAGCGCCGCTATTAGATTATTCTTTGGTGGTCCCTTCACATATAAGGAATTTACCGGAGAATATTAAGAAAAAGAAAATCAGCAATGTCTTAAGCGGTTTAATCTGTGAAATCAACAGTGAAAACCGATCGCTTTTAATAATCGAGGATGTACAGTGGATTGACGATGCATCATTTCACATTATCAAATCGATATCGGATATTGAGAATTCTCCCGGTTTAATATTTATAAGCCGTTCCGGCAAGATATATGATAGGCTAAAAGAAACATCCGGGATCGAGAGCATTGAACTTGAGGGCTTAACGCCGGAAAATTCGCGGAAGCTTTTCCTGACAGTTCTTAAAGGTGTCAAACCTGATGAAAATATTATTGAGCAGGTTATTGAAAAGTCAGCCGGCAACCCCTTCTACCTCGAAGAGATGGCTAAAGCCTTTCGGGAATTAGGACCGGATAGGTTTAATGCGGCTGAAAATATACCCTCCGGCATCGAATCGGTAATAACGGCCAGAATGGACAACCTCGGAGAGATGGTTAAAAAAACTATCCGTACCGCCAGCGTGATCGGGAGAGTGTTTGCCTTCAGTGTTCTTAAAGAGATTTTTCCCGACAGAAAGAGAGTTGCTAAATTAAGAGATTACATTCAGGAACTGGCTCATCTCGATTTGACGCCGCTTGAGAGAAGTCAGCCGGCGCTTGAATATATTTTTAAGCATATTTTAACTCAGGAGGTCGCCTATAACGGCCTGTCATTTTCAGCCCGAAAGACTTTACATATAAAAACTGCTGAATATTATGCCGGTCGGAAACGATTTTTAAGAAAACAACCCGACGTTCCTGCCCGTCATTACCTGCTGGCAGAGGAGGATAACAAGGCAATGCCATTTCTGTTTATGGCTGGTCAGAAAGCCGTCAAGGAATTCGCCAACAGTGAAGCTTTCGGGTTTTTTGAAAAAGTTATAGAAATTGCTGAAAAATATAATAACAAAGAATACTTAATCAAAACGCTTCAAAACAGAGGGGAACTGGCTAAACATACCGGCGAATTCAAACTGGCTGAAAATGATTATTTACGGTTAATAAATCTTGGTAATGATAACCCCTCTTTAGCGGCTATAGCGTTGCGCGAACTCTCATTGATACACCGTCTGACAGCCAAATACGACAAAGCCGAAGACGCTATAAATAAACTGGAGAAGCTTATTCCCGATGATTTAACCACCGGAGTTTTTTGCCTTAACGGACATGCCGAAATAATCCGCCGACGAGGAAAACTTCAAGCTTGCCGCAAACAGCTTCTCAAAGCGCTTGAATTGTGCCGGAACGATAATGTTCCACCGGAATTGACAGCTATTGTTTATAACAACCTTGGCGTCTGCCATTGGAGTCTAGGCAGGTTAAAAGAAGCCGATGGCTATTATAAATTGGCTTTGACTTTATATAGACGCTTAAAGGATCTGAGCGGACAGGCCAAAATCACCAATAATCTGGGGATAATTAACGATGAGATGGGTAAACTCCATCAGGCAGCCAGATCATACGAAAAAGCTGAAAAAATCTTTAAACGTATCGGAGCATCGCGACCAGAAGCGTTCGCCTGCGCCAATCTTGGCACAAATTTTTCCACAAGGGGTTACCTGTTGCAGGCAGCCAAAAAACTAAACCGGGCAAAAGCAATATTTGAAAAAATCGGCGATCAACACAGCCTGGCATATACTATCGGAGACCTGGGGTTTGTCTACTTTCGGGAAGGAAATATCGAAACAGCAAAGAAATACTTCACCCGCGCTCTTGAGAAAGCCTGCCAGTTAAAAGATGAAGAATTTATCCTGGAATCGAAAATCAGGTTGACCAAACTAAACCTCATCCCGGGCAAAACACAACTGGATGAAATTGAAGAACTTATTAATAACGCTAAAAGCGTCGGCTCGGCAGAACTGGAGATAAAAGCAACAATAATCAAAGGCATTTTATTAATGGGAACTGACAGACATAAAGAAATAGAAAAACTTATCGCCAATATTGATAATATGCCCGAAATTAAGGATTATCCCGAATTAGAACTTGAACTTTCAAAGTTGAAAATCATTTATAATTTCATCTGTGAAAATAAGCCCCAATCACTCAAGATATTGAAATCATCATTAAAAAAAGCCGTTTCCGGCGATTTGGCGATGGCGGTCATCGAATTATCCGTTATCGGCGAAGCCTGTGATGTAATGAATGAAGTCCCTTCTGAAATTACGAAAAGGATACAGGAATATCACCAGCGATTGGAAAATAATATGGATGACAATGCTTTTATACAGTTTAGAGCGCTTCAAAAGAGAAAGATCGAGGCATTAAACAGCTTTGTCAACAGCCTTAGAAACAGGCCAAAAATATTGGATTTATCCCATAAATAAGGTTTAAAGCCAACACTTTTTTATCCGGTTTCATCGTCCTGCACTTATAAACCAATCTCTAATAAGTTCTACTACAACAAGTTGCAAAACCAAACCAGGATTTAGCATGTATGGCCAAAAATTTGCGTGCAATATCATAAGAAAACAAGAAATCAGAAACCGCCTCAAAGGAGGAATTATGAGCAGAGGTCTAAAGGGTTTTACTCTGGTAGGCGTATTTGTAGTATTAATGGCGGCATTAGTTTTTAATGGCTGTTCAAATAATTCTCCATTAGCCCCTGACCCAGAATATTCAATATCGACCGCTAAATTGGTTCCTATGAGATCGATGAATCCAGCGACTTCTGGAGCTGAATCATTATGCGAAACTGAAAAGGTTATTTCTGCAGATGATGGCGGCCAGATAGATATTACTCATGAAGAATACTGTCACGAATTTGTTATTGCGCCTGCATCAATTGATGACGATACTGAGATATCTGTTAAAACTACTAAGGAAATAATCAATGGTAGAGATGCGATCGTTTTTGAATTTGGCCCTGATGGCCTGGTATTCAGTGAGGCCGCAAAACTTGATTTTGAAATGGGTGACTTAGACTCCGCTGCCAGAACCGCTACACTGCTTTACTTTGATCCCAAAGCGAACGATTGGGTAGTTCAGGCAACTAAGGATGTCAGTCTGGGCGAAGTTGAGTTCGATATTTATCATTTCAGTAAGTATGCAATAAGCGATTAACTTAAAAAAGGGAGATATAACCGGAAGAAGCCCGCCATTTGGCGGGCTTTTTTTATTGGTTCAAACCGATAAATTCTAATTATGATAAAGAACTCTACGAATTTTTTATTTATCGTCACATCTAATAATCTTTCCTGGCCGCTTAATTCCCCGGGAATATCATGCTTGGAGCCTTAAAAGAACTTGATTGAAATTTATTATTCTTATATAATATTGCTATTATTTTTAAATAATCGTCCGATAAAAACGTAAAGGATATTGTGTTTTAGGAAAGCCGCATATTTGAAGTTTAAATTAGTTAGGATTTTAACAACTTTTTCTCTTGACAAAAATGCATTCTGCTTATAAGAATATAATCGAAATTGCTATAATTAGGCAGAAACCGATCATAATTGAAAGGGAGAAGTAATTTATTTAGATGAAGGAGGGATTATTGAAAGAAAGCTAGAAGTTGTTACGATGGTAAACAGTGCAATTATTTAACGTTTAACCCAAGGAGGGAGAAATTTGCTGATAAAACCATTAAAATGGCTGTCAGTTGTATTACTGGTAGCTTTGCTCACTGGTGCAGCGCTTGCAGGGACTACCGGCAAAATTGCTGGTAAAGTTACCGACATGCAGACCGGTGAGTCGCTTCCCGGTGTAAACGTGGTGATCTCCGGAACTAACATCGGAGCCGCCACTAACATTCAGGGTGAGTTTTTCATCATTAATGTTCCGCCAGGAAAATACTTATTAAAAGTTAACCTGGTTGGCTATGCTCCGGTTGAAGTAACAAATGTCGAAGTCACGATCGACCTCACCACCAGCCTTGACCTCGAACTGCAAACCGAGACAATTGATATGGGTGTAATTACAGTTGAGGCTGAGCGTCCTTTAATTGAAAAAGACGTGACTTCAACCCGTATGCGGGTTACTCCGGCACAAATAACTAATTCCGCAGTTAGCGGCTTAATTGCCCGTGTTGTGGTTAATGCCAGCAACGTACTTGGTTCTTTCCGCGGCAGTCGTGATGCTACCGGCCAGGTGATTTATTTAATGGACGGTGTCAACCTGTCTAATCCGCTGGGAGTCTCTCAGGGTACCGGAACCGGTTCCGGGATACAGAGCCTGGCCACTTATATTCCTGATGAAGCTATTGCCGAGGCGGAGGTCTTAACCGGCGGGTTCGGCGCGGAATACCCAAGCGTTCAGTCCGCCGTGATTAACGTTGCAGGCAAGGAGGGCGGCAAATCATTTTCCGGAAAATTCAAATCCAAATCATCGCCGGAAGTCTTATTAGGCAGGGATTACTATGGAGACCGTACTTTTGACGAAGACGGAAGACCGTTAAGGATCATTCCTGTTAAAGACGCCGATAGCAATATCGTAAGCTGGAATTGGGCTGATGATCCGCTGATTGATGACGATCGCAGGTACAAGCTTTATGAAATGCGTCAGCACGACTGGTTCTTCGGCGGGCCTGTTCCATTGGAAAAACTTGATATTCCTGGAGAGATGACATTCTTCACCTCTGGAACTTATCAATACTCACGTGATTACAGAGCCTACAACTTCTGGCGTAAAACGCAGAGTATCCAGGGCAAGCTGACATACAATATCAGCTCATCGAAGAAATTGACTGTTTCAGGGCTCACTTCATATTCAGATTTCATACTTTTTGATTTTGACAGAACGATGAATCTGTCCTGGGGTAAATCCTCGGATTTATCAGGTCCCATTTTCTACACCGATGCGGCAGGCGATTATTTCAGGCCTCAAACACTGGCTGAAGTTGCCGCCTATTGGACTCGTATTGCCCAGGAAGACGATCCTGATGCAGTTATCACACCTGATGACATAAAAGCCTATTATGTTGTGACTCCTTCTGGGATCGATTCGGTTTACCGCTACACTCCCTATACCTGGATAGTCTCCAGGGAACATACAAATGCCGAGGCTGATTCGGTATTTTTCCATTATCTTAACCAGATACTTGGATTAAGCGGGGGCGATATGATTTCGTCCTTTCCTGAGGATGAAAACGAGTATCCTATCGAATTCGCCGATTCATTGACTGCCGCGGTATTTCAAGCAGTCGATAGTGTCGAGGCAGAGGGATATGCGCGTTCCTACGCTAACTATGACATGTCGAAAAGCCAGCTCTATAATGAGTCCTGGTCAAACGAATTAACAATCAATTTCACAAACAACCTTAGCCCTAAGAGCTACTATAATCTCACTTATTCCCGATTCTACACAGCCAGAGAGGGCCGACAGCATGACCCGTGGGATGATCATCCGTTATCACTCGAAGAGATGCTGGAACCCCGCTTTAATTCCGCTGTTTCGGCAACAGAATTTGACAGGTTTTTTGCTAACCCGATGCATCTGGGACGTCGTTATACCACGAACAACTATCAGACTATTCACACATTCAAAGGCAACTTTACCAGTCAGGTCAACTCAATGAATCTGGCTAAATTCGGATTCGAATACAAGAATTTCAATCTCATCAAAGATCATACCTCCATTGCTTCCGGCGGCAACCGTTACACCGATTTATTCAGAGTTAAGCCTTACCAGATTGGTGCTTTTGCCCAGGACAAGCTCGAAAGTGAAGGCATGATTTTAAACCTCGGTTTACGTTTTGATTACTTTGATCCCAAAACGCAGGTGCCGAGTGATTTTTCCTACGCGTTGCTTGATGAATACAATCTCGATGTAAACAATCTTGGCAATATCTATAACCTCGAATACCGCCTCAGGGGCGCAGTTGATGCTGAGGCCAAAAGCCAGCTTTCGCCCAGGGTCGGCGTCAGTTACCCGATAACTGAAAACGATGTCTTGCACATTACCTATGGTCACTATTTCCAGCTGCCTATGTTCGATTATTACTATATGAATCATGGCTATGACACAAGAGGCGCCCATAAATATTTTGGAAATCCCGACCTCAAGGAAGAAAAAACTATTGCCTATGAAGCAGGCCTTGAACATGGCTTTAATGACTACTTAAAGCTGGCTATAACTGGTTTTTATAAGGATATGTCCAATTTAACCAGTTATCAGAGGATCGAATTCCGCGGTGGAATTATGTGGGTGCGGTCAAATGTAGATTTTGCCAGAGTAAAAGGATTTGAGCTTAACTTAACCCAACGTCCCTGGAATAACTTCTCCGGTGTGGTTACCTATACCTACCAGATTGCTCGCGGCAGAGCTGCCGATGCCTACGATACATTCCTCGACCATTACTACCAGCGTAAACCGAGAACCGAGGACTTCCCGCTTGATTCCGACCAGAGACATACCGGCAGGGCTAACTTAAATTATCAGATTCCTGATAATTGGGGTCCGGCTATGGGCAACAGCCATCCATTTGGAGACTGGGGTTTTGATTTCTTCTGGACTTACGGTTCCGGGACTCCATATACACCCAGCGCTACAGTGCCTCCTGGTTCAATTCAGGATGTTAATGGCGAGAATTTACCTACTGCCTGGAGAATCGATTTGCGGGTCGATAAAGGATTCAGCTTATACAAAACATTCAAGTCTAACTTCTTTGTGGAAGTCAGAAATCTCACAAACCGGACCAATCTTGTTGATTTCCAAAGCAGTGTGACCGACGTTTACATAGATCGCTACGATCTATATGGCGATCCGGGCGGACAGTACAGTGACCCGAACGTTTTCGACAGCCCGCGCAGAATATTGCTCGGAATGGAAGTTACCTTTTAACCAATGAGATGTTTTGTGTTAAAAAGTCAGGGTACTATTAATATGGAGGAATTTCATAAATGAAAAAAGTTTTTAAACCGGGTGTAAAAGCCGGGCTGCTGATTTTTTGCGCCATCTTGATGTTTAGCCTTACGGGGCCGCAATTGATGGCTATGGATAGGCAGGCGGCTGACAACCCGATGTACTACCCGGGTATGAGAAAGGTAGCCACCGCAGCCATTGATGAAGTGGTTTGCAATGTTGGAATGGTGGAGAACCTGATTCACAACTCAACCTTTACCAGAATCACTGCACAACAAGACTGGACCATTTTAGTCGGCGATGATTCACAGGCGCTGCCTTCAATGGTCTGGAAGACGCCCACCACTTACGAGGACAACTCCTACTTGTACTATGCCACCATTCGTGTAGGCTACGATGGACATCAGGTTCATTTGGCCGAGGACAGAACTACGCCGATCACTACTAAAACACCATCAACTGCCAGCGATGCTGTAAGCACGTTTGACACTGAATTCTATATCGACGATCAATCGTCCATTGTGCCGCCTGCATTTAAAGTAGGAGTAGGAGTCCGTCAGAAAACTTATGCCTGGTCGGAAGCATACCGTGATGATTTCATCATATACGATTACTGGGTTTATAACCTAACTGATGAAATCCTCGACTCCGTCTGGTTCGGATTTCACAATGACGCCGACGTTTCCACTGCTGAAGGCGGTTCAGGCGACCAGCAATGGAGTATCGATGATCTGCCCGGCTATTACAGGGATGACCCAACCAAGGAGTATATATCCTATATATACGATGCTGACAACCCATCCTACCCTGGAGACGATTTAGGCGGCCATCAGACCCCCAAGGAATCTTCGGGATATTTAGGAACTCGCCTGCTGTATTGTCCGGCGCGAGTTGGGATGACCGATGATGACACCACAACTCAATCAGGACATGGCTGGTGGAACTGGAACTCCGATCCCTCTGAAACTAACGGCTATGAGGATTGGTTTAATTTGATGTCAGACAATTTATGGATGGAACCACCGCCGGCGCCTTTTGATTATCGCTACTATCAAAAAACCGGACCTTTCTCCATTGCGCCGAGCGATTCAATCCGCATTATCTTAGCCTTTGGTATTGGCGAGGGTCTTGACGGCTTGCGTGAAAACCTCGAATGGGCCGATTACCTGTATGAACATGATTGGGTCGGAGCCTCAGCGCCAGATCTGCCCATATTTACCGTAACCCCTGGCGATGGCCAAGTTACAATTGCCTGGGATGATCTCGCCGAATCATCAATAGACCCATACAGCGGTGAAGAGGATTTCGAAGGATACCGCTTATGGAGGAAAACTGACCGGGGCTGGTCGCTGTTAATGGAATGTGATCTGGTAAATAACATGGGCTTTAACACCGGTCTTGTTCATTCCTATGTTGATTATACGGTAAGCAACTACTTCCAGTATTCCTATTCAGTAACTGCATACGACCAGGGAGATCCTGCCCACGACATTGAATCACTGGAAACCGGTATCGGCGCTGGACTGACAGTCGAGCCCGGCATTTACAGCAATACAGCTAATGAGACGACTACCGGTATCCATGTCATCCCGAATCCATTTGTAGCTCAATCTGCTCCTAACTTTGGTTTTACACCATCGAAAACAAACCCCTCACAAGAGCGGATAGTATTCGTCAACCTTCCTCATAACTCTACGGTAAGAATTTACACTTTAACCGGCGATCTTATCACCACCTTGAACAATATCGAGGATGCTGGTCAAGGCTGGCAGACAACAGCCAGCTGGGATTTGATCACTGATAACATGCAGACAATCGTTTCCGGCTTGTACTTATATCATGTGGAAGCTCCCGGAGAAGATGACTTCATTGATAAGTTTGCGGTTGTGCGTTAGGATGAATACTGATGATTGGAGGAATTGAAAATATGAAAAAAATAATTCTTGTGTTAGTGGCAGTTGCTTTGGTAACCGTCGCTGTTCCAGTTGAAGCCCAGTTTGCCAAAGTAGGAACCGTAGGTCTGAAGTTCCTCGACATTGGCGTAGGCGGCCGGGCATTAGCCATGGGTGAGGCTTATACTGCTATCGCTGACGACGCCTCCTCGGTGTTCTGGAATCCGGCGGGTATAAGCAACGTTGAAAACGGAGATTTCTTTGCCGGATATACTAAATGGCCCGCTGATATCAACCTTTATTCGGTTGCTCTGGCTAAGAAGGCAAATATGCCGCTTATCGGACCCGGCGTTATAGCCCTTTCCGGAACGGTATTGAACACCGGCTTAATGAACCGGACAACCGAATACGATGTGGATGGCGATTTTTCAGGCACCTTTGCATTCGAGGATTATGCTTTCGGTTTAACTGTTGGCAAATATCTAACTGACAGATTTGCATTCGGGTCAACAATAAAATATGTCCACGAGCAAATCGCCGACTGGGAAGTTGAAAGCTGGGCGGTAGATATCGGTACGTACTATGAGACCGGCTTTAAGTCGCTTCGCATCGGCATGGCAATCATGAACTTTGGTCCTGATGTATTGTTCGAAGTCGATGATGACGACGACGGCGTAATCGATGAAGACCCGTACGATACAATTCAGGATGACGACGACAATAATGATGGCAACATCGACGGTTTAGACTTAGAAGGTGAAGATATCAAACAGAAAGATGTTCCGATTCCACTAACCTTCAGGGTTGGAGTCGCCATGGATGTCTATCAGACCGAAAATACCACGGCGACTCTTGTAGCCGAGCTCTGTCATCCGCCCGACAATAATGAACGTTACCAGCTTGGCGGCGAATACTGGTTTGGAAATATAGTCGCGCTCCGTGCCGGCTATAAAATCAATATGGACGAAGGCGGCCTCACTGCCGGCGTTGGATTCAACGTGCCGTTTTCTTCAGCCAGTAATTTCTCAATTGACTACGCTTACAACAACATGGGACGCCTGAGTCATGTTCACAGGGTTTCAACGAGTTTAACGTTTTAATTAACCGCTAATAATTAATGGAGGAAATGAAGTGGAAATAAAAAATAAACTGGGTTTAAGACTAATAGGCCTGGTAATATTATCGCTCCTCTTGGCGGTTAATTGTGCTGAGAAGGGCACCGACCCCGATGCAAACATCCCGCCTGATACGTTCATATCCGGGTTCCAGATTGGACTGGTCCCGGACTCCGCCACCTACAACACTACTAAGATATGCTGGCGGGGGAGCGATATGGATGGCGCTGTCAACTGGTATCACTGGTGTATCATTGACGGCACCGACAGCATGTACACCTATGCAATCGATTATGACGATGATGGAGACAGCATTGGTATAGACACCACCAATATCTCCACCTGGCAGATCACATCCGATCTTAGTATGGAACTGTTGCTGAACTTCCCGACTTTCGATAAGGCCTATACTTTTAAAGTTAAGGCTCAGGACAATGATCGGGATATGGATGCTACACCGGCCGTTGAAAGTATTGCTGTCAACCGTGTCAGGGATTTAAATTACGTACCTGATACCAGAATATCCACCGGTCCGCCAGATGGAGCGCTTACCGGAATGGGGGTACACTTTGTTGTGGAAGGTCTGGATGTCGATGGTATAGTCGATACGATAGAATATAAAGTTGATGGCAACGACTGGGTGGGTGCTGCAACTGATATAACCACTGGCATATTAATATATGACATTCGTGGTCTATCCGTTGGCGCTCATTCGATTTCATTCAGGGCTGTCGATAATTTTAAATGTGTTGATCCAAGTCCGGTATCACGGAGCGTGGTGGTTACCGACACCCTGTATCCGGAGCTTACTCTGTCTGTCAGTGATGGCCAGTCATTTATTGTGCCATTTACTGAACCTACATTTGAGGAATTTACAATTGATTTCACCGCTATAGTGGCTTTTTACTACAGCGCTATTGACAGTTATGTAGTTGCTTCCAGCGAAGGCGATCCTGTTACTACAACAGATCCTCAGATAGTCTTTGAAGACCTGGGGGAAGGCGATTACTGGATTGATGTCACCGCGTATGATATTGGCGGTAATGCAACAAATTCAGATACTGCTCATTATTCAATTGTTGAGTTGGGGGCCAATAATGGTCTTCTCTGTGTGAATGGTGTCTCCTGGGGCGACTACGGTCAGGCGGTTCCAATGTGGGATGATGGTGTTCCATGGGGCAACAGAACGCATTACAAATGCTGGGACCTCTTTGACACCACACCTCTGGGAGACGTTCCCGATATGGCCGCCAACCTGCTCGGTTATGGTTCAATACCCGAATGGATGTTCGATACGACATTCTTTTCCGCAATAAGCTGGTTTGGCAATAACTTTTCCGGCGACTTTCCCTTCTGGGAAGAACGCGAAGAAGCCATTATGGCTTACCTTGAAATGGGCGGCAATTTACTTTTGCCTGCCCGGTATGGTTCGTCATGGTTCTTCGATGAACTGGCTGAATATTGCAGCATCGTACCGGATTCCTGGACGAGCCCCGGTGCGGATATTCTTACAGCCAAAGTCGACAGCCTCACGGATATCAACGCTGAAACTGCCCAGAGTCTCTGGGAAATACCCCTCACAAGCAGCCCTAATAACGTCTGGATATATGAGGCGGCAACTGTGGCGCCTGGCGGCCATGCAGGATTCATTGTTTTACCAAATGGACCTGGTGGAGGCGGCGCTTTCTGCTATATAGCCGGAAGAAGTTATCGTTGGGAAAATGCCGACCTGAAAGCAAATGTTGATGTTATTTTCAGGTATTACTTTGGAATCGAAGAATAACCATCAATCGGAGAAAGGAGTATGTTTAATATGAAGAAAATATTTTTTGTTCTCATCGCCGGTTTGATGGTTAGCGCCATCATGATTGGCTGCAGCACTGAAGACCCCTGGGCGCCCGAACCATCAAGGGCTCTGGAATTGTTGTTTGTCTCCGCGCCGGATACCTCAACCGTAATACCCGACAATAACAGGGTCAGTTTCAGCTGGACTGCCCAGGGTGGAACCGGCAAGGGATTCACATACGAGTGGTATCTCTCTCCCCTTGAATCTGCTTATGGCACCGCTGTTGTAAGAACAAATGCTACCTATGAGAACCTGGCTGGCGGCGCTGCTGGAACAGACTACACATTTAACCTTCGTGTTACTGATTCTGGAAGCAATACTACCGTATCAACCACCTCATTTACTGTTTCTGCCGCGCTCCCTGATGTAACAGCCCCAGTAGTAAAAATCACAGAAGGACCGGTTGAGGGTTCATTTGTTGCAACCAGCACATCTGTACATTTTACATGGGAAGACACGACGGCCACTAACCTTGATGCAATTGAATATCAATATGCTTTCCCGGCAAAGACTGATATATCAGACTGGCTGCCGGCCACAACGGTCACTTTCGCCGGTGTTGCCGCTGCTGACCCCGCCTGGTTCTATGTCCGCGGCCGGGATCAGGATGACAACACCTCCGGCTGGGATTCGCTGTCTTTCATCATTAAAGATGCATCAATACTGTATGTTGATGACTATCAGTGGCTCGATGCTGTCGGCAATCCGGACAATAACAAGGAACGTGATCAGAAACAGTTCTACCGCAACGCCCTTGAAGGATATGCTTTTGCCGAATGGGATATTGCGTTGCAGGGAATGCCCGATTCATCCGACCTGGTTGATGCCGGTACGCCTGTTTACAGCACAATTGTTTTCTGCGCCGATTCAGAAGTAGGAACCACATCAGGTACGATGTGGTACGATGTTGGCGCTTATGGAGGCGGAGTACTCGCTTATTACCTGGAAAATGGCGGCAACCTGATATTAACCGGAGCGCTGACCATTCTTGATATGACGCAGGCTTACCCACCAGCGGTTCAACCCGGCGATTTCGAATTCGACTGGCTCGGCATAGATTCCACCGATTGGTGTTTTGACTACTGGTATTGGTTTACCTCGGCTATCAAAGATACTGCGACCGCTCTTGATCTACCCGACACCATGATATTAGACATCGCTAAAAACGGCGATCAGGATGACTATGCGGTTGAAACTCCCGGATTAAGGCAGGAAGCGACTGTCACCAATGAGGTAATATTTACCTGGGGTCCATGGATTGATCCGGATGACCCTCCTCCTATACTGGGAAGCCCTGTTGGTCATGTTACCTATTTCGATGGGACTCCGCAAACTGCAACTTTGACTTTCGATACTTATTCGATGCCAATGTTGGATATCCGTCAGACTTTCGTTACCCTGTTAACTCTGTTTGGCGAATAGCAGTTCTGCTGATTCGAATTCTAAGCCCGTTTGCTTCTAAAGCAGGCGGGCTTTTTTATGGACATGAATAGTAGGGGCGTCATAACCCGTATTATTCATAAATCTTAACATGTGCTGGCAGAAGACCGCCTACAGCATATTTATCTCAAATACACAATGCCGTAGGTTGGGGGTCCTACAGATCCGTAGCACTTGTCCCCCAACAAGATTGCGGCCGGATAAATCCAATGGACACTGCGTGCCGACCGCCTACAATCTTAACCCGCATTATTTACAAATATTTCATGTGCTTGAGAAATTCGTCTTCTGGCAGAGCTGTCGGAAGTAACTTCCGACACCACAAAAACACTCTGTATTTTTAATGGATTCCTGATATTATTTCTATCATATTATCCCCGATTTTTTTTATGTTTCAGGATGGAAGCCCGCCCAGGCGGACGACATCCTGAAACTTTCTTGCACCAAACGTCAGGATGTCAAATAATTTCCATCCTGACGTATGAGAAATTGATAATAGTAGGACAGGTTTTCAACCTGTCCAGACAGACTGAAAGTCTGTCCTACTTTACTTTATGGAACGTAAACAATCAAATATTAGCAAGTAGATTTGATCTCTTATTATCCTTAAAGGCCTCTTACCTAATAAGAAGTTTATGAATAATGCAGGATAGCATAAACTTAAATTTAGGCCTGCAATACGCAAGAAAATTATTCAATTTATTAATCTGGCATGGAAAACTGAAATATGCTATATTGCTTTATTAGAGAAATGTGAGTTTTTAGTGGCTGGTGTATGTCCTCATGCACCAGCTTAAACGATGGCAGACGAGACGTCCGCCATCCACAGCTGGACCAAAAAACCGAACCTTGAACTAAGTATCGACAGCAAAAAATAATAAGGAAACCATGAATATGGCCACATCAGGTTCAACCGCCCCGACCAATTTCATCCGGGCAATAATTGAAGAAGACATAAAAAACAATAAGAATAACGGTCGGGTACATACACGGTTTCCGCCGGAACCCAACGGGTATCTGCATATTGGACACGCCAAAGCGATCTGCATAGACTTTGGCGCCGCCGCTCATTATGGCGGTCTCTGTAATTTGCGGTTCGATGACACTAATCCAAGCAAGGAGGAAACCCAATATGTGGATTCAATCATGGAGGATATCCGCTGGCTCGGGTTCGATTGGGGCGACCGGTTGTATTATGCCTCAGATTATTTTGATAAGCTTTACGAATACGCTGTAGAATTAATCAAAGCCGGCAAGGCGTATGTCTGCGACTTAAGTCCGGATCAGATCAGAGAGTATCGAGGCACCTTGACCAAACCGGGCAGGAACAGCCCCTACCGCAACCGCTCGGTTGAGGAAAACCTTGACCTGTTCGAAAGCATGAAAGCCGGAGAATTCGAAGACGGTTCCAAAGTACTCAGGGCAAAAATCGATATGGCCTCCGGAAATCTAAATATGCGGGATCCGGTTATCTACCGCATTTTAAGGGCAGCACATCACCGCACCGGCGATAAATGGCGCATATATCCAATGTATGATTTTACTCATTGTCTTTCCGATTCTATCGAAGGGATTACTCATTCGTTGTGCTCATTAGAATTTGAAGATCACCGCCCGTTATACGACTGGTATCTCGACCAGTTGAATGTCCATCATCCCCAGCAGATTGAGTTTGCCCGTTTAAACCTCTCGTACACTATCACAAGCAAACGAAAACTGCTGAAACTGGCGGAAGAAGGTCATGTCAGCGGCTGGGACGATCCGCGGATGCCAACGATTTTAGGATTACGGCGACTAGGCTATACTCCGGAATCGATTTGCAGCTTTGCCGAGCGTATTGGAGTGGCTAAACGAGAAAGTATAGTAGATATAGCTTTACTCGAAAACAGCATCCGGGAGGATTTAAACAAACGGGCTTTGCGGGTGATGGCGGTATTACGTCCGCTCAAGGTAGTCATCGATAACTATCCGGAGGACCAGGTTGAAGAGATAGAGGCGGTAAACAATCCGGAGTACCCTGCCGCTGGAACGCGTAGGACGCCGTTTTCGCGTGTGATATATATCGAACGTGACGACTTCCATGAGAATCCCCCGAAGAAGTTTTTCCGTTTAGCTCCGGGACGGGAAGTGAGACTTAAACACGCCTACTTCATCAGATGCGAACGGGTAGTAAAAGATGAAAAAACCGGCGAGGTTGTCGAGCTGCATTGTACATATGATCCCGACTCACGCGGAGGAGAATCGCCGGACGGCCGTAAGGTCAAAGGGACATTGCAATGGGTTTCGGCTGAGCATTCCCTCGAGGCTGAAGTCCGTCTGTATGACCATCTGTTTACAAAAGAAAATCCGGCCGAGGATGAAGATTTCAGGATTCATCTGAATCAGAATTCGCTGGAAATATTGAAGTCGTGCAGAGTCGAACCTTCCCTGGCAAAAGCAAAGCCTGGAGACCGTTACCAGTTTCTACGTCGTGGCTATTTTTGCGTCGATCCCGATTCGACCGAGGATAAACTGGTTTTCAACCGCACGGTGGGATTGCGCGACACCTGGGCAAAGATTCAAAAGAAAGGTTAGAACAATTTGAACGATCGCTATCCCATCCCAAGTGATTCATGCAACAATGAGGCGTTTTATACTATCTGTTATACTATTTCCTTATTCACAAAGTATCTCTTCAATCCTCAAATACAGTTTCGTAACTGACATCAGCCGATTTTGACAGAATAGCCGAAACTGAACAATACTTCTCCCTGGACATTTCTACTGCCTTCTTGGCTTTTTCACGGTTGTCGCACCCATAGAACCTGTAAATGATTTTGATCCACTTATAAACCTTCGGGTGGGAATCTACAGGTTCGGCTTCTATATCAATTTTAAGGTCCCGAAATGGCGTCCGCATCTTGTTCATCATGTAGACCACATCGGCACCGGTACAGCCGCCCAGACCGATCAAGACAAGCTCGCCCGGCATGACTGCGCTGTTATCGCCTCCAGCAGTCGAGGGAACATCCATGACAATCGAACGACCGCTATAACCGGTACCTACAAATTTCATCTTTTCGACCCATTTAACATTTGCCTTTTTGATTTCAGCTGCCATTATATTATCCGCCTTTCAAAAACAATTCCACAAATTCCTGTATGTATAAATACAAAATAAACCTTAAAATGTGCATGTGCTGGCATCCGCCTTAGGCGGATTCTTCTGCCAGCGTTGTCGGAAGTAACTTCCGACATCACAAGAACACTCTATAATTTATAACAGTATAAATGCAAAACATAATTTAAATGTTCCATATATTAAAAAATTATTAAATTGTTAATTTAATATTGTTGACTAAAGCCTCAACTGTATACCATCATAGGCAATCAACAGCTTTTTCAGACCGACTTTTTTAGCAATCTTAAATAGACTCATTGGATTATCAAAAAGTTTCTCATCAAGATGAGTTATTACCAGCCATCTAACATTATTGTCGGCGCAGACTGTGAATAAGGCTTCAAAATTAATATGAAACCCCTCAACAATCGCCGTGTGAACATTATCAAGCAGACCGGCGATATCATTCTCACTTTTAATATCACCTGAATACAGAATTCGTTTATCTTTCAGCCTAATAATGAAACTGTAAGACTGCATCTTGTTCGGCTTACGGCATTTCTTAATTATTTGCTTATTATCGTTAAGATGCAGATTGCGGTAGGCATACAGGGATAAATGCGTGTTCCTATATACCGGATTCGATTTAAACGGTTTGAACCTGAAGCGAAACGGGAATTTCTCTTTAAAAAGGTAAAACAAATCTATCGTCTTCTCCAACTCGTTTAAAGCTTCCGGCGGCACATAAATATCAAGCGATTTGCTTCTTTTTGAAAGATACATCAGCTGAAGTTCTAAAAACAGACCGGCGATATGATCCGGATGAAGATGCGAGATGAAGATTTTTTCAATATCGTTATATTTTATTTTGTGTTTTAATGCCGAACTCGAAAAGCCCTCGCCAGCATCGAACTGATACAGTTTTGAACCAATTTGCAATATAAACGATGAACATGCTCTATTTTCTACGGGGAATCCGGGAGCCGTGCCGGTGAAAATAATTTTATTCAAAGTTGAACTTTTTCCCTAAAATAATCTGCGGTCATCTTCAAACCACTTTCAAGATCTACGTGCGGCCGCCAGCCCATAGTTTTTTTAATCGCTGAATAATCTATGACACTTCGCCGCTGTTCGCCGGGCAGAGCGGGTTCATGGATCTGTTCCTGGGTCGATCCTGTCGCTTTTTTTATATGCTCAAAAAGAGTATTCACGTCGGTCTCGATACCGGTCCCAACATTGAAAGCGCTGCACTTATCATAAGCAAGAGCCAGAAGATTAGCCCTTACAACGTCGCTGACATAGGTGAAATCGCGGGTCTGCTTGCCATCGCCGAAGATTACCGCTTTGTTTCCGGTCAGAAGACGCTGGCAGAATATAGCCACCACTCCCGCTTCACCGTCGCCTCTCTGACGGGGGCCATAGATGTTGGCATAACGCAAGCTGATGTAATCGAGGTTATACTCCGATTTATAAAACTGCAGATACTTCTCGAAAGCAAGCTTGGAAATACCGTATGGCGAAGTCGGATTTTGAGGATGGTTCTCTGATGCCGGAAAGACCTCCTGTTCGCCATAGATGGCGCCGCCGGTTGATGAAAATATCACCTTTTTGACTTTGTGCTTTTTGCAATTCTGAAGAAGATTGATACCGCCAAGTATATTAGCATCGGCGTCAAAGGCAGGATCGGCCACACTTTTCCTGACATCCATCTGGGCGGCCAGATGATAAACAACTTCAAAGCCGCCACGTTCAAAGATTTCGTTCAGCTTTTCGCTGCGGATATCGACCTCATGGAAAACCGCTTCTTGCGGAACATTTTCCCGCAGTCCGGTAAAAAGATTGTCGACAATTTCCACATGATATCCTTTACCAATAAGAGCATCAGCCACATGAGAGCCGATAAATCCCGCGCCGCCTGTCACCAATGTTTTTTTCATTAATAGTCTCTTAGACTCATTTTTTTCAAACCTATTTTAATTGGAATAAACGTCGTTGTCAAATTCAAAACCAGGATCATCGTACCGGCTATTAAAAATTCTCTCCTGGGAAAATCAATTGTACCGTCAATAACATAAGCGCTGTAATGATAAACTGGCAGCGCCAGAATTATTACCATTAAACCAACATAGACTAAACTGATGACAGTGGTAATCATACCGCCCAGTGATGAGGCGATTCTGCCCGGGTTTGGTTCCTCGAAGCGTGGGAATATCGCTCCCATTCCCACCGACAGACTGATTAATGAAATTGACATAAGCAGGATAGAAAAGAAACTTATAATCATCATATAGCCGCTCAGTCCCAGCATCAGGCTGGATATGAACGCCATAACTTCAGCAATAAGTAGAAATATGAAAAAAGCCGACCAGAATTTCTCCCAGAACAATCTTTTTATCGGCATAGGCGATGAGGCAATCGCCCAGAAAGATTTACCCTCAAGACTGATATTGGGAAAAACAAACCGCACCGAAAGGGTCGCCAGAATAAACCCGGTAAAGGCAAAATTGGCAAAACTTATAACAGTACCCCAGAACTTATCTTGAAGGTTATCGGGGAAATGCCTGAGGTTTACCATATAAATTATCAACAGCACAAGAAGAACTGTAAATTGCGCCCATTGTGAGGGTTCGCGTATAAACAGTTTGAGGTCCTTGGCCAGGACACTTCGAAAATCAGGCGCCAGCCATTCCGGCAAATTAAAAAACCGCGGTAGGCGCCAGCTCCGTTTCATTTTTGATGGCGCTGTAGATTGAACCTCGACCGAGGCTTGCCAGCTTATGTAATATGAGCTTTTCGCCAGTACAAACATAAAACGCAGCAAGAAAACAGTCGATGATATCAGAGCTAAGAAATATACATTGAAATTCGTATTATGTTCGCCTGCCAGATATCTTAACGTTTCCGAAATCCAGAAAGATGGCAGAAAGGGAAATGAAGTGGCGGCCAGTGATCCCAGAAAACGGTTTAAAATCCGCCAGTCGGCGAATACGCTGTGCGTCAATGATGAGGGTTGTCCAAGTTTTAAATAAAGTATCGCTGATATAACTGCCGCTGAAATAACTGCAATAAACATTGTTCGCGGGGATATATGTTTAGATATAAGATAAATAAAGATGGTAATAATTACCCCAAGACAGGCTGGTATGATAGTGAACGGAACTAACACGCAGAATATTTCTAATAAAAACTCCCACCATAAAAAATCTCTAACCAGACCATAAGCCAGAATAATCGGAATCCCCAGAAGAGCTACGCCCCATGTGGAATATATTACATTGTCGACAAACCTGACAGCAAACACCTTCAGATGCGAAATGGGCGTTGAAAAGTAACTGGCAGTTTCATGTGAGCGGTACAGAGTTGAGATAGCGGTTACAACATTGGAGATTACAAGCATAATGAATATTGCCAGAAAACCGATCGACAGAACCTTGTCCATCAGCAGAAATCCAATATCTTGAAGGCCGGCAAGGTAATTGAATATGTAATAAAAAAAGCCCAGACCCATACTGAAAAACAACATAATAACAAATAGACCGGTCGATATCCTCAGCTTACTCTCAAGATTGGACTTACGAAAACATGAGGTCAGATTTAGAAGCTTATACTTAATTATATGGATAATTAAAGTCATTACTATGTTTGATTACTGGTTAAATCTAAAAACAATGTTTCGAGGTTGACATCATCTTTGGCTTCTTTAGCTTTTAATTGTGAAATGGTTCCCAGACCGATAAGTTTGCCTTTATTGATTATCCCGATTCTGTCGCACAATTCCTCGGCGACAGATAAGACATGAGTCGAAATAAAAACCATAGCGCCCTTTAAGGCGTATTGTTTTAACATATCTTTCACCAGGCGGCTCGACTGCGGATCAAGCCCGACCATGGGCTCATCGATTATCAGCGCCTCCGGGTTATGCAGAAATGCGGCGCTGAAGACCAGCTTCTGACACATGCCATGAGAATATTCCTCGCATTTTTTATCAATCCAGCCATTCATGTCAAAAATTTCGAACAGCTCGGAGGCACGCAGCCTGATTTTTCTTTTATCAAGCTGATATAAGCCTCCGATAAATTCAAGGTATTCACGGCCGGTGAGCCTGCCATAAAGAAACGGGTCATCGGGAACATAGCCGATCATCTTTTTTGCTTTTTCAGGATGTTTCTGGATATCCAGGCCGGCAATTTCGACTTTGCCGGAGGCGGGTTTTAAGATGCCGGTCATCATTTTAATAGTAGTGGTTTTACCGGCGCCATTCGGTCCTAAAAATCCAAACAACTCGCCTGCGTTTATATCAAGGTTCAGGTTATCGACCGCAATATTTTCACCGAATCGCTTGGTAAGATTTGTAAGTTTAATCATTTATTGCTGCAATGCTTATAATGGTTGAAACATCAATAATCTTCACTTTTAATTTGCCCACAACACGCATTAAGCTTGCCTGGGAATCGTACCCTCCCTCGAGGAGTTTAATATGTGTCGCATCGGCTGTATTCTGACCGAACGTGGGATCAATCGGCCGCCAACGGTTATTAACAAACACGGCGGGCCAGGCATGATAATAAAACATCCCTTCGTTATACACAATGCCCAGACATATCTTGGTGGGAATATCAACAGCCCGGGCTAATGCTGTAAATAATGCCGAATGTTCATTACAATCTCCCCGTCTTACCCGCAGCACCTCAATTGCCGATGGAAGAGAGACCTCAAAATCCTTTTCAATATTCTTATAAACCCATTCAACAAGCGCCAGCGTTTTTAAGCTGTCATCTTGAATATTATCAGTAATCAATTTTGCCTGACGGATTATCCGGGGGTGATCGCTTTGAATAAACGACTCGGGTTCGAGAAAATCCGCTAAGGAAGAAACACTCTGAACAGCCTCTGCAGTTCGATAATGTCCGCCTGGATTTATTTCCATGACAAGCGGGGCAGTCGATACAATGCGCTGAAAATCATCAGCAAGGTTGAAACCGGCCGGTTCGATGCCGGTTAATTCGACTTTCATAAAATGAGTTTCGCGAGGATTTTCAATCTCTTTATCGGCGCTGACGGCCAGTGTTTTCAGAATATCCCACTCAGGATCAGTATCGGGAATATCAAGCGCTTTTTCTTTCGAGGTGAGGGTCATCTTCATTCCAGCCGCTTCTTCATCTTTGACTATTGCCCCATCGGAAGCGACCCACATAGTCGAACTCACCCCGGAAGATGATATATCCAGGCGATACGCTTCATATGTTTCCCCGTTTACTTTTATCTTTTCCTTTGCGCCAATAGTAACAATGACATCAGAAACCGTTAACGAGATAGGGTCAAGGCTCGGAAGGCTGTATTCTCCCGGTGGGAAGCCCTTGGAGGCTAATAATAATGGTATAACCGCCGGCAAATATAACCCTTCGCCCGCAGGAATAACCAGTTCCGATACATGCTCGCCGGTTTGTATCTTCAATTCCATGAAAGAATTTTTGACGCTTCCGAAAACATCGGTTGAATATTCGCCTGATGTCAACCCGAAAGTAAACGCTTTTATCGAGAAGTCGTCGTTAACGACAGCATAAAAATCCATCAGCACTTCTCTTATCACGCCGGCCATTGGCAGCCTGAGCAGTGAATAATCCTTGAAAACGTATCCCAACGAGGTTTCAGAATAGGAATTCATGGCATAACCGATTTTATTTCCATTAATGCTTACATCGAACCATCTTTGAGTATCGATTTGTGGAGATGATACGGTTTGCAATCGGGTCAGTTCACTCGATCCGGCGCCGGCATAATTCTGACTATAGACCAGAACCATACTGAAAATCCAGGCGGCAAAAAAAGACAAGTTTATCAGCAATGATTTAAAATTCATCATTCACCCTAAAATTTTATGTTTTTTTTGTTTATCGGCGATTGCCGGAATTTATTCAGTTGTTTGATATTACATCGGCGATTATTTCAATGGCCCGGGCTATATCCTCATCGCTGATATCAAGATGAGTCACTGCCCGAACCTGATTTTGTCCGAACGGCACAAACAGCGCCCCTTTAGCGGCAGTCTTTTCCAGGAATTTCGCAACCGCCATGTCAACTCTGAAAATAACAATATTAGTCTCGACATCCTCGACGTTTATTGAAATGCCCTTAACTGATACGAGCAATTCAGCCAGCTTATGAGCCCGGTCATGGTCCTCCTGAAGACGTTTGTAATTATTTTCAAGAGCATATAGCGCAGCCTCGGCAATGATCCCGGCCTGTCTCATTCCACCGCCGAGCATTTTTCTTATCCTGCGAGCTTTTAAAATCTGTTCATGACTGCCGCATACCGCTGAACCAACAGGAGCGCCCAGCCCTTTAGAGAAACAAACCGATACCATGTCAAAATGGCCGGCGATTTTTTCCGGGTTGACGTCAAGCGCAATTGCGGCGTTCCAGAGCCTTGCCCCATCGAGATAAAATAAAAGCGAATGTTTCCTGGCAATCTTTTCGATTTCGCTTATATAATCAATATCCAAAACTGCCCCACCAGCCCGGTTGTGTGTATTTTCCAGCGCTATTAATTTCGTTTTTGGATGATGGATGTTCGGCAGTCTGATCGCATTATAAACCTGCTTAGCGGACAGTTTCCCTTTCACACCATCATAAGGAGAAAGCATTATGCCAGACAGAGCCGCCGCAGATGCCACCTCGTAATTAATTATATGCATTCCTCTTTCGCATATTACGTCATCGCCAGGATCGCAAAGCGTTCGAAGGGCAACCTGGTTAGCCATCGTGCCGGATGGCACATATAATGCAGACTCCTTTCCAAGGATTTCAGCGACTTTTCTTTCAAGCTTTACTACCGTGAAATCATCCTCGAAAACATCATCTCCGACCTCAGCGGAGGCTATCGCCTGACGCATCTGTTTTGAAGGTCTGGTTACGGTATCTGACCTTAAATCAATTGTTCCGGACACAACATCCCCTATTTTATCACTAATAAGAAAAGCCGTCCCGTTGAAGAACGACTCAATATTATTTAACGGCAGATGATAATACTTTCATCCAAACTTAATCACTCATCAGATTCTGGTAACGTTAGTAGCCTTAGTACCGTCAGAAGATCTCTCTATATCGAAAATGACTTCATCGCCCTTTTTCAAAGTACGATATCCGGGAGAGCAAATATCTGAAAAGCGAACATAAACAACTTCCGGGAAATCCTCCGATGAGATAAACCCGTAGCCTTTCAGGTCATGAAACCACTTGACCTTCCCCTTGAGCATATAGCCTCCTGTTTCAGTCTGATCGTCATTGTATTAAATATAGCAACATATTTATTTTGAGTCAAGTTTTATATTGAATTATCGTAACTCTAAATAAAATATGCGCTTATGACCCCGTAAAAATCCTGACGTCTTTATCCATTTATACAACTTATAAAAATATTCGGTAATTATAACGCCTGATAAATCGTCTTTTACTAGATTAACATCTGCATAAGAGCGCCCGATGCCAGAGGCACGGTGATATTATCATCGATATAAAGCGGCAATAATTCCACAAGAGCGCCGATTAATACTCCTGCAAAGGCAACTCCGTAGGGCAGGTCAGGCGCCAAAATGACAACCAGGGCAGATGCTGCAATAAACGCCAGGGTCCCTTCCAGGGACTTGCTGCGGAATTTTATCCTGCCGAAACGTCGCCCAATAACCGCCGCGGATGTATCGCCAATAACAATAATTATCATTGACGCGGCCGCCACTTTAAGGTCGAACAGCAGGTAGACCAGCAGTCCGGCTAAGACAATAGTAGTAGCTCCAGAAAAACCTTTATTCTCCCGGGGTCTAATTAAAAAACCAAAATATCGATCTAAAAAATTTTTTATCGATTTATGACCAAAAAAACGCAGCAGATCATAGACGCCAAATAATGCCAGCATCAGGCAAAGCCCGATATACATCTCTTTAGGCTCAAGTAGAAAATAACAGAGAGGCATAAATAACGATAGAAGATGTATTCCCTTACGGCAAAGTTCGCCTTTCCAGCTTAAAAGCGATTGATCGACAACGGCCCTTTCATTAGCCATTAGATTATCCTTAAGGAGCGATCTCGACAGCCCTCATCGATTCCGGGAATTCGTATTTTCCTAAAGAACTTTTCTCCGCCTGAATAACAGTCTTCGAGCGCCAATCATCTAAATATTGTCTTCTCACGCGAGAGCCGGCGGCCTCGATCAGGGCTCTTCTAATACCCGGTCTGACCTGATCTAATTTTTTATCCGTTCTCTTATCAACAAGCTTTATAATATGATAACCCCATTCTGTCTTGTATGGTAAAGAGACGTCATTGACTTCAAGCGAATTAGCGGTATTGAAAAATTCAGGACCCAATTCCTCATCTGAGATATATCCAAGATCATAAGCGACTTTTATAATCTCCGGCTCGGCTGACGCGGATGCATAATACCGCAAAGCCATCTCTTTGAAATTGGCTCCGGCAAGGACCGAATCCCTGACAATCGAGGCTAATACTGAATCCCCAAATATGATATGCTGAACGTGCAAAGGTTTTTTCTCTTTATAATGCTTCATGAAATGTTCGCTGTAATATTTTTCGATTTCCTCCTTGGACGGCTTGTATTCAATATCTCGCATCATCTGTTTTACTTTAAGTTTGGCTTCTCTGCGGTTGATATCCTCTTTGGCTGTCAAAGCCTTGGGATAATCGTAATAGCCCAGCTTATAAGCCGCCGCCCGTAAAAGGGAATTAACGGCCATTTCAGTCAACATATTCTTTTTATCTTCAACTGTCCAGTCGTCAATGTTGTTAATCCGGAGATATTTATAGAAATTTTTCTTCAATACTTTTTCAAACACAGTGTCCACATCATCGACAATCATTACCCACATATCCGGTTCAAGCAGGCTGTCCGGCTGCTCTAATATCTCTTCATTGTAAGTATATTTTGCCGCCGCCTTTAATGAATCAACAAAGCCGTCGGCAAGCTCTTTCTCTTTTGCCCGTTTCAGCATAGTTTTAATCTTATTGAACAGTTCATCATCAAGCTCAAGCGCTGATTCCGGCTTATGATCATCGATTCTGATTATATGGAAACCATACCTGGTTTCAACCGGACCAACTATATCTCCAACATCAGCGGCAAAAGCGGCGGAGTCGAAAGCCGGGACCATGGCGCCGCGAGCAAAATAACCCAGGTCGCCGCCTTTATTATTGTTAGTCATATCCTGTGAATACTTGACAACCAGGCTGTCCCAGTTTTCACCCTGGTTAGCTTTAACTACAATTGCCTCAGCCCGAACTAAAGTTTCTGTCTTATTTTTCTCAAACGCCTCTTTCATTTTTTCTTCCGAGCCTACACCGAATGTATCCGGAGGAGGGATTTTTATCAGTATATGAGAAGCTTTTAACTGTTGCGGATCAATATATTTATCAGAATTATCCCGATATTCCCGGACGACCTCGGATGAGTCTATGTTAGCATTTGATGCAATTTCGCCTTCATACATAAGCCGTAAAACCGTACTGGCAAGTTCGTCTTTTCGTTTATCAAGAAAATCCCTTTCATATTCGAGTTTTAACGCTATCGAGTCTTCCCTGATTTCTGTAAGCTTCAGATCGATTAATGAATCCAGCAGTGCCGTCTTCAACGACTCAACATCCGTGGTGTCATTGATAATAATGGCCTTTTTCACAGCAATTGAATCAAGCTGAGCGGCCGTGATAGTTTTCCCATCGACCCTGGCCAAAACAATTGAACTTCTGTCAGACCGCCCGGGTTTGAACACACAGGCAGCAGATAACAACATAACAACAATAACAGACAACCAGATCTTTTTCACTTTTCCCTCCCGGCATTAAACTTCAACCAATTATAATTTTGCTAATTAAACCAACATATAGTGTTATGTCAAGTTTTATCATTATGAGGTTAAACTTAATAATTATTAACGCGCATATAATCTGAATAATTTTATTATAACCGTTACTGTGTTTTATAATTATAGCTGAATCCTCTGGCCAGATAATCTTCGGAAACGTCTCCTGCGTTAATCACCAAAAATATTAATTGGCCATATAGCCTTACAGAGGGCATATTGAAAATCGCTTTATATCCCCCGGATGGATCAGGTTGGAATTCGGCTAATTGATAATTATAGTTATCGACCGGCACATGCATTATGAGTTTATCAAGGTCGCTGATAAGGTCAAATCTGATTGTAACTTCCTCTCCCAAGTTGAAGCTGATAAGATCGTTAAGGCTGCGCGATCCAAAATTAAAAACCGAATCAGAACTGGACCCGGAAAAATAGTACAGATAATCCAGAAAACGGGGTTCTTCTGTTGACGAAATAAACTCGGCGTCACCTATGGAGGTTAGTACCCAACCTCGGCGCTGGCTGGTCGAACCCATTTTCAGGCAAATCGCTTCTCTTATGCCGGTAAGCGAAAATTCTTTTGAAAATCTTTCAAGGCTGTCAGCATTGTTATTATACCTGATTATGTTGAAATTGCCGCTCCACGTTTTAGTATAAGTTACCTCCGCCTGATAAAACGAACCCACCTCGGTTTCAACCGGCTGATCGGAGATTATAATATCAAGGTCCTCCTCGGTTTGTTCGATTTTGTTCCAGTAAATGGGATTTACTGTGTCGGGGTTTTCTAAATACTCTGTTGTGTCAGGGATATCGGGAGGTATTATATCCAGATCGGCGACACGGTAGTTATCGATAAGGACGACATTATAAATAGCTTCATTGTCCGTAGCTTCCGTCTGTGATAATGGTTCATCGCAGGAGCAGAATAGTATCGACAAAATCGCCATTATTAGAATAGATGTCCGCATTATTTTTTTTCCTTAATAGTTTTTTTAATCCTAGCTATTTCATCTCTGAGAATTGCCGCTTTCTCAAACTTGAATTGTTTTGCCGCTTTATTCATCATTTTCATTAAATGAGCCAGCTTATCCTCGATCTCGAGTCTGGCAACCGCATCGACCTCCTGTTTGATATCGATTTCGGGTTCAGCGGTTCTACTGTCGGCAAAGGAGGTTGTTTTCAAGATATCCTCACGGGATTTATATATTGTTTCCGGTTCGATGCCGTGCTTTTTATTATATTGAATTTGTATTTGACGTCTGCGATTTGTCTCATCGATGGCTTTTTTCATAGAATCTGTGATTTTATCCGCATACAATACAACGGTTCCGGCGAGGTTACGGGCCGCTCTGCCCGCTGTTTGAATCAGCGAACGTTCAGACCTCAAGAAACCTTCCTTATCGGCGTCAAGAATGGCGACCAGAGAAACCTCGGGCAGATCGAGTCCCTCGCGAAGCAAGTTAATGCCAACTAAAACGTCGAATTGAGCCAGGCGAAGGTCGCGAAGGATTTCCACCCTGTCGATGGCATTGATTTCTGAGTGAAGATATCGAACCTTAATGCCGGCATTGGCTAAATAATCAGAAAGGTCTTCCGCCATTCGTTTGGTGAGAGTGGTCACCAGCACGCGGTTGTTGTTCGCTATTACCTTTCTGATTTCGGCAATCAGGTCATCCACCTGGGTCTCAAGCGGTCTAACCTCAATTAACGGGTCAACTAAACCGGTTGGCCGAATAATCTGTTCTACTACTTCGCCGCCGGATTTCTCGATTTCATAATCTGCCGGAGTAGCGGATATATAGACAGTTTTGTGAATCGTCTTTTCGAACTCCTCGAAATAATATGGTCGATTGTCAAGCGCCGAGGGCAGCCGAAAACCGTACTCCACAAGAGTCTCTTTGCGAGAGCGGTCGCCGCGAAACATACCTCTGACCTGCGGGATAGTCTGATGCGATTCATCGATAACCAAAAGATATTTTTTCGGGAAAAAGTCAAACAGGGTAAAAGGCTTATCCCCCGAAGCCCGTCCGGCAATGTGACGTGAATAATTCTCTATTCCGGAGCAATAGCCGATTTCCTTCATCATTTCAATATCGTACCTTGTTCTGGAAGCCAGACGCTGAGCCTCTAACAGTTTGCCATTTTTCCTGAAAAATTCAAGCCTTTCTTCGAGTTCATTCTCAATAACTTTTATCGCTCGATCAAGGTTTCTGCGTTGGGTGACAAAATGACGCGCCGGATAAATAGAATGCCGGTTCTTTTGTTCTACAACGTGACCGTCAATTAAGTTGACTTCAGTAATTTTCTCTATTTCGTCGCCGAAATAATCTATCCGGACGCCGATATCATCATAAGCCGGATGAACCTCTACAATATCGCCCCGTACTCTGAAGGCTCCCCGGCCAAATTCTATATCGTTTCTATTGTACTGGATTTTGATTAGATCCCGCAATAAACGATCGCGCGGGTAAGACTTACCGACCTCTAAGAATACCATCATCTCCTTATATTCATCCGGCGAGCCGAGTCCATAGATGCACGAAACCGAAGCCACAATGATAACATCCTGCCGCTCCAGCAGCGATGATGTCGCCCGCAGACGAAGTCGATCGATATCATCATTTATGGATGTATCCTTCTCAATAAAGGTGTCGGTGGCAGGGATATAAGCCTCGGGCTGATAATAATCATAATAGCTGATAAAAAACTCAACAGAATTTTCCGGAAAAAATCCTTTCAACTCGCCATAAAGCTGGGCGGCTAATGTTTTATTATGCGAGATTACCAAAGTCGGCAGGTCTAATCGGGCAATGACATTAGCAATGGTAAACGTTTTTCCGGAACCGGTGACGCCCAGCAATGTTTGGAACCGTTTTCCTTCGTTAAAACTTTCAACCAGCTTATCGATCGCCTGAGGTTGATCGCCGCTTGGTTTGTAATCTGATACAAGCTTGAATTTCATATTCATGTTATTTTAATACATGTTGAGGTTGTGATGAAACGCTCTCTTATTGTCGATCAATCTCAAATTTTTTCAAAAATACCATCTTTTAACACAACTTCCATTTATCATACAATCTTAAAGATTGAATTATTCCATATATCGATTTTTTATTTGCCGGTAAGCGATAATACCTCTCCTACCGTATAATGTGATCCGGTGACTAAAACGATGTCATCATCTTTTGCGTGGTCAAGCACCGCCTTGAAAGCATCCCTGACATGAGGTATAATCTGGAAATTTGAAGTAATATGTGACGCCTGACGGGCCAGAGTCTCGCTGTCGGCGGCTCGGTCTGTTACAGGTTCAGTAATTATAATAACATTAGCGAACCTGTTAAGTTCGGTAAGCATAAGGTTTGCGTCCTTGTCGGAAAGTATGCCAAAAACCGTGGCAACGTAACGACCATGATAAAACTCCTTGAAATACTCATACAATGTTTTCATGGCCGTTGGATTATGTCCGACATCCAGAATCACTTCGGGCTCTTTTGAAATTCTTTGCAATCTGCCAGGCCACTTGATATCTCTAAAACCGAGCGAAGCACCGGTGGATGTAACTTTTATTCCGATAGGTTCAGCCAGCTCGGCGGCAATAATGGCACAGATGGCATTTTCAAGTTGATGACGACCGGGCAATGTCAGACGAAGGTTGTAATATTTCTGCGACCGGGTAAAAATATCAAGTTCGGTTTTCCGTTCGTTAATCTCTTTGATCACCCACTGGGTCTCATCAAACACGGAAATAAGTTTGGTCTTTCTCTGCCGGCAAACCTGTCTGATGACCCGTCTGGCTTCAAGCTGATGGGTTGCGGTAACGACCGGTATGCCGTTTTTAATTATCCCCGCTTTTTCAAAAGCGATTTTGCTCAAATCGTTACCCAGGTGACTTGTATGTTCGCGATCGATGTTGGTTATGACAGAGGCTGCAGGAGTAAGAACATTTGTGGCGTCAAACCGCCCGCCCATGCCGGTTTCTATTATCGCCAGGTCGACTTTCTCATCGCGAAAATAAGTAAACGCTAAAACAGTGGCCGCCTCGAAAAAAGTCGGGTTAATTGACTGGAATTTCTCCCGAACATCGCTGAAAAAATCGGTCACATATTTCTGACTTATCAAACGACCATTAATCCGGATTCTTTCTCGAAAATCAACTAAGTGCGGCGAGGTATATAAGCCGACCCGGTAACCCGAATTTGCAAGTATGCTTTCAATAATAACAGCCGTACTGCCCTTGCCGTTGGTTCCGGCGATATGAATTGAAGGGAATGTTTTATGAGGATCGCCCAGGTATGATAAAAGACGATTGGTGTTTTCCAACCCCAATTTTATTCCCATCCGCTCAAGTTGAAGTAGATATTCTAATACTTCTTTATAATTCATTTTTTTCTATTCCGGCATTTGCATGTAATTAAGAAGAAGGGATATCGTTCGTTTTAGATCCTTTCTTTTGATAATTGCATCCAAAAAACCGTGTTCGAGGAAAAATTCCGATGATTGAAAACCTGGCGGTAATTCACCGCCGATAGTCTGGGCTATTACCCGGGGACCGGCAAATCCCAGAAGCGCCTGCGGTTCGGCGATAATAATATCTCCAAGCGAAGCATAAGAGGCCATAACGCCCGCGGTTGTCGGATTGGTCAGGACTGATATGAAGGGAATCTTCATCTTGTTTAGTTGTGCCAGAAGCGCCGAGGTTTTAGCCATCTGCATGAGCGACAGTATCCCCTCCATCATGCGGGCTCCGCCGGAACATGATACTATAACAAGCGGAATTTTCCTGTCGATTGAACGTTCGATAGCTCTGGCGACCTTTTCACCAACCACTGAACCCATCGAACCTCCGATAAAAGCAAACTCCATTACTGAAAAGGAAATTTCCCGGTTGTTGATTTTGCCTATGCCGACAACAACAGCATCATTCATATTCGTTTTCTTTCGAGCCGCCGCTATTCTGTCTGAGTATTTTTTAGAGTCTTTAAAACCGAGCGGGTCTGCTGAAGTTAAATCTTTATTATATTCCTCTAATTTCCCGTCATCGAGAAGAAGTTTGATATAATCACCGCTATTAATTCGAAAATGGTATTCACACTTGGGACAGACGCGGTAATTTTTTGTCAGGGAAGCCTGGGTTATGATTTCGCCGCAGCCCTTGCATTTTGTCCAGACGCCATCCGGTATTTCTTTTTTTTCACCGCCAGTTAATTCGCGGGATTTTTTACGAAACCATTCCATCAGTCAACACTTTTAATTAAAATCAATGCATCCTCGGTGGGTTTACGATAATAATATCTGCGCTTACCGGCCTCTTTAAAGCCGAACTTCATATATAGTCTGCGAGCCGCTTCATTGGATGGCCGGACCTCCAGAATGAACAGCCGCGCTTGTAATTCGGCAGCCAGGCCTAAAATGTACTCCATCAACATCGTTCCGATTCCTCTTTGATGAAAATCCGGCGCAACCGCAAAGTTTCCGATCTGTATCTCATCAACCGCCCGATACAGACATGCATAGCCGGCTACTTTATTTTCGAAACGAACCACCAATGGATAAGTAAAATCATTTTTCAGATCGGATAAAAATGCCCGCTTCGACCAGGGATCGGCAAATACCTTCGTCTCGATCTCATAAACCGCATCGATATCGACTTCAGTCATTTTTATAATATCAAGCTTCATTTAGCGTCGCTCTGATTAAAAATCAGACCTCAAGTAAATTGGAACCAGGGGATCAATATCCGTGTTCCGGCCGTTTTTTATATCCCGTTCGCCATAAAGGCTGGCCGGGATCGCCAGGTTAAAATCATCATTGTTATAGTATTCGCCAGGTCCGATTTCTGAATCAAACAACTCCTTTAAATAGGAAGGCCCAAAAACAACGACGTTATCATCAGCCAATTCCTTCAAACTGCTTAAGGGGCCAACTCTATCAGGAGTAAGCCTGAGCGATAAATCATCAGAGCAATCAAAGGCCGCCGAATAATATTCATTTCGTCTTGCATCAACCACGACGACAACTTTTTGGGAGAATTGTGAAAATGCGGCCGACTCGGCCAGTAATGTCGAAACGCCCGTTAAGGGAAGGTGCAGAGCATAAGAATAGCCCTTGGCGGCGGCCAGCCCAATCCGAAGACCGGTAAATGACCCGGGGCCAAGCGTTACTGAAATGCCCGTCAGGTCATCGAAACAAAGGTCGTGTTCTTTAAGAAAGCCGTCAATCATCTTCTGAACAATCTCGCCATGCCTTAACCCTGGTTTTGACAATGATGAGGCTGTCAGCTTACCCTGACTGCATACTGCCAGGCCTAAATTCTTTCCCGATGTATCAATTCCCAGTATCATCTATTTTTTCAATCCTTACTTCCCGTGTTTTAAGATCGACAATGTTAAAGAAAATATCTAAACGTCTCGGGGGCAAATCATTTTTTACTTTTTCAGCCCATTCAACAATGATAATCCGCTCGGATTCAAACAGTTCATCCAGGCCGAGTTCATCCAATCTGCTGTCTACCCGGTAAAGATCGACATGGGCGACCTCTATTTTACCGGGATAAAAGTTGATAATATTAAATGTTGGACTTGAAACATCAATTGTATTACCAAGACCTCGACATATTCCCCTGGCAAACACAGTCTTACCGGAACCAAGAGAACCGTATAATCCAAGAAAATCACCAGGTCTGAGGTCAGCCGAGATTTTTTGGCCCAATGCTTCAGTCTGTTCTTCTGAATAAGTAGTTTCTATCATACCTTTATCGGTATATTAAAATCTATTAAACTTATCTATTATTTTGGACTTAAAGTTATAATCGGCAGGATCATTTCATCTAAAGATATCCCGCCATGCTGAAAGCTGTTGCGGTATTGCCGGCGATATTCGGAGTAATTTGTCGGATAAACAAAATAGTAATCCTCACGGGCTAAAAGGTAAGTTGTAGCCAGTCCCCACACCGGCAAACGGAAATCTTGCGGCTTTTTAACAAGGAACGTTTGCTTGGGGTCACAGTTAAGGTTATCGCCATATTTATAACGCAGGTTTGAGGATGCCTCTTTTTTGCCATATACGATTGTTCCGCGTGTTCCCAGAACGGAACCATGATCGGTAGTAATTACAACCGAACAATCAAATTCGGAGAGGCTTCTAAGCAATTCAAACAGATGAGAATGAATAAACCACGATTTCATAAGCGACCTGAAAGCGGCCTCGTCGGGGGCAATCTCCTGGAGTATTTCCGACTCGCTTCTTCCATGAGCAAGGATATCTATGAAATTATAGACTACCGAAAGAAGCGGGGTTTTTGCGTAGGATCTAATTTTCTTCGCTAAATTTTGTCCCTCTTCAAAGTCGAGGACTTTAACATATCTGGATTCTCCTTCAAGTTTAACGTTCAGTTTTTTCAACTGCCGGTCGAGGAGCTGTCGTTCGTTTCGGTTACGGCTGAACTCAGGGGAATTAATACGCCATACGTCCGGGTACAACTTAGCGACTTTATCGGGGAATTCGCCCGAGAATATAGCATTGCGGGAAAAAGGAGTCGCTGTAGGCAATACCGAATAATAATAATCTTTTTTAACGTTGAAATATTCCGCCAGTACGGGCTCGATCATAAGCCATTGATCCAATCGCATACAATCAATTACTATAAAGAAAGTCTGCTTTTTGTCCTTCAGGTGAGGAACCAGATAGTTTTTAACAACATCGGTTGACAGATAGGGGCCGTTACCCTTGACCCAATCCGCATAATTATTAAAAACATAATGAGCAAATTCAGCATTGCACTGACGTCTTTGATCCTGAAGCGACTGTCTGAGACCGATATCTCGGAAATTTTCCAAATCGAGGTCCATGGTCGATATTTTCAAATGAAGATCGATCCACTCCCGCCAATCCATGGGTCCCATCAGCCTGGCATTTATCTGGTTAAATTCCATAACGAATTTCTGAGTCAGATGGTCTTGCAGTATTCGCTTCTTATCGAGGATACGTTTTATCGCTGAAAGCAGCTGGCTGGGATTTACCGGCTTCGTCAGGTAGTCGTCAATCTTCTGACCCGTAGCTTGATCCATGAGCCGCTCTTCTTCCGACTTGGTGACCATAACAACGGGCAGACTGATGTCAATTTCCTTTAACTCTACAAGTGTCGATAAACCATCGCGTCCCGGCATCATCTCGTCGAGTAAGACCAGGTCGTAACGCTTATTTTTTACCCTCTCGATGGCGTCATCGCCGTTGGCTGCAACATCCACCTTATACCCGTGTTCATCTAAAAATATTATGTGTGCCTTGAGCAGGTCGATTTCATCATCGACCCATAATATATTTCTTTCCATACTACACCGGCAACTCTAAAATAAACTCCGTTTTAACGCCGGGCTCGCTTTTTTCCAGCCAGATCTTTCCGTTATGGTATTCCTCAATAATTCGTCTGGCCAACGTTAATCCCAGCCCCCAGCCTCTTAGACGAGTAGAAAACCCGGGGGCAAATATCCTTTTTTGATACGATGATTTGATACCCCGGCCATTATCAGCAATACTTACCACTATTCTATTGTTACTACGCTTTGTTTCAATATAAATTTTGCCGGTTCTCGGATCGACAGCCTCCAGAGAATTCTTTATCAGGTTTTCGATCACCCAGCCAATCAACTCCTTATTAATATTTATATCGGGTAGCTCGCCATATTGTTCGATTATTTCTACACCCTTTCCACCGCCGGGCAATCTCAACTTGTAATATGAAACGATTTCTTCAACAGGTTGATTGATGCTGCAATATTCAAGCTCCGGAATCGAGCCGATTTGCCCGAAACGCGTAGCAACCCTGTCAAGACGCATTAAATCCGACTGCATTCTACTGATAATTTCATCAAAATTGACTTTTACATTTGCATCAGGCAGGGCAAAATCGTCTTTTTTATACTTAAGTTTCAAAAGCTCTGCCCAGCCCATCAAAGATGTCAGGGGCGTTCCCAGTTGATGGGCTGTTTCTTTTGCCATCCCAACCCAGATAGAACGCTGTTCAGAACGTTTTATATTTCGAAAACCTATATAGCCAACCAGGACGAATATGCAAATTACGGAAATTTCAATAACCGGCATATACTGCAACTGCATGATTAATCTGGAATCACCATAATAGAGATAATGAATTACAAGTTTTTCAGGGCCGTAGTAAATGGGAATAGCCTCATATTTTTCAGCCATTTCGTTGATATATTTATTCAGCTTTTGTTTTACCGCTATCGAGGTATCACCCTGAGGCACATCAACAGTCCAGAACATCGGTTCGCCATCAGGAGAGGTCACGATGATCGGGAAATTAGCTTTCTTGATTATTTCCTCGAAAATATAGTTAATTTCTGCTCCGCTCGTGGCTTCTGAGGCAGCATACTGCCATAACCGGGCATAAGCCCGACTTACCCGGGCTGCATCGGTTTTCAATCCCGAGATAATGATCTGGTTATAATAGATAAAAATAGAAACGATAACTATCATACCCGATGCAAGTATGCCGGTCAACACCTTGGAATAACTGAAATAACCTCGTAATGACCTGATTTTAAATAATCGTATCATCTTAGATAGGCTCTATCCTTTCAAGACCTCTCATATACGGCGCCAGGACCTCCGGCACAGCTACCGAACCATCAGCCTGCTGATAGTTCTCAAGTATGGCTATGACAGTTCTTGGCAAAGCCAGGCCAGATCCGTTCAAGGTATGCACAAATTCGAGTTTAGCGCCTTTTTCAGGACGGTAACGCAGATTCATACGTCTTGCTTGAAACGACTCAAAATTTGAGCATGAGGAGACCTCCAGCCAGGCATCCATTCCCGGGGCGAACACCTCAAGATCATAACATTTGGCCGCTGCAAACGATAGATCGCCGGCACAGAGAAGGTTTATCCGATATGGCAGATCCAGCTTATCAAGGACTGCTCTGGCGTTAGCCAGGAGATTCTCCAGCTCATCGTAGGAAGTATCCGGTTCGACTATTTTCACCATTTCAACCTTGTGAAACTGATGCACGCGAGTGATTCCTCTCACTTCCTTGCCATACGAGCCGGCTTCTCGTCGGAAACAAGGTGAAAAAGCACAATAATTTATTGGCAGACCTTCAGCTTTTAATATTTCACCCAGGTGAAGATTTGTAACAGGAACCTCAGCGGTAGGTATAAGATAAAGCTCATCGGCAGGCAGGCGATACATGTCTTCTTCATACTTGGGAAGCTGTCCCGAGCCGGTCATCGCTTCCGTACCGGCCAAGTAAGGGATCATAACTTCAGTATAACCATGTTCACCTGTATGCAAATCGAGCATAAAGTTAATCAAGGCTCTTTCCAGCAACGCTCCGGGGCCAATTAAGGAATAAAAACCCGAACCGGATATTTTTACTCCGCGCGGAATGTCGAGTCCGCCGATTATTTCACCGACCTGCCAGTGGGGACGCGGTTTAAAATCAAATTCCCTTTTGTCTCCTATATACCCGATAATTTTATTTGCCGACTCATCCTCGCCAACCGGAACATCAGGATAGGGCATATTAGGTACAGTAAGCAGTAAATCATTCAATTTACTTTCAACATCACGGAGTTTCTCAGAAAGACCGGCAATCTTTTCGCCTGTTTGGCGCATATCCGAGATTAACTTAGAGGCGTCCAGCTTCTCTTTCTTGGCGGCGGCGATTTCCTTGGAAACTCTATTTTTCTGAGCTTCCAGAGCTTCCTTATCGGCTATTATTTCGCGTCGTTTAACATCAAGCTCTAAAATAACGCCAATATCACAGTTTTCCTGTTTATCCAGGACCGCTTTTTTAACGAGTTCCGGATTTTCTCTTATATATTTAAGATCCAGCATTTTCTCTTTTTTCTGGTAAACTGATAAATATATGTATAATACCGACAATTAACAGGTAAATATCAAATAGAATAGATATTCTCTCCATATATCTTAATTCATTATCAAAATATTCATTCTTATCAGATAGATGAGCCATTCCAAAGATACCCGGTTTAACCAGCTTTCTACGCCAGTATCCTGGAATATTTTTCATATCTTCGGCAGCTTTTTTCAGAGATAACGGCAGGGTTCCCACCAGCGACAAGCTGCCGCTGATAACAGATATCAACGATGGCAAACTCGGTTGAATAAAATCTCTATTCGAAAATCTCAGGGCATGATTGTAGAAATCAAGACAGTTTTTCACATGACCGTCTCTTCCATAGAAACTAACCTTCACCAAAAATGGCAGTTTATTTATTTTTGATTGAATATATCGGTAGACAAAAATCGGGCTTGAGATCAGCAATATCAAAACAGCAAATGCGACATCCATACCCCTTTTAACGGCTCTTGCAAAGAATTTTTGATATCTAATCGTAATTAAAGATATATTTTCAATGAATGTTTTAAATTTCTTCAAGCCCTTCAAGTTATCGCTTTTTTTATCGACAATTAAGAACTCCGTTTCCAAATAGAATGCAGAACTGAAAATATCTTTTAGATTGTCATAATTCTTCTCAGAAATGTCCAGTATTACTCTGGCAATTTTATTTTCCTTTAAGACATCATATAGTTCATCGAATCCGCCTAATCTTTTTAAATAAGAATAGTCTCCTTCACCAGTATACCCGATAATATTATAATGTTCTTCAAACGGTTTAATCGAGGAATCAATTTCACCTGCTGGACTCAATTTCACCAGTACACAGTCAACTTTTTTCTTGCTGCTTTTTAATTTTCTCTTCAGATATCCAGAGAGAAAATATCTGGATATCATATTCAAAACCAATAAAGGAAAAATATATACCAGCATCGAAGAGAGAGAGATTAGAAAGCCTTCTCCGAACCTAAAATTAATCAACAGGAATATTACTGTTCCCGCCAAAAGAGTTTTTATGACCGCAAAGCCATGATACCGGAAGTTTAACTCGAAAGGTATATCATACAGACCCGTTACCGCATATAAAAATATCCAGTATATATTAATCCAGACCAACGGGATTAACAAGATATCAAGGGGCAGGAAAGTTGAAAATTCAAGAAGACCGCTTTTATATTTAAAGATATAATAGAAAAGAAAAGCCAGATTGATTGCTGCCAGATCAGTCAGAACGGATATGATTTTGTCCTTAATATAGAGTATATTTTTGTAGATATGTACTCCGATAAAGGCTAAAGCAAGGGCGAATATCACCACTATAATAGTTCCAAGCGGGGAACCTTCCAGGAAAAATATTAAAACCCCGGAAAAAACCAGCAGTATATTTATCAGATAAATTACGAATACAGTCGTTCTTTTAGTAAAACCCATAAAGCTTATCTTATGAGACGAGTGATCCTTACCTCCTATATATACTTTTCGCCCCTCATTAAGACGGGTTATTATAACAAACGTGAGATCGAATATCGGGTAGACCATGATAAGTAACGGGGCCAAAGCTTCGACAAGATTGCCAGAGCTGTTGAGATGAACAATCCCGAGACAGGATAAGCTAAAGCCGAATAAAAGGCTTCCCGTATCGCCGAGAAAAATATTAGCGGGCGGCAGATTATAACGTAAAAAACCGATAGCCGCGCCGGCCAGAGCAAAGCTCATCACCGCAAATACAGGCATGCCTTTGATGGCAAACAGAACCCCGAAACCAACGGCTATCATCATAGAGATTCCAGTACAAAGGCCATCCATATTATCCAGAAAGTTAAGTGCATTCTGCAGACTCACAATCCACAATACTGCTAAAACAGGATAGGCAGGAAACGACATCATCGGAGAAACATCCTTAATAAAAGTCAGAAACAAAACAGCCGCAATAATCTGTCCCAATAATTTAACCTGGAAACCCATGTTGTAATAGTCATCGCATAAGCCCATAATTACAATAAGGGTGGCTCCAACTATAATCCCGATTGCCGGTCTGGCATCACTGAAATCAAAAACGAATGTCATGGCGATGATTACGGCAACGAAACTTATAAAAACTGCCAGACCACCGCCAAGAGGAATTGGACTTGCATGTACTTTTCTGGCAGATGGCAAATCTAAAAAACCGACCCTTAAAGCCAGCCGTCTTATTAACGGCATCAATGAAACGACTACCAAAAATGACAGCAGTAATGAATTAAGATAATAATATTTCATCGCTTATAGAAATCTATAATCTCAAGGATAGATTGTTCCAGACTAATTTTTGGTTTGTAACCGATTTCTTTGGCAACTTTGGATATGTCTGGAACTCTTCTATGCATATCTTCAAATCCCCGTGCAAAAGCGCTGTCATATGGGATTTGAATTATTTTCGATGATGATTCACACATTGCTTTTATTTTTTTGGCCAGGTCTCTAATGGAAATCTCCTCACGGCTGCCGATATTGTAAACCTTGCCCTCAGCCTGTGGTTTTTCCGAAAGATTTATTATCGCCCAGACCACATCCCTGACATTGGTGAAACAGCGAGTCTGTTTGCCATCGCCGAACACGGTTATATCATGCCCCATCAAAGCTTGTTTAACGAATGTAGGCACAACCATCCCATATTGACCGGTCTGCCTGGGACCGATAGTATTAAAAAGTCTGACTATCACCACGGGAAGTTTTTTCTCATGGTAATAGGCAAGAGATAAAAATTCATCCACCGCTTTAGAACAGGCATAGCTCCACCGACTTTTAATCGTGGGACCATAAACCGAATCATCGGTCTCCTTAAACGGAACTTTATTATTTTTGCCATAAACCTCAGATGTTGACGCCATGATCACTTTCTTGTCATATTTATTGGCAAGCTTCAAAATAATTTCAGAACCCAATATATTCGTTTCTATTGTGTCAACCGGCTTTTCAATGATCAATCTTACACCGACTGCTGCCGCCAGATGGAACATAATATCGCAAGCGGCCACCATCTGATCCATGAGATTTTTGTCCATGATATTGCCGGTCTCAAATATAAAATCAGAATTATTTTCTAAATGCTTAATATTTGCCAGGCTGCCGGTCGAAAGATTGTCGACAACACGGACCTTATAGCCGCATTTCAGCAATTCTTCAGCTAAAAACGATCCGATAAAACCAGCGCCACCGGTAACCAGGGCGGTCTTTTTCTTCTTTTTTGGGGTCATTCTCTAATTATCTCCACTGCTTCATAAAGGTTGTTTACAGTATAATCGGCAACAACATCACTATTGCCATGCTCTTTCCCGCCATAGCCTGTTAAAACCAAAATTGTCGTTGCCCCGATATTTTTCCCTGCCTGGATGTCAGAACTTTTATCGCCAATCATCCAGGATTTTGCATAATCAATATTATATTGCCGCTTAGCCGATTCAAACAACAGAGTTTTAGGCTTGCGGCATTCACAATCATCCTCACGCGTATGTGGACAATAATATATTTCATCTATAGAAGCACCCTTTTTTTTTATTTCTGCAAGCAAAAACCTATTAAACGCTTCTACCTGTTCAGCTCTGAAAAATCCTCGTCCTACTCCGGATTGATTGGAGATAATGATTTTCAGGTAATCCTTGGGGACCCGTTTCAAGGCTTCAAGCGAACCGGGGATAAATTCGAGTTGATCCGGATTGATAATAAAGTCTTTTTCACTGACAATCACGCCATCACGGTCTAAAAATACTGCCCTGCTGTTGTCTATCGCCATTTTCGACCCTTGGATTTAAGTTTTTAGCGCTTTTTCAATTTGCTCAACTGCATCTGCTGCTAATTTGGACCTTAAGAAACTGCGAGCAGCCAAATTTCTTCCATTTTCACCCAGCGACTTACGTTTTTCGGGATCATTAATAAGGTTATTTATGGCGGATTTAAAAGATCCGGGTTCTTTTAAAGAGAAGTAGATACCGGTATTATGTTTCTCCATTATTTCCCTTAATTCACCGTCGACATTGGATATTACAGGTTTCCCTGCCGCCATATAATCAAAGAACTTGGAGGGAATAGCGCTTTTAAATAATTCGATCTCCCTTAAAATCACCAACAGTATATCAACACTGCGTAAATATTTTATCACTTCCGAAACGGGCAGTAGATCTAAAATCCTAATATTATTTAATCTGAACCTTTTTGTTTCATTTTTAAATTTATTTTTTTCGGGACCGCCGCCGATAAAGAGAAATATTAAATCTTCCCGGGCCATATTATTAATTTCAGGAAGCAGGCTTTTTAAGTCCTGCCCAAGACCGATTAATCCCGCGTAGGCAACTACTATTTTTCCAGTCCATTCCTGAGATTTTCTAAATTCTTCGACGTCTCCATTCCAGGACAACATACGCTCAAAAGTACCATTGTAGGAGACTATTGTTTTGCCATCGCCCCCTCGTTTTATAATTTTCTCCCTGATACCATGTGATACAGTAAATATTGCTTTTGCATTAGCATAGACTTTTCTTTCAATATAACCACCCGATCTAAGTAATGTTTTATTTGAAACTGCCTCAATTTCTAATGCTGAATCCGGCCACAAGTCTCTTATATCAACAACAAATTTCGTTCGTTTAATCTTTGCCGCAATCATTGAGGTAAACGCATGAAATATCGGCGGTGATGAGGCAAAAACCACATCATGACGCCGTAAAAATAAAATTGCAATAAACGATGATAAAGCAAACGACAGATAAAACAGCATCCGCTTGATATTGTTTTTTTTGGCGAAAGTCATTACAAACGTTCTGACAACTTTATAAGAGCCATTATCTTCAACTCTATAAAGGCGCCATTTATCTTCAGGAGACAATATGCCGACAGGATGATTGGGGAATTCGCAGATAACAGTTACATCATGCCCCCTTTTGACCATAGCCTCAACAAACGACAGAAGACGGTTTGAGGTTGCTCCGGGTTCGGGGGGAAAGTATTGCGATATTACAAGTATTTTCATGGTTATTAATGCGTAATATAGTTTCTTGATTTGTCAAATCAGCTATTGGTTTTTGATAAAATTTCTTTGTATAAGTTATTCATTTCTTTAGCGTTATCTTTCCAGTTATATAACTTTTTTACCTTCTCCCGTCCCTTTTTACCATGTTCAATTCGGGCATCTCTGGAGAATATATAAAATTCCAGAGCCCTTTTCAAATCCTCAACATCGCCTGGCTTAACGAGCATACCTGTTTTGCCATCATCCACAACCTCGGGCAGCCCGCCGACATTCGAGGCTACAACCGGCAGTCCGGTGGCCATAGCCTCGACAGCCGCCACGCCGAAACTTTCGCCTTCACCAACGGAAGGCATTACAAAAATATCAAATTTATTCAAATACTCTACTACTTTTTCATTTGGGACAAAACCGGTAAAAGCGACATTATTTTTTATACCTAACCGGTCGACCAAAGATTCAAGTTTTTGCCTAATCATACCATCACCGACGATCGTAAGTCTGATTTTTTGAAAAGAATTCAGCAATACGGCAACTGCCTTGATCAAAATATCCAATCCATATTTTGGCGTAAGATTTCTAACAGTACCTATATGAAGCTCATCACCGATCGATCTCATCTTAAAGCTATAATGACTTAGATTAACACCGAATGGAATAACCTGTATTTTCTTTTTACTCTTGATCAATACCTTTGTTTTCTTTGCCAACATATTACTGGTAGCCGTCACATAATCAGCATCCATAATAGCTTTTTTCACTACCCATTTATGTATCGGTGAACGACGGGGGAATTCTAAAATATCATCACCCCAAACCGACAGAACATAAGGGTGGAAACCTGTTAAAGCGGCAACCAAACCGCAACTGGTAGCAAAATGAGCATGAATAATATCCGGTTTAAATTGTTTAATTAGTCTTTTAACTTTCGCGATCTTGAAAATTGCAAAATTTTTATTCCAGCATGGGATATGACGGAAATCAAGGCCTTTAATTTCATCAGAGGGGTAAAAGCTCACCAGCATAATATCATAGCCAGTATCCCTAAAATAGTTTACCCACTTAATAGTGTGAGCAGAACTGGCCATTGCAATAAAGAGAATCTTCAAAACACACTCCATGAATAGTCGCCGTAACTATCAATATATAATCTAAAATACTTAAAGATCAATTCAACTTTCATCTTGGTAATTTCTCGATTAGCGGGGCCAGCCTTTCCTCCATAATCCTGTCGAAATCATCCCAGCTTGGCAAAATCTTTGCTTTTTCGAGATTAGCCTTGCTCATGGATACCCTCAAGTTTTTATCTTCAATTAAACGCCTTATACCAGCCGCTATTCCCTTTGAATCTTTAGGCTTAACTAAAACAGCATTAACCCCATCAGCGACCAATTCTGGTATTGCTCCCGCAGTACTGGCAACAATTGGCAGACCGAAACATATAGCCTCAGCTAACGCCATGCCAAATCCTTCAGCCAGAGAGGGCATTATAAATATATTGCATGTGCGATAAAGCTTATTCAATTGTGGACGATCCAGAAAGCCATGAAATGTTATCTTGGCTTGAAGTCTCTCTTGATTGATGATTTTATTCACTTCTTTGAAGTATCGATCTTCTTTGTTATAACCGCCAGCAATATTCAAATGAATATCCAAACCTTTCAAAATTCCAATTGCTTCAACAAGCCCCTTCAATCCTTTTCGATAGGCGCACTGGCCCACAAATAGCAATTCAACTGGCGATTTTTTATTTACAATATGAAGATTATTGCTATCGGGACTAAAACTTAGCTCCAATCCCGGATTAGCCATAATAAATGGAATCCGCTTTCGAATATATCGTTTGGATCTATGAGCAATATAATTGCTGTTTGTTATGACCATTGATGCACTTCTTAATAAATACTTTTCAAAGCTACGTACCAGCCATTTTAGAAAAAAGATATTATATCGAAAACTCTGTCTTTCCCCTTGAACCACAACCAATATCGTTCGCTTTCGCTTTTTCATGAAATGAACCGCTAATGCGCTTCGGAAGGCTGACGAGATATCAACGACAATCAAATCGGGTTGATGCTTTTGAGCCAATTTCCATTTGTGTTTCATATGATTTATCGGATTTCGTAAGCGGGGCAAAAGTTTTTCTAATTCCTGAGGAAGAACATCTTTAAAGCGTTTCTTAAAAAATCCATGAAGATGTGCAAAGTATATCTCACCTCCCCTTTTCCTCTCAGCGGCATGTTCTAAAAACAAGATCATTGAATTAGAACCTTGTTAAAAAGTTAAGCATTATTGATAATTTCCTCAAAAACTTTTTTGCAGCTGTTTCCATCAACGAATTGATTAAACTTTTCTCTAATTTCAGCTCGTTGTTTGTTATATTTAGCAGGATATTTGATTACTTCATCAATGCATTCAATTAACTCATCCCAGTTGGCGGCTTTAGCACCAGGTGTAACGTCATCATAATGATAATAAAATTCTCGATCGTTTTTTAAATAATCATCCATGTCAAACGGGGCGAAGATCATTGGCTTATCTGTTAAAAGATAATCGAACATAATACTTGAATAATCAGTAATTAAAAAATCAGTCTGCGTCAATATCGGATAAATGTCCTGATTTATATCATCATCATTTAAAATAATAATGTTTGAATAGTGTGTCCAACTTTCTTTGGAAAATTGAAGTTGATAATAGTGATATTTCAAAAGAAGAATCACATTAAGAGTTTTAAGACGGGAATTGATCCATTTAAGATTATCGCCTAACATCGAGGTAATGCTATTTTTCCCTTTACCTCTATGTGTTGGCAAAAATATGCCAATTTTGAAATTAGTTCTTAACTTCTTTATTCTGTTCTTGATTGGAAATTCCTCAATCTTCTTCATGAAGAAGATATCGTTTCTCGGGTACCCGACTACTTTAACATTATTTAACGGGATACCAAACGCACCAGATAATATTTTCTGAACATGCGGCGAGGGAACACTCATCATGGCTTTAGCAAAATCCTTCACAAGAAATGGGAAAAGCTTATAGAAATATCTTTGGAAAGCAGATTTATATTTTACACTTACACTGTCATCTCTTCCAATCTTTTTTAACGGTGTCCCATGCCATAATTGAACTATATGCATATTTGATACCGTATACCTGTTAAGATCCCCATACCAGGTTGAGATCACTCCTACGCGTGCTCTCATTGAAATCCAGGTTCCTTTTAGGCTATAGCTTTTGCAGGCTTCAAGACCCCTACTCCTGATCAATTTTAAAACCATGTTATTATTGGTAAGCCAAACGGGTCTAATCTCAGGCTGATTTTTGCATACATATTCGAATAAATACTTAGAGTTGTCACAATATTTTTCCCCAAACCAAGAACCAAACACCCAGAGGTTCTTTTTTTTAGGGATTAGATAGGTGATGAAATAAATGATATTCCCTATAAGCCAACCCAGTACCGTAATGATTTTATTTTGAACTGTCATTTTCTTAATTCAAGTCTTACCAAAATGCTAGCATTTATAAAAATACTTAAAAATCCTTTAATATGAATTTTTTCATAACATCAACATCGGGATGGAAATCAACTTCCTGCCAATCATCTTGGGCAATTTCGGCCTTATTGATAAAAATTCCGCTATCGATAAGAGAATTGAATATTTCGAGCCAGAACTTATCCAGATACTCCTTTTCCTTGACCAGCTCTATAACCTTATTGACAAATAGCCTTCTGCATTTTTCCCCCTTTACCAAGACCAATCCTACAGATTCCGCATCGGTTTGTTTGATTGGTATCTGTTTGCTGATTCTAGATATTTTTCCGTCATCAGAAAGCATTACCTTCATATCATCATCATCATACTTATCTTTATAATCAACGGTAACCAGGATCGTTTCCGATTTATCGGTTTGGATTTTCGCAAATACGCCATTCCTGTAAATATTATCGCCATTTGTGATCATAAAATCTTCATTTTGCATCAAATGGTGAGCCACCCATACTGAAACTAGATTATTAGTCAGGTCATAGACCGGGTTATAAAAAATAGTGATAGGAATTCTGGTTTTATAATCCTTTATCTTGGCTTCGATCTGCTCCGATTTATAACCGGTTATTATAATGATCTCGCTGAACAAATGATCCTTTAATGCATTTTCTATCTGCCGTTCCAATATTGTGGTTCCATCATCGAATGTTAACAGGGGTTTTGGCGTATTTTTTGTCAATGGCCATAGCCTTGTTCCCTTACCGGCGGATAATATGAATAGTTTCACTCTGACCTCCTATTAAAAAACGTTCATCTAATCAAAATATTCTTGAAACCATAGCTCCAGATTCACCAGCATCCATATTTTTAGACCAAACTTATGTTTCTTGAACAGTTCTTGGTTATTTAACATATTTTCAAGGTTTTTGAAATTGTATATCTTCCTCGACCTAGCCTTATCGTCCAGTAATACTTCCATGGCGAAGTCATTAAAATTGCTGCCCAGCCAGTTATGAATCGGTACTGGAAATCCCATTTTTCGTCGCCACACCACATCAGGAGGCAATTGTTTTTCAAAAGCTTTCTTTAGTATGTATTTGGGGATATCGTATTTTTCGCTTATTTGATCGCTATTACAAACTGAGGCTGCTATCTTATCAAGCAAGGATTTCCACTTTAATTTGTATCTAACCGGCATAGCCAAGGCAAATTCGACTAAACGATGATCAACAAATGGCACTCTTGCTTCAACAGATGTTGCCATTGTTGTCATATCGACTCTATGTAACAAACCGATGATATGAAACTTCTCGAATATCCACATGTATTTATCGTAAATGTTGAGATTATTGATTCTATCGAATTGGGAATTGAATAATTGGTAAAGCAAATGATCGCCATTCAAAATTGAGATTATATCCTGATCTAGGAATTTTTCTTTATCATTCCAAGATATGTAGCTATAGAGTTCCAGAAAATGATCGATCTCATTGTGAAATGATTTACCGGAATATTTGCTGTTAAGGTTCTTGATAAGTGTCTTAAATACAGTCTTGTTGTTTGTTTGATTATTCTCCGACAATTCCTTGAGCCTAAGATAATCATAAGGGCTCCTAAAAATCCTGCCATAGCCGCCAAAAATTTCATCCGCTCCCTCACCCGATAGCACAACCGTGATGTATTGCTTCAATTTTTGTGACATCACATACAATGCTGGCTCGTTTGCCACGCTCAAGGGAGAATCCTTAAACTTGATTAGTCTGATCATGTTTTCAATATACTTGTCAGAGCCAAGCATAATTTCGTGATGATCGGTGCTGCACATATTTGCTACTTGCTTGGCATATTCGAATTCATTATAACCTTCATCAGCAAATCCGATAGTAAAGGTTTTAACAGGATTATCGCTGAATTTCGACATGATGGAGACTATAATGCTGGAATCCAGTCCCCCACTTAGGTAAGCTCCAAGAGGAACATCCGAGATCATCCGATATCTGACAGAGTTTTCTAACAGCTCTTTTACATTGCGCAAATAGTAATCTTCGCCGAAATCTTCCTTATCAATATTGATAGGCAAATCCCAGTATTGCTTTTTGACAATATCGCTCGCTGAGATATCCAGATAATGTCCGGGCTGAAGGGAAAATATATTCTTAAATAGCGTGTTCTCTCCAATGGGATATCGGTAACTCAAATAACTTGAGATTGCATTTACATCGGGTTCCGTCTGAAAACCGGGATAGAGTAAAATAGCTTTGATCTCGGAAGCGAAAATCAATTTATCATCGAATAATGTATAATATAGCGGTTTGATCCCAATCCTGTCTCTGGCCAGAAAAACCTGTGATTTTGATTTATCATAAATAGCAAAAGCAAACATACCGATGAATTTTTCCAGGCAATCAAACCCGTACTCTAAATAATAGTTGAGTACAACTTCTGTATCGGTTGATGATTTAAACCGGTAGCCTTTGCCTAGTAATTCCTGTTTGATCTCGTTATAATTATAAACTTCGCCATTGAAAACAATACCGGCGCGGCCGGAAACATCAAACAGCGGTTGTTTCCCGGACGAACTAAGATCGATAATCATCAATCTCGTATGACCGAGCGCAACTCTATCATCCACGTAAGTGCCAAAATCATCAGGCCCCCTGTGAACCAATGATTTTGCCATTCTATTGATAACCGATTCGGCAATAGGGCTGCAATTATAAAGGTTAATTATACCGGCTATTCCGCACAAAATGAAGTCTCCCGAACTCCTGATAAATACTTTTTAACTCCATAAACTCTTATGCCAACAACAATCAATTGAGTAAGAATAGTCACCGCCGCTACCAGATAAACATTGATAATGGGAAGTATAGCAATCAGAATTGCGATGTGTAATAAGGAGGCAACTATAGTGCTGTAATTTACATATTTGGGGTAGCCCATCGCCGCCAGTAACGGATAACCAAGTAATATAGCCGGAACCATGACAAGGCTGAGACCGGAAAAAATCTTCAATAAGTCGGCGCTGATCATAAATCCTTCGCCATAAAGCATATTGATAATGAATGTGCTGAAAATAAATATTACCAGACTTAGAAGAAAGTTGAATAATACAGCATACTTAAATATTCTTTTATATAATTTCAAATTTTTGGCCTTGCACATATAAGGATACAGGGCGGTATTAAGCGGTGTATAGACCATCCTAATAGCCATAAACAGCTTTTCTGCTGCAGCATAATATCCGGCCATGGCATTGCCCAAGAATAAGCCTATTATGAATGTATTGCTATTTGAATACAATGAAACGGAGGCCCGTGATAGAAAAAATTGAGTGCTGTTTTTAAAATACCCGTAAACGATAGATACTTTCGGTATATAAACTTTCAGCCCAAAATTTCTAAATATTATCCATAACGATATCGCTCCTGCAGAAATATAGCCCAACGAATTGAATATTGGCACATATAAATAATCTGATTGCTCCCGAATGAATACAAATATCAATATCGTAAATATCGATTTGGCGGTGATATTTAGGATAGTGATATATTTCATCTTCTCCATCCCTTGGAAGAACCATATCGGAAACATTGTATTTCCTATAACTATGCCAAGCGTAAAGAAATAGACTTTCCAATCGCCGCTGAATTTATCAAACCCTAAAACAATAGCAGAAAAAATCAATAAACCAATAAAAATCAACAAGGACTTAATTATCATCACCGAAAAAAAAATTTCTGATACTTTTGTTTTATTGTTTCTATAAACTGATATTTCCTTTGTTGCCGACAGATTAAATCCATAATCTGCAAATATCAGAAAATATTGGATAAAAGCCATTGCGAACATCACCAGGCCGAATTTTTCCACTCCCAGGATCCGGACCAAATAGGGAAGAGTAATTAGTGGCAATAAGTAATTTATTACCTGCAAAACAGATAGAGACAGATAGTTTTCGACAAGCCGACCGATGTTTTGGTCTCGGAAACCATATTTGGCTTTTTCTATTAGCCATTTAATCAAAATGCTTAAATCCGTTCAGTTATCCTAAAATAATTAGTATTATTTATAATTTTCATAATGTCAAGCCCATAAATCTTTGCACCCGGGAAAATACAATCTTGATAGCTTTATTCTTTATTGTGACTATATAAATACGCCATTAGTCTGATATTGTGCAGTATCAATAAGCTGCTAATTTGAACATCTCAAATATATTGTAAGTCATCTAAGCATAGCTTCAATATTGTCTTAAAATGAGCTTTTCAAAATGCAACCCGCTATTTTTCGGGCAGCCGGCCGAAAATACTCAGCGCCGGGGGAAACAAAACTTTCCCATTCGAATTTTACTTCATTCAAATTGCATTCTATGCATTCAACAGCGCCGCATTGCTCCAGTTCCAGCCACTCGGTTTCATCACGCATGACATACGCTTTTTTGCCGAAATATGCCGCCTCTCTCTGCAATCCTCCAGAATCGGTTAGCACGCCCAGAGACGACTTTGTTAAAGCCAAGCTTTCAACGATCCCCACCGGTTTGGATATCTGAACTCTTGAGTTAGCCATAAGCTTTCCGAAAAGATCAAACTCTTTCAATCTTTTTTCAGTTCGCGGATGAAGCGGTAAAAATATCTTTGGGGAAATCTCCTTCAATCCGTTTACCAAAGATTGAAGGAAATCGAAATTGTCGACATTTTCCGCACGGTGTACTGTCATCAAAATAAATTCGCCCGGCTTCAGGCCATTTCCGTTAAGACAGTTCTCGGTGAATTCCTCCGGAGGGTTGATCTTATCAATAAGATCATATAGAATATCTCCAGTTAGAAGTACATTTTTATTTATACCCTCGGCCGTCAGATTTTCAATCGAGCTTTGAGTCGGACAACATAAAATATCCGCAAGCCTATCGGTAACGACTCTGTTTATCTGTTCAGGGAGCCGCTTATTTTTCGAGCGCAGACCGGCTTCGATATGAGTAAGAGGAATGGCATTTTTAGCCGCGGTCAGGGCTCCGGCCAGCGTACTATTCGTGTCGCCAATGACTACAACCATATCAGGGTTATTTTCAAGCAGCGCCTTCTCAAGCTTGATCATTATTTTGCCCACCTGCGAAGCCTGGTTATCAGACCCAACCCCAAGATGGTAATCGACTTTTGGCAGGTTTAACTGACGGAAGAATATTTCCGACATTTCAAAATCATAATGCTGGCCTGTATGGATCAAAACCAGGTCAGCTTTACCTGATAAAACTTCTATGAAAGGCGACAACTTGATAAACTGAGGACGAGCCCCAATAACAACCGCGACTTTCTTCATTATCAGCTATAGAATCCCTTGATTACTTCGATCACAAAGGATTGCTGGTCTTCCGGCATCTCCGGGTAGATAGGAATGGAAATTACCTTGTCGGCAAGTTTCTCGCAGATTGGCAGATCGCCTTTTTTATATCCCAGATGGCTGAAGCAATCTTGAAGATGAAGAGGTATAGGGTAATAAGTGGCAAAACCGATCTCATTCCGCTTTAGAACTTCTTCAAGTTTTTCACGGTTTTCAACCGCTAGAGTATACTGATGATAGATATGATAGTTGTAATCATGCACGAAAGGCGTCCGAACGCCGTTTATACCCTGTAATTGCTCATCATAATTGCTGGCTACTTTACGTCTTTTTTCATGCCATTCGTTCAGATATTTGAGTTTTACTAATAATACGGCAGCCTGAATTGTATCGAGCCGGCTGTTATATCCAACAATCGAATGATAATATTTTGGTTTGCTGCCATGAACACGAAGTTTAATTGACATCTCCGCCAGTTCCTCGGAGTTTGTAGCGATGAAGCCGCCATCGCCATAGGCGCCGAGATTTTTACTGGGGAAAAATGAAAATCCAGCCGCATCACCCAGCGTTCCAGCCGGACGATTGTGATATTTTGACCCGATTGCCTGAGCGGCGTCCTCTATAACCGAAATGTTGTGTTTTTGGGCAATCTCCATGATCTGATCCATCTCAGCTATCTGACCATATAAATGAACCGGCATAATGGCTTTAGTCTTACTTGTAATTTTTTCTTCGATTAAGTTGGGATTGATATTAAACGTATTTTCATCAATGTCACAGAATACAGGCGCTGCTCCCAGACGGGAAATAACTCCGGCGGTGGCAAAAAATGAGAAACTTGTGGTGATAACTTCATCCCCGGGATTTACCCCGCAAGCCCGAAGCGCAAGAAGCAGAGCGTCGGTACCGGAAGCTACTCCAATAGCATATTTAGTATTACAGTATTTTGCAAGTTCAGATTCAAGCTGTTTGACCTCGGGACCGAGTATAAATTTGCAGTGATCGAGAACCCTCCAAACAGCCTCATTAACTTCTTCTTTAATCGATTGATACTGCAGTTTTAAATCTAAAGGCACAACCTTCATTTCTTCTCCCAGTTTTGATTTTCAAGAAGCTGCTCGTCGGGGACGGCCCGAAGCTGTTTAGCTGGAACGCCGGCAACGATAACTTTATCGGGTGTGTCGGAAGTAACCACAGCCCCGGCGGCGACCAGGCAATCGGCACCGATCGTCTTGCCGGGCAGAATCACCGCGCCGACACCGATACGACCGCCTTTTTTAATGGTTACACCTTTGAAATGTTTGAACCTTTCTTCGGTGCGGCCAACATAATTATCATTCGAGGTGGCAACGCAGGGGGCTATAAATACCCGGTCCTCAAGTTTTGAATAAGCGGTCAGGTAGACGTTAGTTTCAAGTTTACAGTAGGAACCCACCTCACACAAATTTTCGATAGCGACGCCCCGACCGACTATTGTAAAATTGCCGATCGAAACATTTTCCCGAACCGAGGAGAGATCGGCCACTAACACCTTGTTGCCTATCTTACAGCCGCGATAAACGACCACGGAGGTTCCGATAATACAGTCATCGCCCACTGTCAACGGGGGCAAGCGCTGATCTTTGGTAACCGCTGTGTTGGCGGCTTTCATCGGCAGCTTGCCAAGAACTGTATGATCATCAATGCGAACATTCGAACCGATTTCGGTATCGGGATGGATGATAACCCCATTGCCGATCACGCACCCGGAGCCGATGCTGACATACTCATCGATAACACAGAAATTGCCAATTTTAACATTATCGGAAATCTTAGCCGTCTTTGCGATTATATTATTCATCACGCTTCCATTCAGTTGATCTTGATAACATCCACCGGCGTCCCTCCCTGCTCGAGAGAATCCTGAGCGGCCTGCAAAACGGACAGTACTCTTAAACCATCATAGCCATCCGAGCGGGACTGAATATGTTTTTGTACACACTCAAGAAAATGCATGCATTCCAATCTTAAGGGCTCGCCGCCGGGAACCTGAGGAATAGTAATGTCACCGATCCTCAAGTTTAAATATTCGCCATAGGTCTCATAGTCAAGTTTTGCATCAACACCTTTATCATAAAGCCAAATTTTTTCCGATGCCCTGGTATCGTCAAAAACAACCATCTTTTTCGAACCGACCACTGTCAGTTTTCTTTCTTTATGTGGATCCAGCCAGCTTACATGTACATGAGCCATAATCTTATCGTCAAAATGCATAGTCATAAAACACACATCCTCTATATTTTTCTGAAGATATGAGGAACCTGCAGCGGTAACCCGGGAAGGATATTTATCGAGTAGAAACATGATTATCGAAATGTCATGAGGGGCAAAACTCCAGAGGGAATTCTCAATGTCCCGTACCTTTCCGAGATTAATCCTGGAGGAATACAAATAATATATCTCTCCTAAGACGCCATCATTAATATAACTTTTCAAAAACAGGCTGGCAGGATGGTATACCATAATATGTCCGACCATTAAAATCCGGTCCTTTTTCTCGGCCAACTCTACAAGCTTTTTGCCCTCCTCGATATTCAAAACTAATGGTTTCTCAACAAAGACATCTTTGCCTGCTTCAAACGCCTGTTTCGCCATCTGGTAATGAAAAGCGGGTGGAGTGGCTATGACCACGGCTTCAATTTTATCGTCGTTGAGGATATCATCATATTTGGTAGTTAATACTATATTGCGAAACATTTCCGATGCTTTTGCGCACTGAGCATCATCAAGATCGCATGCCATTCTGACATGGCATTGATTCAACGAGGAAAAATTTCGCAGCAGGTTTTTCCCCCAGGCACCAAGCCCTATCTGACCTATCTCAACCGGCCCGGTCATTGTTGACTCCCTTTTTTTGTCGAAAACACAGACCTTACAGCATAGAAATCCTCTTTAAGTATAGCGCAGATATTTTCAAGACGTTTATATGTTTCGCTGTCTGCTTTTTTGTTTCTATCGATAAACTCCTTAAAAAATATGGTCATCGAGGTGAGTAAAAAACACAGCATCCCTGCCAAAAGAGCCATAGTCGCTCGCTTCGGTCGGCTCTTTCTCTCAGGGACCCTTGGATAATCAAGCACCTGTACAGTCGGCGTATCTCTTTTTTCCTGGATTTTAGCCTGTTCATGCTGTTGGGTTAACAGTTCATATATTGCTTCCTGTATTTTCAAGCTGCGAGTCAACCGTACTAATTCCAATCCCAGATCAGGCGCTTCCGTCAACGGAATAGAAAGGGGGCCATCCTCCGCATCAGGCGAACCCTGTTCAAATATTTTAATCTGTTTTTTTATCTCAGCGATTTTGGCTTCTTGTTGCTTAACCTTGGTATGAGTAGATAGAAATGATCGTTTTAATACGCCAAGTTCGATATCGGCAAGAACCAGTTGGCCTTGAAGGGCCGCCAGATTGTCAATCATAGCTCTCACCTGGTCGTCAAGAGAAATCGCTTTATTTTTTAACTGAAAATCTCTGTAATCATTTTCTGCATTATCGAGCTTAACTTTAGTCTGGTCTAACCTTTCCTCGATAAATTGACGGGTTGCTGACGCTCTGGATGTACGAATCTTGCGGTTTACTTTATTAAGCTGTTTGATGTAAGAACTTACAATATCGGCGGCATGCTGAGGGTCTTTATCCTCAAAAGCAACTCTGATTATTCCTTCAGGTCCAACATTCACACTCAAATGGCCCGCCAATATTCTCAGAGCATTTTCACGGGATTCCGTTTCATAAATATTCATAAGGTCGTTTTCATCTATTACACCCTCTGCAACTATTCGGCTTTGCAGGACGGCCGAATATATATCTGAAAGCGTGGCAAATGAAGGCAATGACATTCCGGAACCTGAAAGAAACGACCCTAATCCCGCGCCTAATAACGAGGATGACAGGCCCATAGATGCGGCCTCTTTTTCAGGTGGGAAAATTGAAGCTGTCGAGGCATACCATTTAGGTAAGAATGAAGCGACTATAAATGTAATAATAGCCGCCGCAAAAAAGTTCAATATCAGTAAACGCCGCCACTTGATTGAAACTGTTATTATATCCCAAAAACCCGCTTTAGACGTTTTAAATTCATCCATAACGTTTACCTGGTGGCCTCCCTGATAACAAGATAGACTGTTGCAAGGTTGGCCGCAAAAGTTATCACATCTTTCATAGTATTTATAAAATCAATTTTCTTTTTTTCCGGGATCAGAATAACATCGCCCGGAAAAAGCAGGGCGTGAGTTTTGGCTTTTTTCCATTCACCGGCAACCTCGTTAATAATTCTTACACCACCTTTATCTGCCCTATAAGTAAATCCACCGGCAAGGTTAATATAATCCTTGAAATTTAATTCAGGATCATAAGTCAAAAGCCCCGGATTAGCTACTTCGCCAGTCACATTTATAACTTCGCTTACCTTTGGGATAACGATGACATCTCCATTTCTTAACTTAATATTGCCCTGACCATTCCCCTTAAATAATTCAACAAAATCAACAGAAACCCGACCCCGCTTCTCTCGTGATTTAATCTTGAAATACTCATATTCGAGGTCGTTCATATCCGCCACTTCCATTAATTTGAGTCTCTCAAATTCATTGTCAGCGATATCTTGATAAGTATACCTGGTCATACTGGCTTCTGCCAGAGAAGCAAGATCAGTTAAGCCGCCGGCCCTTTCCATTATTTGGTAAAGGTATGTTGACTCCGGTTCAATTGCGTAGAAACCGGGAAACATGACCTCTCCAAGAACCAAAACCTGATGTTTTTCATTATAGCTTTTGAGTGTCTTAATAAAAACTCGATCATCGGGAATCAATTCTATATCCTGGCTTTCGCCATTTAATATTTCTTTTAAGGCGACATCAGTTCTGGTAACGGTCTTACCATCGGGGGCAAACCTCACCAGTTCGACCATGCTGGAATCCACGTTAAGTGTCAATCCATGCGCCAGGTTTATCAAATCTTTCAAAGAATCACGAGCGGAATATTCATAAAAAGCAGGGTTTTTCACTCCGCCGAAGATTCCATACTTGTTTATATTATCCTCACATAACGGCACAAAAATCTCATCGCCATCAATTAACTTATAATTATAAGTAAGATCACCGGTCTGTTCAAAAAGCAGAATATCAGCCGTATCAACCGGGCCATTTTTATGTTTAACAATAATATTTCTATGAGAAGCAACCCCGGGTGGAAATGTTTGTATTCTGTCTTTGCTTTGCCGCCAATCTAAATCGTCACTTTCGTTAACATAACCTCCAGCCATCCTGATCACCTCGGATACCCTTGTGACACCATTAGCTTCATAAACTCCAGGTATCCTGACCGCGCCGCCAATGCTGACTTTGAAACTACGGAGGTCGGATAATTCTATGGCCACTCTAACGTTTGTGAACCGTTTGAGCACGCTTGCTCGTATTTTCTTTTTTGCCTCCGATAAAAACATCCCGGAAACTGCGACAGGTCCAACCGTCGGTATCAGAAGCTTGCCTTCAGGCGAAACGGTTAGATTATATTGCGCCTGGATATTCCCCCAGAGAAATATAGAGGCCTTATCACCGGGACCGACTTTGTAAGCTGACGGGTCGATTGGCTGATCAAGCGCTGTAATTCGAGGGGGCTGGACAGTTGGAATTAAAAGTTCATCTTGTTGGCTAAAGGAATTGCTTACCCACAATAAAGCAATAATTGAAGATAACATGAAAATCACTGAATAATTGCGCCTGCGATGCCAACCCTTTTGACCGTCTTCAAACCGTTTATAATTCAATTGTCTTTCACTCATAGTATTCACTGCTCATTTTCACTTTCTCAACTTTCAATAAATATAAAAATTTCAATATAGTTTGCTTGTTTATCAAGTCAAGGCATTTTCCATTATTACATTTTGCTGCATTTGCTTAAAACAAGCCGCTGCCACTGACAAAAAGTCCGGGGTTATCTTTGAACAACTTAATTTATAAAAAGCACATCTTTCAACTTCCATTTTTGGCATAACTCTAAATGTCTTTCTTTAACTTGATTCCTGCCATTGCTTTATTATCAATGCCAGCTCTTTTATAATATTTTTGGCTTTATTTTCCGATCTTGATTCAACTTGAATATAGAACAGGGCTTTATACCTGTCAGGCTTAATTGTGACATGCGCGTTATCCCTTTTAAAACGGACGCCGTCAACGAGAATTCTTTTCTTCCTGCTTGTATATTCCATTAACCGACGCATAACCAGGCCTTTTTTGGACCAACTGCAGGGTATCTCCTTGCTGATGATTTTTATTCTCTGCCACTGACCTTTAACCTCGCCTAAGTGTTTGCCGGTTACGGCCATCAACTCTATAATTTTAGCAACTGCGAACATCGCATCGCAGCCGATTTGAAATCCCGGGAATATAAAGCCGCCTTTCGTTCCGCCAACGAAATCCGCCCTTCCTTTATGAAGAGCGTCCATCATTGAAAGGTGGCTTTCGGGTATCCTTTCGACTTCCAAATTATACTTGCCGGCAACTGTCTCAACAGCCGCTGAGGCCACAACCGGCACGGCAATTTTATTACATTTATTATTCTCAAGATAGAGCGATAAAACTTTCAAAAGCAGAGCCTGGCTGTCAATTTGTACCCCGTTTTCATCAAATACAATAAGTTTTTCAGCGACTGGACCAATTAGAAAACCGGCATCGGCATTTAAAGATTTAACAATTGCGGCAAGCTGTTTTGCATCTTTACTGTTTTCGAATCTCTGGTAATTGACCTGATCCGGATCGGGATAAGCATTAACAGATATAACATCGATATTGAGGGCGCCCAGTATTGCCGGCAAAATCTCAGACGCGCCGCCATATGAAAAATCAATTACAACTTTGATATTTTTCCGGCGGATTATATCAGTCTGCAACGCCTGTAAAAAGCCATCCCTGTAATATTCGATCACCCTTTCGGGGAATTCGATTCTACCGGTTTTATCCATGCTGGCTCTATGGAAATCCTCACGCAGGAACAAGCGTTCAATGGCTTTTGTTTTTGATACCGAAATATCGTAACCGCCCTGATCAAAGAAAACTATGTCCATTCGGTTATTGCCCTTTGGTGAGACCCGGGCATAAATGGCGCCTGCTTCAATTTGCAAGCTTAGCTGATAACGGAGCGCTGGAATTGGAATAGTTCTTAACTCAGCTACATTTGCCCCGGCAGAAATCAGGCCGGCAATCAGGGCGCGAGTTATCATTCTCGACGACCGGCAACCGTCCCGGCTGACAATTACAGTTTGATTATTTCCGACCATTGCTCCATAGGCTGCTCCGACACGGGCGGCAAACTCGGGAGTCAGTTCCACATTGGCAATACCGGTAATCTTCGATTCAGAAAATAACTCTCTCGACCAGCGTTCACCCCAGACAAGGCTCGAGGATAATATAGCGCCGGCCTCAACCTCTTTATTCGGCCAGACCTTGACATTAGCTTTAATCCTGGCTCCATCACCAACCGATGCATCATCGGAAATAATGGCGTTTTCCTCGATCAGCGCCTCCTCGCCAATAACCGCTCCCTTGCAGATTAACGCCTCAGACAGTTTGGACTGCGGCCCGATCGAGACATTATCCCAGGTTGTAACGCGGTTAAGGTCGGCTTCTCGACCGATAATGCAATTCGCTCCGATAACGGAATTGAATATCTTAGCCCGGGGACCGACCCTGGTTCGATCGCCAATAATCACCGTGCCGGAAAAACTGGCCCGTGGTGAGATCATCGTATCTTTGCCAAGCCAGATTATGGCGCCATTTTTTTCAAGCCTGGTTCCAAAAGACCCCAGTTTCAGGTTGTTATCTAAAAGGTCCTGGTGAGCCGCAAAATATTCATCGGCATTGCCTATATCACGCCAGTAACCATCGGCGATATAGCCAAAAAGTCTTTTCTTATCGGTCAGCATTTGCGGGAAAAGGTCCTTGGAAAAATCAAAGGATGTCTGATCAGGTATTAAATTCAGCACCTTCGGTTCTAAAATATATATACCCGTGTTAATAGTATCGGAAAAGACCTGACCCCAGGAGGGTTTTTCCAAAAACCTGGTAATATGGCCGTTATTATCGGTGATAACGACTCCATAAGCCAGGGGGTTTTCAACTCGTGACAAAACCATTGACGCCAGGGCGCGATTTTTTATATGAAAATGGACAGCTTTTGTTAAATCGATATCAGTAGCCACATCGCCTGAAATAATCAGGAACCTCTCATGTAAATACTTTTGAGCATTTTTAACAGATCCAGCGGTTCCAAAATCGGCCTGAGACATTACATAATTCATCTCGACGCCAAAATCGGAACCATCGCCAAAATACTCTTTGATCTGTTCCGCCTGGAAATACAGCAGCGCAGTTATATCCATAAAACCATGTTTCTTGAGAAGTTGAACCAGATGCTCCATTATCGGGATGCCGCCCAGCGGAACCATAGGTTTAGGAAGGTTCAAAGTTAATGGCCTTAACCGCGTGCCAAATCCGCCCGCCATTATTACCGCTTTCATATTCCCACCTTTCTCCCAGGGCAAAATGTATAATCAAATGAAAATGAAGTCAATCCAATTAAGCCAATATTAATCCCAGATTTTGCAATTAAACAACTAGATATAATAAGTAACTTGTTGCAGCTCTGCGCGTAGGGGCGTATAGCTATACGCCCCTACGGCAACTTTTTTATTATCATTATTTCTTTAAACCTATTCGATAATTCAAAATTGGTAAACTACTTGATTTGACTTATTCATCTTAAAACGCTTCAATCGCAAAATCTGGATTAATCGCTTCTCAAAAGCTTTTGAAATCCGCTTATAATGTCGAAAAAATCCCTATAACTCTGATAATATATATTTTTCTTATCAAGATATCGGGCAAGAAAGCTTCGGGCAAAAACCACATCTGCATTTTGTGCGCCATGCCAGTCGGAATGACCATCGCCAATGAAAACAGAAACGGCATCTGGAGCAGCCAGTTGCTTGATCCTTTCTCCTTTACAATTAGAACACTGCCGGCAAACTTTCTCATCATAATAAATAAACTCTGGATTAATGCGGCCGTTCTTAAGAACCGTAGGAGTGACATATACATCGAGTTGTTCAAGCCCGTTATTTTTCAGGATACGATCAATATAAAAATCAAAACCGGCAGACAATACAGTCAACTTGATTTGATTAGCCTGGCAGTATTCCACAAACTGCTTAAACCCCGCGGTCAACTTCTGAGAATTGATAAACTCTCGAACTTCCTTTGCCGGAGCAGGATTTTCATTGTAAATATCACATTCAGTTTTAAGGCATTCAATTGCGCTGATTTCTCCGTTACGATATTTCCTGACAACATCCTCTGTTTTTTCAAAGGTGAAACGCTTAAAGAAATTATAACCAACATCCTCAGCCGTTACGGTACCGTCAAAATCAACAAACGCATGGTATTTCACTCAATATTCCTCCGGATACGGTCACCAATTGTAAAATAATATTATTATAACATGCATTCCAGACTTTGTTTCGCTGTTTTTTTAGTTGTGCTTTTGGCGCAGCCAGCTTAACAATCAGAATGGTAAGCCTCACAATAAGTAATTTCTCCATTAGTGGGATGATAACAGTTGTTTGTTAACTTTGCAAGGAGAGATAGCATGATAATATTCTGGCGCCGTCGACTCTTTCTGCGAGCCGTCTGGCTGCAGTCGACAGCTTTCTTTCTGCAGGCCATTATGTCGACCTCGGAGGGTCGACATCACAGACATCTTTACTACAAGTTAATTTACAATTGGTCACATTTCGGCTTGTAATATTTAATTGCAGGATTTAGATTAATAATTAGCCAGGAGGCTGCTGTAGATTTTCGGGTCGTTTAAAACCTCTCCGGCCTTAACCAGTTCGGGATGAGTTTTGAGCCAGACTAACTCATAGGCCTTTCTTTCACCCAGACTGATTGTAATGAAAGATTCATAAAGATGGTTTTTCACCTGAGATCTTAATGATAGAATTTCGGTTTGCGATCTGTCATTCAATATATTTTTTATAGCTTCGGTATGGTTTTCAAGCTTGATTTCATCAATCAATTTAGCGTTTTCGGTCAAAAACTGCTCAAAGGAATTATAGGCCGGGCTGCGGTAGACATAATCCCTTTTTTCAATATAATCCAAAAACAAATCGACCAAACTGTCGTCGACAGCAAAGCTCTCATCGATATTTAATTTGGGACCATATTCCGAAACGAAATCGGTGGCAAAACCTAAGGAGATAATCTCCTTTAAGAAAGGCGGTTTTTCCAGTTGATCGACATAAATATCCGGGATGATTCCTCCTCCGCTAAAAACCGGCCGTCCGGAGTTGGTATAATGAAGAATATTTTGCTTTGACTCTCCCTTAATCAAGTTGCTAAGAGCGCTGTCTTTCTGAATACATCGACTTGAGGGTGTATAATACTTGGAGGTAGTCAATTTTAAAGCTGTATTATCGGCAAACTCCATAACCTGCTGGACAAGGCCTTTGCCAAATGAGGCGGCGCCAACGATGAGTCCTCGATCATGATCCTGGATAGCCCCGGCAACAATCTCCGCCGCTGAAGCTGTCTGGTCGTTAGTTACAACAACAAGGGGACCATTACAATAAATGCCATCTTCTCTCGCTTTGTAAGTTCTTATTCTTAAGCCGTTCCGCCCTTTTGTTTCGACGACGTTATCTCCTTTTTTTAAAAACAGGGCAGCCGTCTCGACAGCCTCATTTATCAGCCCTCCCGGATTATTTTGCATATCTATTATTAGCCCATTTACTTCTTTATCCAAAAGCAGCAATATAATATGTTTAATTTCCTGGGCGCTTCCTTCTGAAAATTTCGCAATCTTGATATAGCCATTATTGTATTTGTCAATACACCAGCCGGAAACAGAATTAATATATATTTTTTTACGTATAAACTCCAGGTTCAAGGCTTTCATCAGCTGTGGGCGCCAGATTTTCAATACTATTCGGCTGTCTTTTTCACCTTTTAACAAATCCCAGCATTCAGATTCTGACATTCCGATAACATCGACAGTATCTATTTTAATAATCCTGTCGCCGATCCTTATTGATGAACTATATGCAGGGCTGCCCTCAATAATAGAACTTACCCATAAAGTATCAGAATGCTTTTTGATTTCAACACCCACGCCGAAATATTCTCCCTGGGTTTCCCTCATTAGTCGAAAATAATCCCGGTCTGACAAATAGCGGCTATATGGGTCCAGTTTGTTCAGCATACCGTTTATACCAGCTTTTATCAATTTTTCCGGATCAAGAGAAGTTACATACCGGTCGGATACGGTTACGGCAATTTTATCAAACAACCTTATAAATGTATACAGGTCATCATCCGAAGCCCAGGCAAGACCGACTGCCAGGCATAGTAATAAAAAAGGCCCGGTGATTATACCGAGCTTATTTACCAGAAATTTCATTTTCATATTAGTCTTGAAGCGGGGCGGCTAACGGCTTTACTTTATATTAAATCTTGCTACAACAATTTCAAAAATCCTCCGCTTAACACTATTAATATCGTCCGAACCATTTACCACTTTAATTCTCTCCTTTTCATAAGTTGCAAGCTTTAAATATCCCTGCCGTACCATTTCAAAGAACTTCGCCCCTTCCGACTCCATACGATCCGTTAACTTGCCGGCTAATTTAAGCCGCTCAAAGGACTTCTCAACCGTGATGTCAACAATTACAGTCAGGTCGGGTTGAAGTCCGCCCGTGGAAATTGTATTTATCGTTTCGACTTTGTCTATACCCAGTCCGCGGCCAAATCCCTGATAAGCCGTCGATGAGTCATAAAATCGATCACAGATAACCGTCTTGCCGGATTTAAGCGCCGGCTGAATTATTTCACTTACAAGCTGAGCCCGGGCCGCGCTGTACAGCAAAAACTCCGTCAGAGCAGTCATGCCGGCTGAATCTTTATCTAACAGTATGTCCCTGATTTTCTCTGAAATTTTAGCGCCGCCGGGTTCTCGCAAGGTTAGAACATCAAATCCCTTGCCTTCAAGAAATTCACTCAATAACTGGCATTGAGAGCTCTTGCCTGAATAATCGATCCCTTCAAATGTAATAAACATCTTTATCCTTTCCTCGAAAAAACCAGAACAAGCGCCGATAAAATAATTATCCCGCCTGTTATGGTACCGATAGACGGGTATTCACTGAAAATAAAGATTGCCCAGATTGAGGCCAAAACAGGCTCGCCGACAATTGACAAACTTACTTTATGCGCTTTTATATGTTTTAATGTATAATTGTATATCGAATGTCCGATTAATGTCGGACCTACTGCCAGCAATAAGAAAAACAGGTAGTCCATTGACGGATAGGACGTCTTGAAATCTCCTTTGAATAGCAGAATTACTCCCAACGCAACCGCCGCTGTGCCATAAACGGTAAATATGTACGGGAACACGCTTACCTTTGTTCGCACAATTCGCCCGATAAACATGTAAATTGCCGCCATAACTGCCCCGGCCAATGCCAGTATATCTCCCCAAAAATAATCTCTTTTAAGGCCAAGGTCAAAACCAGCAATTAAGATTGTGCCGGTAATTGCCATAAAAATGGCAATAATCCCTCTAAGACCGATTTTTTCTTCTAAAATTAGCCTGGCAATAATCGCTACAAAGACCGGCTGAGTCGTAACCAGAACTACGGAGGAGGCAATTGTGGTATGATTCAACGATTCAATCCAGAAGAAGAAATGCCAGCCTAAGAATACGCCGGCAATAAATGTCATTATAAAAGTACGCCTGGAAAACTCACTGAAATTCCGTCTATAAATTGTTAAACTTAGCGGCAGAATCAATAATACGGCAAAAAACATCCTGTAAAAGGCAATCACCGTTGCCGGGGCATCACAGGCCCTTATCAATATCGCTGCCCAGGAGACAGCAAAAACGGCCGGCATCAGGGGCAGCCAGGAATGCTTCAACTTCACCTTTAAGCGCTACATAAGGTTTCAAGTTTGTCCATTTGAGAGGAAGCGCCTACTAAAATTAGGGTATCTCCCTCATCTATATGAAAGTCAGGCGGGGGGCTGTAATAAATATCACGGCCTTTTTTCTGGATGCCGATCACAGTGATGCCATGTTCCGACCTGATACCTGAATCTCTCAATGTAGTCCCTGCCAGTTTCGAACCGTCTTTGATAACAAGTTCCTCAATCTTTATCCCCTCACCGGTGCTGTCAGCGGCTAAGGACATAAAGTCTACCACGGCAGGTTTCAAAGTAGCTTGAGCCATACGGACGCCGGCAGCGATATGAGGTGAGATCACCCTGGTGGCGCCGGCCCTTAAAAGTTTACTACTCACACTCTCGCTATCAGCGCGCGCCATTATAAACAAATCCGGATTGAGCGTTCGGGCAGTCAGTGTTATATAAACGGCATCGGCTTCATCGGCAACCGTATTTATCAGACCTTTTGCCTTATCGATACCGGCGGCTTTAAGGTTTTCATCATCGACACAATCACCCTTAACAAATATAAAACCGTTTTTCTCCAGCATCTCAATAGCCTTGGACGATCGTTCAATTACTGCAAAAGGAATATTGTTTCGTATAAGCTCACCGCAAACGGCCCCGCCAACACGGCCAAAACCGCATATAATGTAGTGATTTTTAAGTTTTTTAATTTGTTTTTCCATTTTCCTGCTCCCTATAAGCTTTCGAAGCTGTCCATCAAGAATTACCTGACCTATTGTCCTTATTGCATAACCAACGGTAGCGATCCCAAAGACGACAAGAAGTATTGTAAATATTTTCCCGTAATCATCAAGTGGCCGAACCTCGCCGAAACCAATGGTCGTAAGGGTTATTATAGTCATATAAAGAGAGTCGAGAATGTCCCAACCCTCGATAATCCGGAAACCGATTGTCCCGACAATGATAATAGCGATAAGGATAAAAAATAACGATTTTATTTTATTTATCATATAAACTATATCGGCTGAGCAAAAACTATTTTGACGCGGTCGGGATCGAAAACAGAGAACACCCTATAGCCCCAGGGCATCTCTTCTATAGAGCTAAGGTCTAAGCCTTCAATATCAACTAACTTCTGGCGGGCGGAATTGATATTCGATACTTCAAAAAACAGCTCCGTTTTGCTTCGCTGAGGGATATAGCCGCAATCAATGCTGCCCTCCCCCTCTGGAAACCAGACAATCTCAAGAGTAATATCGCCGCAGTGAAAAATAGCGCCCCAGCTGTCTGATCGCTGCCAGGAGGTTTTTAAGCGAAGCCCCAGGATATCATGATAGAATTTAAAACTTTTCCGGTAATCGGCTGTCTTAATAATAAGCCGGTTTAATTTCATGCTTTTTCCCCCGATGCAGCTATCTTAGCGCCGGAAAACTCAATAGCCATCCGCGGATCAATTTCCTGCTTTAAAATAGAATCAAGAACAGCCGGTCTATCGGTAATAATCCCATCAACACCCATTTCAATCAGCCGTTTCATGACATCGGCTCGGTTTACAGTCCAGGTATAAATCGGAATCTGCCTGGCATGAAAATGTTTAACAACATTTGGAGTAACCATCTCATAATGCAGATGAGCGGAATTAGCTTCAGTTATTTTAAACAATAAATACACAAATAGACGACCCAGCCGGTTTAACAAGACAACCTGCTCCTGACCTATTATCCAGCCCGCCTTTATTCTTGCATCAATATCTTTAATCTTTTTTAACACCCAGGGAAAAAACGACGAAAGCACAACTTGATCGGCAAGGTCAAATTTATTCACCAGATCAATAACTTCCCTTTCATAACCGCCCGCTTTTAACTCGACATTGATGTCTATCCGGTCATTATAACGTCCCAGAACCTCATTGAGTGTAGCCAACCTGAGACCTTCTATCTCACAATGATCCTGGAGATCTTCAAACCGGATATGTGATATCGGCGTGGGGATACTTAAATCCGGCAGCGACCTTGGCTCGGTCCGAACATACCAATCGTGAAACAACACCAGTTCCCCGTCTGCGGTCTTGCGAACATCCAGTTCGATCATATCCGCTTTTTCAACTAAAGCCCTGTCGAACGACTCGATGGTATTGTCGGGTAAATATTCGGAGGCTCCCCTATGAGCAATATTTAGAACCTGGTGTGCCATCAAAAAGGGGCGGTTTAAACCGCCCTCAAAATTATTCTGTCTCGGTCTTGATTATGCCTTTAATTCTACTCTTACTGTTCGGAATTGCAACTTTAGCCTTTTTTGCCTTGCCGCCAACGTCGATTTCCACAACACTTTTATACTTGGCAATAAATTCCTCGGTTTTCTCATGAGCTTCAACATCAGTGTATTGCTCGGGCGGTGATTTCATGAAGTACGATGACGGTCCGTATAGAGAGCCCGATAAATTATGATCTAATGCCAGCTTGCAGCACCTGGCAGCATCTATCACAACTCCGGCAGAGTTGGGGGAATCCCAGACCTCGAGTTTCAACTCGACATTTAGCGGAACATCGCCGAAAGTCCTGCCCTCCATGCGAATATGCGCCCATTTGCGATCCTGCAGCCAGGCAACATAATCGGACGGACCGATATGAATGTTATCAGAACCGAGGTCATAGTCAAGCTGAGAGGTAACGGCGTTGGTCTTGGAAATCTTCTTGGATTCAAGCCTGCTTCTTTCGAGCATGTTAAAGAAATCAGTATTGCCGCCAACATTAAGCTGGCTTGTTCTTTCAAGACGGACGCCGCGTTCCCGGAAAAGCCGGGTCAAGATTCGATGAACAATAGTGGCGCCGACTTGAGATTTGATATCATCGCCTATTATCGGCAGGCCGCGTTTTTTAAACCTGTTCTGCCAGTAATCCTCTCGGGCAATGAATACCGGAATGCAGTTGATAAAGGCACAGCCGGCTTCGAGGATCTGCTCGACATACCACTTGGTCGCCTCCTCCGAACCGACGGGCAAATAGTTGACAACCACATCAGTTCCGGAATCTTTCAATATTTTAACAATGTCGGCAGTGGAACCGGGCGCCTTTTCGATAATTTGCGAAAGATAATACCCCAGCCCATCATGAGTCATTCCTCTTTCAACTTTTACATTCGATTTGGGCACATCGCAAAACTTGTAGGTGTTGTTAGGTTTAGTAAAGATAGCTTCAGACAGATCCCTGCCAACTTTGTTCTTGTCAATGTCAATAGCAACCGAAAACTCAATATCAGAGATGTGATAGCCGCCAAGGTTAACGTGCATCAATCCCGGAACGAACTCATCTTCGGCGGCATTTTTGTAAAACTCGACTCCCTGCACAAAAGAGGAAGCACAATTTCCAACTCCTATAATTCCGACTCTTATTTTTCCCATTTTTTCTCCTATTGCTAATTTTAATTATTCATTATCAATAGATTCTAATTCCCTTTTAACATGAACGATTCTTTGCAGAACGGTGATATGCGAGACAATCGCCACAAACCATAAAACTGCAATTATTAATAAATTCTCCACGCCAAACAAGGCATTGATTAACCATCCCAATAGGCCATCAGCAATGGCCGCTCCGGCAATATATGTAATTCTTTCGGGTCTCTGCATCAACCCAACTCTGCAATCAATACCTAAAGCGCCGGCTCTGGCTCGAGTATACGAGGTAAGCAGTGAACCGGTTATTGCCAGGATAATTAATACATGAATATAAAGCTTATCGAAATAAACCGCTATACCTAAGAAAATGATAATATCACTGTAGCGGTCGATAACCGAATCGAAAAAGGCTCCAAACTTGCTCTTTTTACCGGTTTTTCTGGCCACCTGGCCATCGATCATATCACAGGTGCCGGCTATAACCAAAAAGATGCCGCCGAAGAAAAACGATCCTAATCTGAAAAAGTTGGCCGCTACAAGAGTAAAAAACAGACCTGCCCAGGTCACCACATTGGGATGAACGCCTGATTTAACAAACCATTCTATTAAAGGTTCGATTAACTTGAAATAACCCTGAATAAATTTATCGCCTATTAAGTTCATAATTCTCCCTAAAAATAAGATAATACCTGTGGCAATAATTATTGTCAAGCAAAATAAAGAAAAGAGCCGTATATTTCACAATTTCTAATGAGTAACGGATCATTTAATCCGAAGATTTTGCGATCAAACATCTGAATTATCAGGCGCGCCATGTTTTGCATAAAACGCTATGCCCGCCGCTATTGAGGCTAAAAACGCTATCAACAAAGCTATTAAACCATCTGCAAGGTAATGATAGCGAAGATAAATACCTCCCCAGAAAACACCGGTTATTAAAATAAACGATAATATTATATAGGCCTTTCCAAAATCCCACAGGTAATAGGCAGAGAGAATGATCAAACATAAGTAAATTGCCGGGAAACTACCGCTGCCGGGAGTAATAATAACCATAAAATGAGGAATAATAACCGAAAAAAATGGACCGAAAATACTAAGGTAATAATAATCGGCTAAGGCGCTGGCAGGACCTTTAACAGGATAAACTGAGGCTGTAAATAGGCAAACAAAACAGCCTATTTCGATGGCCAGGATAAAATTCTCGAAATATTTCAAGCGTTTTTTCTGATAAAGTTTTATAAGCGCCCAGATTGGCATGATTAAACCAAAACAATAAAGCAGATAACTCATTTCATTGAGCCAAATCTCCATTACCCGCTGCAGGGCAAATGACGGGTAAATTCCTAATATATTTTTTTCTAAACCATACAACACAGCGTCATGATACCCGAAATTCAGCAAGTCGGTCTGAATTCCAATAAGCCTGTAAAAAAAATAGATCAGCGCCAACGGATAAGCGGTTTTTATAAAATGCAGTAATGATGGTTTATCCGGGCAACGGAATAAAATCAGCGCCCCGGTCAATGCGGCAGGGGCTAAGTAAAACAACAGCAAATATCCCCTGAAAAGACCGCCGAAGACAGCCACCAGAAATACTTGAATTGCAATATAAATAAAGACCAATATGTCATTAGCGTTGATACGGTTTTTAGGTTGTTCAGTCAATATCATTCCTGTTGCCGCAGACCACCAGGACCAGCTCGCCTTTGGGGGCTTTCTGTTCAAATATGTTCAGAAGTTCTGAAATGTTATAACGGTATAACTGCTCAAACTTTTTGGTGAGTTCACGCCCGACGAACGCCTTGCGGTCTCCCAATATTTCGATCATTGCCTTCAAGGTCTTGGCAAGCCTGTGCCGGGATTCGAAGAATATCAGCGTTCGTTTTTCATCTTTAAGCTCAGTGAGCCGTTTCTTTAATTTCCCGCTGGTCCGTGGTAAAAAGCCCTCAAAGCAAAACCTGTCGGTCGGCAATCCGGATACCACGATAGCCGCCATTACCGAAGACGCTCCCGGTACAGGAACTACCTCAATCTCATTTTTGATACACTCCCGTATAAGATAAAAACCGGGGTCCGAAATCCCCGGTGTGCCGGCATCGGACACAATCGCAATGTTTCGACCGGCCTGCAATTCAGAAATCAATTTAGGCGTAACTTTTATCTTATTATGATCATGATAAGACACCTGTTTCGTATTGATTCCGTAATGTTTGAGCAATAACAATGTATGCCGGGTGTCTTCCGAGGCAATCAGGTCAGCCTGCTTGAGCGCCTCGACTCCACGATAGGTCATATCGCCAAGGTTGCCAATCGGAGTCGCAACGATATATAATTTACCAATGGCTATTGACATTAAAACTCTTATTTTATCATAATAACTGAATTATTAATTGTGGCTGGTGTACGTCCTCGTGCACCAGCAGTAGGTTGGGGGCTTGTCCCCCGACAGGGCTGCCATTGGACTACAGCGGGATATATGAGCCATGTTTCGGGAATTGTAGTTGCCGAAACACAGCAGTAGGTCGGGGGCTTGTCTCCCGACAAGGTTGCTTTAAATAAATATAAGCAATTCATCAGATCATCCGTTCAAATCTGCGATTCTGGGCAGGCGCCTTTTGAATTCATTTTGAGCTATTTTGGCTTTCACTGATTGTATACATTCACTGGAGAAACCCAGTTTGGCAAGCCGCCGGTCATTATAGTTTTCTTCTATCATGTAAAATAATAATGTGTCCAGCTTTTCATAGGTCAAGCCGAGTTCGCCCTCATCGGTTTGTCCCTGCCAGAGGTCAGCCGATGGCGGTTTGTTGATAATTCGAACTGGTATATTCAGTTGCTTTGCCAGTTGTCTAAGCTGAGTCTTATAAAGGCCGCCCAGAGGGTTGAAAGCGCAGGCAAGGTCACCGTATATAGTGCCATAGCCCATCATGATTTCAGATTTGTTAGAGGTTCCAACAACTAAAGCGCCAAGCTCAGCCGAGATATCATACAACACGCTCATCCGTTCCCGCGTCATCTTGTTGCCCCTGCGGTTACGGTCATCGGTTGGATAGACCTTGAAATATGCGTCGATCATCGGCGTAATATCAACATAGCGCCGGTTGATGCCCAGAGTTTCAATAACATTCTCAGCATCCTTGATATTGTCAGGATTGGAAACGGAATAAGGCATGATAACACCGGTTACGTTGCGAGGATTCATTGCCTTTGCCGACAGATTTGCAGCGACAGCAGAATCGAGCCCGCCGGAAACGCCAAGAACAAGTCCTGTAAAACCGGCCTTTTCCGATTCCTCTTTTATAAAATGAACAAGATGTTTTTCCAATTTCGCAGGGTCTATTTTCAATCCGTCCGGAATGTTAGATTCCATAATGATGATCCTCATTACGTTGCCTGATATTAACAGGCATCATTAATTAAAAAAGTTAGCAGTGATACAGGGATATTGCAAGAAATATTTTGGATAGCATACAGAATAAGCTATATAATAACGGATATAAAAAATGATAAATAAATTGACATAGCGGCGCGCAATATTTATTTTAGCAAAAAACAAGCTTATGGAGGTAAAATGGCATCAGTAAACAAGGCAATTTTAATCGGCAATCTGGGTAAAGACCCCGAACTTCGTTACACACCATCCGGACAGGCTGTAGCATCATTTCCAATAGCCACCACCAGGAAATGGCGCGATAAGGAAGGACAGACTCAGGAGCAAACCGACTGGCATAACATAGTAGTTTGGGGAAAACAGGCTGAAAATGCCAACGAATATTTAAGCAAAGGCCGTCCGGTATATATCGAGGGCAGAATTCAGAATCGCAGTTATGATGATAAAGACGGCAATAAAAGGTATATAAGTGAAGTTGTCGCTCTAACCGTGCAATACTTAGGAGGCAAGCCCGATCAGGCTGCCGGCTCTCGTCCTTCCCAGGGTCCAGCTTCCCCTGAAGCGCCGCCTGATGTCGCCGCCGATGATGATGATCTGCCGTTCTAAAGAATCAGATCGCTATCCATAGTTTTGGCCATTAATACCAAAGAGTCTTTAGCAAAATACTTATGGTTTGCCGGCGTTACTGTTATTGCCGGCATATTATATATCAAAACAGCATGCCCAACTGTTGAGTTCATCGACTCGGGTGAACTCGCGGTAAATTGTCTTCTGCTTGGCATCCCGCACCCCACCGGCTATCCGCTTTATGTGCTATTAGGAAGATTTGCAGTCCTGTTGCTTCCGGGTGAGGTAATATTCAGGTGCCATCTTCTGTCTTTGATATGTACATCTTTATCTGCCGGTCTGCTGTTTGTCATTATAAAATCATTAATTCCTTTCTCAGGTTATAAATTTTCGGTTTCTGCATCGATATCGTTGTTTATGGCTTTTTCGCCGGTCTGGTGGTCGCAGGGCACTGCCAACGAGGTCTATTGTTTTACCCTTCTGGCGGACCTGATAGTGATCCTGCTTTTTGTAAAGTATATATTTGAAAGAAAGCCAGGTTTCCTATTAGCCGGTTTCTATATCTGGGGGCTGTCATTCGGCTCCCATATGAGTACGATATTTTTGATGCCGGCAATCATTTATCTGCTTTTCATAACTGATGGCATTAAAGGAATATTCAAACTGCGTTATCTTTGGGCGGTATTCTTTTTGATTATTGCCCTGTCCGTTTATATTTACTTGCCGGTTCGGGCTTCTTTTAAACCATTTTTAAACTGGGGCAATCCGGTCAGTCTGGAAGGTTTTATCAATCATATCAGCGCCTGGCAATACCGGGTCTGGATGTTCAAGTCGCCGGCCCTAATGCTCGAGGGAATCAGCTATTTCTTCACACTGCTTCACCAGCAGTTCGGGGTTAGCGGCCTAAGTCTGACAGTTGTCGGAATAATAATCATGCTTAAAAAACGATTTAAAGTATCGATGTTCCTTATTATAATAATTGTTGCTGATATAATCTACAGTTCGAATTATGAGATTGTCGATATTGATGCATACTACTTGCTGGGGTTTGCCGGCATGGCGATTTTTGCCGGAGCCGGTTTAGCCTATATCATAGGAATATTAACCGGCGCTAAGCTGATTACGAATTATAAAAAAGCTATAAAGGCATTTATCGTTTTCGTACTTATTGCTCTTCCAGCCTTTAATCTGTTCGACAACTATTACAGGCAGGACAAAAGCAGGAAAGTATTCGCCGCCGAGGGCGTTAAAAATATGCTGGCCTCAATGGATAAAAATGGAATCGCCCTTGTCGAAAACTGGGATTTGTACTCGCCCTGGCTGTACTTCCGTTATGCTCTAAATATTCGTCCCGATGTCGTTATGATCGATAAGGAACTGCTGCGGCGCTCCTGGTATCTGGATTTTCTAATGCGGCGCCATCCTGATGTCGTGCACGAATCCGAAAGGCAAATCGCTCATTTTCTTGAACTATTGAAACCTTTTGAAACCGGGGAGAAGTTTAGTCCACAGGCTTTGACCGCTGCATTCCAGGCAATGATTTCCTCCATTATCATAACCAATATTGAAAAAAGACCGGTCTATACCAATATCTTAAAAGACGAAGACTTAGTCATCAATATGGCCAGAATACCTGTGGGCGTACTATACCAGTTCAAGGACAAATTCAGCTATGTGGATTTCAATATCGACAGGATCGATTTTTCAGCCTGGGAATCGCCCTTCGTCTATGTCGATAAAAGAGCAAAGGTTGTCCTGTCTGGCTTTCTCAGGGCAATTCGATTCAGGGAGGGGTTCTGCCGTCAATTTGGTTATGTAGAAGAAACTAATAGCTACAGCAGGCTTTGCGACAGCATAGAGAAAGTCTTAAAGCGTCCGGAGAATTAATGCCCCGGGGATTTGCTATTAGTGCAATAGTAGAATCAACTTATAATAATCTATAATTAAAAGTATCTGGCCTTGCCCAATAATAAAATAGTGATTTAGTGACATTTTTTACTTTGTTTTTATCGACTTTTTGATATAATTATTAATAAAGCAACTTTGCGGAGAGAATCAAAATACATATTTTTAAAAAATCGTTGAAATGTAAATTTAAATTAATGGAGGTGAATTTGTGTAAGTTGTTTTTAAGAATGATCTTTGCGGCGGTTTTAAGCGCTGGTCTGTTCGGGTCGGCGTTTGCCGTTGAAACCGTTCAGCTTGGGAGTACACCGACCGGGGTTAAGATTTTAAGCCAGGATCAAAATGAACTGGTGATGCAGATTGACATTGGCTCGGTTGATTTCCGGACGGTTAATACCAGCGATGGGGATTTTGTCTTACTGACTATCGATGGCTTTACCCGTTCACATAACATCGGCGAACCCAATTTGCCCATGGTTAACCGTATTCTTTCGGTTCCGTTTGACTGTGAACTTGAGACCGAGGTGTTAGATTATGATATTGAAGAAATATCACTGTCTGATCTTCAACTAACCAATCCCCTGATTCCAGTACAACCCTCACTGTCTAAATCAGAGTCGCCAGAAGATGTTCCGTTCGAATACAATCTTGACGTTTATCGGCAGGCTGGCTATTACAGCCTACCGCTTGCGCAATCTTCGATTTTGGGCACGATGCGGGCATTACATATGGGAATGGTTTCAATAGCCCCGGTTGAATATAACCCCACCGAAAACACGATCAGGGTTTACAAACATCTGACGGTTCGGGTCAGCTATCTCCACCCTGATTGGGCAAAAACTGAAAAAATGCAGCGACTCTATCATTCGCCATTCTTTACACCGATCTACAACCGGGTTATCAATTATGAAAAACAGGCTCCAATGATTCTTGATGATTTGGTAACCTATCCGGTAAAATATCTGATTATCTCAGATAGGATGTTTGAAGACCAACTGCAGCCGCTTATTGAATGGAAAATCAAGAAAGGCTTCAACATAATAACCGCTTACACCGATGATATTGGTTATTCTACTTATGCTATCAAAAATTACATTCAAGATATTTACTATAGCAGCAATCCTCCGGAAGATGATCCGGTGCCGTCGTTTGTGCTGCTGGTTGGCGATACGCCGCAAATACCAACGTTTGATGGTAATGCCGGATCACATGTTACTGATTTGCGTTACTGCGAATTTACCGGCGATGATTTCCCGGAGATTTATTATGGACGTTTTTCCGCTCAAGATGAATCATATCTGCAACCGCAAATCGATAAGACTCTTGAATATGAACAATATACAATGCCCGACCCGAGTTATCTGGGCGAGGTGACTTTGATTTCCGGCGTCGATTATTATTATGCTGAAACTCACGGCAATGGCCAGATAAACTACGGCACAAACCTGTATTTCAACCTTGCTCATGGAATTGAGGATCACACCTGGTTATATCCGCAATCTGATGATCCGGGCGCTTCAGCCGCTATTATTCAAACTGTTAATGAAGGCGTCGGTTTTATAAACTATACGGCTCATTGCGGCCACAGCGGGTTTGGCGATCCCTCATTCACTGTTAGCGATATATATAACTTGACCAATGACCACAAATATTTACTTGGTATAGGTAATTGCTGTTTATCAAATACGTTTGACGAGTCAACGCCCTGCTTCGGTGAGGCCTGGTTGCAGGCGTCTGAAAGGGGCGGCGTTGGCTATATCGGCGCTTCCAACAGCACCTACTGGGACGAGGATTACTGGTGGGGTGTCGGCTATGGACCGGTCATTGGCAATGGTCCCAGCTACGAGCAAACCGGCCCCGGCGCTTATGATGGCATTTTCCACGATCACGGCGAGCCGGTCAGTCAGCATTATATCACAAATGATGCCGTTATCTTTGCCGGCAATATGGGCGTGACCGAATCCGGCAGCGGCCTGACTCAATATTATTGGGAGGCGTATCATCTTATGGGCGACCCCTCGGTAATGACATACTTTGGCGTACCATCCGTTAATAATGTTGAGCATGATGAGACTGTCATGATGACCGCTCCGTCTTTTACTGTGCTGGCCGACCCGGGCTCTTATGTGGGAATTTCAGTTGAGGGTGTTGTCCATGGAGCGGGATATGTCGACGAAACCGGGATGGTCGAAGTTCAGTTGATCCAGTTTGAACAGCCCGGTACCGCCGATATTGTGATCACCGCTCAAAACCGTCAGCCTTATACCTCCACTATCGTGATTACCGCTCCTGATGGATCGTATGTTGTAGTTGATTCCTGTACCATTAACGACTCAGCAGGCAATAACAACGGCCTGGTCGATTACGGAGAAAGCATATTACTGGGAATGACGTTAGTAAATGTCGGACCTGATGAAGCTTCCGATGTGACGGCTATTTTGTCCACCGAGGATGAATATACCACTATTACCGATGATACCGAATCGTTTGGCAATATCGCCGGTGATTTCGGCTATGTAAATGTTGACGATGCTTACGCTTTTGATGTCTCCTTTGATGTTCCCGACGGACACCTTATTTCTTTCGAGCTTGAAATAACCGGCAACGAACGTGAAACCTGGACCAGCCATTTCACTATCCCTGTATATGCTATACCATCGCTTCAGGTAGAGCCGACTTACTATGTTGTATATCTCGACTCTGGCGGTGCAGTAACCCATGATCTGACTATAAGCAACGCCGGCGGAGGTTCGCTAGATTTTTACGCGGAAGCGATAGCCGATTTCAGAACTGCTTCTGAACCTGAGGATGAAATAGAAGAAGATTCTGTCATAGATAACGATATCGAAATATCATATGTCGATGGCCTTACATATTATAATTATGTCGGTCCTAAAGTTGAATACAAAGATGACTTCGGCGACGGTTTGATTACCGATTTCGGCGGCCCCGATGAATACGGTTACAGATGGATAGATTCAGATGAACCCGATGGCCCAACATACAACTGGATCGATATAACAGACTTTGGGATTCCCATTTCCGGATTGGGAGATGATACAAATGTCGGTCCGTTTGACATCGGTTTCAATTTCCCATTTTATGGCAACACATTCTCAACATTCAGATTCTGTACTAATGGCTGGATATCGTTCACATCGAATGATAACGACTACTCTAATCAATCGATCCCCGGCAATGATGCCCCATTCAACCTGGTAGCGCCGTTCTGGGACGACCTGAATTTCAACAGCGGGGGTAACGCCTATTATCTCAGCCGAGCTAATTCTCTGGTTATCTCATACATAAACGTTCCTCATTGGGGCAGCGGCGGACCTTATACGTTCCAGATTATCTTATCCTCAAACGGCGATATTGCCTTCCAGTATGCTTTAATTAACAGTCCCGCAAATTCAAATACTATCGGAATTCAAAACGAGAACGGCTCAGATGGCTTAGAAATAGCTTACAATGAAAGCTATGCAGAGGCAAACCTTGCCATATTGATTAAACATCCAATATTCTGGTTGTCTGTATCACCTGAAATCGGTTCATTGCCTTATGATGAATCAACGGTACTTGGGGTCCTGTTTAACGCCGCCGATATTGATGATGGCACATACACCGGTCAGATATTAATCAGTTCCAACGATCCCGATAATACATCATTCAGCGTGCCCTGCACTCTTTTGGTGGGGATGACTTCTGTTGATGATGAAAACCTGGCTGGTATTCCTGAAGTTTTCACTTTAAGCCAGAACTATCCCAATCCGTTTAACCCGACAACGGAAATTTCCTTCGGGTTGCCTGTGACCGGCCATACCACTCTTGATGTTTATGATATTATGGGCCGCAAGGTTAAAACGCTGATCAACGAAGAACTCACGGCCGGCTTCCATCAGGTTACCTGGGACAGCGCTGACGAGAGCGGTGATAAAATCGCCTCCGGTGTGTATTTCTATAAACTGGCGCAGGGCGATAAAATCATCACCCGGAAAATGGTGATGCTGAAATAGGTTTGCCGATTTTAATAGTATTATTGAGAGCGGTCATATTGGCCGCTCTTTTTTATTGTCTTTTATCTTGCTTTTTTGAAACTTTATTATTAAATTTATTGTTAGATTTAAGTAGAAATAAAACAAAGGGTCCTGTCGAATAGGTTTCAGCCCCCCTTCCTAATTTGGCAACCCTTTGCTCAGGGGCGCCGAATGTTTTTGGCGCTCCGTTTTTATTGGTCATTGCTTTTGTAATATCGGTGTTGTAAAGGACTATTTAAGAACCAACCCGGTCATTTTACTAACCAAAACATGATTGATACTTTGGGTTGACTTTGAAGGTTGAATCATATATTTTATTGCCGATAAGAAATTGCAGGTTGGTGAGTTGAGGATAACTGATAACTGATAGGGTTATCCCGGACTTGAGAAGGTCAGCAAATTCGTCGGCAGATAACAAGATATGCAGCCGTAGCTCAGTTGGTTAGAGCGCCTGACTGTGGATCAGGAGGCCGATGGTTCAAATCCATCCGGCTGTACTTATTTTACTGGATTTAATATGGCAAAACGAGCAAAAGCCCGATTGCCCAGAGGTTTTCGGGATATTTTTTCATCCGATTATAAGCTCCGTCAGCAGATGCTCGATATAATCCGGGCTGTTTACGAAAGCTACGGTTTCGAGCCTCTTGAGACGCCGGCGGTTGAATTTGTCGAGACACTGGGTAAATTCCTGTCGGAATCCGACCAGCCGGATGCGGGGATATTCGCTTTCAATCCCGAGGATCAGTGGCTGGCATTGAGATACGATCTCACTGCCCCGTTATCTCGTTTTGTTTCAATGAATAAGGAATTGCCGCAACCGTTTCGGCGCTACCAGATTGGTCCGGTCTGGCGATTAGAGAAACCCGGCCCCGGACGCTATCGCGAATTTTATCAGTTCGATATCGATACTGTAGGCAGCGGCTTGATGGCAGCCGATGCTGAAATCTGTATGGTGATGTGCGATTCATTGGAAGCGCTGGGGTTTAAAATCGGCGAATATGTTGTGAAGGCTAATAGTAGAAAGATAATTGACGGTTTGGTTGATGCGGCTTTAAAAAAATGCTCAGATGAAGAACGTAATAAACAAGTTAATACTTGGGCGTTTGAAAAGCTCTTTACGCATCCACAAAAGGGATTTGAGCACAGACTCGATATAATGCGTTCGATAGATAAACTTGACCGCATCGGTATCGATGGCGTTGTTCAGCTTCTGAAAAAAGGCAGAAGAGACGAGACCGGGGATTTCACTTATGGTTGCCATTTAGAAGACAAGCAGATTACACCAATCCTCGATTTCCTTAAACTGGATTGTTCAACAAGAGAGAACTTCCTTTCGGGAATTTCAAAACTCGAATTGCCTGAAATCGGCAGAGAAGGTCTTGATGAATTAAAAGAAATCGACGAATTCCTCACCGCCGCCGGATATGATAATGACCGCATCCAGTTCGACACGCAAATCGTGCGGGGATTGAGTTATTACACCGGCCCGGTCTATGAGGTGTTTTTAACAATCCCGACAACCGATGAGAGGGGCAGACCTGTTCAGTTTGGCAGTGTCGGCGGCGGCGGCAGATATGACACCCTTGTCGAGCGATTCACCGGCCAGAAAATGCCAGCTACCGGTTACTCGATAGGGGTCGACCGGCTTTTGATGGCCTATAAAAACCGTGTCAAAGATGATTATAAAACTACAACCTCAGTTCTCGTTACAGTGATGGACCGCCCGATGATGGCTGAATATCAGAAGATGGCCGAGGAACTCCGTCGGGCTGGCATTACAACCGAGCTGTACCTTGGCAAAAAGGGCATCGGCGCCCAGACGAAGTATGCCGATAAACGCGGTATAACAGTAGCGGTCATAGCCGGCGAGGATGAGTTCAACAACGGCGAAGTCACTTTAAAAGACCTGCGTCTCGGCTCCGAACTTGCCGATACAATAACCGACCGCGACAAGTGGCGCAAAGACCAGCCGGCGCAAATACAAATTAAACGTGAGAAACTGGTTGACGCGGTGAAGGAGATACTGGGACGGTATGAGTGAATATAAGTAGAAACCAACAGTATCAGGATGCCGCAAAGCTTCCATGCAGATACGTACAAAGTGTTTTAATAAATTCAGTCAGGAAGGGGTTCCTGACGACTCTTCTCAAAACTCTTATAAATTCAGGAAAAGTTTATTTTGACTAATCGGGGCACAAATGATAGTATAGCTTTGAAATACTGTTCGGCCCAGGCCTTTGTTCTGTAAAATAAAAACGGAGTGACCTAATGTCTCGTAATATTCTGCAGGTAATGATCCAAGCCTTTGAATCTATAGGCTATTCCGAAAGCCAAATTTGGCACAATTATATATATGCCGATGTCATGGAACAGACCCCTACCGAGCGTTGTATTCCTCTAGCGGTTTTTGCGCAAAATCCCCCTTCTTATCGCAATGCATGTATAGGCGTAATAAGCTCCAATGGAACTAAAGGCGCAGAAAATGTGGTTTGTCATCGCGCCCTTGGTGCTCCATTAGTTTTCGAAATCGACTCGAATATAGTGAGCTGGTGGAAAATGGTTGACGAAGGATTACCCGCACGACTGGGTGAAACCAGCATTAATAATATTAATAAGGTCTTCATCTCAAACGCCCATTCTTGGAAACCCGAATCTATATTTAGAGCTAAGGCTCTTCCAACCACCCTTGATATGATTCAGTTGGATTTTGTAGATGTTGGCCTTATGCCTATTCTTCAGGAGATGATCCGGCGGAAATTGGATCAATTGCTTCGAGACACAATTGTGAATGCGGTAAAAGCAATTAGTAAATATGAAAAAAGAAAACCAAATTTCCAAAATCTCTTTAGCCTATTATTCAGATTTATCGCGGCCAAAGTGTTGAGAGATAGGAATCTCACAGGAGATCGGTTCGCAGATGATCCGAAAATAATTCTTGATGGCGTTGAAAACTACTACTGGCAAAAAATGACTTCACCTTTACGGGATTCTTTTCACCATGAAGTGCTCTTTATAATCTGGCAGTCATTTCAATCGGCTTTTAATTTTCAAAACTTAGCAGTTGATGATCTTGCATTTATCTATGAAAATACTTTTATTACGGACCCGAATCGCCGTAAATTTGGAATTCATAGCACGCCCCCGCAAATCGCAGAATATATTGTTCGGAAGCTACCTTTTGAGTTGCTTCCTCAAGATCAAAGGCGGGTATTTGAGCCATGCTCTGGGCACGGCATTTTTCTGATTTCAGCTATGCGCCGTTTAAGAGAATTGCTTCCCTCTCATACGTCGGAGCAAGAATTTCATAAGTATTTTGTACGGAATCTTATTGGAATCGAAATAGATTCATTTGCAAGAGAAGTCTGCAATTTGGGACTTATGCTCGCAGACTACCCTAATCCGAATGGATGGAATATATACAACGATGATATATTTACATCAAATGCCCTGGATAATGAGCTTGAGAGAGCGAACATTGTACTTTGTAATCCACCCTTTGAAGATTTTATTCAACAAGAGCGAGATAGATATAGAGATAATATCAAGTACATCCAAAAACCCAAAGAACTATTACGCCGAATACTAGAAAAACCGCCTCAACTCTTAGGTTTTATTCTTCCGCGAGTTTTTATCCAAGGGACTTCATATTTGGATATACATGAAAAATTAGCAAACAACTATTCAAACATTGAAATGGTAGCTTTACCCGATCATATATTTACCCATTCAGATCACGAATCGGTTCTTTTAGTTGCATCTGGACGAAAAGAAATGATCAAAAATATTTTTGTGATTTGTAGAATAGTAACTGAATATAAAAGAGATGATTTCCTTAATAAGGGAATTGAGCCTAAATCTGAAACAGATGAATTTAGATTGTCGGCCAGCAAAGAGAAACCTCTTAATTTATGGATTCCGAGATTAAGCCATTTATGGAAATATCTGAATGACTATTCAAGGTTTGGAGATATTGTTGAAATTCATAGAGGAATCGAATGGAATATTCCTTTAAAAGGTCAGCATGGTAAAAAAAATAGAACCTACCTTATCTCAAGGGAATCTGGCCCCAATTTATTTCCAGGTTTATACAAAGTCAAGGGTTCTTTACGACAATACTGCCTCTCCTCTAATGCTTATTTAAGAATTGAAGAGAAAATAATGCGAGGGAACGCTTATCGTTATGATTGGAGAAAAAGAAAAATAATCGCAAACGCCTCGCCAATAATGAGAGGTCCGTGGCGAATTGCTGCTGCTGTAGATGAAACTGGATTATTTGCGACTCAAGCTTTTCATGGAATTTGGCCAAAATACGATCTAAGTCCTTATTTTATTGCTGCTCTAATAAATAGCCCTATTGCCAACGCTTATATTTATTCTTTTGAAGGTAAAAGGTCAAATAAAAAAATTACTCTTGAGGAAATACCAATTCCAACACCTGAGAGATTAAACATTCCCAAAATCGATTATTATGCCAGAATAATTTCTGAAATATTAAAGCCTTCTATTATCGATCGTTCTATTAACAGGAGCCTGAATCAAGTCAGGAAATTATTATTGCAAATTGATGCAGAAATCCTTAATGCATATGATTTGCCTCCATATTTGGAAAGAGAACTTCTCGATACATTTGCTGGATTTGAACGTCCCATTCCAGTTGATTTCGGTGAATATTATCCTAAGGATTTCAAGGGAAATATCCCTTTACATAAGCTTTTATCCGAAAAATTTGAAAATGCAAGAGTAAATGTGTTGCTAGAAAAAATAAAACCAGTAAGGGATAAAAAAATATCAGAGATGCTTTCATGGCTTGAGGGTAATCTATAGTGAAATGCTATCTTCTTGATACAAACATCGCATCGGCTATATGGGATGAGCTTAGCCAATTTCATCATGATGCGAAAATATTTTTCTCGCATTTAGACAAAAATGATCGGATTTTTATTTCTCCAATTGTCATTGCTGAAATCAAATATGGTCATAAGGTACATTTTAATGCTGATGAAGAAAGACGGCATACAATTGAAAAGAATATGCAATGTTATGAGGTTATGAATATAGATCGTCATACAACCGAACCATATTCAATGTTAAGAGCAGCTTTATTTATGAAATATGCAAATAAGAATTCTCGAAATAAGGTAAAAGGCTCAAAATACCCTGAATCATTAGTTAACCGGATAACATCTCGTGAACTTGGTATTCAAGAGAATGACATATGGAATGCGGCTGTGGCGATCCAATATGATTTAATATTTGTAACTGAGGATAGAATGCGGAGGTTAGTTGAAATATCACATCGCCTCGATATTATTACATGGCTTGCTAGCGAATGATAACCCACCCAGCGGGTGGGCATATTCATAACTAACTTCCCCCGTATAAATATCATCATTTTCCTGATTCATCTTTTGACGCTTACCCCTCTGATTTACATTATCATCAAAAAGATAACCCGTGTTCACCAAAAAGCAAGCTCAAAATTAAAATGTCGGGTTTCTCTTCCGCTTACAGCGGAATCGGAACACGACCTACTCACTGCCTTTTCATAGGCAGGAGTCGTTCGCCTACACATTGAATCTGAGCAGGATCACATCGCCATCTTTTACGATATAATCTTTGCCTTCAAGATGCAGTCTGCCGGCTTTCTTAGCGGCCTGCCAATCGCCGGCGGCGATTAATTCATCATATTGAATTATTTCAGCCTTGATGAAGCCGCGCTGCATATCGGTATGAATATCACCCGCCGCCTGGTAAGCGGTGCAGCCTTCAGGTATTGGCCTGGCCCGGGCTTCAACAGAGCCGACCGTTAAAAAAGTTATGAGTCCTAAAAGACCATACGACTTTTGCAAAACCATCATTAAGGCCGAGGTTCTAATCCCCATCTCCTTAAGAAACATTTCACGGTCGCTTTCATCAAGGGCAGATATTTCCATCTCGAGTTTACCGCAAAGCGAGGCAATAGACCTTTTTTTACCTGGCGCCGGCATATATTTTTGTTCGAGTTGCGGACCATTATCAACCTGGTTTTCGCCCAGGTTTAATAAATATAAAGCCGGTTTTAGACTTAAAAATCGAAAGCCTCCCAGAAACGATTGTTCATCTTTGGAAAAATCCAATTCACGGAGCGGTTTTTCCTCCTCGAGATGATTTCTCATTCTTTCCATCAACGCCAGTTCCTGCTTTAGTTTGTCATCGGGTTTTACTTTAAGATTGTGCAAAACTGTCTCGGTGCGCTTCTCGATTTGTATAAGATCAATAAGAACAAGCTCGGATTCAATTGCTGTAATATCACGAGCCGGATCGATCGAACCGTGCGGATGCGGTATGTTCTCATCCTCAAAACATCGCACAACAACCAATAGCGCCTGAGTCATTCTTATTTGATGAATATAGGAACCCTCTTTGAGCTTGTCGGCAATATCCTGACGGTCTTTTAGCCGGGACGCCATACCGGCGATATCGATAAATTCAATTTCAGCGTATGCTCTCTTGGGAGAATCGAACATCTCGGCCAGCCGGTCAACACGGACATCCGGCACCTTTACCATCCCGATATTCGCCGCTTTCGAGGATGAGTAATCTCCGACACTGGCGCTGGTGGAGCAAAGCGCATTGAAGGCGGTTGTTTTGCCCGATTGTCCGAGTCCAATTATTCCAAACTGAAGTTTCATATCATCTTCACTTTTTTAAAATGTAGTCTAGGCCTAGAAAAATATATGTAAATACATATGATAAATCAATTAATGGTTTGAAGATTTCGGCCATAATATTTAAAATCTTCCGATATGATTAACGGCCAATTGGCCTGCATTATTCACAAATCTTAACCTGTGCTGGCATCTGCCATAGGCGGATTTTTCTGCCAGAGCTGTCGGAAGTAACTTCCGACAGCACAAAATTTTTTTTGACATGATTAACGCCGCTATATATATTTCAAAACCGGGGCATTAACAAACATTTTCAAGAGCAATGGTGGGCAGAATGTGGGTTTTATCCAGCGAAAGTTCACCAACGATATTGACAGAATCGACCCGGGCGGCAAATTCAAGGTCTTTTTCGCTTTTGATTTTAGTCAGAAAATGTCCCTGAGATGACTGCTGCAGCATTTTCAGGATATTTTTACGATGACGTTGATAGATATGTCTTGAGGTGGCTGAAGCGTCATTTAACCCGATTTCGCCGGAATAGCTGTCGATAAACCGCTGGATAAACATGCCGGCGCAAACAGCATCCTCGAACGAAAAACGCCCCATCTTTCCGGTACATAGCAAATACATTTTCGAGGGGTATTCAACGCTTTCAATTACCGCTTGAATATTATTAAAGCAGCTCAGCAATACCCGGCCGGAATTGCGGGCGGCATCAACAGCTTTTGAGGTATTGATTGAATAAAATACCAGAATTTTCCCCTTTACTTTATCGGGCGTATATTCCAAGGGTGAGCTGCCAAGGTCAAAACCGTCGATATTCTCATTTTTATGAGCGCCGCATAATAAGGATTTTTCGATACCGATTTTCTGGTTTATTTTGAATGCCATATCGATATCTAAGACAGGAATGATCTTAGAGGCGCCGGCATCAAAAGCCGCTGTCATCGTGGTGGTTCCTCGTAAGACATCGATAACAATAACTACATCAGCCGAAGTATCGAGGCCTGCCATTTCAGCAGGAGTGAAAAATGTCAGGATATCCATATCAACATTCTTTCTTCATTTTCAGTATATCGGTATAAAAATGATCCGGTCAAATTCTTGTTTTAAATTTTTCTTTTATAGAATGGTGTTTTTACAACTATGGCCGGTTGATTTTTACCTCTTATGTCAATTTCAAATGCGGCGCCGGGATTGGAATGCTCTTTGGGGACATAACCTATACCTATGCCCTTTTTCAATGAGGGTGAAAACAGACCCGAGGTCACCTCGCCGATTTTAACGCCATTTTTCGTGATTGTGTATCCCTGACGAGGAAAGACTTTGCCGGGCATCTCGAAACCTGCAAGTTTCCGTTTGATACCCTGTTTTTTGATTTTGGCGATGGCGTTTCTGCCGATAAAATCGCCTTGTTCAAGTTTTACCACCCAGCTCAGTCCAGCCTCGATCGGATTGGTTTCTTCGGTGATATCGTTGCCATACAGGGCGAATTTCATTTCCAGCCTCAACGAATCGCGCGCTCCGAGTCCAACCGGGCTGCCATCCAGCTTTTTAATGATTTCAAAAGCAGCCTGCCAGACCTTAATGGCAGACTCATTGGGCATATACAATTCAACTCCATCTTCACCAGTGTAGCCGGTACGGGAAAGTAAAACGCTTTCTCCAGCAACAACGGCATTATCGGCATAGTAATATTTTAAATCGGTCAGGGGATAGTCCGAAAGTTTTGCCATTACATCCGCGGTTTTCGGTCCCTGGAAGGCTATTAAAGCGGTCTCATCCGAGCGATCGGTCAAAACGACATTATCGGTAAGGTGTTTTTGAATATGGGTAAAATCTTTTGCAATATTGGAGGCATTGACTACAAGTAATAGCCTGTCTTTTAGATTATAAACCAGAAGGTCATCGATGATGCCGCCATCCTCCCGGCACATGCAGGTATACATGACCTGGTTTACAGCCAATCGATTTATATCGTTAGTGACCAGTCTTTGCACGAAATCTTTAGCATCAGGTCCGGTTATCTCAAATTCACCCATGTGAGTAATATCAAACATTCCCACGGCATTACGGACACGCAGATGTTCGGCATTAATCGAGTCGTATAAAACAGGCATCAGGTAGCCTGCAAACGGTACTATTCTAGCTCCGAGTTGTTTGTGGATATTATATAAAGGCGTTTTTTTTTCAGCCATCGTTCCTCCTGAAAAATTTATATAGTGTTGTAAATTAACTTTAAATACTAACAAGGTCAATTATTTTTATTAGACATCGGCATACTTACATCTCAGAAAACACTAATACTTAATTGCCATATTTGTTTTTCCTTAAAAGACATAACATAGCGCTTAATAAATTCCATGTTCACGCTTCTTACTTTTCCGACGAATATATATTATATGTGATGCCCTGAGTAGCGCTATAGATGTAGGAATATTATGGATTATTTCAAAAAAACAAAGATAGTCCGCATCTTAAGGGAACCCGAAAAAGCCGTTCGCAAAATTTGGATACCATCTTATTCAGTATTCCTGAAAAAATTGGCATTCATTCATTATTTTTATAGCTATTCCTGATTTCATTTGCCAGCTTGTGAGCCTCACGTATCGGTTCAGGGAGCCTGAATTTTCGGCAGCATTTTAAAACAATATCAGTTGCAGTATTTAAATCGATTTTGTGACCCGGTGAAACAAACACCGGTTTAACGTTCCTACGTGTCCTTAAAACGCGGCCGACCGTTTGTCCTTGATAATTCAAATCAGAGTGATTTCCTTTTTGCAAACCCGGTTCGATATATTCACCGACCAGCCGAGTCTTGGCACAGCCTATCGACGGAATATCAAGAAGGAATCCGATCACAGAAGCAATACCGGTTGCGCGAGGATGAGCGCTTCCCTGACCGTCAAAAAGTAAAAGGTCGGGCCTGGTTTTAAGTTTTTTATAAAGCCATATAATAGAAGGACCCTCACGAAATGCAAGCAAACCGGAAATATAAGGGAAAACAGATTTTTCAATAATATGTTGTATTTCCACTATGTTGAGTTGAGGGAAAGCCATAATTACCGCCACGGCAAAGTTGAGCTGGCTGGACTTGTCATACGAAATATCGAAAGCGCAAATATTTCGGATATCCTTATATTGATTTTGTAAACAGATTGATGATCGTATTATCTTTTGAAACTTGATGGCGGCTTTTTTATCTTTTCTCCGGCAAATTTCGAAAAATGCGTCTATAGTATTCATGGTTCAATAATATTTACATAGACTAAGGGAAACGGCATTTGTGTAATCTTTTTGGGCATATTTTGAGGCTATTCCATCGAATAAAGCCTGATTACCTTTCTCGATATTGTCAGGACCCTCTGCCGGTTGATAGTCACTATTTTCAGGCATCGTATGTTTAATTAATCAATCATCTTTTTTAATTTTGTGGATTGACAGGCGAAGGTTGGAAAGCTGGTCGGCAATCAACCCGAATAAAAAGACTAAGATTGAGGCGATGATAAGCAATAAAGCGCCGTTTACAATATGCCAACCGCGACGGACAATCTCCTCGATTTGATACGCAAAACCGGTGATAAACAATACAGCGGCAACATTGACAAAAATCCTGAGCGGGCTGAACAATGTAATCAACCTGAGAATCAACAGCAGTACCTGCGGGCCATGTTTCATCTGACGGACCGTACTTTTACCGATACGCCCCCTGGCGGTGATCGGCACATGGCAGACATTATATCCCATTTTGAAAAAGGCTATCGTACAGGTGGTCGAAAACGAAAAACCGTTTGGGAAAAGATCCAGCATCTTTGTTATTATATCTCTTTTGACAGCTCTCAGGCCGGAATTCAAATCGGTGATTTTTTGTTCGGTCAGCATGTTGGCAACCAGTTTCAAAACGAATTTGCCCGGTTTTCTCAGCCAGTCCTGCTTTGAATCTTTAGTTCTTTCGCCTATAACCATATCATATTCGGGCAATTTCTCAAGCAGTCCCGGGATATGCGAGGGGTTATGCTGACCGTCGGCATCAAAAAGCACAATTATATCACCCGAAGCGTTTCGGATGCCGGTTTTAATGGCGGCGCCATAACCCTTGTTATAAGGATGATCGATGACAGTTATGGATTCAAATTTTTCAAGTTTCTCCCGGGAGCCATCAGTTGAGCCGTCATTGACAACGATAATCTCCCAGATTTTACTCCCGACAGATTTCAAAAGCCCGTCGAGAGTTGATTCGATACCGGTCTCTTCATTATAGGCAGGAATGATAACCGATATTTTGGACTTTGTCTGCATATTCCCAATGCTCATTGCTGATAAATATATAAGACTGATGTTAAGAAAAAACAAATGTTTTGTGAAGATTGTGATGGCTTCAATAATTTTACTTGTGAGCAATTGACCCCGGAAGCAAGCAAACCGATAGCCCGAATTATTCATAAAATTCATTATCTCATTAATAATCAGCTTTTAATCTTATGAACAATATTGAGATAGGAACAATATCAGGAAATAATTAGAAATACAGTGTGTTTTTGTGCTGTCGGAAGTAACTTCCGACAGCTATGGCAGAAGAAGAACAGGCTGTGCCAAAAGTCCAATCAGGTGCTGCCGGAACTATCGGAGACCCCATACGGGCCGTACGGCCCGTATGAGTCGTCTGACCGACCGGCGTGATTCCCACAGCTTGAAGTATACGTGTTGAATAAAAATAATGAATTATAAATATATAAGTTTCGGGAAACGTACAGGCTGTGCCATAAGTCGTGAGAGATTACACGGACGTGCCTTGACGGCTTCGTCGTCCGCCGAGGCGTCCGCCTTGGGCGGACTCGTAATGACTGTTCTTGTAAGTCATTGCGACCCGTAGGGGAAGCAATCTGACAGCTATATGTTATAGTTATGATTTTCAAGTTATATCATCTTTTGGGACAGCCTCCGTAATTCCCGAAACGCCAATCTGGAGTTTTGCAGGAGGCTTTGATATCGATATTAATTATGGGAAGTTATTATTAACTGGTATAATTTTATCCTGAAAAGCCGATTTATATTAGTATGAGAATATCTGAATTCATGGAGATAGATTTAGATATGTTGCGGATCGATACCATTCTTGGAATTGACCTATACATAAAGGTTCCACAGGGTTTTATACTCTATCGAAGCAAGAAAATTCCGTTTAATGAAAAGGTTCGCAAAAACCTTTTATACCATGGCGTAACAAGTTTATATATACCGGCCAGGGAAAGCGGCAAGTTTTCTCATTATGTCGAAACTAACCTGTCGAATATTATGTCGGATCAGAATGTAAAAACCGAGGTAAAACGTCAGTTGGTTTACGACAGCAGTTTGCATATAGCTCGCGATCTGATAGCCAATCCCAATTCAATCACAACAATAAAACGCTCGACCAAGGTCGTCGAAAATATGGTAGATTTGCATTTAAAAGATGACGGCGGATTCAAAAAATTAATCGAACTTATGCCGTCCGATTATAAGCTGTTTTCTCACAGCGCTAATGTTGCCACCTATAGTATCGCTCTGGGTAAATCGATAGGCATATCCAATAAAAATGAACTCTATGAACTTGGTCTGGGAGCGTTTTTACATGACGTCGGTAAGAGTAAAATTCCTAAAGAAATATTATATAAACCAGGACCGTTAGATCACAATGAGTTCGAAAAGATTAAAGAGCATGTTCAATTGGGTTACAACATAGTAAAAAAGAATCCTATAATTCCAAAGCGATCAATGATGCCGATACTTTTACATCATGAGCGATTGTCAGGAACCGGTTACCCCTCCGGGATGCGTAAGGAACAGATATCTATCTTCGGTTTAATTACTGCGGTTGCCGATGCTTTTGATGCGATGACCACCAACCGTGTATATCAGAATGCAGAGTCGACTTATAATGTATTACAGCGACTCCTGGCGGATGATGATAAATACGACCGGGGGATTATACTGGAAATGATCAAACTTTTGGGACCTCATCAAGAAATCAAAGACTTTAAGCCTCAAAAAGCAGCTATCGTTACCTGACAAGTCTCACTTCAATCATAATATCTTTTTTTACAAACCTAAAACATAAGCCGTTTTTTAGATAAAAGAGATAATTTACTAACCTACCGACAGATTAGTCAATATAACTTGCCAGTGGCGCTCCGTATTATCAACACTTAGATATAAGCAATAGCCTCAGTTTCTAAAAGCGCATCCCTGGGTATCCTGGCCACCTCGACAGCCGCCCGGGCCGGCAGGCCATCGCTGAAATATTCAGTATAAATCTTGTTCACCTTCTGAAAATCTTTCAGGTCCTTAAAATATAAAGTAACCTTGAGAACCCGGCTTAAATCGCTGCCGGCGGCTTCCAGTACCGTTGCTAAATTTTTGAATGTTTGATGTGCCTGCTTCTCGATTGGGCCGGTTTCAAGCTGGCCGGTAACCAGATCGACAGGGATTTGACCGGAGCAAAAAACCAGGTTGTTAAACTTTATTGCCTGCGAATATGGTCCTATCGGTTTTGGCGCCATGTCTGAATGAACAACTTCTTTCATTTATCCTCCTATATAAGATTAATATTATTGCAAATTTCCACCCTTTCTATTACCATAAATTTCATGTTTGGGCAATCTATGTTTAAAAAAATCCATATTGAAAATTCGTTAATCTGGATACTTCTCATCGTTTTCTTAATTCATGCAGCTGTTGTATTTAACGATTTTCATACAGATGATTATCGGGTTTTAATTATCATGGAGACAGGCTTCAGTCTGCAGGGCTTGGAGTCGATGGATAATCTTTATAATTTCAGACCCGTTTCTAACCTCGCCATTTACATACGCCACTGGATTTTGGGCAAGTCGCCCTTTTTCTGGTACTTGCTGAATATATTTCTACACCTGTCAGCAGTAAGTTTGCTTTATTATTTCACAAAAAGTATTGCTAATAAAACTGTTGCGATTTGGGCAAGTCTGTTTTTCGGGATTTATTTTCAGCATTATGAGGCGATATTATGGCTTTACGGTATAGTACGACTGCTGGCCGCAATATTTCTTCTTGTAACCCTGATATTTCATTTCAAGATGATGCGAAATCCAAGCAAAGCTTTTTTGCTCGGAACTTACTTTTTTTTCACTCTGGCAGTATTTTGTGTTGAGGATACTATTGTATTCGCTTTGTTTTTTAGCTTAATCTCGTTTTTTAACAGCCGATATTCCAGTAATCAGTTTAAACTGTATGGAATCGGTTTTATCCTGATTGCAGTCATATATCTTGCTTGCAGAATGATAATTTTAGGGTCTGTTAATCCATCAACTGCTTACTTTTTCATAGGAAGCCATGTTATAAAAAATATATTTTCGTACACCGCCTGGCTTATTTTTCCTCAACTTAATCATCCCTATATAATCCCGTTTGTTGAAAAGTTTCTGCCGGTTTTGACATCGTTTACAGGGTTAATCAACATAATCTCTCTTACGATTGCAGTAGTAACAGCATCATATATCTTGCTGAAAGGTGCGAAAATTGAAAGACTGGCGCTCCTATTCATAGCAGCTTCACTTGCTCCAATAGTCTTTTTTGATGCTAAAGTATCGATCAGACATCTCTATTCAGCCTCGCTTGGAGCGGCTATGATAGCCGGTTCGCTGTTTTGCAGGCTATACAGCCGAATTAAACCGACAAGTTCGAAATTGCTTTCAGGTTTGCTGGTAATTTACTTTCTCTGCCATGCTGCTGCGATAAATCTAACCATAAACTATTATCATTATAACCAGGAAAGAGTAAGATTCTTTATCGATGAGCTTGAAAAGCTTACCGTTGACTGGAGTGATTTCGATTACCTGCTGTTTGATAATGTTCCGGGTCGTGTTAGAATGGGACATGCCTGGCAATACAGATTTGGTTTGAAAAAAACATTAATTGATATCAATCAGCAATATGAATACCAGCCTGATCTGGAACAGGAGAAAAACAAATTAAAATCGACCCAGACCAGTTATATCCTGATTGATTTCAAATCCGGCATGCCGGAAGTAATTGAAAAATATATTCCGGATGATTTCAACCATGGCGAGTAACAACCACGTGAACTTTGCTGAGAATTAATATTAATACGAGACTATGGCGAATTCTTAGCGCTGTCCGGCGGCTTGTGCGGGCGCCTCTAAAGATCAAGTCACTTGACAATATGGGAATAATTTTATCCTTCCTGTTCCCGAAAACCCTAAAAAGAATTTGACAAACTGATGGGGAAATACTATTTATATTCAATAGAAAGTTATATGTGAAACTATCAAATTTATAATTTCAAGGAGGCGCGATGAATATCAAAATCATCTTTGTAGCATTACTTGTTTTTGCCATAGCTTCTGCCGCCCAAGAAAACAAGTGCGTCGATTGTCATGAGACTGTCACGCCCGGGATTGTTGGAGACTGGCAAATAAGCAAACACATGGAAAATGATATTGAATGTTCTGTATGTCATGGCGATGGTCATAACTCAGCCGTTGATGTTGCCAAAGTCAATATCCCGACTCCAGAGACCTGCGCTGATTGTCATGATGTCCGGGTAGACCAATTCAAGAGCGGCAAACACGCTTATGCCTGGGCGGCGATGAATGCCATGCCAACAATCCACTGGCAACCGATGGAATTGATTGAAGGCATGAAGGGATGCGGCGGCTGTCATAAGATCGGCTTGAAAGCAGAAGAAGAGATTAGGCAGTTGAAGCGGGAAGGCGCAGGATTTGGCATGGCGTCATGTGATGCCTGTCATACGCGGCATACGTTTTCCGTAAAAGAAGCCAAACAGCCTCAGGCGTGTCAGACCTGCCATATGGGATTTGACCATCCGCAGTGGGAGATGTATTCCTCTTCCAAGCATGGTATCAGGTATCTTCTTAAGCAAAATGGCACGCTTCCCCAGGAAGTTGCCGCTCCGACCTGTCAGACCTGCCATATGCAGGGGGGAAATCATGCGGTAAAAACCGCCTGGGGATTTTTGGCTGTTAGATTGCCGCTGCCCGAGGACGAACAATGGAAAGCCGACCAGATAACAATCCTGCAGGCGCTCGGTGTGCTTGACCCTGAAGGCCAACCGACAGCCCGCCTGGATGTTGTTAAGGCCGCTGATGTTGCTCGTTTAACCCAGGAGGACTGGCAGACGGAGCGGGATAAGATGTTTCAGGTTTGCAGTCAATGCCATTCTGAAAATTTCGCCAGAGCTGAACTTGAAAAAGGCGACAATATGATCAGGGAGGTCGATTATCTTCTGGGAAAGGCAATACGAGTTATTGTCGGATTATACAAGGATGGTATTCTAAAAAAGCCGGAAAATTATTCGTATGCGTTCCCCGACCTGCTGGCATTCCATGATGCCCCTACGCCGATTGAGCAAAAACTGTTTGTTATGTATCTTAAACATCGGATGAGAGCGTTCCAGGGGACTTTCCATGCCAACCCCGATTTTGCACTATGGTATGGCTGGAGTGAAATGGTGCGGGATCTAACCGAAATCAAATTTATGGCTGAAGAACTGAGACATAAAAATTAAATAGATATAATCATGTAAGGGCGTGCTGCATACCCACAGTATCTGCGGCATGCCCTGTTGAAACCTGTTTATTGGCAAACATTCATTTTCGCCATTTAATAATTTCAATATCATCAGCCATTTTCTTGAAATGAAGATTTTATCAGGCAATCCAGATAGTCTTTATATTTACAAATTCCTTTATACCGTAATGTGAAAGCTCACGCCCATAGCCGGACTTTTTAATGCCCCCAAACGGCAGCCGTGGGTCTGATTTGGTGAAACTGTTAATAAACACCGAACCCGTTTCGATCTGACGGGCAATAGATTCGGCCTTCTTAATATCCTTTGACCAGATACTGCCGCCAAGGCCGAATATTGAATCGTTGGCAACCTCAATTGCTTCGCTGGCATCTTTCACCGGAATAATTGCCGATACCGGTCCGAATGTTTCCTCTTCGTAAACAGGCATTCCTTTTTTTACATCGGATAATACAGTTGGCAGATAGAAAACGCCAGGCCGTTCGGCTTTTTTGCCGCCGCAGAGCAGTCGAGCGCCAAGTTTGATAGACTGTTGAACTTGTTCGTTAAGCTCTTCGAGCAAATCCATTCTGGCCATGGCTCCGACCCGTGTATCCTCCGCTAACGGGTCGCCGATTTTAAGTTCCTGCATTTGCTTTGTATGTTCTTGCTCGAATCGTTTTAACGCCGTTTCTACTACAATAAAACGTTTTGCGGAGATACAGCTCTGGCCGGCGTTTAACATGCGGGCAACTACCGAATTACGGACGCACAATTCGATATCGGCATCCTCCAACACTATGAACGGATCGGAACCGCCCAATTCCAGTACCGTTTTCTTAAGCATTTCTCCTGCCAATGAGGCGACCTGCATGCCGGCGGGTTCACTGCCTGTAAGCGTTACAGCTTTTACTAAATCATTCTTAATTACATTCCCAACCTTGCCGGCAGAAATCAGGAGAGTCCTGAATAAATTTTGAGGAAAGCCCGCCTGCTGAAACACTTCCTCGATAGCCAGGGCGCTGCCCGGGACATTGGAGGCATGTTTCAAGACTCCGGCATTGCCTGCCATCAAAGCAGGGGCGGCAAAACGGAAGACCTGCCAGAAAGGAAAGTTCCATGGCATAACAGCCAGAATTACCCCGAGCGGTTCGAAAGCGACTAAGCTTCTGCTTGCATCGGTCTTGACAATTTCATCAGCAAGAAACTTCTCAGCGTTATCAGCATAGTAATCGCAAACCCAGGCGCATTTTTCAATTTCGGCTCTTGATTCGGCAATAATTTTTCCCATTTCGAGCGTGATTACACGAGCGTATTTCTCCTTGTTCCCGCGAAGAATGTCTGCGGCTTTATGCATTAGCTTAGCGCGCTCTTTAAATGAAGCGTTGCGCCAGGTGATGAATTCTCCGTGAGTTCCGACAATTATTGTTTTAACTTCTTCATCAGAATACTCTTGGTAATCCTTAATCAATTCGCCGGTGGCGGGATTTACAGCTTTCATAATCACCTCATTTTCTTAAAATTAAAAAAAACTCCTGGCTTTAGCATTGAGACCGTCATAAACATAAGCCATGATAAATTCACTTTATTCCAACCGGGAGACGGCAAAACGGATGGAGAAGTATCCCAGAAAAAGAAGCTGATCTTCAGTTTCCTCACCGGGTACGCTGAAAACATATTTGGCATTATCGGTCTCTAAACATTTTACAGTTAAATCTGTTATTCCCATATTATCAAATTCTATTTAGGGCTTGCTGAATAATTCATTTTCAGGATTTTTCATATTCAGATTA
>CBFDEC010000004.1:0-119166 GCA_965603725.1 uncultured bacterium | reverse complement strand
AATGAAGCGTTGGTTCAATTTGCGTGCCCGTTCCTGAAATATCTATCCAGTTGAACACAGGCCCGCAGGGGGCTGTATTATCTTTATAAACATAACCGAAACCATCCGGACCGCCTGAGCCCTCATGCTCGTATGCGGGAATGACAAGCTCCAATGTGTCATTGCTCGATTCTTGATCACCGGTGTTAATAACAACAGCGGTGAAAGTGTAGTCACCCGTGGCAGTTGGACTGAAAGTGACAGGGAAAACAATCTGCCCGGAATCAAGACTGTCGATAGCAGCGCCGGTGTAAGTTTCATTATACAGCTCAGTCCGATTTTCATCCCCGATTACTAGGTTCAGATCAAATGTCTGGTCCTGATAGCCATTGTTTATCAAAGTTAAAGCAGGCGCATATACACCATCGACAATCATGAATGAAGTAGGCTCGTCAAGTGAAACTACCTCGATATCATCGGCCGGAATAGCCCAGGTCATGTTGACATTGAGAATTTCAGCTTCACCTTCATCGACAACTACACCGGTAACAGTAGTGTCTTCAAACAACTCCACTGAAAACTCGACGTCATAAGTATCGGGAAAGAGTGTTAGGCCGTAATTACCCAAAGCATCGGTATAATCCTCATCGGATAATATACCGTTAGTGGCATAAACATAAACTCCAGCTAATGGATAAGTCCCGGTCTCTTCATATACAGTACCGCTTATAGTACCCTGAATCATGGGAGCTAATGAAACATCGACAATTGTTTCAGTGTTTTCAATTGCTTCGACATCAGTTACTGTCGTATCATGATGAGTATATATCGAAAAAGTTAATGAATAGATACCGGGATCAAGTGGAAAAACATAATTGCCTGCTGCATTTGTCATATCGTACGCAACAGGGTTCATTTCGCTGTCATATACAACAACTTCAACACTTTCAATGGGAGTAACCTCATCAAGTTCTGTTACGATACCGGTAATTATCCCCTGTAAAACCCCCAGACTGTCGTTCATCGTATAGCACATTTCCTGATAGCTGTTGCTGCTTGGACGAATATTTGTGGCATAAGTAACATGAAGCACATCATCATCTGTTATTGCCAGCGTAGGGATGTATATCCTGTCAAAAGTAGGTACGGGATCGAAATTGGAAGCCAAATCGAGAGTTACCGACCAGGTTGCGCCATTATCAAAAGAGTATGAGGCATAAACCTGACGGTTAGCCGTACCCGGATACTGCTCATCGAGAATAGCTATGAGAGTTCCATTGGATGTAACTCCAATATCCGGACCATACATATCATAGCTTGACCCTCCATAAATCTCTGTTTCATTCCACGTGGAACCGCAATCGGTTGAGCCAACATACATGGCGGTATCATTCTGAGCATATATCGTATGGATAAAGCCGGCTGTCGGGCCAACGGCAATTCTGGGAAATACTATCGAGTATGGAGCATAGGAAATCGGGATATCCTGGGTTTCGCTCGAGAAAGTCGCGCCTCCGTCGGTCGATTTGCCATAGAGCAGACGGTAATCGCCGCTGACTACATACTCGCGCCAGACCACATGTATCGTGCCATTCGATTCAATCGCGATATCCGGAGCGGACGATGAGAGAGCGTTACTGTATGAGATAAATCGATCGGTTGCACGGCCGCTCCATGTAGCCCCGTTATCGGTCGAAACCGACAGGGCTATTTCAGCCGCACCGGATACCGGGTTGGTTTGGTTCCAGACCACGAATATGTTGTCATTGGCATCGATTCCGATATTGGGGCTGTTGGCGAGAGGATCTGATAGCGTATCGCCGATGGGGAAATCGGTATCGGAGTGAATCCAGGTAGTCCCTCCATCGGTGGACATCACCATCATGATTTCCACGGTCGTATCGAAGCTTGGATAGGACATGTAGTCTTCAGGCCAAACAACATATATGCGCCCCTGGCTGTCAACGGCAATATCGGTTCTTCGGGCGCCAAAAATTCCACCGTTATAAACCTTATCACCATCGTTCGCACTGATCATCTGGTCAGCGGAAGTTCCAGACCAGGTTACTCCATCATCGGTAGATTTTGAAAAGAAAACCTCGTATGGAGGATCAAGAGTCCCTCCCTGCGCCCAAATAGTATAAAGATCGCCATTTGGTGCAGCTGCCAAAGAAGGGCAGTACACTTTATAAGCACCGGGGTATATAGAGTCCACTAAGCTGATGTACTGATCGGCAGCAGCGCCGGACCAATCTGCCCAGGCAAAGTTAACGGTTACCAGCGCCAGCCCGAAAGCAAGCGCTATTGTTTTAACGATTCTCACAGTTCCTCCTCCCGGGAAATTACCCGGAAAAAATGTTAAAGGTTATTTAGTTAATTATCGAAGTTCCTTAGACTTACTATCTCTCATGTCAATCTATTTCAAATACAGCATTTTACTTTCGCCAAATTTTTCTCCGGCATCGAGTCTATTATAATACTCCTCCGGCGCAGTCGGTGGAAAAGGCGGCCATGAAGACCGCCTTTTGAAACAACGTATGTGTACTTCTATCTAATCGGGTTAGTCGGAATAACCCTGCTGTTTATCACAGGCGTATCGCAGTTCGGCCAGCCTTCAGGAGCTTCTGGAGGAAGAGGAAGCCAGAGCGGCTCATAATCGGGGCAGGGTACCAAACTGCCGCCGGCAACAAAGTAGCCTACCAAAGCAGTTACGTCGCCGCCGATGATGGTACAGTCGCCATTAATATCGGCAGATGCCCAGAAACCATCCAGGTTGCATGACGCCTGACCGCCGCCAATGAAGTAACCAACGAGATAGGTAACATCGCCGCCTATACATTGCGGCGGCCAGATACCTAAAGCCATGTTGACGTCGCCGGGGAGGTAGGCATAACCAGATAGATACATCATCAGGTTCACCATGGTCGTCTCATAGGCGACAACCACGAGGTCGGTAAGGGTCGTATCATTATAATAAGTCTTAGAAAAGGTGGCATAATATGTATGAGGACTGAGGCTGAAAGTGAACTCACCATTTAAATCGGTTGTATCTGTTCCAACCAGGTTATCACCGCCGCCATAGACAGAAACCTCGACACTGTCTATGGGAGTAACTTCATCAAGTTCTGTTACGATACCGGTAATTATCCCCTGTAAAGCCCCCAGACTGTCGTTCATCGTATAGCACATTTCCTGATAACTGTTGCTGCTTGGACGAATATTTGTGGAATAAGTAACATGAAGCACATCATCATCTGTTATTGCCAGTGTCGGGATATAGGTCCTGTCAAAAGTAGGTACGGGATCGAAATTGGAAGCCAGATCGAGAGTTACCGACCAGGTTGCGCCATTATCAAAAGAGTATGAGGCAAAAACCTGGCTGTTGGTCGAACCAGGGTACTCTTCATCGATGATGGCGACAAGCATGCCTGTCGAAGTAACTCCGATATCGGGACTGTCCATATCATAACTCTGGCCGCCATAGACCATTGTTTCGTTCCAGGTGGTTCCACCATCGGTGGAGCCGACATACATTGCGGTATCATTCTGAGCATATATGACATGAACATAATCGGCAATCGGACCTGTTGTGATTCTCGGGAAAACTATTGAATACGGTGCAAAGGAGATAGCCTGATCGGATGTTTCGCTTGAAAATGTAGCGCCGTTATCAGTTGATATGCCATACAAAACCCTGTAATCTCCGGAGACAATATATTCTATCCATACAACATGAATCTTGCCAGCTATATCAACAGCTATATCGGGCGCTGATGATGAATTTCCATTAGCAAGTGATATAAAACGATCCGACGTTCTTCCGCTCCAGGTGGCCCCGTTATCGGTCGAAACCGACAGGGCTATCTCAGCCGCACCGGATGCCGGGTTGGTCTGGTTCCAGACCACGAATACATTGTCATTGGAATCGATACCAATATTGGGGCTGTTGGCGATGGGATCTGATAGCGTATCGCCGATGGGGAAATCGGTATCGGAGTGAATCCAGGTAGTCCCTCCATCGGTGGACATCACCATCATGATTTCCACGGTCGTATCGAAGCTTGGATAGGACATGTAGTCTTCAGGCCAAACAACATATATGCGTCCCTGGCTGTCGACTGCGATATCAGTCCTGCGTGACCCGTAGAGGCCCATATTATATATCGCTTCACCGTCATTGGCGCTTATCATCTGGTCGCCGGCCGTGCCGCTCCAGGTAACACCATCATCAGTCGATTTCGAGAAATGAATCTCACGGGGACAAATAGTGGGATAGCTTCCCTGCGCCCAAATAGTATAAAGATCGCCGTTTGGTGCAGCTGCCAAAGAAGGGCAGTACACTTGATAAGCACCGGGGTATATAGAGTCCACTAAGCTGATGTACTGTTCAGCAGCAGCGCCGGACCAATCTGCCCAGGCAAAGTTAACGGTTACCAGCGCCAGCCCGAAAGCAAGCGCTATTGTTTTAACGATTCTCACAGTTCCTCCTCCCGGGAAATTACCCGGAAAAAATGTTAAAGGTTATTTAGTTAATTATCGAAGTTCCTTAGACTTACTATCTCTCATGTCAATCTATTTCAAATACAGCATTTTACTTTCGCCAAATTTTTCTCCGGCATCGAGTCTATAAAAATACACTCCGCTAACGATACTGGAATCATCTGTCAAATCCCATCTGACATGGTTTTGACCGAACTGACCGATACCGGCTATGCTGTCTACCAACCGGCCGTTTATATCGTAAATCGTAATTTTGTAATTTACAGCTTTATCAAGATTGAAAGTAATAACAGTACTACTGTTAAAAGGATTTGGGTAATTCGAAACAACGATGAAGTTTTCGGGGAGAACTACCTGATAATCTTCAACAGAAGTTTGAACTTCTCCTCCGGAAATAACAAATACTTTACCGCCGCCGATGCCGTCAAGCATTTGAGTGCCAACAACTATATCGCTGAAACCATCACCGTTAACATCGCTGATACTGCGTACAGAAAAAGGTTTGGCTTCTACATTACACTGCCAAATCAGTTCCCCCCTTACACCATCGATTAAATATACATTGTGTGTGAAAGATCCGGCGATTACATCCTCTACACCATCCCCGTTTACATCATCGATATAATCTATAGCCCAGACATCATCACCACAGTAATAGCTCCAGATTTCAGAACCATCAACACCGGAAATAGCATAGGCAAAATTATTAAAAGAGGCTATAAGAACATCTTCCTCTTCATCATCGTTCAAATCAGGACACGGGACAACTTTCATGATATAAGTACTGATTGGATTTTCCCACAAAATCATGCCATTGCCGAAACGATGACCGGAGAAAGCCACGACTCCTCTACCCCAGGTACCGGCAATAACGTCATCATAACCATCATCGTTGATATCTTTAATAGTGCCAAGCGAAAATGAGCTTTCACCAACATTGAACAACCATAAGAGAGTACCGGATCCCTGAGATGCACCTGATATACAATAAAGCAAATTTCCATAGTCCATTGAACTTATTACTACTTCATCCAATCCGTCATCATTGATATCCGGCAGAACAGCAATTGACGAAACTGCATCCTGAGCCTCATAAGACCAGATAACATCACCATCAACACCACTAAAACAAAATGCAGAATTATTATCGCTTCCGATACCGGCAAGAACCTCAGAGACGCCGTCATTGTTTAAATCCATTATTTCCTTTACAACATAAACCCAGCCTGTTGGAGGATGTTCGAAGGTATCATACGACCAGATTGTCGAACCGGTCAATCCATCAATTGCAAAAACGGTTCGGCAACCCCAGGCAGCGCCGCGAAGGATATCTCCATAACCATCATCGTTCAGGTCTTTGACAGTTGACAGGCATTGGTCGCCATAGCCGCCCGAATTGGAAGATCCTCCTTGAGGATGAACCGACCAGATAAGTTCAGAATAATTATATCCCGAACCCGATAAACATACCAGGGGGTCACCCTGTGCCCCGGCATAATATCCCTCAGCAACAACATCTTGTAAACCATCACCGTTATAATCCTCTGTGGCAGCGACACACTCAACATTTTCGATATGTTGAAATGCCCAGATTATTTCACCAGGTTCGAATGTTCTTGTTCCATTGGCAGTCACTTCCAGATTATATTCCGGATCAGTGCCGTTGTTAAAGAAAGTAAAAGTATTAATGTAATAGACCTCTTCATCCGGTACAAAACTCACAGCTATATTAATATCGCTACCCGGTTCAATAGAGATACCGGCAACCGATTCGACAATAAAAGGAGATTGGTACCGGCAGGAATCCAAAACCAGTGTTTGATTGCCGACATTACTTAAATTAAGATTTCGCTGTTGAGAACCACCAAGTGAAATGAAGCCGAATTTCAAGGGATCAGGATTTAATTCAAGCACAGGTTGTGATACTGCCGCCCCTGTTAAAACTATAATCATCACAAAAATTTTTAGATATGGTTGCATAACACTATCCTCGCATCATATTGTTTATCTTTATCTTTCCACTTTATACTGTAATTTCTAATTTAGCTATTTGACCTCCTGTCATCTCCGAAATGCCATACTTCTTTATGCCTATGGCATAATTAGCTTGCCAACCACTTAAATTTATAATACTATCTCAAACAACCTCCCATGCACTCAATATTAATAGCAATATAAAAAGATATGTTCTATTGTCAAGAATTGGTTTATATATATAATCAACGTTATAATTTCGGATGCTTAACATAACTGATTTCATCAATTCAACAAAGGTTTTTTTAAATTTCCTCAATATTGCTTCCATAAATAATACATTAAATTGCAAATTAAGTTTCGTTTTTTTATAAGAGGAGGTTGATTTTACAGCCTCCTCTTAATTTCACAATTTCTATTGTCTCCAACCAAGTTAATATGGCCGTCCGTCAGAAGACGGACAGCCATATAGTATCAATGTATTACTCTGCTGAATCAACGGGTATTATTTTAACACCCGTGACCGGCGGAGTATCACAGTTTGGCCAACCTTCAGGAGCAGTATCAGGAAGATCATCAGGAGTAGGCCAGAGCGGCTCATAATCGGGGCAGTGCGTAATACTGCCGCCGCCAATAATGTAATTCAATAAAGCCGTTGCGTCGCCACCGAGGATGACACAGTCGCCGTTAATGTCAGCGGATGCCCAGAAGCCATCCAGCATACATGCCGCATGACCCTGCATAAGCAAGTAACCAATGAGATGAGTCCTATCGCCGCCGAGAACTATTGGAGGCCAGACACCTAAAGCCATGCTGACATCGCCTGGTAGATAGGCAAAACCGGCAACAGACATGACCATATCATCAGCCTGAGTTGTTCCACAAAGAATCACCACAATACCGGTCAATGATGTATCGGTGTAATCTTCCTTTGCAAATGTTAAGCTGTGGGTATCCGGATCGACTATAAAACCATACAGTCCGTCAACGTCTGTGGTATCAACGCCGACAAGTTCGGGGACGCTATTGTAAGCTTCCACAACAACATCAGCCAAAGGTGTTGTGCCATCTTCATCGAAAACGGTACCGGTAATTTCACCGCCGTCGCAGACCTCGAAGGTGACATCAACGGCCGAAACCGGCTCATCGGGATCGTTGGAGGTAATAACGATTTTGCCGTTATAGACTCCCTCTTCGAGCTCGGTGGCATCCATGAAGATGTCAAAGGGTATCTGCGCGCTAAGCGGACCGATAGTTCCGTCAACCAGGTCGGTAGACAACCATTCCGGCGGCGGCTCAAACAGCACGGCCAGGCTGCTGTGCAAATAAGCCTGACTATTGGCAACTTGTAAGCCAACGGTCCCATCCGCGTTTTCGATACCAACAGTGTAGTCCGTCTCTGATGAATGTACATTGGCGTACTGGTATGTTACGGTTTGGTCATCGCCATCGAGGATTATCTGGAAGTTTAAGATTTCTGAATTATAGTTATGATGCCAATTGGTCCAGGAGAGGATGAACTGGTTTTCAGTTGCATTATAGTAATAGTAAGCGCTGCCGTAAGTGCCGGTAGGATACTGGCCTTCAAGGTCGTCCCAGTAAACTGCCAACAAGGCGTTGGGATCATCGGTGTCAGGAATCGGGTCTTCCCAATAATGGTCATCAGTTTGCGGCAGGAACGATGCCCAACCATTGGTAGAGACAACAATGTCGCTGTAATCAACACCATAGAAGTTGAAGCTCATCCCCATAGCTATGGGGTCGGTCCAACTGTCATCGAGTGAGTCGTAACTGGGGTGTTCATGCCAGCTGATCTCGGTACCGAGTGTCGAAATGTCAATCCAGCCATACGTCGGGCCCGCCGGGTCGTCAGAGTCGATCCATTCATAGCCATAAGCATCGGGACCGCCAGAGCCGAGTGTCATCGGCGGATAGACCGGTTGCAAGATCTCCTTCTGGTCAACGCTTACCGCGTGGATATCCTCGATCTTATCGTTTACCGGCACCCAATCGATAGGCTCACCACGTGACGGTACAGCACTGGTCGGACCAATAACATACTGCATTATACTGACAGTGTATTCCAGATCACAGACAGTGCCAGTGTTCTGTATGGTGTTGGATGCGGTATCAGCCTCGGTCGGGTATGCATAGCCGGTAAATTCCGTGCTTCCAAGCCCGATATCAGGAGCGGTAACAGGGTCGCCATAGAAGTAAGCCCGGACCATCATATCGCCGCCTGGGTACCATGTGTCAGAATACCAGGTGGTGTCGGTGTCACCAAATACCAGGGACCATCCCATGTTGTTATCGTTACCATCGTCAAATGATATGGCAACTGAATCGGCGGGAGTGATCATCGCGAAACCGGCCCAGAACGATTCACAGTTAAGCGTGATATAACTATCGCCACAGCCAATCGACCAGATATTACCTCCAGCCTTCGCTAATAATGTATCGCAGAGGGTTGGAGTAATATCGGGAATGCCATTGTCGTCGCCGTCCAAGAAGATGCATACTCTTACGGAATCATTCTCGGCAAAGCCAGGGCTGAAACCAACCCAGAATTGAAAATCAATTGCCGATAGTTCCGCACCATCGTATGGGACATCGAACTTGTTAGCCAGAACGTGGTCTACGGCACCGCCCATCCACAATCCGCCGTCAACTACTCCGTCATCGTACTGGACGTAATTATTGAAGGCCGCGAATGACCCATAGTCAGCTGTCAATGTATCATTGCCAGTATACTCGTCATCCGCTAATTCTGCGGCAACTGTAAGGATGTATGTGGAGCAGGCATGGTTGATTAACCAGCCGGGGAAGTTTACCTGGACTGTGGCATATTGTTCTATCTCTCTCACTTGCTGAGTGTTGGTGAAGGTATAATTATCGGAAGCTGTCACATCAAATGTTACAGTCTGAGAACCGTTATTGGTGATGGTGGCCACCACATCGTATGTTTCTCCCTGTGACAGTGCTCCGATAGGAGCGTCAATCGACACCACTTGCGCGTCTTTAGCCGGCAAGAAGAGTTCGCAGCCTATAAAGCCGAAGTCATCTACATACCAGCCCGGATAGAAGCCACTAGCATCGGCGCCTAAAGCCAGCCTGGCATCAATGACCATATCGGCATAGGCGGACAGGTCGAATGTGATACCCTCCCAGAACTGCTGGCTATAACCGGAGAAGATGGAATCCGGGTAAAGCGGGTTTAATGACGAGGCTATGCGGTCATAACCGCGATCCGGTGACACGACAATCCAGTTCGAGCCGCCGTCGGTTGAAACCGCGAAGTTGCCGCCATCATAGCCACTTTCGGTGTAATACCATTGAGCAAATGTGAAGGTTGCGTTACTTGGTCCTACATTCAATTTGAACTCAAGTGTATGAAGACCTGCAATATAGTCGCCGCTAAGATTGGTCGCCCACACGTTTAGGCCGGAATTGGCCGAGTTCGGACCGCTTGTGGGAATACCCCACTCCCAGTCGCCGTATCCTAACAGTCCGCCGTTATCAGCTTCGAAATCTATCAAAGCGTCATATACGGTTAAACCAATACTGGCGTCGTTGTTATCGTCAAATTCGTCGCCGGAGACAAAAACGGAAGCCTCAGCGGTGAATTCACCCACCGCTAACGGAATCCAGCCGGAGGTGAATGTGTGCTGAACAGTAGCCCCGGCGGCTATCGAAACCGTGGTTTCGGTAATATCGTAAACCGAGACTAAACCGGCATCGAGAATTTCAACGGTAACATCAATTGTCATGGCGCTTGAGCCATTATTCTCAACAGTAACCGCGGGGAAGGTCTCGGTTCCGACTTCGCCGCCAAGCGGCGCGTCTAATGAGACCATAACCGGATCGATCGCGGGCTCGTAATAGTAGAATAATATTGCCAGGCTATCACTCAAGAAGTTGCCGCCAGAAAGGCTAGTACTGGTACCACACTCATAAACAAGACCTGATCTATCAGGGACAAGAGTGGTGTCTGACTGAATTCCAACAGTCGCGCTGGAGCCAATACCATTATCATATGTGGCGTGGGAATCGTCAATCTCCAGGTACTGCATCAAGATATTGCCGTTTTCATAGAGAATGATCTCGAAGGTATTCATGTAGTATGTTGAATATGAGTGATTCTCATACTGGATTACGGTATAGCGATTTGGTTCGGTACCGAATGTCTCATAGTAAACTGCGCCACCGTCGGCGGCGTCAGGATAACCGGAATCCCAGAATCCGGCCACCATAGGATCATACGGGGATGATGTAGATGGCAATGGGCAATCGTTGTAAGCGGAATAGTAAGATGAGTCGAAAGTGACGTAGCCATAAGCATAGATAAAGACATCAGTATAGACTTGCCCATAGAATGGGAAGCTGAAACCTATCGGGAATCTACCGTATGCGCCTGTGCCGTCCCCGGCATTAATGCCGGTAGCCGAAATTTCAATCCAGTTGAATGTTGGCGCGGGTGGAGGATCAAGTACCGTGGATAAATTGAGGTTATCAACGAATCGATATCCGTACTCATCGGGACCGCCCTCACTATAGTGCGTAAAGACCTCGAAATCGCTGGTTAGCGAATCGTTGGCCGTATTGGCATCCTGAGATACCACCACAAAGGCTTCAACATCAAAAACACCCTCAGCGTCTGTAGTATAGCCGGTGGCAAAAGCATGTTGAATCGAGCCAAGGCCGGGTACGGTTGCCGATGTTTCGGTCTGGTTGTAAACCAGCGTCGGCGTCTCATCGTAAATCTTCAACGTTACTTGAGCCGTGAACGCGTCATTACCAAGAGCCGAAATCGTCACTGTAGGCGTGAAGCTTTCGCCAACCCGATAATAGCCGCCATCGGCGGGAATATCAATCGAGGTTAACGCGCCGTCGATTTGCGGCGGATTGTAGCTGAAGGTAATCGCCAGACCGGGCATTGCGATGTTACCAAGGGGATCGCCATTGTATACGTATTCCAAGCCAACATCACCAGCGGCATTCTCAATGCCAATAGTATGGCTGGTGTAAATAACCGGTCCGATTTCTTTATACTGGAATTTGATGTTATTATCCGAGCCGCAGAGTATTATCTGGGCATCGATCCTCTGGTCGTGGTCAGTATCGAAATCCCAGTTCTCATAAGTAATGATAAAAGTATCAATGTTGTTGGTATAGTAATAAGCGGTGCCATTGTCAATACCGCTTAAATCATCCCAGATTAAAGCCAGCAGGTTTTCTGAGCCGCTCGAGCTTGGAATAACTGAATTGGTATAGTTAATTGTTGTAGTAATCGAATCGAATGTGGCAAACCCATTTTCGCTTAAGAAAATGCGGTCGAAAGTATTGCCGTAGAAATTGAAATCGAAGCCCATAGCGATACTGGAAGTATAACGGTTATCACTGGAACCAAGATCCCAGGTGACAGTATTTCTGGTTGGGCCTACAATGTCGATCCAGCTGTAAGCGCCGCCTGTACCGCCGTCCTTATCGGTATCCCAGGAGTAATAACCGTCATCAGGGCCACCATGTTCATAATGCTCGTAAACAGTTGTGTTTATAGTAAGAGTGTCGTTGGAAGGATCTTCATCTGTCCCGAGGGCGGTAAATGATGTTACCTGGTAATTACCAGCATCCGGAGAATTCCAGGAGTCGAAATAAGAGATATCGCGGGATTCAAGAGACACTAAATCGACAACTGTCTCGCCGCTTACATAATCGACTGTCGGCGGGAGAATGCTGTAAATCTCGACCTTGTCGACATACCAGTACCAATCGTTATTGGCGACATATTTGAATGCGATTTGAACGGTCGAGTTATTGTCAGCCCATGTGGAGATATCAAAATCCGGATTTGCGGGTGAGGAGGACGAACCATGATCTTCGTTCCACATAGCCAGTACATTAGTCGTTGTCCATCCATCGTTGGTAATAAGCACCCAGGCTGTATCATCTCCGGTGCTTGAAATGTCATCGTAATATGTCTTGAATGTCAGATGAATGTCGGTCTGGCCGGTGAAATCAAGACTTGGAGTAATCAGCCATTCGTTCTGGTCTTCATAGGGGTACGATCCATAATAAACTCTGGCAACGGTATCGCTCCATGTCGAATAGTAATATCCATACCAGTCATTGTTGTTCCAGCCATCGTTGTTTGATCCACTGTCAATAACCGCCCAAGCTCCCAACGTATTAATAGGAGGATTTGCTCCCGTCCAACCCTGCGGGTTGCTGAAATCCTCAAAGAAGTGTGTGAGCTTGTTCAACTCATATATATAAGTCGAATCCTCGAAAGTGACGGTATTCAAACCTATGTTAGTTACCTGAGATGACACGTCCCAGTCGTAGCCTGTAATACCCCAGGTCGGAGCGTTGATTGCCGATGTCAAAACATCGTACGCTGCCATCACCAGCTCGTTGACACTAACATCATCGATACTCCAGTAGTCGTAATCATAAGGACCATTAACGAAGTTAAAGGCTATCTTGATAGTCTGACCGCTGTAAGCGCCGATATCATAGCTGAAAGTGGTTTTTGTTGTTGAACTTCCCAGTGTTGCAGTATGGTCGGCAATAGTATCAGGCCAGGTTGTACCGCCATCGGTGGAGACCAGTATATAGCCGTGGTCCATATCCTTCCACTCATAACCGCTTGTGGAATGATTGTAATACTCCACTACGCTCAGGGTGCAGAGCGCACCTGAACTGATTATAATTGAAGGACTTATCAGCCAGTCATCCTCCCATTCTTTGTAACTGGATTCATAGTAAAGCCTGGCTGTTCCTGAAGTCCAGCGAGTGTTCTTATGCCAGTCGTTATCGTTCCATGGTGCCTCGGCGGCTTTAGGTGTGCCATTGTCAATAATAGTCCAGTCAGTAGGGGGGTCATTTCCACCGGGACCCCAGCCGCTGAATTCCTCGAATAGAAGCTGGCTGGCATCGGAATATACCGCAACTTCATCCAGCCACCAATAATAAATGTCCATGTAGCTTCCGGTATTGCAGGTGAGAAGGAATGCGAATTTGACTGTTGACTGACCGGAATAACCGGTAATGTCGAAATTCAGATAGGCCGATGACTGAGTGGCATCCCAGACAGCTAAAGTATCTGTCCAGGTGGCTCCATCATCGATTGAACCCAACACATAGGCAGTATCTTTGCCGGCGCCATCATCGTAGTAATAGTTACGGAAAACGAGCGAACAGGCCGTAGCGCCGCCGGGAATATTCAACGATGGTGTTATCAACCACTCTTCGTAATTGATCTCCTGTGAGCCGCTATAATAGATGCGGGCTGCTGTGTCTGCCCAGGTAGAGTAATAATCCCTGTGCCAATCATCGGTCCACCAGCACTGAGAACCCTCGGTGCCGTTGTCGATAATCGACCAGGCGCCTAACGGACCTACTGGAGGAGCATCCGGTGTCCAGGCGCTCTCAAAATCCTCAGTCAACAAAGTGGTAAGGATTAAAGGCGGTTCTGAGATGTTTATGTCGTTGGCAATGTTGGATATATTAACCGCCGGTTGTGGATTTAACAGTTCTCCTTTCTCCCCGTATTGAGGAGACCAATCGGAATTACTATCACCGGCGATAACCCATGTAGTCAGCGCCAGCATAAACATCAAAGTTAAAGAAACCAAGAAAAGTTTTTTCATAAACTTCTCCTTAATTTTAAAATATTTTTTGTTTTAACTTACTCGTGAACTTACCTGATTCCCTGGTTAATTAATTATCTCGAGTTTTTTAATTGTTTTTAAAAGTTATCACCTCCAGTGATAAAAATTAACGTTCCACAGTTCTCAAGAAACAAATTTCTTGAACTAACTGATTCTTTTATTGCCAATTTAACAATCGCTTGCTAAACATTAGTATTAGTAATTTCAAAAAAGTCTTGTGTTGAAGCAATACCAGTTTACACTATTTTTTCAACAATATTTGTACTTAACACTAATAATATAACATTCCAAGAAATCATGTCAAGAGAAATATGACGGATTTACACATTATTTTTACATATTTAGTTTTTTTTAAACGCAGCAGGCCGGGTTCTGAATGAGTCCGCCTTAGGCGGACGAATGAACACCCCGACACATCTCGCAACAATATAACCCTCTTCCCTTTAGCAAATCGCAGATCGAAGTCAAAATGTCGGGTGTTGAATAAAGGACTTCGTCCGCTTCCGCTGGTTGGAACCCTAGACGGGTCGTATGACCGACCTATTCAAAATCGTTAAAAAGTTTCCCCATTTTTAAAAATCTATAATTTCCACTTTCTAAAAACGTTAACTCTATGAAATATATTATATTATAAAGAATTTACCGGAATTTTCGGGGAAAGTCCTGAAATATGACAGGATTACACATTATTTTTATATATTTAGCGTTGTGTCAGTTCGTAGCGGAGCATGAACTGATCCCAAGATGCGTCTGCACACTTTTGCTGGAAACGACAATAGGCAGGTCACGTTTCAGAATTCGATACCGCTGGTAAAAGAGAAAATGCTGAATAAAAACTTAACGACAGAAACAGTGTGACCGTCAGGTTAAGTCTTGATTAGTACACTGTTGGTAGTCCGCAGTTCGTCTAACCATCCGGCGCTTCAGCTGGCAGATCATCAGGGGTTGGCCAAGCCGGCTAACCACCCCTTACCCTTATTCCCGAGAATCTCTGGGCACAACCCTACCCCCGACCTTAAATGTAACCGATTCGCAGTTGGGTTAGCCATATGGCGTCGGCTACTTGCATGGTTGGCTTCAATGTCGTCCTGATGTTCAACTATTGGGAATCGGAGTGCTCTTCTGTTACTTATCCTGCTTTTTTTTTGTTTTTTGTTCCTGTTTTCTTTTTTTCTGTTTCTGACTCTTGTTCTTATCCTTTTTCCCGCCTTTGTCTCCCATGGTGTGACTCCTTTCGGTTTGCCATTTAGCGTCTCGTCGACAATTAAAATTCCCTTTTTATTATTAACAAGCAGCGGCTCTGGAAAGAGCCGCCTGTTAACGTGGAAGTTTCCCCGATTTTTTGCAAAAACAGTTTGAGGTATTTAACATGCCCAATAAAAAAGGCTGCCATGAAGGGCCGCCTTATTCTCTTCTTTGTTTACCTATTATTATTTCAGCAATACCATTTTCTTTGTTTCTGTAAAATGAGCCGCCCGGATTTTATTTTCCTCGCCCAGTCGGAATAACTTCGCTGTTTATCACAGGCGTCTCACAGTTCGGCCAGCCAGCAGGAGCTTCTTCAGGAACAGGAGGCCAGACCGGCTCATAATCGGGGCAGGGTACCAAATTGCCGCCAGCAACAAAGTAGCCTACCAGAGCAGTTACGTCGCCACCGATGATGAGACAGTCGCCGTTAATATCTGCCGAAGCCCAGAAACCGGTCAGCAGGCATGACTCCTGACCGCCGCCGATGAAGTATCCAACAAGATAGGTAACGTCGCCGCCGATACATTGCGGCGGCCAGATACCTAAAGCCATGTTGACGTCGCCGGGGAGGTAGGGATAGTTAAAGAATACCGGACTTATATACTCAGTAATAGGGTAGTCAAATATCCCCAGTGTATCCCCAACACAGAAGGGCCAACCATCGGGATGGCTGCCTATGCCGATGCATTGAACGGTATTTCCTGCCAACTCAGGATCATTAACAGTTTGAACGGCAATCTTCATAATTAATTGTGGCGTTTCAAAATGAAGCCATACGCTAGAATCAAAGGCTAATATTGATTGACTCGACCAGCCGGTTGGATTAGGCGGCGAACCAAACTGACGGGTGATAATATTATCCCAATCAGTAAGCGGGTAAAAATATTGGTGGTCTGCAGTAAGAAAATCATCAATGTATTGATTTTCTATACCGACAGGAATGTGCATATCAGCTATATAGGCTGAGTTTGGCGTCTGGATATAAACATCAACACAAACTCTATCATTTATATTTGCGATTATAGGAGACTCATCCAGGTTGCCAAACCAGATAAAAACATCGTCTTCAGGCGGTTCCAGCGGCGGCGCTTCACAGGGCGGCCAGTCAGGAGGAGGATCATCAGGCAGTTCATCAGGTGTCGGCCACATAGATTCATAGTCCGGGCAATATGAAAGACCGCCGCCATCAACAAAGTATCCCACCAAAGCTGTAACATCACCTCCTGTTATACAGCAGTCGCCATTAATGTCTACTGAGGCCCAGAAACCATCTAATAAGCAAGGTGGACCGCCACTTAAAAAATAAAGCACATCATCCGGCATGACCACAGGCGGCCAGTTTCCGTAAGCCATGTTGACATCGCCGGGGAGATATTCGTAGGTTTCTTGCGCCTTAGCTTCTGGATTTATTATGCAAGACCCGGCAATTGCACATAGTAATGCCGCAAAGCAAGCGACGTTAACGCTTCTCATCTTCTTCTCCTTGTTTAAAAATGTTTGTAAACTTTCCAGCCAACCTTCTTTGAGGTTATGATAGTATTTTCAATTGGGGGTAAATACAGCTTCCCCCACAGTGATTATATTGTTAAGATAGATTTTACTTTCTGCCCTGTCAAGAAAAATCGTGTTCAATGGTCATTTTAAGCTATTGCTGGATATGCCGCAACTTAGCCGCATTCAAAATTAGCTGGCACATGTATGGCGCTTGACAGAAATCAATACTCGCAACTCGTTGCTATTCGGGGGATTACAACCGTCCCCAAGGGGATTCGAACCCCTGCTGTCGCCGTGAAAGGGCGATGTCCTGACCGGGCTAGACGATGGGGACAAAAGTCGCTGACAATATATATGATATTACCAGGCTGTCAAGATTATATTTTGAAAATTTTAATGTAACTGCTTAAAGATATTGCCTATTTTTAAATAATCATTGAATGCTTCATAAAAAATGGATCCCTGTTTGCGCAGGGATGATAACAGACAGATAATGTATATAACACCGGACAGTAATGATTTTGTTGATAATGTTATTATCGAATGATTATGCTCAGCTTACATTTCGACCAGAGAATCAAGTTGTTGGCGAGCTTCAATTACATCCCTAATATCCTCATCAGCGCCGGACATAACCGATAAATATGTTAAGAGCATTTGTTTCTGTTTCTCAGGATTGTCCTTCTCCTTGTATACTTTCGCGAGAAAGAACAGAGTATATGGATGATTGGGATTGTCATTCAGGTTATTTAGCAATATCTCTTCGGCAAGATCTAATTTTCCAGCATATAAATGGGATTTACCAAGCAGGAATTTCATCATAACCAATCCTGGCAGATTGCTTAATTCAGCAATGTTATTATATACATTGATCGCCTCATCATAATTTTCCTTCATCAAGGCGATTTTCCCGAGCAAAGCCTCTCTGTGGATAATAATTTCATTTTTATAATACTGGCTGGCGCCGGAACTATCAGCTTTTTCGAGCATTCTATTTAGATCATCTATACAGGTATCAGCAATATCGAATTTTTTTAATCCCGCAGCCACTATTCCGCGATAAGTTGCAACACTGAACCACTCAGGATGTTCTTTGTAAATATTATCAAGTAGTTCTAAAGCCTGTTCTTTTTCTCCATGCAGATATTTAGAGTAGGCTATCTGCTCCTCAGCCCTTGCAGCATATCCCTCGTTTCGAGCAAATTCCTTAGCCCGTTCAAAATAGCCTATGGCATCACGATAACGGCCTATTTCGCGGTTTACTTGTCCTAGATGATGCAGGACAAAATCTAAATCGGACTTAATCTTGTTGGCGGTTTCAAACTCCTTAATCGCCTCGTCGTAGCGCCCCATGTTCATCAAAATCTCGCCGTATGAATCATGAGGGTTAGCCTGTTTGCCGGCTACTATTGAATATTTTTTAATATATAATAAAGCTTCATTATAATCTCTATTCCAGTAGTTTAGATATCCCAGCATATTATATGCCGGGGCGTAATCCGGTTCATCTTCTATAATTTGTTCAAATTCAATAATTGCGTTTTTAAAATCGCGATCTTCCGTGAAATGGGTCGCTTTATATTTGTGAGCCTCAAGACTGTTTGGGTATTTCAGAATTAATTCATCACAGTTCTTTCTTCTGGATTCCATATCCTCGTTTATCCCGCACTGGTAAACTGAGATTATTAATTGTTCTTTTTCTGTAATCATTGGAAATAGTGAAACAGCTTTTTCGACGCTTTTTTGGGCATCATCTTTATTATCATGCATGTTGTACAATTCACCAAGCATTATATATGCCATAGCAAAATTGGTATCGATTCTAACCGCTTTTTCAAATTCGGGTATGGCATCAACATAATACAACTTTTGCATAAGTTCTTCACCGGCTAAATAGGCCTGATATGCCTGATCGGATGAAGTAGTATATTTCTTTTTCCCACTTAATGCATAAATTACGGAAAAGATCAGAAGGCCGATAAAAGACACAAGTATAATCTTTTTAGCCATTTTCAATCCTTTTTTTATCCTGTCTTATCTTCTCCATTATATCATAATATCGATAATAACGCCAATTTAATTAAATAAAAATCCTCTAACACACTCCTATCTATGAATACCGATATTTCCATCAAATTGTTGCATTTATTTTATTCGAAAAACATATCGTAATTTATTGCTATTCATACGGTTACTTAAATGCTCGATTAAAACGCCTGACTGCAGCCTGACAAAAAATGTTTTTATGACTGTTTATTCAAAAATTCCAAGTTTTCAGTTCTTTGACGAAATCTCTTGCGGCGGTATCCACTGCCAATGGAGTCACAGAAATCAATTTTCTTTCAACGGCGCCAAAATCGGTATCGGGGCCTTTACCGGTAACCCTTGCCCGCCCGGCGATCCAGTAGTAGCGCTCACCGCGAGGGTCGATTTTTTCGGTAATCACATCATCATAAACACGCTTACCAAGCTGAGTGATTCTGTATTTTCGAGTATCAACATTCTTGCCCATGGGAACGTTTATATTCAGAAATACTCCGTCAGGCAGCCCTTTCCTGACAATTAAGTTTATGGCCTTTCTTGTGAACTGTGACGCTTTAGAGTACTCCTTTAGGTCAAGATAATTTGCGCTTTCATTACCGGCGAGCGATACGGCAATCGAGGGAAAACCTAAAAGAGTGCTTTCAATAGCGGCAGCAACAGTGCCGGAGTAAGTAACATCCTCTCCCATGTTGGCGCCGCTGTTAATTCCAGACACAATGATATCCGGTTTTTTCTGCTTGAGAAGGCAATACAAAGCAATCATGACAGCGTCGGTGGGAGTGCCATCCACCGCATAGTAATCCTTCTCGATCTTATCTACCCTGAGCGGACGGGTAACGGTTAAAGAGTGCGAGGCGCCGGAACGGTCACGGTCTGGGGCGACAACCACAACCTTGAAATATTTAGACAGATACTTCCTAAGAGCAACCAATCCCGGAGCGAAGTAGCCGTCATCGTTTGTTAAAAGAATTCTCATAATTTGCAAATTATAGAAATCTAACCGTTCAAGTCAAGAACAACGTTCGTCTATAAATAGTTAAACTGCGCTGGCAGGAACCCATTCCTGCCAGTTCCCGACTCCGCAATGAACGATTAAATTTTTTACTCAAATTTCCTCCAGTACCATTTTAATCCAGCGGAAAGTATCTGCCATGTGGTTTATCTGCGAGGGGAAGTTCTTGCCATATACTACCTTTATCGGAGTAAATCTAATCTTGAAGCCATTTTGAATGGCTCTAATAATAAGTTCCGTCTCCAACTGATAACGATCTGATTTCAGCCTCACTCTTTTAAGCAGTGGAACGGTTATCAACCTGAGGCCTGATTGCGAATCCTCAATCCGGGTATGAAGCAGATACGAAAGTATCCGGGAAGTTAGAAAATTAGAACAGCGGCGGGGAAATGACATATCGGCTTTATCATGAACCCGCGACCCAATAATCAACCCGGCCCTGGTTTTATCATGGGTCTTAAAGAAACCAGGGATATATTTCGGGTCATGCTGACCATCGCCATCCAGAGTTATAACCGCCTCATAATCATGCCTGATTGCATAGTCAAATCCGGTTTTTAAAGCGGCGCCCTTTCCCCTGTTTGTCTCATGGGTGATTACTATAACGCCGCAATCTCTGGCTAATTCGCCGGAACCATCACTAGAGCCATCATCGACAACGAGAATATCTTCTAAATATTTTTTTGCCTCATCGATGACGTTCTTCAGATATGGCGCAACCTGGTAAGCTGGAATTATCACCAGAGTTTTCATAGAAACAATTTAAATGAAAGGGAATATAATGTCTATAGAATTGTAATAAATACAGGTGTTTGAAGGATATCATTTGACATTGGCTTTAAGAAATATTATATGATTTGTGAATCAGATTTTATGAATGACAGCGGTACCATTAACAACTTAACCGGGAGATCAAGTATGAGAATACTCAGATATCTGGAAAAAACGCTAATTGTATTATTGTTGATTTCTTTACCGGGTTGCGGTGATTCTAAGCCCAGCGCAAATTCCCCCGTTCTCTCAGTACCGATTCAAGAACTGCTTAACGCTCCCGAACAGCTTGGTATAGACAATTACAGCTTTGCGCTGGAAACATATCTCTGGCGTGATTTTATGCCTATATGTCCCCCGGATGGTCAACCACTCAGAGCTGTTGCCGCAGTTAACGAAATCGATTCACTGGATATTTCTGACTCATTTAATATTGTTATGATGTGGGTAATAAACGGGGATAAAGCGTGGGAAATTAACAGCCCCGAAAGACAATACTATTACGGAATTCAACCGTTTCAGATTAATGTTTCTGCCAGTAGCGGACCAAAATGGGGACCGGGAATAGATGTGACTGTTGTAGTGCAATTAGCTGATGGCGATGATGATGAAATATATTTACTAAAAGCAACTAATCAATATATTGGCCGGACTGATTAATAGTATATAAATATTTCCTATCGATACTATGATATGGTCATCTTGACCATGCATACGAAATGTAAAGTAATGATGAACCAATCATGGACCCCTGCTTTCGCAGGGGTGACATAATTAACGTTAGGGCGGGTCGTAGCGGAGCGTGACCTGCCCATTGTCTGCTGCTAAGGCCTGTAGCATGAACGATTAATGTTTGATAGCAAGAAGTGTCAGTTCACGCTTTGCTACGAACTGACACAACATAACTATGTCTACAAAAAAGCCATTGGCCCATAGTGCAGGGATGCAATTTTATCATTACAAAACCGGCTCAACAATCTTCCCCATAAACAGAACCGACTGCGCTTTGTTTTCGCTGATTACAAAAATAAACGGCCGATCGACACGCATCACAAAAGCAGGCTGTGGAGGCAGACCTGTAGTCATCATGCCGACACTTGTAACGGCGGCAGCTTCAGTTCCTTTTTCATCAACCCTGACAAATGTCTTGTGCTTCACCTCGCTGATAAATAATGTTTCTTTTTCACATATCCCGGTGAAATCAGCCTTTCCGGGAGTAAAGGCAACGCCCATACCCATCGCTTTTAACGCATCGACAAGAGACAACGCGTATTCAAGCTTAAACTTGGGCAGGTACAAGCTTCCTCTTTGATTGGAGAAATTTAAAAGCCAGCTATTCCAATTATCATTATTAAGCATAGCCGTCAATTTATCGATATAAACTTCTGGTTTCGGAAGGATAACAGTCATGCTGAATACTTTATCGCCGTAGGGAAGGCTCACAGCCTGGAAATCGTCATTCGCGAAATAGCTTAAAGATTGTTCCTTGTGCATCATCTTACAGGATGCTGTCGAGCCATCAAGCAAAGTAAATTTATCATCATCCGTGTCTTTCGCTTTAAACGGAACAGTCCAGTCGCCATAGAAATAAATAGCATTGATTAAAAACATAACCATGAGCGGATCAATCGGTTTTGAAACTACCTCTTTGATTTTGCCGCTTGTGTTTTCATCCACCCAGGCATTGATTATATCCGCCGCATCAGGTGCGCTGAAATCCAGATTGCGGACCAGTGCATGGAAACATGAGTGATTAATATCAATAAAGTCTTTTTCAATCTCATAACCTTGCCGATACCATATAGAATTGGCAATTTCAAATGTAACATCGGGGTCGAGATGTGTCAGCAGTTCCATTAAGCTCGCATAAGAATCGTTAACATCATCGACAGGCATATCAGACAATTCCAACGTCTTCGCCATCGCATCCTTAGTTTCGCTTTTGGCGCCGTTATAGGTCATTGTAAGAGCCATGGAAATTGACAGTGGCGAGACAAACACATTCTTATCTTTGCCATATTTAGAATTAACGATTTCTCTAAAGATATTAAAACCGAATTTATTGCTGGATTGAGCCAGGCTTTTTTCAGATATGCTTATTTCGCGGTCAATCTGGCCCAAGGCATTGTTAAAATCTCCCAGACACAGCCCAAACCCGATAAAGATCAATGTCATGAAAATTGCTTTCCTGTTCATCGCTTTACTCCTTTGCATTTAATCTACATATTACTCTATATCTACCTGAATATTATACGCCAAAATTTACATAATATTCCAGTGAATATTTTAAATAATTTGGGAATGATAATTTAAAGTGGCTGGTGTATGTCCTCATGCACCAGCTTTTTGATTTGGTTGTCTTACATGATGGCAGAAGAGACTTCCGCAATCCACAACTCATTAAATTTTATGTTGAAATATTTGCAGTTAATACTATTCCCACACCGGTTCGACAATCTTACCCATAAACAGAACAGTCTGTGAATGGTTCTCGCGGATCATAAAGATAAATGGCCGGTCAAACATTATATTAAAATCCAGACCAACCGATTCACGAAATTCAATTATTGTCACCGCCGCCGCTTCAGTTCCCTCCTCATCGACTTCTATAAAAGTCTTATGCTTCACCATACTTATAAAAATCCCGCCGCTTCTTCTGATCCCGGTAAAATCGGCAAAACCAGTAAATGCTATCTCCATCCCGAGAGCCTTTAAAACATTATTCAATGAGTCTTCCCATTCGAATCGGAATTTGGGCAAATGAACTATTCCCTGTTGTTCGTTGAAGCTGTTAATCCAGCTAATCCAGTTTTCCTGGTTAAGATTATCAATTAAAGCATCGATACCGACCTGCGGTCTGGGCAGAAAGATAGTCATGCTGAAAAGCCCGTTTCCATATGGCAGATCGACAGCTTGAAAATCGTTATTTTCAATATACTTGAAATTGTTCTCCTGGGTCATCATCCGACAGGGCGACTGAGAACCATCGGGCAAAATAAACATAGCGTCATATGTGCTGTCCTCGTCAAACTGATATGTCCAGTCGCCATAGAAATAGATAGCGTTAATTAAAAACATAACCGTTAAGGGATCAATTGGCGGTTGAATTATTTCTGTTATTTTGCCATTTGTATTTTCATCGACCCAACTGTTAATAATATCCGCCGCTATCGGGTCGCTAAAATCAAGCTCGCTTACCTCCGCATCAAAATATGTCCTGTTCAGATCAAGAAAATCAGGTTCCACCTGGAATCCCAGACGATACCAGATTGAATTTGCTATCTGGAAAACTACAACCGGATCGAGATTAATCAGTAGATCAATCAGGCTCCGGTAGGATTCGTTCACCTGTTGAATATCCAGGCCATTGAATTCCAGCGTCGAATCCATCGCCTCACGGGTACTGCCGTTAGCGCCGTTATATGCCATGCCCAGCGCCATCGACACCGATAATGGCGAGATAAAGATATTTGAATCGGGTTGATCCTGAACTATCCCTTTGAAGAGCTTAAAACCGAATCTATTGCCGGAGTCAACAAGCTGTGTTTCGCCGGGGCTTAAAGCACGGGGCGGCTGGTTTGATGAATCAACGGAATTTTGTCCGCATTGTAGAAATAAAATAGTTATAATTGTCACAGCAATACATCTCGATAAGTTTTTCATTTCGCTTGCCTCCATCTTTTTAAATTCAATAACTTTACATAATACCAGAGTCGCTGTCGGTTCACTGATGAATAACCATTGTTATGTTTTATTATACCATCAAATTGATAAAATATTCCATGAAAATTGCTGAAAAGGACAATTATTGCTAAAATGAACAATTAAAGTGGCTGGCGTATGTCATCATAATTAAAAATATAGTTTTCAACATAATAACAATGATTAAGATTACTTGCTACTGGAAAATATGTATGTTATCTTGCTATTTGAAAGGTCGGGATGCCTTTGGGCTCGCATAAACATATGCTAAATAAACTGCAAAGTTTTTTGAAGTTATTGCCAATTGATTGGCTTCTCGAGGGAGAACCTTTTGTTAAATATCACGTCATGATAGATTTATTAGATAAGAAAAATAAGGATAAAGAGGTTGATGTAATTGAAAAATCAATTCGTGAACATGAGTTGGTAAAACGAATTCTTGATAATCAAAATAAAGGCGGGTATTGGGGGACTTCCACGGATATCTATACTTGGTGGCCCAGGAAAGACACCACATTTTGGTTATTGGGGGTTTTGGCTGACTTTGGCTTGAGAAGAGATACTAAGGAAATAGCCAGTGCCTGTAAATATGTATTTACTACTCAGTTCCCTTGTGGGGGATTTGGCTGGGCCCCGCCGCCGACACCAGGCGATTGTTTTACCGGTATTCTGATCGAATCATTAGCAAAATTGGATTATATATCCGATCCGAGATTACATAATGCCTATAGCTGGCTTGTAGAGCGGCAGCGTCTTGATGGCGGCTTCTGGTGTAAGAATACAGGGCTGCCAGGTAAACCGAGAGAACAGGAACCAAGCTGTGCATTTGCAGCACTATGTGTGTTGGGCGCAATAAGCCAAAATCCAGAGCTTAAGAATAGCAAGATTGCCAAAAGAATCGTAAAATTTCTGTTAAAGTGCTGGGATAAAAGAGGAAAGATAAAATATGCCGGGCATGATTCCGAAATCGGAAAAGGCTGGGAAAAACTAAAATATCCCTTCACTGATTATCGAATCTTAAAATATCTGGAGATACTTTCCCAATTTGACTTTGCAAGAAAAGATTCCCGGATGAGTGAAATGATTAATATACTTGTTTCAAAACAAGATAAAAATGGATGCTTCTATGCGGAATCCATCCATAATGTTTGGTCCGATTTCGACTTTGGCCAAAAGAAACTGCCAAGCAGATGGATAACATTAATAGCATATCGTATTATAAAACGATTCATGCAGGGGCAACAATAATAAAAGACATACGAGAATGAGCCTTCATCACTTATAAAAAGACCTGGGATTTTTAATCCAGATTTCGCATTAGATATACAAGTCTTCTGAACCACTTGTTAAAGTGGCTGGTGTATGTCCTCGTGCACCAGCTTTTTTAATTATTTCAATTTTAGCGGCAAAATAAATACCATGGTCGGGGCGAGCCGATTTGAACGGCCGACCTCTTGCACCCCAAGCAAGTGCGCTAACCAGGCTGCGCTACGCCCCGACACACAGGTAAAATACCAGATATTCCGTTAAAATCAAGGGAAAAGCTTCAACATATCGTCAATGTCTGTACGTACTTCCTTTAACAGCTTAACAGCCATCTCCGATTTCAGTTTCGAATTATTACCCTTCCCGTTGTCCTTTAGATAATTTCTGGCGCCTTCGATAGTGAAGCCTTTGTCATACAGCAACAGTTTAATCTGCATCAAAATATCGATATCTTTCTGCTGATAAATCCTGTTGCCGGCCCTGTTCTTTTTGGGGCGAAGCTGGCGGAATTCCTTTTCCCAGAAACGCAATACATACGCCTCCAGCCTCATCATCTTAGCAACCTCGGAAATCGAATGATAAATTTTAGTTTCAGTACTCAATTCTCACCCTTCACTTTAGTAATGCCCGCTTGAAGTTCTCCTTTATGTAATCTTATATCTATAATATCATTTACAGCTACCTGAGTAAATGATTTTATCGTCTTTTTTGTAACCGGCGAGGTAACAAAAGCATATCCCCTGCTCATAATATTTTTTGGAGATGCCGAAGTAAGCTTTGTTTGAATCATTGAAAGATTGTTCCGATGCCTTTCGATCATATGCATGGCTGTCTTTTGAAAGCTTTGATTTAACTCATCCAGGCGTTGTATTCGGGCATTGACGATTTCCATAGGCTTTCGAATGCCATACCGGCTGACCTGGTTTTGAAGATTGACTTTATACGATTCAATATTCTCAAGCTGAGTCTGGCACAATCGCCGGTAATTTTCTAAAAAATATCCTCTCAACTCAGCGCCATCCGGTACAGCCAGTTCCGCCGCCGCTGATGGTGTAGGCGCTCTCAGGTCGGCGACAAAATCCGAAATCGTAAAGTCAATCTGATGCCCGACTGCAGAAATAACCGGTATTTGCGATTCGAATATCGCTCGTGCCGTTTGTTCCTCGTTGAAAGGCCAGAGGTCCTCCAGCGAACCGCCGCCTCGTCCCACAATCAGCAGGTCAACTTTGGCGTACTCATTAAAATCACGAACAGCCTGCGCAATATCAGCCGAGGCTGTCTCTCCCTGGACTAATGATGGCCTGATGATAACCTCTATCCACGGCGCCCTGCGATTAATCACCTTGATTATGTCTCTTACCGCCGCTCCTGTGGGCGATGTGACAACCCCGACTTTTTCAGGATATTCCGGAATCGGCTTTTTATGACGATCATCGAACAATCCCTCTTTTTCCAGTTTGGCTTTCAACTGCCGGAAAGCTAATTCGAGTTCACCGACGCCGACCGGTTGCATCGCCGATACAATCAGTTGATACTGTCCGGATCGCTCATAAACGGTCACCTGCCCGCAGGCTTTAACTTTCATGCCGTTTTCAGGCTCGAAAAGCAGGTATCGACTCATACCTTTCCAGATTACACATTTTATCTGGGCACTGTCATCCTTAAGGGTAAAATACCTGTGGCCGGAAGAATGCTTGATATAATTTGAAATCTCCCCCTCAACCCAAATTTTGGGGAAATTGTCCTCAAGCAAAAGCTTAATAGATTTCGTTAATTCTGTAACTGTTAATATAGTATCAGCCATTTTTGAGTATTCGTTTTGCCGCTTTTACCGTATTTGTCAAAAGCATTGCTATAGTCATTGGACCAACGCCGCCGGGCACCGGCGTGATTGCACCGGCTGTTTCTTTTACCTGGTCAAAATCGACATCACCAACAAGCCGGGCTCCCTTTGGATGGCTCGAATCTGTGATTCTGTTGGTCCCGACATCGATTACAACAGCTCCCGGTTTTACCATATCCTTAGTCACATACTGAGCTTTACCCATGGCCGCCACAAGAATATCTGCCTGACGGGCGATTTCTTTGATATTAGCGGTGCGGGTATGACAGAGGGTCACAGTGGCATTTGCTTTCTGGTTTTTCAACGCTAACAAAACTGCCAGGGGTCGACCGACAAGATATCCTCTGCCCAGAATGACGACATGCTTTCCCTCCGGTTTATGTCCCGAACGCCATAATAGTTCAACAATGCCGGCAGGCGTTGCAGGCAGATATACCGGCTTACCAGCCAGCATTAATCCCTGGTTTACCGGATGGAAACCATCAACGTCCTTGGCAGGGTCAACGCTTAAAATGGCTTTACCCTCATCTATATGTCCGGGAAGAGGCGATTGAACCAGGATGCCATGTATATCATCCCGCTTGTTCAACGAGTCGATTAGACTTAAAAGCTCCGGCTCTGGAAAATCGGCAGGCTTAACAATTTTCTCGAAATAAACTCCCAGCTTTTTGCATTCTTTCTCTTTCATGCTGACATACAGGGCTGAGGCCGGATCATCGCCAACCAGCACTCCTGCCAGACCCGGAGTAACGTTTTTTTCCTTCAGTTTTTCAATTTCACTTTTCAGTTCAGTTTTAATCTCTCCGGAAATTTTCCTGCCATCTATAATTTGACCCATTACAGCGCCCTCGTAAATCTTATAGTACCCGATTATACATCGATCAGCATTCTTTCAATGTATTTACACTTACCGTTTTGCTCATCAATCTCCAGATGTACCGCAGCGAACTTGATATTTCCAGCGGCAACCTGGAGACGGTTGGGACGGCCTTTCAGCAGGCGAAACAGGGCGGCCTCAATCTCCATCCCAATGACTGAATCGTAGGGTCCACACATGCCGACATCGGCTATAAAACCTGTACCGCCCGGTAAAACCCGTGTCTCGGCTGTCTGGACATGTGTATGAGTACCGATTACTGCCGATACCCGACCATCAAGATACCAGCCCATTGCCTGTTTCTCGCTGGAGGCATCAGCATGGAAATCGACAATAATATTTTTATACCTGTCTCCAATCTCTTCTAAAATTTTATCAGCGGTAATAAAAGGACAATCGATGTTATTCATATAAACTCGCCCCTGAAGGTTAATCACCGCTATCTGCCCGCCTGTTTGAGTCTCATACACCTGCCAGCCAAAACCGGGATTGCCGATAGGATAATTTGCCGGTCTTAACAGCTTTGGTTCATCGTTAATATATTTGTGTATTTCAAGACGGTCCCATATATGGTTACCCGAGGTCATGCAGTCTATACTGAGTTCGGCCATCTTATCCCAGGAATCCTTGTTTATCCCGAAACCTCCGGCCGCATTTTCGACATTTGCGATAATAAAATCGTAATCCCGCTTCTCTTTTTTAAAAACATCAAGAGTATCAGCAACAGCCCTGATACCCGGATTTCCCATCATATCTCCGACAAAAAGTATTTTCATTTTTTTCTTTCAAAGAAATCGTGAATAACTCTATGAAATCTGTGAATAAACCCAACTCCCGGAATAAACATCGTCAAACAACCAGTATAAACTTCAATGCCTGCATCTTTGAGCTTGTTAATAATTTGCTCATTATAAGAACCGTATTGAAGCCATACTTTTTTTATTCCATATTTGATTATGTTTTCGCTAATACTCAGCGCATTAGCGCGATTTACCGCAACATAAACGGCTTCAACCTTAACAGGAATTTCTTCGAGGTTTGAATAACAACCATTGGCTGATGGATTAACCGGGTAAACTTTGAAAGTGGCTTTTTCCAAACTTTTTTTAACGCCTGATGCAAAAGTTTTTCGCTGTGGCGAAATCCCGAATAAGGCTATCTCTGATGATAACAGAAAATCCTGCTTATTTGGCATATTCTATGGACCTTGTTTCTCTTATAACAGTCACTTTAATCTGGCCTGGATATTCGAGCTCGGCTTCAATCTTGCGAGCGATTTCGCTTGAGAGCTGAGCGCAACCGACGTCATCGATAGTATCAGATTCCACAATCACCCTGATTTCGCGTCCAGCCTGTATAGCATAAGCCTTGCCTACTCCGCTAAACGAATCGGCCATTTCCTCCAGTTTTTCCAGGCGTTTAATATAGCCTTCAAGGGTTTCGCGCCTGGCGCCCGGTCTGGCCCCTGAAACAGCATCGGCGGCTTGAACAAGCACGGCATACGGGGTTTCCATTGGCACATCTTCATGATGGCTGGCAATAGCGTTTAAAACAGCCGCGTTCTCGTTGAATTTGGAAATAAAATCAACGCCGATTACTGTATGAGTACCCTCTGTTTCCCTGTCGATGGCTTTTCCGATATCATGAAACAGGCCGGCTCTTTTGGCAATATTGTTGTCAAGATTCAGCTCTGCGGCCATAATTCCACATAAAAAGGCCACTTCCTTAGAATGCTGTAAGACATTCTGACCATAACTGGTTCGATAATTCAGTTTGCCTAAAAGCTTCACAATTTCGGGGTTGACGCCATGAACGCCAACATCGAAACAAGCCTGTTCACCGATTTCGCGGATAATGATCTCCATTTCCTTTTCAGCCTTGACAACAACCTCTTCAATCCGAGCCGGATGAATACGACCATCCATTATCAGTTTCTCCATGCCGATGCGGGCAATCTCACGACGGATCGGGTCATAACCCGAAAGTATTATCGCCTCGGGAGTATCATCGACTATGACATCGATGCCGGTAGCCGTCTCAAACGAACGGATATTCCTACCCTCTCGACCGATTATCCTCCCCTTCATCTCGTCAGTCGGAATATTAACCACCGACACACATGATTCCATGGCGTAATCCGCCGCACATCGCTGAATCGCCTGGATAATAATATTTTTAGCCTCCTTTTCGGCATCACGTTCAGCCTGGTCCTTTATCTCTTTAATGAGCTGAGCCGCACCCCGTCGGGCTTCAGCCTCAAGGTTTTCCATTAAAAGCTTCTTAGCCTCCTCTGACGTCATACCTGCTATTTTTTCAAGCTGAATATTCTGTTCGGCAATAAGCGTATCAAGATGTTTCTCTTTATGCAGAACAGCTCTTTCCCTGCCGACCAGAGTTTTTTCACGGGTGGTTATGTCCCTTTCTTTCAGGTTTAAGATATCGACTTTTCGATTAAGCGCCTGCTCTTTATCTACGAGACGGGCTTCCAGCTTTTGAATCTCGTTTCGTTTTTTACTGGTTTCTCTTTCAAATTTCGATTTTTCTTTCAGCCAGTGGTCTTTCGCTTCTAAAACAGACTCTTTTTTCTTTACCTCAACGGTCTTTTCCGCATCAGCAATAATTTTTGAGGCCTGTTCCTCAGCCTTAGCAATCTTTTTCTCGCCCATATGACGAGCAACAACAATTCCGACAATAAAAGCCAGAACTACTAATGCTAAACCTATGCTTATAATATATGGTAATTCCATTGCGCCTCCTTAGGCGTATGGAGAGAGGCTAATCTTCTAAAGCGGCGTTGAGGATATCAGCTATTTTCAGGGCTCTGGCCTCAATGTTAACCGGAGCCTGCCGGCGAGCCTCAAAAAGCTCTTCTGCGATATTTAACGCAGCTAAAACCGCCACTCTTGCATCAGATTGCTCCTGATATTTAGATGCAATATCATTCATCACTTTATCCACGTAAATGGCAGTCTCTTTTATATATTCATCGCTGGTATCAGCCTTGAGTGCATATTCGGCGCCGAAAATCTTCAACTTCAGCCTGCTTTTTTTCATTTGATCAGCTTAATCTCCCCGATCTATATTTAAGGTTAACTGTCTATTGAATAATTCTTCTCAAAAGCTGAAATTTTTACCGACAGGTTCTTAAGTCTATTTTTTATATCCTTTTCTTTTTCCCGCCAGGATTGTTGATCCGATAACCTGACCCCGTCAAGTTCCCGTTTCAACCGTTCAGCCTTTTTTTCACTTAAAGCTTTTAAGCGCTTTAATTCGTTAACTTTACCTTTCAAATCTTGGTTTATTCTTTTTAAACTATTAATCTTAGCTGCAGTATTATAAACTACTGCTTCAAGTTTTTCAAAGCTTTTTTCAATATTTTTTGCGCTGTTATCCATAAGCTCACCAATTATTCTATACTGAAATCCACCAATTATGACCTCAGTATAGCGCCAAACTCTTTATTTAATTTATTAACAACCTTGCCATGAATTTCATCAACCTCATTATCAGTAAGAGTCCGCTTTCCAGAACGATAAATTACCCTAAAAGCAATACTTTTCTTGCCCTCAGGAATATTTTTACCGCGATATATGTCGAACAAGAAGGCATCCTCTATAATGTCGCCGCCTGTGGCACGAATGAGTTTTAATATGTCTTCTATTGGAACATCATTATTAATAACCAGGGCAATATCCCTGTCTGATTCGGGATATTTCGGCAACTGCTTATAGTACCTGGTCTTTAATGCCAGTTCGGCAAATGGCGATAAATAAAGTTCGGCAACATAACAATCCTGTTTCAAGCCAACTGCTTTTGCCGCTTTTGATGAAATTTTTCCAAAATATCCCGAATTTCTATTTCCCTGAAGAACCAGGCTAAAACTGCAATCATCATCAAAATATGGATTAGCCTTTGAGGCCATTTTCAGATCAATATTAAAATACTGAAAAATTATTTCAAGTTCGGCCTTAAGAAAGTAGAAGTCCGAAAATGTCTCTTGGTTCCGCCAGCTTACAGGTCTTTCCCGTCCGCTGATACCCAGGCAGATAGTCTCTTTTTCATCGGCTAAATCCCCCGATGACGGTTTATATAATGTCCCTATCTCAAACAGCTTAACATCCTTGTTGCCAAAGTTAATGTTATGCCTGAGCGTTTTAATCATCGAGAATGTAAGGTCAGGCCTGAGAACCGACATTTCCTCCGACAGCGGATTTTGCAAGGTTACCAGGTCAATATCGCTGTCAATTTTGTTCAGCTGCTGGCCATCTACAAGGGTCAACGGAAATATCTCTACGAAGCCCCGACCGACAAGGAAGTTTCTAAGGCGATCTTTAACTATTGCTTCAGGGGCAATTTCGATCTCAAGATTGCCGCCGGGACGGTACATTTCCGGGATATTATCCAGTCCATAAATACGGGCAATTTCCTCGATAAGATCGATCTCACGAGTCAAATCGGGGCGGAATGATGGCCGCGTAATTTGCATTGATGTAAATAATTTTCTTACATTTTCTGCTCCAATTCTGCCGTATTCATATTCAATATCAAGGCCATCGAAAATCCGGCTTATTTTAGTTTTATCGATATTGACGCCTAATACTGTTTCAACACGTTCGGGACGAAAATCGATTTTCACCGGCGAGAACTTTTGGGGATAAGCATCAATCATCCCTTTATGGACTTTTCCGCCAGCGTGTTCGGCTATAAGCGCACAAGCCCGGTTGTTGGCTTTTGACGCCATCAGGGGATCGGCTCCGCGCTCAAACCTTTGAGACGATTCAGTCGATAATCCAACCGCTTTAGCGCCGCGGCGAATAATGACCGGATCAAAATATGCCGATTCCATTAGAATATTTGTTGTTGATTCGGTGACTTCAGAATTCTGCCCACCCATTATGCCAGCCAGCGCCACCGCCTTTTCACCATCGGTTATTAAAAGGTGACCGTCTTTCAATTCCCGCCCAACATCATCAAGAGTTATAAACATCTCGCCGTTTTTAGCTCGTCTGACAACGATTTTTTTGGTCTTCAGCATATCATAGTCGAAAGCATGAAGAGGGTGGCCGGTTTCCAGTAAAACATAGTTAGTTATATCAACAACGTTATTTATAGGCCTTATGCCGAGGTAATTCAGCCGTGTTTTAAGCCACAGCGGCGATGGTTCTATTTTTATCCCGGAAACCAGCCTGCCGGTATAACGCGGACAGCCATCCGGGGCGTCGATCTCGATTTTCAAATCCAGCGATGTATTCGGTCCGGTTTCGGTTACATTAAAATCCGGATATTTAATCTGACCGCCCAGCAATGCTTTTAGTTCGCGCGCGATGCCGATGTGCGAAAGACAATCAGGCCGGTTGGGAGTGATCTCCAGTTCGAATATATAATCGCAGAGCGGTAGAATACTTTCAAGCAGTGTGCCCGGTTTAACATTACACTCAAGTTCAATAACTACCGTATGGTCATCCGAGATGCCGAGTTCATCCTCGGCCAGTATCATGCCGAACGACTCCACCCCTCGGATTCTGGCTTTTTTCAGTGTATTTCCATCAACAAGAGACGAACCGACCCCGGCAAACAAGACCTTCAGACCCGGTTTCACATTAGGAGCGCCGCAAACAGCGGCCAGCGTCTCACTGCCAATATCGACTGTGCAAACAGTCAATTTGTCTGCCTGCGGATGAGGATTGACCGTTTTAATTTCGCCGGCAACAATCCCTGAAATCTCATAACCCTTTTTCTCGATAGCCTCAACCTCTGAACCGGACATCGTTAAAAGCTCGGCTGCCTTCTTCGGTAAGGCTTCAAAATCGATAAGTTCTTTTAGCCAGTTGTAGCTGATTTTCATCAAAACTGCCTTATAAATCTGACATCATTTTCATATAACAATCGTATATCATCAATCCGGTACCTCAGCATGGTCAGCCGATCGATACCCATACCCCAGGCAAAACCGGTATATTTTTCGCTGTCATAACCGACGGCCTTGAAAACTTCCGGATCGACCATACCGGCTCCTGAAATCTCAAGCCAGCCATTATATTTACAAACCCGGCATCCTTTTCCCCCACAGATTACACATGAAAAATCATATTCCACTGACGGTTCGGTGAACGGGAAGAAATGAGGTCTGAACCTGACTTTCATTTTCTTGCCAAACATGCATCGGGCAAATGCGGTGATAGCGCCCTTTAGATCGGCGAAAGTAATCCCCTCATCGACATACAGGCCTTCACATTGATAAAATACCGGCGAATGGGAAGCATCCGGGGTATCCGAACGATAACATCTACCCGGGGCAATAATCCTGACCGGCGGCTTTTGCTTTTCCATAGTGCGGATTTGAACAGGCGATGTATGGGTCCTCAAGCAAACGCCTTTTTTTATATAAAATGTATCTGATAAATCCCGTGAGGGATGATCTTCAGGCGTGTTTAAAGCATCGAAATTATAGTAATCGCTCTCTACATCAGGTCCGAAGGCTACTTCATAGCCCATACCGTGAAATATGGAAACAATATCATCCACAGTTTGCAAAAGCGGATGTTTATGTCCGATAAAATCACTCCTGACCGGAAGTGTATAATCGAAATAATCTTTTTTAGCTAGCTTATTGGATAAAGCATCTTTAAATTCAATTTTTTCCTGAATTGCTTTTTTAAGGCGGTTTATCTCAGCGCCGATTTTTGGGCGTAAGTCAGCCGGTGCTTTACCGATATTTTTTGAAAATCCCGCAAGTTTACCCTTCCGACCCAGCAATTCTATTTTTAAAGCATCAAGGTCCTCTTGCCGGGTTATCGATCTCAGCCTTGATAATGCAGAAATCTCAAATTCTTTTATCTGGCTTAATATATCGCTCATTTATATATGCACTTAGGCTTATTGAAAAAGCCTATATCAGGTTTAAATAAAGGGCAATCAGCTGATCAACCAGCTTTTATGGCCTCTACTATCTGTCTGAACCCTTCGCTATCACGAACCGCCAAATCGGCCAGGACTTTGCGATCCAGTTCAATACCGGTTTTTTTCAAGCCATTGATAAATTGCGAATAGCTCATGCCGTAAAGCCTTGTTGCTGCGTTGATCCTTATAATCCATAATCTGCGGAAATCTCGTTTCCTTTGGCGACGGTCACGATAGGCATACGCCAGCCCTTTCTGAACCGTCTCCTTGGCAGTACGATACAGTCTCCTGCGACCGCCATAATTGCCCTTGGCCGCCTTTAACACCTTCTTGTGACGACGTTTAGCAGCCGGGTTATTTTTCGTACGGGGCATTAAAACTCCCTAATATTTTCTCAATACGGGATCATCCTTTTGACTCGACCAATATCTGTCTTATGAACTAGCGCTGATTTACGTAATTGTCTCTTACGCTTGGCAGTTTTTTTTGTCAAAATATGACCCGTATTCATATGTGATCGTTTTACTTTTCCGGCGCTGGTTTTTTTAAACCTTTTAGCGGCCGATTTATTTGTCTTAATTTTAGGCATAATCTTTCTCCCGTTTCGGGATGAATATATGAAAAATTAATTATTATGCAACAAAAATCTAAATAATACAATTAAACCATATTATTAAGTCTTGACCTTACTTTCTTTTCTAGCGGCAAAAATTAAAGACATCCGTCGACCTTCCATGAGAGATGCGGCCTCAGGCTCAGCGATATCAAAAAGGTCTTGTTTAATTCTGTCCAATATTTTTGTCCCAAGTTCTTTATGGGTCATTTCTCGTCCTCTAAATTCAACATAAACCTTGACCTTATTGCCCTGGTTTAGAAACTCGATAACATGCTTTAACTTGAACTTATAATCATGTTCCTCTGTTTTTGGCCTAAATCTCATCTCCTTAAGGCTGACCGTATGCTGTTTTTTCTTGGCGATTTTGGCTTTCTTCGACTGTTCGTACAAATACTTGCCGAAATCCATGATTTTACAAACCGGCGGCTTGACATTGGGTGAAATCTCGACTAAATCGAGACCTTTGTTTCTGGCTATTTCAAGAGCTTTCTGAATAACTACAATTCCGACCTGCTGACCCTCATCATCAATCAGCCTGATCTCGGGCGCCCTTATCTTAAAGTTGACCCTGATTCTGGTTTCTCGTCCCTTGGCTATTAAAACACCTCCTAATTTAGAGATTTAGTTTTTATTTTCTGAAGAATTTCTGCTAAGACACTTTTAGGATCTGCCAAACCAACATCTCCAATTTTATGCCTGCGGACAGAAACACTGCCTTCAGAAAATTCCTTTTTACCAACAATAAGCATATACGGAATCTTTAAACTCTCCGCCTCACGGATTTTGTACCCAATTTTCTGGCTGCGCATATCAACCTCAACCCGCACCGCTGAAGACTTGAAGAATTCCCCAACCTCTTTTGCATAATCATTGACCTCATCAACAACCGGCAAAACCTTAACCTGAACCGGCGCTAACCATAGCGGAAAATCGCCGCCATAATGCTCGATTAGAACGCCGAAGAACCTTTCCATCGAGCCAAGCAGCGCGCGATGTATTGTCACTGCCTGATGGTCGGCTCCATCCTCGCCAGTGTAAGTTATATTAAACTGATCGGGGAGATTAAAGTCAACCTGAATCGTCGTACACTGCCACGACCTGCCCAGCACATCTTTAATTTTTACATCGATTTTGGGACCGTAAAACACGCCTTCCCCGGGATCGACTTTGTACTCCAGCTTTTTCTTCTCAAGCGCCCGTTTCAACGCATTGGTGGCCTTCTCCCAGCTTTCCAGGGTGCCCACACATTTGTCAGGCCTCGTAGAAAGATACGTCTCATATTCAGTAAAACCAAATGTCCTTAAAAAGAACAGGTTGAAATCCAAAAGCTTTAACAATTCATCCTCGAGTTGATCGTCACGGCAAAAAACATGAGCATCATCCTGGGTGAAACCCCTTACCCGGAACAGCCCCTGAAGCACACCCGAACGTTCGAACCGGTAAACAGTTCCCAGCTCAGCCCAGCGGAACGGGAGATCGCGATATGAACGTTTCCGGCTGTTGTAAATTGCGATATGAAAAGGGCAGTTCATAGGTTTAAGCTGATACTTCTGGCCTTCAATATCCAAAGGATTATACATGCTGTCTTTATAAAAATCCAGGTGGCCGGAGGTCCGCCAGAGATCGAGCCTGGCAATATGAGGCGTGAAAACAATATCATAGCCGTTCTTCTGGTGTTCCTCACGCCAGAAATCTTCAATCAGGTTTCTTATTAATGCCCCTTTAGGATGCCACAATACCAACCCGGGACCGACTTCGTCTGTGATTGAGAACAGATCTAAAGCCCTGCCGATTACCCGATGGTCTCTCTGTTTGGCTGATTCGAGCCGCTCAAGATGCTCCTTGAGCATTTTCTTATCAGGGAACGAAACTCCATAGATACGCTGCAGCATCTTGTTTGATTCATCGCCACGCCAGTATGCTCCGGCAACAGACAGCAGTTTAAACGCCTTTACTTTTCCGGTTGACGGGATATGCGGCCCGCGGCACATATCCGTAAAACTGCCATGAGAATAAAAGCTGATGGAATCTTCCTCGAACTCTTCCGCCATCTCAAGCTTATATATGTCAGCCGGGTCATTATCAGTAATGTATTTAACGGCATCCTGCTTAGATTTTTCCAGATGTATGAATGGCATATCCTCGGCCACGATTTTGGCCATTTCTTTCTCTATAGACTCGAGGTCCTTATCGGTCAGCCTATGGTCAAGATCAATATCATAGTAAAACCGTGCCTGGAAATCATCAGGGATGGCCGGACCGATAGCCAGCTTCGCTTCAGGATAAAGACGCAGAATAGCTGAGGCCATAATATGCGCCGACGAATGCCAGAATATCTCTTTACCTTCATCATCATTATAGGTAATAATCCTGACTGAGGAATTTTTCTTTATAGGATACTCAAGATCTACCAGATGACCGTCAACCTCGGCCGCCAGAGCCGCTTTTTTCAACCCTGGTCCAATCGAAGCGGCGACTTCAGCCGCAGTAACGCCGTCGGGAAATTCCTTTAAGGTCTTATCGGGAAAAGTTAGAATCATCCTACTTCAAATTAAAACTGACCACTCTTACACAAAGTGGTCGGTAAAATTGTCTCCAAATTTATCAATACACTTCAGAGTTTTCTCAATTATGGTGGGCGATACTGGAATTGAACCAGTGACCTCTTGCATGTCAAGCAAGCACTCTAACCAACTGAGCTAATCGCCCAACTACAAACATGACTGAATATTAACTATTACCATGATTCAGTCAAGGAAAAATTAACCTTTCAAAGAACCCGGATAATACATCTATCCTAATCATATTTTTCGGCATAACGCCTTAAAAAATTAATGCAATAAACAGCAATGGCAAGCCATATGGGATATGTTGGCAGATTGCCTGACTCGGGCAATAGAACAGGCCATTTAAGACCCGCTGTGAATCATGGCTGCAAAATATAAACGATGTTTTTAATTCATGAAATTAACTAAGTATTGCAGGTAAATTCATTCCGGGTTTATTAAAGAAAAATATCTTTTAAAATCTCATATTCAATTTTTATTCTTTGCCGGCATGATTCGCATACCGGCATTCTTTTTTTGATATCCTCATCATCGAGTTCCCGATTGCATCCGATGCAGTTTTGCTGATTGGCCTGCTGTTTGGCGGCTGAGTTATATGAAGTGTCAGGTTTTGTTATCTCACCTATATCAAGCGGGCTTTCTCCGCTGAAAATCATTTTATAATATCTGAAAGCTATTTTGCTTAATTGCTCAATATTCATACCATCGACTCGCGCCTGGCGGTCGCTTATCTTTAATATGCCATGGTTGACAATTATTTCGTCAACCATTTCTTTCATTTTGCGCTTTTGATGAGGAGTGATTTCGATGGTCATCAGTCGCCGCGGGCCATGTTTAAGAAGGTTTCAGCTTTCATATATTCAGTTTGTAGAACTTGAATTAACTGCTCCTCCTGGTCGGGTCTTAAGCCCAGTTTCTCCCAGGCAATCGGGTTGCAGTAGATATCTTTTTCATAAAACGAACTGTTTTCCTGTTCGTTAATTTTTGATAGATAATTTGAAAGATGAATAATATGCGTATTAATATTATCCTCATCATCTTCCTCGGGGTTGTGATGATACCTTATAGCTGTAGCAAGCTCATCGGGAAGATTCCATTTCCGGGCAAGACAGCTGCCCACCAGGGCATGATCGAATCCCAGCGCTTGCTCTTCAATGGTACAGTGGTCCTCTTGAGGGTTTTCTCTTATAGCTTTTCTTATCTGTTTGAATTCTTTTGGCAGATGTGCAAAAATAACTATTTTACCTATGTCATGCAGCAAACCGGCCGAGAACGATTCCTCGGCCTCAAGAAAAGAAGGGAAATTCTTTGTTCGAGAAATTATTCGCGACATAAAACCCACCGAAAGTGAATGACGCCAGAACGAATCAAGATAATCCTTATCAATATTACTCTGTTTTGAAAAGGTCTCAAAAACCGAGGCCGATAAAACCAGGCTGCGAACTGCGTCCAATCCAAGTATGACAATTGCCTGCTTGACACTCGTAACCGTTCGAGGCAAACCATAAAAGGCTGAATTTGTCAACTTCAAGATTTTGGCGGTTAAAGCCGGGTCTTCAGAAATAATAGCGCCGATCTGGTAAGCCGAGGTATCTGGATTGTTCAAAACCCTATTAACCTGGGTAAACACTATAGGCGGCGTTGGGAGGTTATGAATTCGGTTGATTACTAATTTTATCTTTTTTTCGGCAGAAATATCAATATCCGGCATATGTCAAACTCTCGATCTCAATAAGGTCAATGAAATCTACATGCCAAAATGATCCATCAACTTATCGGCAAAGAGGCTGTAATTTGCGGGGTCATCATAAAAACCTTCTGCCATTTTCTGCTTAACCTCCGCAACTTTTTCATGACGAACATCAGACGCTTTCGCGAGTATTTCCTTGCTCAGATTTGAAAGGTGATACTCTTCAACAACATTTTTTAAATCTTTGCTGTCGATAAGTTTTTCAGAAGTTTCTTCTTTTGTCTTGTCAGTATCGTAGAATCCGAATGAGGATTTCAGTTTAACTTCAACGAGATCTTTTTTTATGCCCTGATCCGGTAACCCACTTTTCTGGACTTTATCAGAATAGCCGGCTTTATCTAACAGCTTATTTGACTTTACCAGATCTATGCTGTCAGAATCAGCCGTCTGCTTTTTAGCAGTCTTCTCTTGTTTTCCGGACGTCCCTGGTTTTTTACCTTTGGGTTCCGATTGTTGTGGAGGTCCAAAACCTTCAATTTTCATATAGCGCCTCTATATCTATTATCGGAACTGACATATCAAACCTTAACCTATACATATTTTAGATTCTTTCATTATATTATTTTTATAACCATTTATTTCCATATTCCTTATAACATTTTTTATTGATGACAGCACATGTTGTTGTCCCCCTTTAATCCGGACCTGCAGCACTCCTATTCGCCGCTTAATATTTAACATTATAATTATTAACTCATCTGTTAATGTTTTCAATTCAGGGTTATTTTTAAAATCGATTTGGCTAACGACTATTTTATTTCTCTGTTCGTCCAGGACTTTTAATTTGCTAAAAAGAATGTCAATTTCCTTGACCTGTTCATAGGCCCAAACCGAGCCCTGTTTATTATTGACAGTTTTATCCAATAGCGATTCAATCTCCTTATAGATACAGAGTTGAGCCTTCATTAGATCGTTAATTTCCCGACTTGATACCAACATTACACCTCCGCAGAAAACATCTGTGCCGGTTTTGCAAATGTCGTTTTCTTGCTTTCCGGAATACTCTCATCATTAATATCTATCTTTTCCCAGGATTCTTTAATGCTCTTAATTAAAGGAATTACTACATCTAATTCATCAACTTTTTTTGTTGCATTTGCCATAGTGATTTTCTCAATGAAATAGGCATATAGAGCCGAGAGCTTAGCAGCCAGGTCTCCCCCGCTTTCCATATTTAATGTTGACAGAAGATGAACGAAAATATTTCTGGCTTTGTTAAGTTTTTCAAAGGTTCCGGGAACATCATTTTTTAAGATCAAGTCCCGTCCCTCATCAATATACTTCAAGGCTCCGGTGTAAAGTAAAACAATAAGTTCCTTCTGATTCAGACCGGATACATGCATTTGCTGGTATGTTTTTAAATTATTGTCCATTAATTATCCTTGGTTGTCTATATCATCCTGATTTTGAAAATAACACCCAGTTCCGATTCAGCCCGGAAATAATTGAGGTCAGGTACTCCTGTTGGGCCTGTAATTGACCAAGCGCTTGTTCCATAGCAACGAATTGCCTGTATAAAGAGGCTCTTTTTCTCTCAAGTAACTCTTCTAATGATTCAATCTGATCGGAAATTATATCAATCTGAGATTCGATAGTATCTTTCTTTCTGCCAATTATCCCATCATACGGATCAATATAGGAAGTGATTTTTTCGGTCAAGGTTGAGGCGATTCCTTTATTAAAAGTAATAACATCCTCAGCCCCCTCCACCAGATCATCGGCTGTAAAAGTAACCAACAGCTTTAAACCGGCTGTGCTTTCATTATCACTATCTCCGGTTAAGTATTGTCCATTTCCGGTTGCCGATTCGCCATTTATTGTTCCCTCTACATCCAACCCGGTTTCAGAGACGCCGTTACTTAGCCCCAGGATGCTATGAGCGCTGTTGTCGGGATCCACATCGAGAGTCACCGTGGAACTTGAACCGTAAGTGCTCGAGTAAATCACCAGATTGCCTGTTGTGCCGTTATTAACCCATTCCACTTCGATGCCAGACCCTGCCAGATTGGAATCGCTGTTTATTGCATTTTCTATTTCCTCGGCCAATTCATCGCCGGAGTTATAGGTTTTTTCGGTCAGGACTATGTCGCTGCTAATGATATTATTTATCTCAAACTTCAATACATTATTTGTGGAGTCGAGAGTTAAAGGCGTTGTTGCTGGATCGGTAATGCTGGTTCCGGTAAGCGTTCCTTTAGAAGCGGCCTGGGTGATATCTATCTCGTAACCGGTGGTCGAAATTCTGGTGGCGCCGGTCGATGAGACGTACTCGACATAAGTGGTGTTAGTTGTGCCATTAGACTTGAAAAGATTTACCAAGTCTTCAAAATTATCCTCAACCTTTTCATCGAATACAGATTCGTCAAATGACAGCCTTCCCCGTGAATCAAAAGTAATGCCCGCCTGTGAGAGCATTTTCATATCATCCGGACGGCCATCAAGAACCCTGGTGATTGTTGACCTGATATCGTTATAAAGAATCATCAGGGAATTATCTCCGAGGAGGACGCCCGCCTTGCCTACTCCCGGATCGAATGAAAACTGGTCGTTAACAAGCTCCTGATACTCATTAAACTTATCGACGAATGAGTTCAAATATTCCTTTATTTGCGACCTGTCTTCAGAAATAGAAATCTCCACCGGATCTCCATCGCTCACTGAGTGCAGGTCAATAGTCACTCCCTCAATAAGAGTGGTGATTGTATTGGATGACGAATTGAATGAAATTGGAGAGCCGCCGCCATCGGAGCTGCCCAACTGCACAACAGCGTCCTGGCCATTCTGGATTGTCGGGGCGAATGCCTGCACCTGAAATGTATCGCCGGCTACAAGATCGCCGGCTGAAAAATAGATGCTCAGACCATCCGCGCCAGCTCCGGTTAATGCGATATCCGTACCGGCCTCTGAAACAGTAATAGAACCGCTGTTTGTGCCATCGGTCCAGTTGACAGTGATATCGCCATCGCCGATAGTCTGGGCGCCCGTTCCTCCTATTGTAAGTGTATAAGTCTTATTCACGTTGCCGGTATATGAGGCATCTGATGTGACAAAAGGGTTGGAGGTTGCCAAACCATCCCAGGATAACAATTCAGTCCGGTCAAAACCCGGAGAAAAATCCGGAGCGGTTCCGCCCTCCAGGTTCGATACAAAAGTGATTTCACTGGCGGCGCCGGAATCTTTGGCGGTTAAGACAAGCCGATAGGGATTATGTTCCGAACCATCATTAATAATGGCCGCTGTAGCATTAGCATTGGAATTGTTAATGGCATCTTTCAAAGCCGACAACGTATTGTTGCTGGAATCGATTGTTATAATTGTCGGACTGCTCGACCCGGTGCTGATTTCAATTGTGCCAGCTCCCATATTATCAGTTAATGATCCGATTCCCTGGCTGGCTATCTGGTGATGAGTGGCAAGCTGGTCAACCGTAAGGAAATAAGTTCCGGGAGCGGCATCATTAGTCGAGGAGACCGTTATCTCGTCTTCATTTGACGAGGCGGCTGTTTTGGCATACCACAGGTTTTCATCCGATAAATAACCAGCCTGGATTTTCACGCTCGTCAACATGGCTTCAATAGAATTCCAGGTTGTAAGCCTGTTGGTTTGATTAGTCTGTTTTTGCACATACAAATCTACCTGGCGGCGTTCGTACTGCATAATAGCTTCAATTATCTCAGTCGTATTGAAACCTGATATTATTCCTTCAATTGATCCGGCAATACCCATTTTTAAAAATCCTTTAAAATGAGGGAGCGATAATACTCCCTTTTACCATTAGTCAACTACAGGGGGAGTCCCGAAGGACTCCCCTACTTTTTAAAACGTTTCGTCATAAATGATCCCTAAAAGATCATTTATCCTCTGCTTCAATTTTAAAATAGCCTCCGCAGGAATCTGCTTTATTAGCTTATCGGTGTCTTTTTCGAAAATTCTGATGATAATATCATTGGTTTTATCATCAACCTCATACCTCAAATCAACCTGGATATTTTTTACAAACTTTTCGAAATTGTCAACGACATCTTCAACTAAAGCCTTAACCTTTTCAGGATCTTCAGGCAGCTTTTGTTGTGGACTCTCATTACCATTTACAGATTGTATATCGTCTTTCCGGACAGGGGTTTTTAGCTTAGCTCCACCCAAAGACCGGGCTGTATTGACAGCAGCCCCTTCCGAGACTATTTGGGTAGTTATTTCGGTATTCATAAAAATACCCCCTTAAATTGGAGAGGGCGTTATATCACCCTCCCCAAACGTTAGTTTAAGCAAATAGCGACAATACAACCTGCGGTGCCTGGTTACCCTGCGCAAGCATTGCAGTGCCGGCCTGCATCAGAATCTGGTGTTTGACGAATTCGGACATTGTTTTGGCCATGTCGGTGTCACGAATCGAGGCTTCCGAAGCAGTCAGGTTCTGAGCCGCAATACGGAGGTTGGTCAGGTTCGATTCCAGAGTGTTCTTCTGGAAGGAACCGAGTGCGCCTCTGATATTTACCACATCGGTAATGGCTTGATCAATTACCTTCTGTGTATCCTGGGCGCCCTGAGAGGTCATCACGCTGACCTCTGCGAGGTTAGACCACATGCTGTTGGTTAAGTTCATGCCAAGTTTATTTGCCGACATGTCATCGATACCGATACTGACCGTTTGGCCAACATTGGCGCCGATCTGGAATACGAGCGACCTGTCGACAGTCTGAAGCGTTTCGGTACCGCCACTTGATGTCAGGCCATAGTTGACCATGATGGACTCCGAGCGATCCGAATTGAATATCGTCGTTGCCCTGCCGGCAGAAACTGTGGTCGCTAAGCCGCCGTCAAGCTGTACAGCGTAGGTCCTGGCTTTCACACTCAGAAGCATATTGCCAAGATCAATGCCTCCTTCGTACGCCTGGGCTATATCCAGGGTTATTGCGCCTCTGCTTAAAGTATCTTCCGAGGTGTACAATGTTATAGTATTGTCATAGGTGGCGTACTGGTGGAAGCGTACATCATCAACATAATTGATATTCCCATCGAAACGAACGATAGCGTCCAGACCGTTATTGGAAGTTTGATCTACAGTCAATCCCACAGCGTCATAAGCCTTGACATTCTGGGCTGAGGCAACTGAATTGAGCTTTATCGAGAACCTGGAGCCTTCATCGAGACCATAGAACTTGAGCATATCCTGACCGCCGGCCGTCATAACCGTAGCCTGCAGTCTCTGCTGGCCGGTGAAGACGGTTGGATCAAAAAAGCCGAAACCGCCGGTGGCAATATCAAGCCCAAGCGAAGCGTTCAAAGCGGTAACCATCTCCGACATCGTGTTGAATGTAATGGCGGCGGCTGTAAGATCTTCGGCAATATCGACAGCTGCAGTCGTTGTTTCTATATCAGCGGTACTTCCGTAAGTAACAGAAAAATCAAATATACCGTCGGAAACGCCACGGGCGCTGTTGTTAGCCAACTGACCCCCACCTGTGGGGTTAAGCAATTCAGCTTCCAAAGTGCCGGCGGCGTCATCAGCGCTCTCGACTGAAATATCGCCAACAGCAATCGAAAAACCGGCGCCGGCATTGGTGGCTCTTAAAGCAAGAGTGTCAAGGCCGGAAGCAGGCGCGCCATCTTCAACTGTAGCAACAACTTTACCGGCCAGGTAATCGTTAGCGGCGATAGCATTGTTCAGGGCATTGGCAATGTTATTCATAACATCATCCTCACCGCCCCAGTCGTCGATACGGAAGTTTAAAGTCTGCATACCAACATGGCTTTTACCCTGTTCCTGAAAATCGATCTGGAAGGTGATCGTACCGCCAACGTCAGTCGTTACAACAGCCATATCAGTTGAAGCAAACAGCCTGGCATTGACCCAGTCTGCGAGAGTGCCGGTATGCATCGTTAAACCGTTGCCCCAATGATCACGCATATCGACAGCCGAACCTGTCTTGCTTGCGTTTGAAGAAGCCTGGACGACATCGATATTATGCACGCCCTCAGTCAGGTTGTACGGATTCTGCTCATTCGACAAGCCGTAAATTTCATTATCGATTGTAGCAGTCGAATCGGTTAACATGCTGGCCGTAAGATTGTGAACACCTTCAGTAAGCTGTGAACCTGTCAGTATCACCTGAGAAGAGTTGCCGGTTGTAATACCAGTCGTGTTTGAAACTGAACCGTCAAGCAGTCTCTTAGTGCCAAACTGGGTATTCTGACCGATACGGGTGATGGTTGCGATGGCGTTGCTAATTTCAGCCTGGTCGGCTTCCAACTGATTAGTGTCGTTGAAACCCTCGTTGGCCGCGTGAATAGCCAGTTCACGCATGGAGATCAGCAGGTTGTTGATTTCATTTAAAGCGCCCTCAGCGGTCTGGATCATGTTGATCGACCCTTCTGAGTTCTGGACCGCACGGTTCAGACCGGCAATCTGCGCCCTGAACTGTTCTGAAATCACCAGACCCGCAGGATCATCGGAAGCCCGGTTAATCCTGAAACCGGATGACAGCTTCTCCATTGTGGAGCCCATTTTACGGGTAGTGGCTGTCAGGTTACGCCAGGCGTCCAATGCGACAATGTTGTGGTTGACTCTTAATGCCATTTAAGATTCCTCCTTGAATTAAGCTCGCAGACATCCGTTGTCTGCAGTTAATTGATTAAGCTGTTTATACTACAGCAAAAGGTTTATCGTGTTGACACCTCCTTTTTTATATGAACTTCGGTTAAGTACTTATGAAGTTTTCTCTATACTTGTTTCGACAGATGCGGAAAAAATATTAGCCCTGAAACGTTGCAGGCGAACGATACTATCTTATTGCATTTCAACAGGTTGCAAAAATTCGTTCAATTCTTCGAGTCTTTGCCGGGCAATTTTATTTGAGCTATCCCTGGAAAGTACCGCCCGGTAGCCCAAAACAGCCGCCTGTAATTTGCCGAGATTCATGTAACAATCACTGAGTCGAATCAAGGCATCCATGTTATCGGGATACTTCTTGAAGTAATGTTCGTAATGGGAAATGGCCTGATTATATTTTTTATTGCTGTAATAGAGGTCACCGGTTGTAGCCCTTACTTCGACATCATCAGGCTGCCTTTTAAGATATCGTTCAAAATATTCAATGGCATCCACAACCCTGTTTTGTTTGATTAACGCTACTCCTATATTTCTATAAGCCTCATGGAATTCTATGTTTTTCTGAATTGCCGTTTCATAACAATCAATTGCCGAGGCGTAATTCTTTTCTTTGAGAAAACAATTGCCAAGATTATTTAACACCCTGTAATCGTCGGGATCATGTTCCTGCGATCTGATATAACTCTGTTTGGCAATACTAAACTGGCCAAGATCGAATAACAGGTTGCCCTTTGAGGCCAGAAATTTCGGCGACATAGGCGACTTTTCAAGGTATTGATCAATAACCTCAAGAACTTCATGAGGACTTTTATTTAATGTTTCAATATTAATTATTCCAACTTTAGCTTCCTGTAAATCAGGGTTAAGTTCCAAAGCCCGGTTAAAACATTCGAGCGCTTTTTGAGAATTACCCTCTCTCAGATGGGCTTCCCCTTCCAGGAATCTGACTTCCGCATCTTCATGGTTATATTTAACAGCCTTTTCGCAATGCTTTATAACCATCGGGTAATTTCCTTTAACGCGATAACATCTGGCTAATAAACTATGGACATCTTTGACATCATCCACATAATCAAGGGCTCTGTTAAGTTTTTCTAATGCGGCATCATAATCCTCTTTAATGAAATAAGCGAAACCCAACATATAATATGCGATATGTTCGCTTGATAAATTGTTTAACATTAATTTTACATCATCATTATGAGGCGAATAATTTGTTTTTACCCCTAAATACTGCTGAAAATATTTCTCGGCATCATCGTATTTTCCCAGTTTAAAGTAAGACAAACCAAGATTAAACAGGGGATCAAGAAAATCGCTCTTAAGTTCTAACGCATGTTCGAAAGTTTCAATTGCCTTCTTGAATTCATCAATACCAAAATAAGCGCACCCCATCTGATCTAAAGCCATTAAATGCAAATGCCGGTTGCCTTTTGTATCAAAACTCGAGTTTTCCACTACAGTTTTACTATACTCTAAGCACTTCTTGAAATCGGCCTCGCCGCGGTAAAGCTGAGCCAGGTTAAAATGAGCAAACAGATAATCAGGGTCTTCCTCAATCTGTTTTAATAAAAGCGCTTCGGAACGCTTTGCTTTTTTACGCATGTCCTCATCAGACAGCGCATACCCGTGATGAATAACTTTCAGGTCGGTTTCTATAACCTTCCCGGTGATTCTTAGCTGGTTATGCACTATGCCGTCATACTTGTAACCTTTGTTATTTTGAAAAATCCTTATCGACTGCAGGCTGCCGGTGCGATCGTAATTTATTTTGTTGTAAACTAAAAATGAAAAACCGTTAACATTTTTACGTTTTACAAGCATTCTAATTTTTTCATGCTCTGTTGGGTCGAATTCCTCATCGGCGTCAATAATCAATATCCAGTCGCTGGCGGCATAGCCCATCGACTGGTTCCGGTGAAGTGAAAAATCATTCTGCCATGCGTGTTCATAGATTTTGGCGCCATACTCACGGGCGATCTCCATCGTGCGATCGGTGGAACCCGTATCGACAATGATTATCTCATCGACTAAGCCCTTAATGCTGTCCAGACAGCCCGGCAAAAGCTTTTCTTCATTCTTAACAATCATACAGGCTGAAATAGTCTGAGGCTCCTCGGTGATTAATTTATTAATATAATCAAGATTTTCCCTGGCCCGCTGATTGCCTGAATCGATATTTAGAGCCCTTTCAAAATATTTTTTTGCCAGATCATATTTCCCCTGTTTATCGTAGACCACTCCCAGATTATTTATAGCATCTGTATCGTTCGGGTATCTTTCCAGTAGTCCTTCAAAATAGTATTCTGCTTCTTTGAACCTCTCCAGTTTTGCCAGTATCAAACCCCTATAATTTTTGTAAGCCATAAAATCGGGATATTTATTGATGCTTTCTTCGATTAAAGCGATTGCTTTTTCACTTTTGCCTTGTTCAAGAAGGAAATCAGCAAACTTTACTCGATTCTGGTGCTTGTTCGGGTTCAATGTCAGTGAACGTTCCATGTAATCAAGAGCTTTGTCAAAGTCCGACAGCTTTGAAGCCGCTTCAGCGCCTGTCCATAATACATCCGCAATAGAACTATAGCTTTGCTTTAAATAGCTGTCCAATTCAGGATCGGTTTTCTTATGAAGACCGTCATATTCATCGACATGCATTAAGGTGTTTTCTATATCATTAACACCTTTGGCTGACATAATTTTCATAAATATCAAATCGAGATAAGCGCCAATTTGCCGTTCAGCTTTACTGATTACATCCTTAACAGACTCATAATCATTAAGTTTCGTCAGAGCTAATACCCAGGTAAAATAAATTGAAGCGGCAAACCTTTCATCTGTATTTATATCATTTTGACCAGCGGCTTTCTGGCAATACAATATCGTTTTGCGGAAGTTTCCTTTATTGAAATGTTTGGCGGCATTTTCATACAATTTCATCGGATTGTTTATTTCAACATTCTTTTTTATTTTTAGTTTCCTTTTTGCCATTATATTACTCCGTTTTTGCATTATCCCGTTCATCAGATTGAGCATTTTCAATTTCTGTTATAAGGTCTTTTACTTCATCTAATTTATCAAACGTCTTACTAAAAAAGGAAGAGCGGTTTTCCTTAATATTACTATGCAATTCTATAAATTCTTTAGCCAGCCCGGCGGCGCTTTTTTTATCCTTAGAGCTTATAGCCGCTTTAAACTCGTAATAAAGGAGATCAAGGCTATTGCCAAATTTGCTTCTGGCCTCACAACATATCTTTTTTATTTCAGGATATTCGCCCTGTTCAAACAATGCTCTAATCCAGAGTTCATAGGCCGCCGCGGCTTGTTTAAGATTATTCTGGGCAAGAGCAATATCTACTGCCAGGCGGCAGTTGTCAGCGGCCAGCGCATATCTCTTCGCCTTGAGGCTGTTATGGGCAAGCTTGATAAACTTTTTATGACCATGCTTACCGATTAGATTGCCGGTTGATATTCTAAATTTTGCTCTGCTCATATAATTTTCATACGCTGGTTTTTTGCAATTCTTTGTAATTCACGATTTTCGCCGGTACACCAACAGCGATTGCGCCATCAGGGATATCTTTTGTAACTACCGCTCCGGCGCCGACCTGAGCTTTTTCTCCGATATGAACCCCCATCAGGATAACGCTGTTGGCTCCGATATCACAACCATCCCCCAAAAACACCGGAGCAAATTCTAAGGAGCGGTGAAGGATCGGGCCGGGAATATCATCTGTTGCATGCGCCGATGACATAATTGTTACTCCCGGGCCGATGCCAACATCCGAACCGATTGTGATTTCACCAGCGGCGTAGATAAAACACTGCGGTCCTATCCAGGCGCCGCTGCCAATTTTCAGACGCTTATCTGCATAGCCCTTTAAGATCGTATTATGACCAATATAAACATCATCGCCGATTTCAACATTTTCCGGATAAAATATTCGAACGCCGTCCTCGATGACAACATTCTTTCCAAGAGAGGCCAGTTTATCTCTAAAATCAAGCCCTGAACCGTGGGTATTCCATTTTGACATGTAATAATTCTTTCTATACTTTTTCTTTATCTTTTTCGATCTTGGCAGATTTTCCGAAATCGGTTATATGGAAATCCGAATGTCTTTCGCCGGTTCGGAGCCTTCCTACTCCGGGTATTTCAAACTGGCATAACAGACGTTCCTGCAGTTGATCAAAATTCTTGAGGCTCTCAATGCTTTTCACCTTAACAGGTCTTTTGATTGTTACTTTTCTCACTGTTTGCCGCCGTTATACGTTTGTTATTTCAAGGTTTTCAGCATAATATTCGAATTCATCATGGGGCTTCACGTGTGAGGACTCTGCCCAAAGCCAGGCGGGAAGCTCAGGCGCGCCAACCGGCTGAATGCGAGTGATAAGAAATAACCCATCGACCGTTTTAACCACGACACCGAGCTCATCGAACACATCGACAATAGTACCGGGCTTCAGGTTATCATATTCTTTTCCGGTCATATCAAAATAGTGTCCGCGCCAGATGTTGATTTTATTTCCATCATACCAGGTGTGGACTCCTGTCCCATGATGAGTTAATGACCTTATAAGATTATGGATATTACTGGTTGTCAGATTCCAATCAATGGCTCTCTCAATAGTAATCCTATTGAGATTTATCGGTCTGTTTATTGGTTCCGGCATCCGGCCATTTTCCTTGAGTTTTTGAAGCAGACCGTTCAACAACCGGAGAAACCGGGCAACTGCTTTTACTTTCACCGAACGAACGTCGTCAAACATATTGATCTCTACTTCTGAAAAATCGACAACCTTACCCTTGCCGCTTTTCAACCCGCTTTCTATTATCAACTGGATTTCAAATTTCGACATGCCTCGGTAAATATCCGAGGCGATATCCACAAGTTGTCCCTGGCAAAATTGCCCTTGAAGGTTGCTGGTTAGAGTCGCAAGAGACGGTTTTACCGGAACATTCAGGTTATCCGGCCATTCCATCTTTATCAATAAATCTGTGTGTTTGTCATCTTTGAATTCTTTTTTTAACGGTAGAAATATCTGCTGAAAATCGAATTCACCGGCCAGAGCGCTGAAATCGGCATTATCTGTTGACTCGATATGACCTTTCTCCGGCAAAACGACTGCCGCTATATTAAAACCCGATCGGCTCAGCTTTTCCAAACAATAATAAGCTGCGGACGTGTTTCCGGCAATAGTAATTCGCATTAGTTACACCGATTCTGTTTTGAAGTTTTCCTCATATGAACTTAAAGCCTCGACTACTCTGGCCATATCGTCAACTTTCATGCCGCTGTATAACGGCAGACTCAGACATCTTTTATAAGCGGCGTAAGCCTGAGGAAATTCATCGGGGCGGAATCCATATTTGAGACGGTAGTAATAAGTGAGCGGGACACAGTAAGCGCCTATTGTCGACTCGATGCCGTTTAACAGAAGGTGATTCACAAGTGAATCTCTATCGATTTCATCATTGACTTTAACCACAAATGTCTGAACGTTTGATTCTGTAGACTGATCAGTCTCGATAACTTCCAGCCACTCAATTTCTGACAGCATCGTCTGATAAGTACAGGCTAATTTTCGTCTTTCATTTAAAACTGCCTCAAAGTTTCCCATCTGAGTAACGCCCATAGCGGCCTGGAAATCGGTCATCCTGTAATTGAATCCCAACTGTCTGTAGTCGCCATTATCGTAACCATGGTTTCGTAGACTTTTTATCGTCGCCGCCGATGTTCTATCATTAGTTAGAACTGCGCCGCCTTCGCCGGTAGTTAAAAGTTTTCGGGGATGAAAGCTAAAAGCGGCTAAATCACCAAAAGCGCCGCAGTAGATACCCTTATATTTTGACCCTAAGGCACAGGCGGCGTCTTCAATTACCGCCAGGTCATATTTTCGGGCGACGTCCAATATCTGGTTAAGCTCAGCCGGTATGCCGAAAGCATGGACAGGTATTACAGCTTTAGTTTTTGAACTGATGCAGTCGACTAATTTATCGACATCTAAATTGACTCCCCCCGGCTGACAATCGATAAAAACTGGAATAGCGCCTACAATCTCAACAACATTCGCAGTGGCTGGAAAGGTAAACGCCGGTACCAAGACTTCATCTGATGGCTTTATATCAGCGGCCAGCAAAGCCAGATGCAAAGCGGCGGTTCCCGATGATACGCACACTGCATACTGTATGCCCAGATAGTTTGCCAGAAGCTGTTCAAACCTGTAAACCACCGGTCCGGATACCACCATACCGGAGGCCAGCACTTTTGAAACAGCGTCTATCTCATCTTGAGATATATTCGGCTTGATCAATTTTAGCATTGGAGAGTTTTCCATAATACCAGGTTGCCGTTCTCCTTAACCCTTCCTCAAGACCGATCTTAGGTTCATAGCTTAAAATCTTTTTTGCTTTATCGATACTTGGAATCCGCAATTCAACATCGGCATAATCTTTGGGAATATAAATAATCTTCGATTTCGAATAGGTTACCCTGACTATAGCCAGAACAAGCCCATGAACCGTAATCGTACCCCTGGGATTACCTATGTTGAAGCAATGGCCAATAGCCCCCGGTTTAGTCATGCTAAGAAGAATCCCGTTGACTAAATCGTCGATATAGCACCACGATCTTATCTGGTCGCCATCGCCATGAACGGTAAGATCGCGGTTTTGCAGAGCGTTAATGATGAAACCATGAATTGCGCCTTCACCGGTTTGTCCGGGACCATAGATATTAAATGGCCTGATCGAAACGGTCGGCAACTGTTTTTCAACATAATAACTATATGCCAGGTGTTCGGCGGCTAATTTGCTTACCGCATAAGTCCAGCGGGCGTTCCCGACAGCGCCCAAGGCGGTGCTGTCGTTCTCCTCAGAGCGAAAAGCATATGAGCCAAACACCTCCGAGGTCGAAAAATCTATGAACCGTTCGAGACTGTTTTGCTTGGCCGCGGCTTCGAGCACATTAACCGAGCCAAGGAGATTGACTTTCATTGTATTGATCGGGCTTTTGATAACTGAATCGATACCGGCAATAGCGGCCAGGTGAATAATGTAATCGGCTCCCTTCATGCTTCGAGCCAGCTTATCATAATCGAGGATATCGCCTTGAATAAGCTTAAGGTTTTGGTGATCTCTGTATATTTTATCTTTCAAACTGTCGCGAGCAAGGTTGTCGTAGACTACAATATTATTTTTATCTACTAATCTGCCAACCAGGGCGCTGCCGATAAAGCCCGCTCCACCCGTAATAAATATCTTTTTCCCTTCAATCATAAATATTTACCCTATCAATTGTTCATCGGGATTACTTAAAACTCGTTGTCCGTTTTTTACAAAATCATAAAGACAAAGGCGCTGCTGCAGAATTTTCCGGGGATTGTGATGACATTTTACCCAAGCAATTCCTTCCTGCCCTCGCTTTGTTATCTCTATCCTGTTTACGAGGAAATGTTTGATTCTATTGGCGAGGTCATTTTCGGTAACTCCTACAATTGGATTATCAGGATATATACTGGCGGCAAAATTCGAAATCCCACTAAAAACGACATGACCGGCGGCCATCGATTCGATTGCGGAAATCCCATACATGCCGGCTGAAAGGCTCTCAAAAGTCATATGCGCCTGGCTCTTAAGCTCAAGGCATTCCTGATTGCTTTTGCCTTCAATAATAATCGGTTCAACATCGTGATTTTTCTGTAATTGCTCGATAACAGCTAAAAACAGTTGAGTCGCTTGCGAGTTATGGTCTGATATTATATGTGCAATTTTTATCGTTCCTTCAGGTTTGGGCGCCGGTTTAATATCCGATGGATCAAACATCAAATCGACATGATAAAAGAACGGTGAATTCTCAAGCATTGTATAATCCCCGGTAGAAAGGCCGGCGATTTTTTTCTCATTATGCCAGGCATAAATTGACTTTGCATTATTTTGAAGTTCACTGTCAAAATACTGGATTATTGAATTATCAGGTCTTAAGAATTCAAGAATTTTAAAACCCTCAACTTCTGTGGGGAATCTGCCAATATGAAAGAAGTCTGCGTTTTCAATGATTTTTTGAGCAGTCTCTTTTTTATCATGGTTATCATCTAAAAGGACAATATCTCTGCCATACTGACGGTGATCATCATGAAGAATAATGCACCTGGCTCTATGGATTGTCCTTTCATTAATCAGCTTGATTAGCTGAGAAAACTGTCCGGCGATATTGAAATCGCCAACAAGCGCAATGTTCATTCCTGTCTTTTTATCTCTTAACTCCTCCGGAACACGCTTATTAAAAAGCTCCAGTTTTTCAGACCTTGATATCGCTCTCGAATTAAGCAATGATATGGCAGGCCGGGCCGGGATATTTTCCGGAGCGCTCTTATGAAGCTTGATTGATTTTCGCGGGGCCGACGATGTTTCCAGTCGCCGGCTTTCAGTTGTTTCCTGAGTCGTTTGACCATTTCCTTCAGGCAACAGCTTCTTCAGGAAATTATAAGCGTATTCCAGAGCCAGGCTGTATTTTTCGTTGTTCCACGAAAGTTCGAAGAGGTTCAAAAATGCATCTTTAAAACATGGATCGACCGACAGCGCTTTCGAGAAATACTCCTGGCTTTTTTCGATATCACCGAGCGTGTAGCTGATTACTCCCAGGTCGTTTAGCGCATGTGTATCATCAGGATTTAACCTTGTCACATTTTCGAAATCGTCTCTGGCTTCCGGGAGACGGTTTTGCTGGCTATGAATTAAACCCAAATTGAAATGAGCGTCAATCCGGGATTGATCCAGTTTCAATTCATTTTTATAAGTCTTTTCGGCATTAATGAAATCGCCCTTTTTGGCGTATGCTGTTCCCAGCAGATGCATCGCCCGGATATCTTCGGGATTTTCCCTGAGATGCTTTAAAAGCTTTGTAATAGCTTCATCAAAGCTTCCTCTCTCAATGAAATCAGATGCATCATCATTAACAGAATACTCCTGGCGCTGCAATAATTCACTGCTCATTATAAAACCTCGTCTGGCAATTTAAATCGTTGTATCAAACAAAATCCCGGTGTACATCAACGAAAAATCTGAAAAAGATACTTCATTATATTTATCGGGTATATCTTCGGATTGATTACCGGTTTTAAGTCCAAATATTGCATTTAACAATTTAGCCGATTGTTCGATAAGCGCCACAGCCCCACCGAGTAATTCTTCGGTCAGCTCTTTTAATTTATCGGCGCTTATCATACTGCGCATTTTCTCAATCTCTTTTTTCTGTTCTTCCAGTTTTAATTTTTTATTGCGGAGTTGCGTTGCCGTGTCGGCCTGCGGATTTATTTGCTGTATGCTTTCATCATCAGTTTTCTCAAGTCTGGCTTCGATCCGGTTCAAAGCCGTTTCAATTCTGGTCAACAGGATATCAAGCTCTTTTTCTTTCTTAAAATTTTCATCAATTGTCACGGCTTTCAAATCAACAAATGTTCCTTCTGGAATTTTTACCTGCTTTATGGAATTTTCCTCGGGCTTGTCATGCATTACAGTAGTAGCCTGACCGGCGACCGCCACGATATTACCCTCAATGAATTCATACCGGATGGAAATATCTTCCCGGACAATCTCTTTATTGTGATATCTGGCATAATTTCTAAATTGAGCGATATGCCGGTTTTCGTGAGCCGCCACATGAGCAATAGAATTGGTCTTTGAGGCGGTCTCAACCATTCCATGCCCTTTGTAGCTTATAAGGGAATCATCAACTTGTGGACTGTCTATCCTCATGACATGATAATTTAAAGATATTTATTGTTAGGCCGTCTGTTTGCTTTTAAATAGGCTATAGCGAATGTCATAGTCAGGATTATTAAGAATCAACTGAAGAGCTTTTAGGTTTTTGACATTAATTATGACTGGTCCCTGCAAATTTATTGACATTTGATCTGGTCGACCTTTAGGGACAGTTACGATTCCATATATTTGGTAATCTTTCAGGTCCTCTGTTCCGCCGAGTTGTTTAATATCGTAAGGGCTTATTTCCACAAGATATTCTGAGTAAACCATCGTCGGATCAACAATAACGAAGCAGATTGACGGATCGTCAATCGATTGAAGCCATTTAAACGGTTCAGATTCAGATCTGGATATGATAAAGTATCGGGTTAAATCATTAAAACCAAGTATCGGCCTGATAAAAGTAATTACATCGCTCTTTTTATATTTAACTTCACCAAATTTCGTTGTATTAACAGCAGGCAACAGTTCCTCCTATCGCAAGAAATCTAAAAGCGATGGTTGAATCATCCTGGCGGCAGAGGCTAAAGCCGATTGATAAACAATTTCAGCCATTGCCAGGTCGGAAATAACCCGAATCATATCAGCATCCTCAATCTCTGATAGCTGACCGGTAACCAGCAACTCCTGGGTCATCATACTTATTTCGGCAGTTTCAGCCCTTATTGCTCGCGACCCTATGCTGGAACGCGAGGTCAGGAGTTGATCTAAAGCCTTATTATACACATTAAGCGTAGCCCCGATTTCTTCCACATTATTTCTTTCCAGCGCCTTTTTAAGAATCATCATATTTCCAATAAGGTCGGTGGAGCCAAAAATACCCAGGGCGGATGCAGTTCTGCCATTATCGGCTTCGGTTATCATAAATGTACGATCATCATGTTTCGATTTAACTATAATGCCGGTAGAATCAGAGTTCAAATATGCTGAGGCATCAATGCCGGCTAGATTTATCATTTCTATCAGGTCCAGGATAGTAGAGCTCGGGTTACTTGCCAGGGGACTAAGGTCAATATCGACGCAATCAAGGCCATTGCTTATTCTAATTACGCCAAGCTCAATTCCGGCATTGCTGTTTAGCGATGATATCTTTGAATAATAAGTAAGCCGGGGATTAAGATCATCGCTAATCAGGGTTTCATATTCGACGCCGTGCAGAATACCAAGGTCGGCCGCCAGTGTTTCGCCAAAGGCCGACTCCTGAACCTGTATATGCAGCGGTTCCAGATCTTCACCCACAAGCGTTCCCTGAAAAACGCCGGCTATGCCAAGTTCGGCGGCGGTGGTTTGTCCTGTCCCCGATTCCTCGATATACAAATCGCGGCCGGCGACCGTATCGGTAACTACCAGCCTGTTTTCCTCGGGATCAATACTGACTGAAACCACGCCCACGCCGAACTGCGCATCCAGTTCTGCGTTGATGGTAGTCAGAACCTCAAAGACATTTGTATCAGCCGAAATATCAATATTGGCTACTATTGAACTATCATAATTACGGATAACGAACGTTCCCGGCGCCTGGGAAACGCCGGACCCATTGTTCAACATCGACAGCGGCGTGCTGTTGACCGCATCAACCGCCACCAAATGATGAGCAGTGGTATCCTCAAACTGTATTCCCGAACCAGCGCCGTGAATAGAGGCGATAAAATTGGGAATTGCCGCGGCATTGACTGTATCAAGCAGCTGCTGGATATTTTTAACATTTGCCGCGCCAGGATCGATTGTATAGGTGCCGTTTAACGTATTAACAATAAACTGACCGGCGCCCATATTAACGCCCTGACCGGCGTTGAGGTCTGTTAGCCACATATTTGGCTGAATGCCCGGGTTTAAATCAAAGCCTTCCCCTAATACAGCTACAGGGGCGGTCAAAAACTCGTTCCCGAATGAATTGATTTTTAGATAGCTGCCCCTTTCGATTTCTAACAGCATGTCCTGATAATCACCCTGATATATAGCTCCGATTGAGTTGGCAAAAATCGCCGGCATACCGGTTTTAGAACCGCTAAAGATATACTTGTTTTGATATTGAGAATTTGCCGCATCCATTAATTGATTGAAAATCTCTCCTATTTGAGCAGCCCCCGCTAAACGGGCGTTTTCATCATAGGTGTCGTTGCCTAACTCAATAGCGACATCTTTTGCCTCGATGATTAAGCCATTAATATTGTTTAACGCCTGATCGGAAAAGGACAGCCATGATTGGCAATGCGACAAATTCGATTTAAACTGTGAAATATCAGAAAGCCTTGAACGGTAGTATAAATCACTGGTAATACCGAGCGGGTCATCAGAGGGCTTGTTTATTCTTCTTCCGGATGAAGCCTGAGTCTGCAGCCGCAAAAACCTGTTGGTGGATTGGGTAAGATTATACAATACCCTGTCGGCTATCATTTTATTGGACACACGCATTCTTAAACTCCAGTCGATATTAAATTTTGGATATTACCGCCCCGGCACACATTGATATAAGCAAACAATTAAGTTGCTTTCCCTCCATTTTTGCCGCCATTTCACCTTTGTTAGATTATCGGTTATTTTTTCTTTTGCTTTATTCGTTTGGATTTTAAAATCTTGGCCACTTCGAACAAATCTTCCTTTAAAGCCAGCGATGCAAATTTATTCTCTTCCTGGATTCTCTTGAAAATTTCTTCTCGGTGAACAGACACTCTATCGGGCGCCAATATGCCAAGTTTTACCTGTTTTCCATAAATACCGAGAACTGTAATCTTTATATCGTTGTCGATGGTTATGGATTCGCCCAACTTCCTTGTCAGGATTAACACTTTTTACTCCGGTTTAATGCTTAACGTCCAACAATGCCCATGCCGTTTATGACAGTATTTAAAGCCTCATCCATCATAGTGATCACTCTGGCGGCGGCCGCATAAGCATGCTCATACTTAATCATGTTGGTCATTTCTTCGTCAAGGGAAACGCCCTCTACGGACTGACGGCTGTTTTCAATATGGAAAACCAGTGATTCCTGGTTTATGGCCAGATTCTCAGCTTCTCTTGTTCGGATACCGACAATTCCGATTATCGAATTATAGTAATCACCGAATGTCGCTTTTCCGTTTCTCATGGTCAGATCATTGCGTAAGCCGGCAATCCTCAATGCGTTTGAGTTATCGCCCGGCTCTCCATTCCAAGAAGCGGCTATATAGCCGACATCTTCAATAATAAGATCATCAAGCTTTATATCTGCCGCTCCAGTAGTTCTATCATCAAAAAAATTAACTCCTGTGAAATTATTCAGGCCATAACCATCTCGATGCATTTCATTGACTTTCTCAACTATTGCCAGGGCAAGTTCATCGAGTTCGGCCATACGTTCAACCAACACCTCGTCCCTGGTCTCAATCAGACCTGCCAGCTTACCGTTTGATATATCCAGTCTTGCCGACGAATTTACAAACCTTACCTCACTGATTATTGTCGCTCCCTGATTTTGTACAACGGTCTCAAGTTCAGCAACGTCGACGCCGTCAACTAAGGCCATTGAACCAATTAATACTCTGTAATTGCCCGAAGGCTGTTCGATTGTTGCCACGTTAGCGTATTCTGATAATTGGTCGACTAAGTAATCCCGGCGGTCGCGAAGGTCATTGGCTTGATGGCCGGATAGCTCCGCAGTTGAAATAGATTCATTCAAGGCCGCTATTTGATAGGCGATATTATTTACTAATTGTACACTTTTCTGAATATCTTCATCGAGCGACCGCTGGAACTCGCTGAGTTGTCCGGTCATATGCTGGAAGGCATTGGCTAAAAGGGTGCCCTGTTCCTTTACTGCGGTACGCGCCGCCGAACTGTCAGGATTGACAGATAAATCCTGCCATGAATTCCAAAAGCTGTCCAGCAACGATGAAAAACCCGTATCAGACGGCTCGGCGTATATTCTTTCAACCTGTCCCCAACTTTGCGATAATGTCTGCCAACGCCCGAGGCTCTGAGATTCCTGGCGAAATTGTTCATCCAAAAAGAGCGTTCGCATACGTCTGACAGTAACAACTTCTACACCCGTACCAAAACTACCCAGAGCAGAGGTAAGCGGATCTGTCGAAGTAACAATAGTTCGCTGGCGGGTGAAACCCGGAGTATTGACATTGGCAATATTGTGGCCGGTGAGATTTAGCGAATACTGCTGAGCCAGCAGCGCCCTTTTGCCTATTTCAAATCCTACATTTACACCATACATATTCTTATCCCTTAAACGGAACGGTTAATAAGACCGCCTTCATGAATATTTTCCCTGGTTGGACCGGGTTTGTTATACACAGGCGACGGTCGACTGCTCATAATTTTCATCGATTCAAATATTAATTTACGCGATTTTTCTATAAGCTGTTTATTTCTCCTGCTTTTTTCCTCGACATACTTGTGAGCGGTAAGGATAGCCTGACGCAACTGCTGTAAGCGGTTGCTTGTGATACTGTCCAGACGGGGCAGCAGGTCGCCCAGCTTCAAGTTATTCTGATTTAATTTTAACTGCCTGGATATATTCCTGACTTCTTCAATCCTCATTTTTTCAAGAATATGAGTTTTGTTGCTCAGTAAATCGATTTCCGAGTTAGTCTTATTTAAGTCAGTCAGGTCTCTGCTGACTATCTGTTTATGCTGAGCATCAAGTAAAGTTAGAAACCTGTTAAAGGTATCGAGTTCCTGATTTAATATGTCCGCCAATTTTTTCATAACCTATGTCGCTTAATTTTTTATCGGATTTTTTCTATTTTAAATAACCCTTCCAGGGTGTTCATAATACTGTTAACATATTTTTTCGTTTCCTCATATGGAGGAATCCCGTCATATTTAATTACCGCAGTCGGACCTGCATTATAAGCGGCTAAAGCCTTTTTCACATCGCCATTGAACTTCTTTAACAGTCGGGACAGATATTTAACGCCTCCGAATATATTCTGCCGGATATTAAAGGGATCTGCAACACCAAGCATTTTAGCAGTTCCATCCATTAGCTGCATCAAGCCCTTAGCCCCTTTCGAGGACACCGCATTCGGATTGCCGCCCGATTCCTGAATGATGACAGCTTTTACCAGATGGGGATTCACACTATTGGCAGCAGCGGCTTCGTCGATTATGTTTTTATATTTATCAAGATTAATTTCTTCAGCGGGGTTTTGCCGTCTTACCGTTCCGGGCATAACATTTTGTTTGATATTTATGGTCTTGCTCGAAACATAAGATATCCTGCCAATTTCTTCAGCCGAATCAGAATCGGTAAAGTTATTATACATCGCATTTGCAATGCCGAACGGGCTGGATTCGGACATTTTTTCAGCCAGTCCCTCGTCAAACATCTGCATGAATATATCTGATCCCAATCCGTCTCCCAGAAGCGCTGATTTTTCTGAGGCTGACCTCATGCTTTTAAGCATGTATTGTATAAACAACGCCTCGAATTGCTGGCAGGCTTTCTTAAGCCTTAATATTCTGGCCTGTTTCTCTTTATCCTCAATGCTGTCGGTTTTGGGATCTAAGAGAAATGTATCTACAGCCGTAACGGCCATTTTACATTACCACCAACTCGGCCCTTAGTGCGCCAACCGCTTTTAATGCCTGGAAGACAGCGATTATATCTCTGGGGGTTGCCCCGATCTCGTTGAGCGCCGCTGCCAGATCGCCGATATTCGCCTGTTGTTCGACGTGAATTATCCGAGCGATTTCCGGTTCGACCGCTATTTCAGCTTCACGGGTTAAAACTGTTCTACCCTGCGAGAAAGGCGCCGGTTGTGATACCATAGGCGTTGTTCTTATCTCGATATTGAGATTGCCATGAGCAAGCATAACCGCTGAGATTGTAACATTCTGTCCAGCGACGATAGTGCCGGTTTTTTCGTTGATAGCGACTCTGGCAGGCACATCAGGTTCGATCTCCAGCTTCTCAACTTTGGCAAACAGCTTAACCATCTCGCCGGCATCCTGTTTTGATTTGGGAATTATTATCTCTACATCGGCTTCACTTGAGGCAATCGCCGTAACTCCAGCGATTTTCTCGTTTATCACCCGGGCAAGACGGTCGGCTGTAGTAAAATCAGGGTTCTCAAGGTGAAGCATAACCGAACCGGCAGGCGGCTGGCTGACAATTTGCTTCTCAACGGTTGCTCCGCCCGGGATCCTGCCGACGAGAGTATAATTATTGCGAAATTGATCGCCCATTCCGGTACTGATATTAAATCCGCCTATAGAAACCGGCCCCTGGGCCAGGGCAAATACGGTACCTGAAGCGTCTGCCAGAGGAGTGTACAATAAAGTGCCGCCCTGCAGCGATGACGCATCGCCTATTGATGAAACCATAACATCTATCCTTGACCCGTACGACATATATGGCGCCAGCTCTGCCGTGACTATCACCGCCGCCACGTTCTTGACCTTGACCTGATTGGGATCGACAGTCACCCCCATCCGTTCCATCATATTTGCCAGTGTCTGAATTGTAAACCGCGTCGATTTTGAATCGCCTGTACCCTCCAGACCGACTACCAGACCATAGCCAAAAAGCGGGATTGTATTTTCAGTTTGGAAACGGGCAATATCTTTAACTCTGACCTTGTTTGCCGGCGAACTGACACATAGAATAATAATGATTACAAAAACTAATGTTCTTTTCACTTAAAATATCCAGTTTATAAGCCTGGTGACAAACCCGGGGCGGTGGCCATCTGTTATGTTTCCTTTACCTTTCGACGAAATCTTAGCGTTGGCGATCTGGTATGAATATATTGTATTATCATTCGAAATATCCCGAGACCTTACGACTCCCGACAGGAACAATGTCTCTTCCTCATCATTGACTGTAACGACCCGGCTGCCCTCGATTACAAGATCGCCGTTATCATTTACATCGATTACGGCAACTGTCATCTTTGCCCTGAGCGCGCCTATTTTTTCAGTCTGCCCCTGACCGTCATATTGAAGCTGGTCCGATCCGCTTGCTCCCCAGAGCGGGATAAAATCCAGCGGTCCCAGACCGGCGGTACCCTCGGTCTTAGCGTCGGTCTTTTTCTTGGTAGTCGTTTTAGCTTTATTCAAAGCCCGCGATTCCTCAACGATCAATACGGTAATAATATCGCCGGTTCCATGAGCCTTAATGTCAGTATATATTGATCGTTGTTTTGCCTCATTGGCATATGCGCCATTAAAAGTATTTATAACTGTAATTATCAGCAAACCTGCCAGTAGTTTCATCATGCCTCCTCTATTTTAGCGCTACTGTAACCGAATCGACAATTTCAACTCTGATTACTTTTTTAGAACCAAGGTTGACGACCCTTATTATATCTCCGACCCCGCCTTTTTGACGGGCTAAACCTTCGGCGGTTACCTTGATCAAACCTTTTTCTATAACTATGTCAACTTTGTCGCCTATATCGACAACCGGCACGTTTTCAAACATAGAAAGGTAAATGGTAGATCCGGCACGAATATATCTTTTGGCCTGCTTACCCTCCAGCGCTGAAGGATCGACAACAGGCATACTATTCTTATTTGTCACTGACCTCGCAGTAATCGTATAGTTTTTCAGTTTTTCACCTGTATTGATCGGAATATCAGTTACAACCGCCTTAACCAACATTGTCACGCCAACCGATACCGGCACCGCCTTTATAAGATTTTTATCTTTATAAATACCGATTGTAAATATCGTATTGCCAAGAGGCGTATCTTTGCCGATTCTGAGAACGTCTATACTATCGAAGTTTGCGGGAAAATGGCTCCATCTGACACGCCTGAAATCATATTGGTATTCGGCATTTTCGGAATTATGGTTGGCGTCAACATAAGACATTATCGCCTGTTCTACTCTCTCGGATGCAGTAACGCTAAATATGGATAATGCTAATAAATAAGCTAACATCTCTGTTTACCGTTTCAGGTTATTAGCAATCTGGGTCATCTCTTCAGATGTCTGAATAGCCTTTGAATTTATTTCATAGGCGCGCTGGGCAACAATCATGTTCACCATCTCATCGACAATCTCGACATTGGACATTTCTAAGTATCCCTGGTTGATTCTGCCGAAACCCTCGAGAGTCGGGGTGCCAAGAATCGGTTCACCGGAGGAGGCGGATGAAATAAACAGGTTATGACCGGTAGCCTGAAGACCCGCCGGATTAATAAACTTGGCAAGTTCAACCTGCCCGATATCCTGCGGTTCAGAATCGCCCGAAACAATTACTGAGACTATTCCATCCGCTGAGACATTAATATCGGTTGCATCAGCGGGAATCGATAATTCGGGCTGAAGGAATAAGCCATCCGAGGTAACAATTTGACCCTCAGCGCTCAGCTTGAGCGCACCGTCGCGAGTATACGCCATGGTTCCATCCGGCATTAATACCTGGAAAAATCCGTTTCCTTCGATGGCCATGTCGAGAGGATTGCCGCTGAGCTGAAGCGAGCCCATTGTAAACGATCGTTGGGTAGCGGTTGGCCGGGTTCCATATCCAACTTCAAGGCTGATAGGCACGGTTGAGCCGGCCGCCGACTCAGTCCCGGCAGACCTTAGCCTCTGGTAAAGTATATCCTGAAATTCTATTTTTGACTTTTTAAACCCGGCAGTATTTACGTTGGCAAGGTTATTAGCTATAACATCTACGTTCATCTGCTGGGCGGTCATCCCCGATGCCGCAGTTCTCATTGCTTTAATCATAATTTTCTCCTTGATTATACACGGCCTAAATCATTTACCGCTTTATCTAAAGTTTCATCCTGTGAATGGATCGCTTTCTGACCGGCCTGATAAGCCCTGAACGATATCAGCATATCGACCATCTGTTCGATAATGCTGACATTCGATTGCTCTGTATATCCCTGATGGATTTGATAATTTTGGGATAGACTGGCCGGTCCTGTTTCACCATCAACAGCGAAATATCCCAAACCCTCTTTTCTAAAATTGTACGGCTTTTCAAAATCAACAATTTTAATTTTGGCAACTGAAGATCCATCAACACCAATTGTTCCATCCTCGCTTACAGTGATAACATCCCCTGAAATCGTAATCGGACCGGCATCGGAAAGAACCTCAAAACCGTTTTTATCGATCAAAGCTCCCTCAGACGTCAAAGAGAATTCGCCGTTCCTGGTGTATCGCTCTCCATCAGGAGTCCCAATTGCAAAAAAGCCGTCTCCCTCAATTGCCATATCCAAAGGCTGTTCGGTTTCGTGTAATTGCCCCTGTGAGAAATCGATGTAGACATCATCAATCATCGGTATTTCCCAATCAAGGTCGGTTATTAATCCGTCCTGAACCTGTTTGAGCTGGTGCAGGAATACCCCGTCCTTTTTAAAGCCGACAGTGTTGGCATTTGCCATATTGTTGGCAAACATCTCCTGTTTTAACATGCGAGGCAGCATACCCGAGGCCGAAGTGTAAATTCCTTTAATCATAATATCCCCTTTATACTTTTCAGTTTTTATTAATGCAAACTTTATGCCTTAAAGCTCGATATCTGAATAGAAAAACCGATCGAGCGCATTCTAGCTGCGGATGTAATATCTTGTTGCACAAGATGTTATGTGAATGTGAAATTAAAAATTCGGGAATTCAGACAAACATGTGTAGCTTAAATGATAATTAGATAAAACAAGGAAATTATTTCGGAAAATGAGAGGTTATTTTTTCCTAATCGTTAGAATATAAAGCTACATGATCTTGACTGATTTTAAAGGTGCAGTTTGATACAGTTTTATTTATTTCTCTCTTTAACATCCCAATTTGAATGGTCGTGCCGGGAAACACTTCTCCTCTAACAACTATCTTCGCTTTTTTATTCTCATTAAGTTTCTGTACTAATTCTGATCTCTGATTATTAAGATTTTCCAGTTGATTAGGTATTTCTTTTTGATGACCTTTAAGCTGAACCAGCCCTTCTTTCTGAACTTTATTGAGCTTGTTATCTAACTCTAAACGAACGAGTGAGTACATAGCCTGTTTAATCCTTTCCACATCGGATTCCAATCTTTCGATTTCAGAATTAATTTCATTCAACTCTTTCATCAATTTTGGATTATAACCTACCTGTACTAAAGTAGGCGTGCCGAATTCCGAGCCAATAGCGCCAGCCTCAATTAAAGTGCTGGCTGTCACTTTACCGCCAACGATAACTGCTTTTGCTCCTTTAAGTAAAATGCTGTTGCCGGCAATAACATTGGCGTTCATTGAACCACCGCCTATATTCACATCGTGACCGGCTTCAATAGTTCCGTTTTCTACATATTTTATAAAAACATCCTCGACAGCTTTTATTATCCCTTTTTCGGAACTGACAAACCCACCTTTGCCAACAACTGATCCTCCACAAAACACCTGAGCGTCTTCAATGTTTTTACTAATTTCAATGTTACCATTAGCTTTAACCGTAAAGCCGGCTTTTACACCCCCTGAAATTTTTAAACTCCCTACAAAGTCGATATTTCCGGTGGCTGTGTCAACGTCGGAATTGACCGTATAAGCATCTTCAACTGATATTAAATTATTTGCATACGTGATTGACCCATCTTTGGTCGCTATCAGCAAATCTTCATTATCGGGCGAAATGTTTGTATTTTTCCCCTTAGGAAGCGCCCGATCTTTTCCCATCTTTCCCTTGATCTCCTTAGCTGTAACGGTATTTCCGGGTTTTCCGCGGGCGGCGTGGATTTTTTTTGCCAGAGGCTGGTCTTTGGTAGCATTTTTTATTAGATTCAGATTTTTATAATCGATGTATCCATCATCGCTGACAACAGGAGTCTTACCGTCGGCAGTTTCAAATAGAAGTTCGAATCCTGATTCTATACCTTTTCCCGGAGGAGTGCCGCGGGCAATTTCAATTGGTTTTTTTAAAATTAATTCTGAAGGGATTTTCGACAAGCGCTCATTGTTGATTCCATAAACTACACCGGCCTCATTTATTATCTTTAATAATTCATCTTCACCCAGAGCAAAAACTGCATCTTTATCATTCTGCTCAATAATCAAATGAGCCAGCATCTCATCGACTGAAATTTTAACGGTCAGAGTAAAACCCGATAATTTTTTCTGGATTTGTTTAGCTTCTTTTTCAGCAGTTTTTATCATTGTTAATTATCTACTGATTTGTATCAATCAGATGACCTGTTCTTGAGGCCAACTGACGCCAATAAGCGCGTTCCAGAATTAACGATACTTCATGACTCTTAAATGGCTTGGTAATATATTCATCGGCGCCAAGCATCAAGGCTTCCTTAACAGTGTATGCATCCCCATAACCGGTCATCATTATTACCGCTATATGGGGCCATCTGCTCTTAATTGTCTTCAAAAGCTCAAAGCCATTTATCTCCGGCATTTTCACATCTGAAAGTACAAGTTCAAAACTCTCATTTTCCAGCTTTTCAATAGCTTCAGGGGACGAGGCGGCAAGAGTTATCTGATAACCTTCCTGCTCCAAAATTTTCAAAAGAAGATTGCGCATTATCGCTTCATCATCAATAACCAATATCTTGACATTTTCTTTCATCTTACCTCCATTGGTGCAAGGTGCATATCAATTGATCCTTTTATAATTGACGAATATATCTATTAATTTTCATCAATATCTTAATATCGCCTTAATTAATATATCGAAACTATTTTCATGTTATTTAGAAAATAAACGATTTTTTATTTCCTTTTTTTCGTTACAATTATAAACATTCAACTTTAATTTGACATTATTATTGCAACTTAGAACATAATCCTGCATAGCAATATTAAACTCACACGGACGCTCCAATTGACCCGGGTTCCTTTTGTAAGTACTTTTGTAGTTTTCGGTTTACGTCATCAATCGTAAAAGGTTTTTTAATGAACTCACTTATTCCATATTCATTAAAATCTATCATCGCTGTTTGCGGGTCGATTCCGGCAGTAATCACTATTGGGGCATGCTTTTTTTTCTCTTTTATTTGTTTTAAGAAATCCAGTCCACCCATTTCGGGCATAATCAGGTCAGCAATAATAAGATCAAATTTGGTATTTGCCATAATCTCCAGGGCTTTGATGCCATTGCTTGCTTTATATACTTCACAGCCCATAGAGCCAAGTATCTCAGAAAGAACGTTGAGAACATCCTGTTCATTGTCAACAACTAATACCAGACGTCCCAAATCAACCTCCGTAGTTTTCTAAAGATTCCTGTTTGACCTTTATAAGCATTTCCATAATTTTCTGGCTGTCATCCAATATCGTCTCAAGAGAATATTCAATATCAGAAATTATCTCGGAATCAATATTGATTTCATAATCCTTGGTCAAAATATCTTGTTTCGGTTTATCGGACCTGGCAGCCCGTAGAACATATCCCATTTTTTTAACTGCCTGAGTTGCCTGGTTGACTAATTGGCCCAATCTGCTATTGACATCAACGGACAGTTCTTTACGAAAAGACATCTTGGCTGCGGCGACGGCAATGTTCAAGGCGAGAATCTGAATTTGCTCTGAGACTGATTCAATGGTCTTAATTAAATTTTCCCTGTTTTCTTTCATAATCTATACTGTTAAGAGCTCCTCGACTTTATCCTTAAGTTCCGTTAAATCATGCGATTTTACCAGGTAGGCATCGGCAAGCCACGAGGTGAAATCATTTTTATAGGTTGAGTATGCCGAATTCAGTATTACCCGCAGACCTTTACGTTTATTTCTGATTGCGTCTAATACTTCAAGACCATCCATTTCCTCCATTTTTATATCAAGGATAACCAGATCGATATCGTTATCTTGTTCGATTATCGACATAGCCTTGATACCGTTTTCAACCAGAACAACATTATGCCCGTCATCAATAAACTCTTTCTGATACAACTTGCGTATCGCCGGTTCGTCATCGACCACTAATATTGTGCTCATCACACCTCCTCATATACTGGGAGTTCAAGGTAAAAACTACTTTCTTCATTACTTGACGCTTTCAATCCTATATTGCCTCCATAGAATTTCAAAATCTCTATAGATGTTGAAAGCTCTTTAAATTTTTTATGACTCTGCCATGAACTGAAACTATCATACAAATCGTTCACCAGACTGCTATCATGACTGATGGATTTAAAATTAACAGATATTTTGTCGTTAAACCTTTCAATCGACAGCAAAATATGCTCCTGGTTTTGCTGTATCGCGGTCGCTCTTTTCAGGACAATAAAAAGCGCTTGACGGAACAGATCGGGATCAATCTTAATCATCACGGGCCTCTCATATTGAACCTCAAATTTCGAGAAATCGATCCCCGGGAGGTTCATAGCCAAAGTTGATTTTACCAGTTCACCAAGATCGCAAACCCGGTCATCCTTATTTTGATAATTCATCAAACTGGTGAATTTCTCCAACGCCTGCTCGATTCTGGAAACCTGATCGATAATCATTTTTAAATCTTCATAGTTTTCGTCCTCTGCGGTCGTTTTTTTAAGCATTAATTTTGTAAAACCACCCACTACGGTAAGCGGGTTGCGAATTTCATGAGCTACCTGTTCGGCCATATCGGCTAAGACCGACAGTTTTTCAGCCTTAATTACATTTTCGCGGTTTGAAATAATCATTCTATTGGCTTCCTTTAAAGCCTCAACTTTTTTCGCCAGCCTTTTATAGAGCCTGAACTTTTCGATAGAGTCACTCGCATATTTGGCAAATATCTCCAGCAGGTAAAGATCATTTTCGGTGATCTCTTTACAGGTAATAAAATTATCGGCAATTAATACGCCTTGGAGATATTCGTTACCCACCAGGGGAACTACCGCTATGGGTCCTGGACCAATTTTCGAATGAAGTTCAGAATATTCGCTGCCGGCCAGGGTCATTTCATTAATGATCATGGACTTGTTTTCGAGGGCGGATCTGGCAAAAATGTTGTCTTTGTTGTCGAGAGGAATTACCAGATCTTCTATGATATTTTCTAAAAGCGGTTTTTCTTTTTCATTTTTTCTTAACGATTCTTCAAACATTTTCTCCAGGGTGAGTTCGCCGCTGGATAATTTTTGCCAGATATGGCCAGCTTCCTCGGGTGATGATGGCCCATTAGCCAGAGCGCCTTTAAGGCAATTTTGTTCATCCTGAGTTAAGAGCACAAACGCACGATTGAAGCCAAGTCCGCTGCCGGCAGTCACTCCTATTAACACTATTTTCAAGATATTTTCAAGGTCGTTCGCCCTGTTAAAAGCCCTTAGGGCCTGGGTAATCAACGACAATATAAAGATTTCTGATTTCATATGTTCGACTTCAACATTAAGCAAAATACCTTTAAAAACAATTCCCAGCAATTTATCCTCATGGGGTAACGAGCCGATATAGACTGACTTTTGGTCTTCATCGCTGCCGGACAAAAACGTTTTATCAGAGAGCCTGTAAAAAGCGCCGGAAGCGTTCGGGTTATGAAGATGATATTGTATCATCGGGAAACGGTCTAACATACTGTTATCATTGCCATGGATATCGTCGACAAGACCGCTTGACTGACAGAGATGACCATTCCCGTTTAAAATGAAATAACCGGCAACGGAAGCATTGGCTATCGTAAGAATATCATTTTGTCCTGTATTATTATAAAAGACCTGGCCTAACACACTTTTTCAGCCTTTACTGATTTTTCAAGGTTAATAATTTTGCTGGAATCTCCATTAACATAATCCTCGACAATTAATGAATCCAGCTGCCTGAACTTTTCTGTAATATTAGCAATTGCCGATGCTTCCTTATCGATAGCCTTTAACCTCTTTATTATTGCCGGGCTGGAATTTTTCATCGTCATCAAAAGAAATTGGGCGTTACCGGCAATTATTGCCAAAGGATTGTTGATCTCATGATTTAGCGTTGCTGCCATTTCGGTCGCGGTTTGTTTTTTCTCAAGCTCTATCAGCTTATACTGAGCCCTCTTTAGTTTCCTGTTGATTTCAACAAGTTCATCATTTTTCTTCTCGAGTCGGTATTCATAAATCATTCTTTCAATAGTAACCGCTGTTTCGGCGGCGATAATTCCAACTATCTGCATATCCCTCTCGGAAAAAGCGCCGGGCTGGTCATTAGCAAAATTTATAACGCCGATTAATTCATCTTTAAAAATCATAGGCACAGACATAAACGATCTTATGTGGTTGCCATTGTGATCCTTTCGAAGGTTATTAAGGACAATCGGTCTTTTTTCTTTGGCGACCCAGGCTGAAAAACCCATCCCCATATCAAACTCGACAAAGCCGATAAGTTCCACACTCCGGCCCACCTTGGCAACTTCATGAAGTTTTCCGGTTTCCAGGGAAACTAAAAATAACGAAGCGGACCTGAAATCGATAACCTTGCCGATTAAGTGCAGGACCTTTTCGAAAGTCTCTTTATTTGACGGCGAAAGCTGAACTAAAGTACTTATTTCATAAAGCAAAGCTAATTCTTTTTCAAGATGACTTGAAGTATCAACTTTCTTTCTACGGGGCACTTAACCCTCCTTTATTGATATTTTATGCAAAACTGTTCTGACGCTCTTTTTCTATCAGGGCATCCGCCACCATCTCCAGAAATGAAGTGATTTTAAAGGGCTTATATACTATTTGGCTAATACCCATTTTTTTTATCTCTACAATATCGTTGTCATTGGCATTGCCGGTAACAACAATCACAAATAAATCGGGATTTGTAAAACGGACTCTTCTGATCAATTCTAATCCTGGAATTCCCGGCATAACCAGATCTGCAATCATTAAATCAAAATCATTCGAACGCAAAAAACTGAATGCGTCATCGCCATTTGATGCCGTATAAACTTCACAGCCAAGATAGCGGTGCAGAGTCTTTGAAATAACGTCACGCGACAACTTTTCATCATCCACAATCAATACTTTCTTTGGCGGTTCAAGCCTGGAATACTGCGCTTTTTTATACATCAGCGTTATCCTCCATACTCCTTCATTGAGTTATATACTTTTTTTGATACCCGCTGAACTAATTCCTTTTCGGCTTTTTCTTCATACAAGATTCGTTTACTGTTTGAAACGACCAGGCTTCCATCATGAGGATCATTTCTTAACAGCTGGTATGCTCTGGACCCATTTACTTTGATCTTAAATCTATCTAATAAAATTGGAATTTTTATGCCGCGACGATATAATTTGACAAACGCCTCCAATTTAAATTTATTTTGATATACATTGAATACAAATGGGATATTAAATAAACGGTTGACCACCCAACTGCCCGGTGAAACTTCAATTATTGTATAGAATCGACTGCTTAAAGAATCAAGCCAAAAGTCGAAATCTTCACGAGAACCGTCATAAATATGTATACTAACCCGACGATCTTTGGATTTAAGCTCAAGTTCTCTTACAAACTGCGGGCTGATTCTGTCTATTAAATTATTTTGATCTTCTTTTAGATCAAAACACGCTACAATATCTACATTCGAGGGAATTGTTTGGCATAATGCGGAAAAAGGATTAGTAAACAATACTAATAAAAGAGACCCAAATATTATTCTCATAAATTGGCTTTCGCTTTTGTCCTGAGTTCCACCTGCTGTTTGTATACAAATTGAACAACAAGCTGCTGCAGCGCCTCGTTGAAAAAATTAATATCCGAAGGTAAATATTCTGCAAGATTCCAGTGAAAGCGTTTTTCCGATTTCTCTTTTGATAAAAATTCGATTCCAACCAAGTATTCTTGTTTCTGCGTTTCAGAATCAATTGAGGTTTCAACCCTCTTGGCAATTCCCAGTATATTTTCCAGACGCTGGCTGTTTTTTATCCAGAAATTCATCAGCAGAAAATCGTCCTCTCTTACCGACTCGGTTGTGCTCAGCAGGATACCACCAGCAGAAATATTGAGCAGTTCACCTTTCTTTTCAAAGCTGAACGTTCCCCTGTTTTGTTCACCGGAATCAACCGCCTTAAACGTAATATCGCCGTCTATATCGATACGAACGAACCTTCGTCTCTGGGTCTTTCTATATTCTGATATGGGCTCTAAAGTAGTTAAATTTTCTTTTTGCGAATCGATATCAGCAACAACGGCCTTAAAAATGTATGAGGCATTCTGCTTGTTGGCTGTAACCTCCAGATGCTGGCCGACTGCCAGATCATGGTCGCCGGAAATCCGAATCGGGCATTCGACAGTTAATCTGCCGTTATCTATATCTTCAATACGGGTGACGAAGCCGGCAACCTTTCCATCCTGATCCAGCTTCAATTCGAGTCTCTCCCAGAGTTGGACAAGTTTAGCCGGGTCTTTTTTTATTCCGGGCTTCATCTTTTTCATTTTCCTGCTTCCTCAGATTGCTTTAAATTCAAGCGTGCCTGGTCCAAAGCCATTTCCAGCAGTTTATTTGTATATTTGATATCTGAAGCCCCAAGCTGTTTCCGCTGGACCATTTCACGACCAAAGCGAATTACTTGATTGAAAAATTGAGAGGCGTTTTCATAGTTCCCCACCCGGCGACAGAGTTCTGCAATAAGATAAGCAGCCTGAACCTGCTGAAGACCCTGACCGATTTGACCGCTCGTCTCATAAGCTTTTTGATAATATTCACTCGCTTTGATTAAAGCGCCATTTTCCGAGAGGGGCACCTCATCCCAGAGCCTTTTTGCTTTCATCAGAAAATCTTTAAAGCTTGGATAGTTATGAAAGCCTTCGCCGGCATCGACTTTGCCTCCTACGAGGGCTTTTTCAGCGTCCTCGAAAACATCCAACAGCTTGGAGCCGGCCTTCATAAGGGGATCGAGAGTGGTTGATATTTCGCCGATAATCTGCTCAATTCGTTTTTTATACTCATCAGCGGTAGGAACGTTTTCAAACATCCTGGTAAAGTCGTTTTCAACAAGGCTCTTAATGTTCTTTACCTTATCGTCATAGCCGGGTAATACGTTGTGCGAGCTGTAAACGGATTTATGAAGTTTTTCAAACAAGCCAGTAGCGCCGATATTTTCATTTCCCGATTGGCTTGTATTCCCCCGGAAAAGCCAGGCAATTCTTAAAAAGAATCTTCCCTGGTCAAGATTTGATGGCCGCTCCAACAACTGCTCGTCGCGAATTGCCAGCAAAAGTTTAATAGCTGCCGACTCGAAAGGATACTTCTGCTCGTCAATATGCGACCCCAGCAGTTTAATGACACTGCCTTTTGTAATCTCGGCTGAATGTTTCTCCTGGATATGCTTCAAGCGATAGGTTTTGAATGATGTGTCTTTCTTCCAGTTTTTATAGTCGCTTGCAAACTCCTTTGAATAGTAACATTTCTTACAGGTAGCGATAAAGAATAAAAGCGGATCATATTTCTGATAAACAGGATTTTGCCAGACACGTCCCGTTGGACAAAAATCGGTGTCCTTACCGGTTTCACTATAAGAGCCAGACCGAATGTTTCCATAATCATTGATGTTATTACAGATCGGACATTCGAGCTGGGAATAATAAAATGGCTCTTGACTCTTGCTCATAATCAGTTCACCTCAAAAACATTTTTTCTATAAATATCGGCATCGGCGATATTTCCTGAATACGGAAACTCAATTGTAAGCTCCCGACTTATTGGTTATGCTGTTATTGCCCAGTTTTTCAGAGGCGACTAAAAGATCAATCTCGGAACGTGAGATGCCCAGTTTTCTACTGATTGATATTGGCTTTTCTCCGCGGCGAATCATTATCAGGGCTTGTTTTTCCTTACTTTTATTTGAACTTTCTTCCGAAGGCATTCGTGATACATATTCAGAACTTACTTCATCCTTCATATTCCTTTCCAACTTATCGGCAATTTCAGAAAGCCGATTAAGCGATTGGTTTATCAACTCGAGGTTGGCATGAGCTTCATCGGTTTGAAACCTTTCCTGTTTTCTGACTTTAATAATCAACAATAAAGTCATGATCAGGTTGACGGCGACCATGGCTATAATGAGCCAGGGATTTACAAAAATCATTATTCCTCCTTAAGCAAGATAATCTATATTTTTTGATTTTCTCTTCTCATCATCAGTCAATTCATCTTGCTTTTTTTGTTTGTTCTTTTTGCTTTTTTCACGGTTATTCTTTTTCTTGGTATCATCGCGGTGAATAATAATCTTGTCGGACTTCGGCAGATCGACCACTTTATTCCTACCATCGGCGACTTTTTTCTGCAACTCCTGGGCAAACTGCTTTTGTGCTTCATCAGGATTAGACTTCTGAAGCTGATGAATTTTTTCCAATAATTGAGTCTTGGATAGAATGTCCTGTAAATCGACCGGTTTTACCATAAGGACCCTCCGGCCATGATTATTCACCTGCTGATATTCGACCTATAAAGCAAACTTGTCTCTTATCATCGCCCTTAATCGCAAAACCGACTTGGTATGAATCTGGGAAACTCTTGATTCTGAAATGAGCATTACCTCGCCGATTTCCTTGAGTGTCAGTTCCTCGTAATAGTAAAGTGCAACCACTAAACGTTCCTGTTCGGAAAGGGTGCTTATGGCATTGATAAGAAAGGCTCTTAGTTCGGAACGTTCGAGGTCATTAAGCACATTATTGACCGCTTCGTTTTGGACTGTTTCAATACGGGGAACCTGACGGTTGTCGTCCTCACGACAGATTAATTCATCGAGTGAAAGAAGGGTTGTTGATGATACATCTCCTAAAGCGGACAACAAATCTTCGGTGGAGATTTTCATTTGTTTGGCTAATTCACTTTCCGAGGGCGATCTTCCTAACTCGTTTTCAAGCTTTGTCATGGCTCTTTCGATCTCTCTCGATTTCGCTCGAGTTGAACGCGGCACCCAGTCCAGCGCTCTGAGCTCATCAAGGATTGCGCCTCGAATTCTGGGTACTGCATAAGTCTCAAATTTTACACCTCTCGCTGGATCGAAATTATTAAAAGCTTCGATAAGACCTATTACACCCGTGTTCACAAGATCGTTAAACTCCACTGACTTTGGAAATCCAATTGCCATACGGCTGGCCACATTTTTTACCAGTGGAAGATATTCCTGCAGCAATTTATCCCGGGTGTAGGGATCCAGCGTTTTTTTATAGTTTTCCCAAATAGTTTGTGTTGCCATAGACCTTCCTTGTTGGACTAAATATTAAATCATCCATTATTTTATCGTCATTCAGTTTATAACTTCATTGCCCTGAATGACTTTTTAAATCGCCCGTTTCAAATTGAAACCCGCTGTTTTGACATAACTTCTCGGCAAGATTAATGATATCTATGCTCGAAACGCTCTTTGTTGATTCTAAAAGCAATGGCTGCTGTTCCAGGACAGATTCTGCCAGTCGGATATCGCTATGGATATGTCCTACATGTTCAAATTCATGATGTAAAAACTGGCGGGTTAGAAGATTGAATTTAGTCTGAAGAGATGCCGCCTGGTCGGCCGAGTCGACCTGGTTAAAGAGAATCCCGCACCGTCTGGCAAGCCCGTCAAAATACAGCGACTTCGCCAGTAGATAAGCGCCGGCTATTGATGTCGGATCAGGAGTGCTTACAATAATCGACATCTCAGATAGGCCCGCCAGCATATAAGCGATGGGACCGGTTCCGGATGGGCAATCAAAAATAACACACCTGTAACCTGAAGCAAAACGTGCTATTTCCGCCAGGAAATCCTCAAGATCACTTTCATCATGCACTGAATAAGAATCGGGGGCGGCCGGAGAATTCAAATCGACATTGTCAGTAAGATTGTACAGGCACGATTTATCAATCCCAGCGTCAGGATATCCCAAATTTGCCAGATTGATAAGGTCTCCACAGGCAGCGTCAAAGAGCAAGGTTCTAACGCCGAGCGAACCCATGCTAAGAGCAAGGTTTAATGAGATTACCGACTTGCCGACTCCCCCCTTTCCAGAGAGAATCGCAATACCCGTTACCGCTTCTATTGCCATATTCCCACTGCTTCCATTTCCCATTTTGGTTGGATTTCCTCAATGGCAATTTCTGCTATAAGCGCTTTTGCCAGCGATTCGGGGACAGCTACGCCGAATTGACCGGGGATTTCCCGCGAGCGGCTGACATAAGAAAGTTTCTTTCCCGAATCAATAACCGCAGTTATCACTCCACCGGGGGCATCGGTTTCATCAAGTTTTGTCAAAAATATCTTATCGATGCCGAATTCACCGAAAGCCGTCAGCATCTTCGATAAATCCCTGGCCGGAGTTGATGCAGGAACGACTAAATGGATTTCATGCGGTCTTGCCGATCTGATAAGCGATTGCATTTCGCCGATTTCTTTATCATCATTGGGGCTTATGCCGGGAGTATCGATTAATATCAACCCCTCTTTCTGAGATCTTATGGCCATCGATAACTCCTCAGGAGTATATATGACTCCACATGGGCAGCCGATTATTCTGCAATATGACTTTATTTGCTGGCTCGAATCGGCCCTGAAATTATCAGCGGTTATTATTGCGACTTTATCGTCCTCCTCGATTTTATGAAGCATGGCCACGCGGGCTATTGCCGCGGTTTTGCCCGAACCCGTCGGTCCAACAAACATGACTGTTGTTGTGCCTGCTTTGTTTACATCGATTGGCTCGCCGGGAGAGAGCATCGAACAGAATATCTGTTCAATTCGCTTGTTTATCTCGTCCCGGCCAAGATTCAGCGATTTTTCCGACTGAGCCAGTCGTGATATAACGGCAAAAGCCAACTCTTCGGAGATATTCCGGCTGATGAGTTCTCTTCCAGCTTCCAGCATATCTGCCGAAAGATTGCCAAAGAATGACTGCATCTGTCGGTTGGATTTCTCATCGACAGCTTTCTTCAAATCAGCCACCTGATCAATCAGGCTGTCTAATTTTTCAGAAGTGTACACAGACGGCTGTTCTGGCACAGTACTTTCAACAACGGTAGTTTTTGTTTCAGGTTTACCGTCGGTTTGAAGCTTAAATCTCGACTTTGAATCCGATTCAATAGCGGCGGTAATCTCGACCCCTTTGAAATTACTCTGACCGCCCGCTTTTCTGTTCATTCGAGTTTTAAGAATTACAGCCTGATCGCCAAGTTCCTTTTTAACCTTGGATATTGCTTCAGGCATGGTAGGGGCGACAAATTTTTTAATTATCATCTGCTAACCTCACAGTTTTTATGCTTTCAACTTCTATTTCCGGGAGTAATTCGTTATATGATATAACCGCCATATTTGGCGCAACAGGCTTGATTAAGCGTTTCAACACCAGCCTTATATTAGGCGATACCAGGAGCATCGGAGTATATCCCTGGGCCTGCATTTCTTCATTTGCCTGTTTTATTACATCGTAAACCTGTTTTGCGATATCCGGCGGCAAGACCAGCGTCAGGCCGTGCTTGGTCTGCTGAATCTGCGATATCAATTTTTGCTCCAGGTCGGGGTCAAGAGTCATTACTGTCATACCGCCGACTGAATTCATGTATAATTCCGTTATGGTACGGTTTAAGCTGTGCCTGACATATTCAGTCAGGATGTCAGGATCTTTTGATGAAGAAGCGAAATCACCGATAGTTTCCAGTATGGTAGGTAAATCCTTAATGGAGATTCTCTCCTCAAGCAGATTTTGCAGGACCTTCTGAACGACACTCAGCCCGACCTGATTCGGGATTACTTCTTCCACAAGGGCTTGATTATCCGCCTTGACATTTTCTATAAGGTTGGACGTTTCCTGACGGGTAACAAAATCAGCGGCGTGTGATTTTATTATTTCGGTTAGGTGAGTGGCCAGCACTGCGGCCGGTTCAACAACGGTATAGCCGTTCTTTTCAGCCAGTGATTTCAGATTTTCACTGACCCATTTGGCATTCAGTCCGAAAGCCGGTTCTTTCACATCGGGTCCCTCAATCGGATCGGTGACAAATCCGGGATTGATAGCTAAAAATTGCCCGGGGAAAAGTTCCGCTGAGGTTATTTTATGACCGCGAATTTTAATCTGGTATTCATTTGGCTGAAGCTGGATATTATCCCTGATTCTAATTGGCGGAACAAGGAACCCCATCTCAGCCGCCACCTGGCGACGGATCATGCCGATGCGGTCTAAAAGGTCGTTACCCTGAGAAATATCGACCAGCGGAATAAGGGCATAGCCAATTTCCACCTCCATTGCATCGACTTTTAAATATTCCTCCATCTTTTCCGGAGGTTCCAAAACTTTAGTTTCCTCTGCAGCTTCGGCAGTTTGCTCCTGCTTTTTCTTTGCCTGAATGGCGGTATAAGCTATAACGCCGGTCATACCGCCAAGAAACATAAACGGCAATGTCGGCATACCGGGTATCAGACCAAAGAACATCAGAATGAACGCCACAACCATTATTGCTCGAGGATACAAAGTCAATTGTCTCGTCAAGTCTTTTCCGAGATTTGACTCTGAGGCCGCCCGGGTGACTACAATGCCGGCGGATGTGGAGATGATCAGCGCAGGTATCTGAGTGACAAGACCATCGCCAACTGTTAACAATGTGTATGTAGTCAATGCCTGACCCACCGGCATATCTTTCTGGACTACGCCGATGACTATTCCGGCGATAACGTTAATCAGGGTTATGAGTATTCCGGCGATAGCATCCCCTCGGACAAACTTGGCGGCGCCGTCCATAGCTCCATAGAAGTCTGCTTCACTACTGATCTCATCACGGCGTTTTCTGGCATCATCTTCGGTAAGCAAACCGGCATTAAGATCGGCATCTATGGCCATCTGTTTGCCCGGCATGGCATCAAGAGTAAACCTAGCTGCAACCTCAGCGATTCTGGTGGCGCCTTTAGTGATAACAACAAACTGAATGATTACCAGGATACAGAAGATGATAAACCCGACTACATAATTGCCGCCCACAACAAAGTTGCCAAACGAGGCGATAACTTCTCCGGCATACGCCTTTCCCAGAATCAGCCTGGTAGAAGCGACATTTAAGGACAGCCGGAATAGCGTTATGATTAAAAGCATGCTCGGAAACACCGACAGATCAAGCGGACGAGTTATATACATTGTCACCAGCAGGATCACCAGCGATAAAGTGATATTGAATGCCAGCATAAAATCCAAAAACTGCGACGGAATAGGAAGCACCAGTATCCCCAGGATAGCGACAACCGCTACCGCCAGCACGATATCAGAATGCTCTGTCAGGCGATTTAATACCGATTTATTAGCGCCGGTCAGATCAGTCATCAGATTTTACCCTTAAGCCTGTATACATAAGCCAGCACTTCAGCCACAGCCTTGTACAACTTAGCAGGAACCGACATCCCAATGTCTACCGCCTCAAATAAAGCTCGCGCCAGCGGCTTGTTCTCGACAATGGGCACGCCTGCTTTTTCAGCGATTTCTTTTATCTTCTCAGCCAAAAGCCTTTCACCCTTGGCCACAACCTTTGGAGCGGACATCGTATCCACATCGTATCTTAAAGCCACCGCGATATGAATGGGGTTGGTGACCACAACATCAGCCTTTTCCACTTCCTGCAGCATTCTGGCATGAGCCATATCACGCTGGATTCGCCTGATCCTCATCTTGATAAGGGGATCCCCCTCATGCTGCTTCATTTCGTCCTTGATTTCCTGCTTTGTCATCTTCAGACCTTTTATGTGGTCGTATTTCTGGTAAGCGTAATCGAGTATTGCCAAAAACAGCAGAACACCGGAAGCCCTCAGCATAATTTTTAGGGCAACCCTGCAAGCAAATGAAAAAATCTGACCCAGTTCCTGGTCGGCCAGCGGTATATAATTTTTCATTTCGCTTTTATAGGTCAAATAAGTGACATAAGCGATCAGGATTACTTTCAAGACGTCCCTGACCAAATTGAATAATGTCCTAGTTGAAAATTTCTTTTTAAATCCTTTTATTATATTAAACTTGTCAAATTTGGGACTTATTGCCTCCATGGAAAAATTCACGCCCACCTGTGCCAGGTTTATCAAAAGACCTGTCACGGCTAAAAGCATCATTACCGGCACGACGATTTTTGCCAGAGTGGCGCCGTTAGCAATAAATAGATTATAGAAAGTAGCAGTGGTCACTTCTGTTGTGCCGATTTTATTAAAATTGAAATGGAATGAATGGATCAAATTTGAAAGAATGTGACTCGAAAAAATAAGTAAAGCCAGCATCCCCATAAATATGATAACTATAGAATTAAGCTCCTGCGAACGGGCTACCTGCCCCTTTTTTCGGGCCTCCTCCAGTTTTCGGGGAGTTGGCTGTTCAGTTTTTTCGTCTTGACTCTTTTCGTCTGCCATAACTTATGCTGGCCGCATGGCCATTATCAGGTAGTTAAGGTTGCTGTCCAAATCCTGCAGCAGCTTGCTAAAAACATAGCCAATTATGGGAAATGAAATCCCCAGCATGAACAGACCGACGCCGATCTTGAGCGGAAAACCGACTATAAAGATATTCATCTGGGGAACCGTTCGAGCGACTATTCCCAGGGAAACATCAAGCAAAAACAGGGTTACTATACAGGGAGCGCCAAGCTTTATTGCCAGGGCCAATGTATTAACAGCGCCTCTGACTAAAAGCTCGCCGGAGACTTCACTAAAGTTTATTTGTCCAAGTGGAATTACCTTGAAACTGCCGGCAATGGCTGAAATCAGAATGTGATGTCCGTCGATTGCCAGAAAAATCAGCATCGCCATGAGAAACTGGAACTGTCCGATTATCGGAATCTGTGTTGAAGAGTTGGGGTCGATCACATTGACAATACCGAACCCCATCTGAAGACCGATGATATTGCCGGCAATCTGAACGGCTATAAAAAGGAACAGCGAGGTGAAGCCAATCGCCAATCCAGCGGCTACCTCCTTTACCAGAACGCCGGCTAAACTGAAAAGTTCCGGAGGAAAATCAATGGAAGATGCGGGAATCGTTGGCAATAACACTATACTGATGACAATTATGAAACCTACTTTGACCATACTGGGTATGTTGCGATGACCGAACATCGGGGCTACTGTCATTATCCCTCCGACCCGTAAGATGATGAGAAGCAGTTTTTCAAATTCAAGAGCACTAATCTGCAACAGCGACATTAAACGTAATCCTCCTATTCCCTGCTTAAGCAATGCTTATGCCTGAATGATCGCTCAACGAGAATTGGTGTATGTTGTTGTCATTCTGTATGTTAAATCAATAGATTGAGAAAGGTCTCAAAGTCCGATCTATTTTATCGGAAAAATATTCCGATTTTTACCTGAAGCTTTTTCCAGATAAAAAAAAGATCCCCTGCGGGGCCGTTATGAAAGAAAGATAATAAGAGTTCTAACGAGCCAGGGTCGGTATTATTGATAATAATTGCGTGGTAAAGTTCAAGAGAGTGTTTATCATCCAGGGAAGAAATACAATCAGGGCTACGGCAACGGCAATAATCTTGGGTATAAAAGTAAGCGTCATCTCCTGAATCTGGGTTACGCCCTGAAGAATTGCTATTGTCAAACCCACCAGCAGTGAAAAAACAAGCATCGGTGCGGCCACCATTAATACCGTATAGATTGCCGCTCTTCCTAATGCCACAGCATATGTCAAATCCATAACAACGCCTCTAATTATCCAGCCTTTAGTTGAAGCTGGAAACTACTGACTTAACTATCATATACCAGCCGTCAACCAGAACAAACAGCAATATCTTAAATGGCAGCGACACCATAATTGGCGGCAGCATTAACATACCCATACTCATTAACACCGAGGCCACAACCATATCAATAATTATAAATGGAATAAACAGGATGAAGCTTATCTGAAAGGCAATCCTCAACTCGGAGATAACGAAACCGGGTATTATAAGGTATGTCGGCAAATCGTCCGGGGATTCTGGTTTTGACCTGCCGGATAAAGAAACAAACAGCGCTAAGTCTTTTTCCCGGACCTGTTTTAACATAAATTCCCTGATCGGTTTAATGCCGGTGTCGTAAGCCTCTTTCTGGCTGATTTCATCCTTCAAGTACGGCTGTAATGCGGTCTCATTGATTTTGGTCATGGTCGGAGCCATAATGAAAGCCGTTAAGATAATTGCGAGCCCGACTAACAACTGGTTGGGCGGCATCTGATGAGTGCCTATTGCATGACGTAAGAACGAAAAAATAACAACAATTCTTATAAACGATGTCAGCATAATTACAATAGCCGGCGCCAGAGTTAATACGGTAAGAAGCAGAAGAATTTGAAGCGTGACCGAAAGGTCTTTGGCGCTCTCTCCCTCCTCGATTCCGACAGAGATTTTCGGCAGAGTCTGCGCGGATACAGTATTGCCAAGTATCGCTAATAGTATAACAGTTAATAAAACAACTTTAATACACTTCATCGTCTTAATACCGATTTCAAAACATTTTGAAAACCATTACTTTTTGGAGGCGGTTGCTTTAAAGACTCCACTTCTTCCGGTGACAGCTCCTTAAGCAGGCTTACTGAGTTTTCACATACTCCTAAAACAGCGTACGATAAACCCATCTTGACAATATAAAGGCTCTGTTTGGGAGTAAGGTATGACTTGCCGACAACCTTTATCAATTGATCGCTTGAGTGAGAAGTTTTGTTGCTGATTTTTTTTAATAAAAATATTGAACAATATATCAATCCGATAATTACAACCAGCGATATAAAAAGCTTAAAAAGAATTCCGGCTATTCCTGGATTATAAGTAATCTCGGGCTGTCCGGGAAAAACATTTGTTGTATCCTGAGCGGCCGACAGGCAGGGTATCGCTAAGACTACAAATAAAACGGTTATAATCTTCATTGCAGGTTCCTGATCCTGTCCTGCGGGGAAACCATGCTGGTGATGCGAACGCCGAAATTTTCATCGATGACAACAACTTCAGCCTTGGCCAAGAGTTTGTTATTTACTAACAGGTCGACCGGTTCACCCGCCAGCTTATCAAGTTCCACTACCGAACCAGGGCTGAGATTTAAAATATCCTCGATAGCCATAGAGGTTCGCCCCAGCTCTATCGCAATCGGCAGAGAAACATCCATAAGCATATCAAGGTTCTTAGCTTCAGACTTCCCCTCAGGCTGAAGAGTCTGAAAAGCAACTTTTTCCACTACCGGTTGTGAGTCGTCAGATAAAGGAGCGGATGATGGCGTTTCCGATGTTTCTTTTCCAGCGCCGGCGTCGTCTTCCATCATTTTAAGCATGGCCGTTTCGGCGTCGTCTTCGTTCCAGTCATCTGGATTGTCAGACGGCTGTGATGCCGAATCTGAGTCGGCTGACGGTTCCTCTTCTACCGCCTTTAATTCCGTATCGGATTTCGCCTCAGATTGCCCTTCTTCCGGTTTTGCAGCATCATCCGCCGATGATTCAGCCTGATCCTGGTCTTTGGAATCAGACGCGGGTAAATCCATATCCGGCATTGCCAGATCATCGCCTGCAGATGATGTTTCCTTCGTTTCTGCATCCTGTGATTCAGTCATCGAATCGTCTACTGGAGCATCAGGCTGCCCATTCTTCTCCTTATCATCCAGTGGTGACTGTTTTTCCTCGTCCATAACTATACCTCAAATAATATTGTTAATTTTCACGGCTAATTGTTTTCCAGACCTTCCCGGTTTGCCCTGAAATTTCAGGATATTACCTACATACAAATCGATATCGGTGTGTGCATGACGATCTATTCTTAAGACATCGCCTCTCTCAATATTAATAAGATCACGAATAGTAACATTTGTGCTGCCGAGCACCGCCTTGATAAGCGCCGTGACAGGTACCAGTCGTTTCACATTTTGTAAACGGTCATTATCATCCATCATCTTTTTATTTATATCAATCCAGTTTTGAGCCGACAGCTTGTTGACAATGCTTTCCAGGGAGAGATATGGATAGCAAATTGTCATGATTCCCGATGATTGCTGCATTTTAATCTGCAGTGAAATTACAATTACTGTTTCTCCGGGAGGCACAATTTGAATAAATTGCGGATTGGACTCAAATGCCGACATTTTGATTTGCAGCGAGATAATATGCGACCAGGCTTTTTCAAGTTCTTTAAATCCCCTGTTTATAATCTTTGTCATGATTGATTTTTCAATGCCGGTAAGTTCGCGTTCAGTACTCATGGATTTTCCTTTGCCGCCAAACATCCTGTCAACAAAGGCAAAAACGACTGAGGGGTTAAAGTCGAGTATCCCTCCTCCCTCAAGGGGCGATATAGAAAACACGTAGGTTGATGACGGTGAAACCAATGACATAATAAACTCTGAATAAGTGATCTGGTCAACTGATAGAAGATCAATATCAACTACTGAACGAGTGATACCTGAAAGCGCAGAACCATAATGACCGGCAAAATTTGAGTGAAGGGATTCCAAAGTCCTCATCTGATCTTTTGAGACTCGGTTGGGATGCTTGAAATCATAAGTAACCGCTTTACGGGAAGCATCCGTCTCTTTACCAAGATCATCAAAAGACTGACCCTCATCACCGGGGGTTACCTGGTTAAGCAGTGCATCAATCTCATTCTGTGATAATATCTTTGCCATAGCTACTGTAATACAAAATCAACGAAATAAATCCGGTGAACAGCTATAGGTTCCAGGATTTCCTTGAAACTTTCCAATATTTCGCTTCTTATCAATTCTTTTTCCTCAGTAGTCGTCAACTGCAAAATCGTTTTTGACGATAGAATTTGAATCAACGCATCCCGCAGCTGCAATCTCTTATTATCAATAGGGCTGCCGGACGATGACTGAGCTTCCTCGCCATGATCACCGCTTGCTTTCTCGTCGCTTGATACGACATCCATTTCAACGCCGATTGAAACTGAGAGATAACGGCTTCCTCTTGTGCCAGCCGGGTTAACAATTATATCCTCCAGAAGGCAAATCTGCCTGGGAATATCTTCACCATGGTCTGCTTTATCCCCTTCCTCTTGCTCTTCCTCCTCGGCTTTAAGACGCTCCTCAACCAGAACATTTTGCAGCCCCGGATCACGTTTGATAAAATTGTTTACTACAAAAAATCCGCCGCCGGCCAACAACAGCTGCAATGCGACAATGATTATCAGGTTTACCTTGAGTTTGCTTTTTTTCTTAGCGGGTTTAGCTTTATCTTTCTTGGTTTGCTCCAAATCCGGAGGCGTCATCTTTTCGACTTCTGGCATATCTACCTCGCCTGTTTATCCTTAATATCTAACCGGTGTATTCGTTTTTTATAATCTTCAATCTTTTCGATAATTTCATCAACGCTCTCTTTAATCATGATTTTCTTCCCTGTGGTCAAACTGATTATTGTGTCAGGGATAGCTTCGATAAACTCTACCATGTCGGTATTAATCACAAGTTCGGAATCATTTAATCTGGTTACTTTAATCATCGTTCTTTTCCTTTACAGGGGGAGGTTTACCCTCCCCCTATATTTATCGGCTATCGTTTGAGCGCCACCAGTTCATTTAACATTTCATCAGAAGTTGTAATTACTCTGGCGTTCGCCTGAAAGCCCCTCTGAGCCACAATCATTCCCGTAAACTCTTGCGCCAAATCGACATTCGAAATTTCCAGCGCGCCTGAGGTGATCGTGGAGGATGATGTCGTATCGGCAATCCCCATAATCGCCGCGCCTGAATTGGGAGATGTTTGGTACATGTTTCTACCTGATTTTAACAATCCTGCAGGGTTGTTGAATTCCGCAATATAGATTTGAGCCAGAATCCTCGATACTCCATTTGTGAACATTCCGGTGATAGTTCCCGAAGGGCTGATTGAGATATTTGATAAAACTCCAAGACCATAGCCGTCCTGCGATCGGGCCGCCGCTGTTGACGAGGAGGCAAATCCCGTCAAACCGTCAAACGCCGCTGGTGAGCCTGCTATCAGGTCAATATCCATATTCTCGGAGCCGTTGTTAGGATCGATCCTCAATGATGTTGCGCCGCCGTCAAAGCCGAATGATGCCAGTGAACCATCCTGATTGAAATTAACTGTACCTGAACCTCCCGAACGGATTGACTCACCGGCGCTGACTTCAGCGCTCCAAAACCATTCATTATCGTTCCAGCTTTTTGTAAAAGTTATCGTGATAGTGTGTTTGCCGCCCTGAGAATCATAGGTGGTTATACTGGTTGCATGTTGAGTATCTTCAGTTTCAATGACCAGGGTTGAAGCTGCCAGACCTGCCTGACCGCTCGAAACAGTGACGCCGCCGCCGCCTAAATCGGAAATTCCCGTTATAATACCGGTATCGCTGTCAGTTAGAAGCGATAATATTACAGGATCAAGAGGCACACCGGTAACATTTGGAGTGAATATATCAGTTGCCACCAGTGTGGATGCGGCTCCGTTAGCAATGTTAAGACTGCCTGATGCATCAAATATCATCTCGCATACATCTGTAGCTCCCTGATCCCGGACACGGATATTATATATACTGGCCGCGCCGGCATAATCACGTTTAAGATGAACTTCGCCGTTTTGAATAGAGGCCGTAACTCCCGGTGCATTTGAGTTTATAGCGGCCATTAAATCATTGATTGTCGAATTGAGAGTGAGCTGAGATAATGTAGCCCAGGCGCCGTTATCCACACTTATCTGAAAGTCCGAAATATCGGTTACACCCAGGGCAGACAATAACTCATCACCGGTTAGATTAACGGTTGTGTTAATCGAGGAGGGATTTGAGGGAGAGGCCTGATCAGAGTAATCATCAATATAAGTATTCGCACCAACGGCTACTTGCGCAAGCAAGCCGCAGTCAGCGTCAGTCCAGTCCGCTGTAGCTCTTTTCCTGTAAATCCAGACTTCAGTAGCATCGGCGTCGATATTACCGGTCCAATCGAGGGTGACCGAATCGTTGAGCGCCACACCGTTCACCACAATATCTTCACAGGTCGACTGCCCGAGAGCATTGACTGCAATTACCCGATAAACATAATCATCTGCCGGCAAAGAGCCGCCGCCGACATTTATAGTCGGAGTTATATCAACGGCCAGTACATCGGTCAGTACGTTAGCATGAGTTCCCGCCATCTGCGAAAATTCAGCGTTATTTCCGGTAATAGTTATCGAATGCGTGCCGCCGGAGCCATCTCTCGCAAAACCGGAAACAGTATTTACGTTAGAAGAACCCGCTGAAATAAGTAACGCCTCAGAATCTGTAGCATTTGACTCGAGGTTCATACCAAGTACAATCTCCTCTGTTGCTCTGGCTGGATCCTGCTGGCCAAATGGCAGTGTGATATTACCGATAGAGACATTTGCAGGAATTGTCCCGTCAACATCAGCCATTTTCCCCTGAAGAACAAATCCATTCCCGGGATTTACCATATTTGAAGTGGCGTCAAAACTGAATGCCCCGGCGCGTGTGTAAAAATCCTGCTGACCGTCTGAGAGCACAAAAAAGCCGGCGCCCTGAATTGCCAGGTCGGTTATCTGGCCAGTAGTTTCTAAGCCTCCCTGCAGGAAAATATTATCGATTGTATTCAAAGACATGCCGAGTCCCAATTGCAATGGATTACAACCGCCCTGGGTCGAGGTTGGCCTGGAAGCTCCTCTTAAAGTCTGCACCAGCGCCTCCTGGAAAGTGACCCGGCCCATTTTGAAGCCAATCGTATTGATATTGGCAATGTTGTCGCCCACAACGTTCATCTTCAATTGGTGGTTTTTCAAGCCGGATACTCCGGCAAAAAGTGATGCCATCATAACTTAAATCTCCTCCATTTATCCGACCGGTCAGGCCGGATCATGGGCTTCCCCGTTTGGGGGTCCAGCCCGGTTTAATATTAGCCAATTACAGCGCTGTCTATTTTAGTAAATATCCCCTCTTTCATCATGTCAGTTTCCATCGCCGTTATTACTGTTTTGTTTTTAACAGAAACCAAAAATGCCATCTCATCCAGCAATACCAGCGACTGGCCTGAGCCCTTTTCCCCGGCGGCTGAGACCGCTTTGTCCAACCGGGTAACGGTGTTTTCATCAAGCTGCACACCACGGTCGGTTAGTCTGTCTATAGCGTGACCGGAAAATTTCAAGTCGGTCTTATTTGATATAACCGCTTTAAAAATACGTTGAAAATCGCCTTGTTTTTCCTTCGATACGGAACTCTTTACAGGCAATTTGGTCGATATGATGTTAGCGGTTTTATCAATGCCATGAACTTTCATTTCTCACCTCCTTCATTAATAGGTTTTAATTGTTATAATTTGACGCTGTCCCGCCAGTCTGTTCGACCTCGATAATCGTTGACAGAGCTACTTTGTAACCGCCGACAATAAGATAAGCCTGGCCGTCAATGTATTTCACCGAATTAATAACGCCGATCACTCGTTTATTGACAATCAAGCTTTCCCCGGATAAGGTCATGGCTGTGACTTCGTAGGAATAATCGCCCGAACCTAACAGGCTGCCCTCATCATTGCGGCCATCCCAGGTACAGGTGCTGTTGCCCTTGGGTAAATCATCCAACTGGATGGTTCGAACCAGGGTACCGCTATCGTTGAATATTTTGATTTCCGCCGATGCGGCCTCCGTGGCAAGATTAAAGCTTATGTCAACATCCTCGTTTGCGGTTAGAAAGAAATCTGCGCCCTCGGCAATAACTGTTTTGCCTATTAGTGTCGTAGCCATGGTGTTCGCAATTGTCTGGCTCATCAGATAATCCACCTGAGTGGTGGTCGCAAGCGAGGAATTCATATTTTCCAACTGCTCAAGCTGTGAGAACTGGGCAAGCTGGGCAATAAATTCCTGGTCCTGCATTGGATCTAACGGATTCTGGTTGCGAAGCTGGGTAACCAGCAGGTTCAAAAAATCGTCTTTACCGAGGCTTCGATCAACCGCTGTATCGTAGCCATCATACAGCGGATTATAAAACTGCAAGTCCGATATGTATGTCATTTTTCACCTCCTTTCAAGCGACAAGGTCAATTGCGCCGCCATATAAGTTGACCGAATGCTTAATTTTACTATCAGCGGCCAGTTCATTGTTTGAAAGTTCATTATTTGAGGAAAATGTACGATTCAACCGATCATGTTCTGCCCTTCCAGAATAAAAACGATGACCGTTAAACGAGCCCGGGTTATTTTCAAAGCTGTTTATTTCCACTTTATAGTCATCTATTTTCCAGTTTGCTTTCAATTTCGGCAGCTCCGAATCCAGCGCATATTTGACCTCGAGATTTTCAACTCTAAACAATGCCTTTACCGTTTCACCATCATACTTAAAATCAATTCTAATCCTGCCCAGGCTTTCCGGCTTCAGCCTTATGATCATCTGAGTGTTTTTAGAATTGACGACCAGTTTCGATTTCAACTGCTCTATTATTTTTTCAACATTTTCAGCGATTCTCGCTGTTTTTGGTTCATCAGCGCTTAAATTCTCGCTCTGTAAATCAGTCGATGGAGGCTGCGTTTTGATGCCAGGCTGATGTTTGAAAACGCCATCGTTAATAATGGATGATGGATTTGTGCCCTTACCCAACTCAACCGAGGTCTTGGCATCAGCGCCCCCTTTATTATCAGGCAACTGAAACTCCTTAGATTTTTCATTACATTCTTTACTGTTATTTTCATCATTTACTCTGGCTATTTTAACCTGTGCGGGCGTTCTGGTAAGGACATCCTTATTGTCTGATTCATTAATGGTTCGTGATGAAAACTCAGGCTCATCTGAAATTCGATTGATTTTCTCCATAGCCTGTTTTGGGCTGTATTCATAACCGGCTTTATGCACCGGGATATTATTTGTTAAAGGGTGATTTTCAGATGCATTGACCTTTACTGCAACGTTAGCCTTTGCCGCAACATTAGCCTTTGCCGCAACATTAGCCTTTGCTGCAATATTAGCCTTTGCCGTAACATTAGCCTGAGCAGCGCCGCTTAGAGTTTTTTGAATAACGTTTACATTATCAGAACCATCTTTTGACAAGAGAGATCGTAAATCAAAAATCACCGATTTATTTGTTTCAGCCGGCTGAATTTCCGGCAGGGTTGCCTTCAATGCCTGCTGACCGATGAATTTACTGTCGCTGTCTACTTTAGTTGAGTTTGATGAGGAGGATTTTACCTCGATTAGAATTCTGTCAGGATACTTTTTAACTAATTCTCTTAACCTGGCAACAGGTACTTTATGATCTATCACCTTGTCGGTCTCATCAAGCACCTTTACAGATACAGAGCGACGGTTTTCTTCAAATAGCTGGTCAACGGTAAAGGTTATCCTGGAATAACGCAAACCGCCATCAGGCAGGGCGCGAAATTTCACTGCCGACGATTCTACTATATTCAATTCAGGATTGATGGCGTTGACTGAGATTCGGGTTCCCTCATGAGCAATTGGAGCTTTACTAAATTGAATTGCCTTAGGGGAAGTATCCATTTTGACAAGGTTTTCTAATGTCTCTTCCTGAATATTACCTCTAATCGAGTTTAGTGATTGTAAAGCCTTCAGGGAATCATTATTGTGATTGTGAATTTGGTTTGAATTTAAGATATCGTTGGTTTTACCGCTATTCATTTTTGGCAGATCGGGAAGATCTGAAGGATTATCCTCCGGGGCTTTGTCTGCAAAAATATCATTCTGAACGCCGCTCTTCTTCAGGTCTAATGTCAGGGGAACGGCTTGTGAGGTTACGAGATATTCAAGTTCCGAAACTGTCATTGATTCCGGAGAATATAGCTCAGCGGGCGAACCCATGTTTAACATATGGCCTGGCGGCTTTACCGTGTTAATACCATAGTCCTCGTATTTAGTATAACTGCTAAACGGTAGAATCTCACTTTGATCCATGTCCAGGGCGACTGCCGGAACATTGCTTAAAATCGAATACAGAAGATCAAAATCCGGAATTTGCCCGCGCTGTTGACAGATTTTTTCATTTACCACCGACAGTTTCAGGAGATTGTCAAAATCTGTATTGACGCCAGTTTTATGAGGAGACGGCGTCTCCGATTGTGCAATTAAATGGCTGGCTAATGCTGAAATGTTAAAAAACAACTGGCCCAATTTACATCTCCTTTAATAACATCCTTGAAAGCTTTGCCGATCTTTGCGCCGGCAGAAATTCTAAAACCAGGCCGGCATTAGCAGGCTTCATCTTAGGCAAGATTGCCACGATAAGAGAATCATCCATTTGGGCGAAAACCTCGGCAACACTTTGCTGATCCATGCCGTCGTAAATCTTGGCCAGCTTATACATTCTATCTTCTTCTTCTTTGCTTTTCTTCTTGACCATTCTCTGAATATTATCTCTCATCGCTTCAAGTTCTGTTTTATCCTTAAACCATTGCGCTCTCTGCTTTTTTAAATCTTCTAATTCTGCCGCTACAATGGCTTTGGTTTTATCAATTTCCTTCTGCATCTCTTTGCTTATTACAATTTCCTGCTCTGCAACAAAAACGCTGTCTGAAATTATCTGATCGATTTTATACCTTGCATAGGCCATACCATGATGCGGTTCCATTCCGATCAGGATAAAAAATACAAATACATAAATCAGAAAATTGATCGCTATCATAGTAACGTAGCCCAGTATTTTAAAAGCAAACTTCATCGTCGTTCATACATTTTCCCACCTATAGGTTAAGCAAGCCGCATGCCGCCGTATATGGATTGTGATAATGTGTTATAAGATTGTGAGTTACCCGGTTATGAAAAAGCCCCCTCTACCATAGAATTGACGCTTTAAAGAAATTATTTCCATTTAAGAAAGGTATATTTTTCCATTAGGTAAGCCGGAAGCTTCCAACTGATTATCTTCCTGACAATAACTATGAATGAGGATATAATACTGACAATATGATTGTAAGTAAGGCGCAGTTTATTTCCGGTGCATACATTTTCAACTCACGTTAGCTGCGATATCTGCAAAATTGCTTCTGCTGCTTCTCGCTCCAAACTCATCCAGCTCTTTGGTTTCGCTTCGAATCATTCCCTTATTATACACTTTTAGATGTTTTTCTTTCAACTTATCGTATTTTTTCTTTTCGCGAGTTGCCTGCAACAGTTCTTTTTGAGCATCGCCAACGTCCTTTTCGGAGGCGATCACTTTTTCAGTTTGATTAACTATGTCCCGGCCAAGCTTGTCGATATACATCTTCGAAATAATAAGAATATTAATATTGACCCTGCCCGGTACACGGACGCCATATTCTGCAAAATATTTATTCCGTGTGGATATTATTGCTGACAGCATGTTTTTTTCCATCAAACAGAGAGCCTGCTTTTTTGCCAGCTTCATTTTCTGGCTTTGTTCAAGCTGCGCCTTATATTTTTTGATCTTTTCCAGCCTGAAATTAAACTTTTTCATTATTTTGAGGACCGTCTAAAATCTGCTTTAATCTTGCCAGAGATTGAGCAAAATCGCTTCTCTTTTCAATCGGCTGTTTCAGAAAATCGTTTAAGGAATCGATTCTTTCAAGAGTGAAATCGATTTTTGCGGATGATCCTTTCACATAGGCGCCGATGTTAATCAGGTCTTCGGCATCGCGGTAATCGGCCAGTATGTTCCTGCACTCGCTGGCGGTCTTCAAATGATCCTCGGTAGTGATATCAGGCATAAGCCTGCTTATCGATTCGAGGATATCGATCGCCGGATAATGAAGTTTTGAGGCGAGATTCCTCGAGAGAACAATGTGTCCGTCAAGAATTGACCTTGTAATATCGCTTATCGGTTCTGACAAATCATCGCCCTCGACCAAGACTGTATAAAAGCCCGTGATGCTGCCGTTTTTCGATTGACCGGCTCGTTCAAGGATTTTCGGAAATAATGAAAACACCGAGGGAGTATATCCCCTGGTAGTTGGCGGTTCGCCGATTGACAGACCGATTTCACGCTGCCCCATGGCTACCCTGGTCAATGAATCAACCATGAGAGCTACATTGCTGCCCTGGTCTCTAAAATATTCGGCTATCGTTGTTGCCAGCATTAGCCCTTTGATTCGAAGAAGAGGTGATTCATCGGAAGTCACGGCAACGATTACGGATTTTTTCAAACCTTCCGGCCCAAGATCTTTTTCAACGAAATCGCGTACTTCGCGGCCCCTCTCTCCAACTAACCCAATAACGTTAACATCAGCTGACGACGATCTTGCGATCATACCCAGAAGCACACTTTTGCCTATGCCGGACCCGGCAAATATGCCCACTCTCTGCCCCTGACCCATAGTTAAAAAACAGTCTATAGAGCGAATACCGGTAACAAGCGGTTTGGTGATTCTTTGTCTTTCAAGAGGGTGCGGTGAGGATGCGGTTAATGGCCGGGATTCCTGACACAGAAGCGGCGGTCCTTTATCAATGGCTCGGCCCAATCCATCCAGAACACGTCCCAACAACTCGGGACCAACAGACACGCTAATAGCTTTGCCGCCGGCTGTAACGATAGCCCCCGGGCCAATACCGAACATTTCCCCTAAAGGCATCATATATATGCAGCCATCCTTAAATCCTACAACCTCACCGGGCAGGATCCTTCCAGGCGTTTCAACCGAAACCTGGTCGCCAACTTTCAATGCCGGGCCAGACGCTTCTATAACAATACCGACAACCCGTCGTACCACGCCTTTCTGATTGATAGTATGTACCGAATCTATAATCCCTTTAATCTTGTCGACTTTTTCTTTTACAGCCAGCATTATGTGAGCGCCTCCATGTGCTTTTTAAGCTTTTCAAACTGTATCTCTATCCTGCCGTCAATCACCGAACCATCCATCTCTATCAGGCAGCCGCCGCGGGAAATATTGTGATCCGGTTCAAGTATAAATGAATATTTCCCTTCATGTTTCCGATCAAGATCCGGCAGATATTCCTTAATCACCTCATAATCGCCAGGATTAATCTTTATCATAACATTACCGGCGCCCGCTAGAAGACCTATGCACTTTTCCACGTTGGATTTAGCAATATCCGGCGCCATTGACGCCGCTTCACCGATTATTTTGCCGGCAAGATGAACAGATAAATCCAGCACAACATTCTCCATATCTTCAAAGAAACATTTACTTGCCTTATCAAATTCGCTGCGAACATTGTTTACAATCCGACCGACTTCATCGGCTCTGGCATTTCCTTCTTCTAAACCGCTTTTCCGGCCTTCCTGAAAACCATTATTATATGATTTCTCAGATTCAGCTTTCATAAGCGTTTCGTATTCTTCCCTGATTTTAGTTTCAGAAACTAAAGCCTCGTTAATGACAGAATCAGTCGGACTATTCTGTTTGGCATTTAAGTTCTGATTTTTCTTATCAGAACCGGTGTCTTTTTTTTTCGGAGGGACCTTTCTATCTATTGTTGAAACAGAAGCGGTTTTAGAGGCAGGTGATTTGATCCGATAATCGGTTTTGGAAATGACCTTTTTTTTTTGAATAATATTAACCTGTGAATCAAGAATTGACGACTTATTTTCCAGGAATTGTCCACTTTTCAATATTTTTTTACGTTTAATGAACCTGGGGACATTTGCATTAATATATTTATACTTTTTTACTAACCGATCAAACAACAAGTTCTTCTTTTCCTCCCCGGCCGGCGATAATAATCTGACCTTCATCCTGGAGCCTTCGTATGGTTTCCACAATTCTTTGCTGTCCGCCTTCAACATCAGACAGTCTCATGGGACCCATAAATTCGATTTCTTCCTGTATCATGGCCCCCACTCTTTCAGAAACATTCGTATATATCTTATCCTTGACCTCGTCAGACGCCGCTTTCAAAGCTATGGCTAGATCCTTGGTTTCAACATCCTTAAGGACTCTTTGAATTGATCGATCATCAAGAAGAACAACATCTTCAAATACAAACATCAGGTTTTTAATTTCAGCGGCCAGCTCGGGATTTTCAGCTTCCATTGACTCGAGAATTGCTTTTTCAGAGGAGGTTTCCATAAGGTTGAGTATTTCAGCCACTGTTTTTGTTCCTCCTGAAATTGACAGGTCGCGGGTACCAACCTCCTCAAACAGCGCCTCTAAAACGCCCTCAAGTTCATTAATAATTTCAGGTGAAATTTTTTCCATGGTGGCCATTCTAAAGGCGACCTCAGCTTGAAGCTCCGGTTCCAGGTCGGAGAGTATCTGGGCGGCCTGTCCATGAGCAAGTTGAGAAAGAATCAACGATATGGTTTGGGGATGCTCATTCTGGATAAAGTTGACCAACTGTTTTGGATCGATATTTTTTATTCTGGCGAAGCCGGTTGCCTTCAACGACCCTTCAAGCCTTTTCAATATCTCCACCGCTTTGGAGTGACCCAGCGCTGTTTCCAGCACATTCTTGGCATATTCTACCCCACCTTGATTTATATATTGCTGAGCCTGGATTAACTCAGACACCTCTTTGATTACCTTTTCTTCAAGTTTTGGAGAGACATCTTTAAGGTTGGCTATTTCAACGGTAATATTCTCGATTTCACCTTCATTTAATTCCTGCAATACTTTTCCGGAAATATCTGCACCAAGGGTGACTATCAAAATAGCCGCTTTATGAGCGCCGGTGACTTCACTGTAATCAATTTCAGCCATTTTATTCAACCATCATTGTCTTAATAACTTTTGCCAATTCCTTCGGAGTATCATCCCCGAGTTTACGGACATGGTCTACCAACCTGGGTTGCTTGGATATTATGGGAATGATCGCGGCTGCTTTTTTCTGAATCTCGGACTGGGCCTGAAGGAACCGTTTATGCGACATGCGTCTTTCCTTCCATTTTTTATAATGTATACGTAATTTCCAGAAGACAAACAAAATTACTATTGCAACTAAAATTTTATAACCGATTTTCAGCCAGGTCCTGATTTGTTCTTCTTTTTTCAGACGCCGCTTTTCTTCCCAATCATCCCTAAAAGTCTCAAATGGAATATTGGCGACTTCAATGATATCGCTTCTTTCATCGGAAAAACCAACTGCGCCTTTAACCAGGGCTACAAATTTGTCAAGTTCCTCTTGAGGTCGTGGAACATACTGGCGTACTTCCTTGCCTTCCGGGTCCTTAATTACTTCGTATGTACCGTCAAATGAAACGGCAACCTGTAATTGTTCTATATTCCCGACTTGGTTGACTATATTTTCGATAGTCTTGTTTACTTCATAATTTCTTATTGTATTTTTAATACTATTTGATGAATCCCGTTTTTTATTGGTATCATCAGAGGAATCCATTTCAGATTGTTTCTCTTCGACTATTTCCTCAGACCTGACAGCGATATTATCCGGGTCATAGGATTCTATAGTACGGTTGACTTGGTCAAAGTTTAACTTGGCGCTTACTTTTACAACAGACCGATTATGTCCCAGAAAAGCATCAAGCATTGATTGAGCTTTGTCTTGAAGATAGGCTTCGATATTCTTTTGCATTTCCAGTTGGTTTGAGGATAGAGTAGCCAGCCTGTCGGAACCGCGGCGTGCTGATAACATCTTGCCCGATGAATCTAAAACAGTAATATTCCCCGGAGTCAAGCCTTCCACCGATGAGGCTACAAGGTATACTATACCTTCAACTTGTTTTTGTGTGAGAGGCTTATGACGGTTAAGATATAGAACAACAGAGGCGCTTGGCTCTTTTTTATCTTCCTTAAACAATCTCTGTTCAGGGATTACAAGATGAACCCGCGCCGATTTGATTTCCTCAAGACGGGCTATAGTCTTGGTCAGTTCCCCTTCCAGGGCGCGGCGATAATTAACTTTTTGCAGAAAGTCAGTCATCCCAAGGTTTGTCTGGTCAAATATCTCATAGCCGACCACGCCGCTTCTTGGCATCCCGGCTGAGGCAAGGTCAAATTGGACTTTGCGAATATCTTTCGAGGGTATTAATATTGCCGTTCCCCCCTCAGACAGGCGATATGACACTTTATTTTCCGTTAAATAATCGACCACCTCTCCGGCGTCGCCGGGGTCAAGATCGCGATAAAGAACCTGGTAATCCGTTTTTATTGCCATACTGGAAATAACAATCATGACAAAAAATGTGAGACTGGCAAAAATGACAAAGGTAATCTTCTTTGTCTTGTTTAGACCGTTCCACCAGGGCAGAATTTTGGATTTAATCGTTTCTAAATATTTATTAAACATTAATCGTTTAAATGGGCATACGCATCAATTCCTGGTATGCCTCTATGAGTTTGTTCCTGATTTCCATAACAAGTTCTAAAGCCACGCCAGCCTCTTCGGCGGCAATCATGACGTCATGTATATCTGTAATTTCACCAATAGCAAATTTTTCGGCAATTTCGGCGGCCTTATGTGAAAGGTCGTTGGTGTTATTCACAATTTCCTTTAGTACTTGAGGAAAACCAAGTTTGCTATCCTCTTTATTGCTATCCTCATTTTTACCGACAATAGAGGAGAATTCTGGAGCCACCTGGCGTGCATATGCTGGTAAAATCTTCGTCATGTTTAAACCACGATATCAATAAAACGTCCAGGACTGTCATCATGAGACGATGGCCGTTCCAGCTGAATCAGGGCTGCCTTATCGAACTGTCCGAAAAGATGTTTTATCCGGGCGCTTTCCGCATTAGAAAGCGCATTAAAATCTACTGGCCTGCCGGGTTTTAAAGTCTCCGGCGGTTTTGTTGATTGGTTTTTAATATCTGCAGGTTTTATCTTTGACGTCTGGTCGGCTTTAGCAGGATATGGTTTCCCCTGTACCAATCCTCTGCTGTTATAAATACCTGCGGCATCTATTCTCATTGAGTACTCCTTTTTAATCCTCAAATATCCAGCGCATCTTTTGCCATTTCCTTAGCAGCCCGTACAACGCTTACGTTTGCCTCATACGCTCTCGAGGCCGACAACATATCAACCATCTCCGATACGACATTAATATCCGGCATCGCCACGTTCCCGTTTTCATCGGCATCGGGATGTCCCGGATCATACACCATCTTGTATGAGAGCGGCTCAACCACCTTTTCAGAAGCTTCTACAAACGGAATTCTTCCTTTCTGGGAAGGTGATCTGGCAGAGCTGGAAAGATGTTTTCTATGTGTCCGGGTTAGACTTTTTATTGTATCTTTAAAAGTGTCGATAAAACTGGCTTTACGAGTGTCCTCTGCAAAAACCACCCGTCTTCTCTTATATGGCGTTCCTTCTCGAGTCTTTGTAGTCTCGACATTGGCTATATTCTGCGCCACAGAATTGAGCTTCTTTCGCTGTGCAGACAATCCGGAGGCGCCAATATTAATTATTGAAAACAAACCTTTCAAAATTATCTCCTGCCTCTGATTACAGTCTTTAAACTGTTAAATCTCTTCATCAGCATCTTGGCCCCGTATGAATAAAGGATCTGATTTTCTGCCAGCGTTGCCATTTCTTTATCAATATCAACATTATTCACGCCTGATTCATTGCTGCCATCAGCGCTGGTGATAACTTTTATAGCCCGGGGTCTTCCGGCAGGCGGTAAATGACGTTCATTTGTCGTTTCAAGAGTTACTTTTTTCTTTTTAAGAGCCGCTTGCATCTCCCCTTTAAAATCAATAGCTTTAGATTGATAACCCGGAGTTGACACATTGGCAATATTCGAAGCCGTAAGTTTTTGTGAACTCGAGGTAATATGTAAAAGCTTTTTATAAAGCGGAATTCCCGCTTTACTCAGTATTTGATCTCTAATAATCATACTTCAACCCACAATCCTTAAAGCAAGCGCTGTGCCGAACTGTAATTTCCCGGAACGTAATTTTAACACATTGCTCAACAACGGATTGCGAAAATGCTTACGGAAAGAACTTTATGCTTGAATTAGCGTAGGGGAAATATTTTCCGATTGAAGTATAAAAAATATTCTTTTTAAATATCTTTTTTAAAAATCTGATTATTTGAATAGCGTTCAACTACCATCTGAAGTTTGAATGAGGCTTGAATCAATTTGGGCAACAGAATCTGACAGAACCTCGATCGGTTCACCGGTCAGGTTTGCCGGTTCCATAAATGATTCCTCTAAATTCAACACCACAATATCCACCCGGCGATTTTTTGCTCGCCCATCGATAGTTTTATTAGACGCTATTGGGCGGTACTCGGCATAACCAAGCGCCGATATTCTATCGGGAGGAAAATCATGTGTCTCGATTAAATGCCGTAAACAATTTATTGCCCTGGCTGTGGAAAGCTCCCAGTTGGATGGGAACATGTCGGTATTGATAGGCAAATTATCTGTATGGCCCTCCACCCTGATATGATTTGGTATTTTCAATAATTGCAGCGATATTAGATCCAGAATATTTTCCGCCCTGGATGTCAGCTCTGCCTTACCAGGACCAAACAATGCGGATTCGCTTACATGAATGACTAATCCGTGTGAAAGATGTTCTGTTATCAGCGAAGTGCCGAGTTCCAGTTGGACTGAAATTTTGTCTATCTGTTTTCTAAGCTCCACCAGGTTGCCATGCCTGAGACGTTTGTTGATGGCGAATTTTGACGACAGTTGTTGCTTAAGCTCGGAATCCAGATCAACATAGCCTTTAAAGGCAGTGGTAAATGCCTCGGATATTCTAACAAACTTACTGGAATCTACCCGCGAAACTGAATACATTACTATAAAAAAGGCTAACAGGAGAGTTATCAGGTCGGCATAAGTCAACAGCCAACGTTCAAGGTTTTCTTCATCCTCGAGCCCGCTTTTCTTTCGTGACAACAACACTTTGTTACCTATGATTCAATTCGTTTTTTAGGCGTTATAAACGAGAGCAGTTTATTTTTTATTATTCTGGGATTTTCTCCAGACTGAATTGAGACCATCCCCTCCAGGATTAATTCCAGTCGCTGCGATTCCTCATTGTGACGGTATCGCAGTTTATCGCCCAGGGGCAGATAACAGAGGTTTGCCATGGCGATGCCCCATAAAGTTGCAATGAAAGCCCCGGCAATCGCTCCGGCAATTTTGCTGGCATCCTCAACCTGAGATAGAGCATGAATCAAACCCAGGACAGTTCCGACAATTCCCATAGTTGGAGAGAAACCACCGAGTTTTTGGAAAAAAGATATGCCTTTTTTGTGACGTTCGCCGACATAGACTATCTCAGTTTCGAGGATATTGCGGAGCAGCGTTGTATCGGTGCCGTCAATAACAAGCTTTACAGCTTTTTTGAAAAAAGGATTGTTTATCTGCTTGGCATTTTCCTCAAGACCAAGAATCCCCTCGCGGCGGGCTTTTTCAGCCAGGTTCACAATGGCATCAATCAAGGTAATTAAATCCGTGGAATGGCGGGTAAAAACCACTTTCAGCAGGGTCGGCACATTGCTCAGGGTTTTCAGGGATGTTGTAACGGTTCCCGCGCCGATTGTTCCGAAAATGACTATAATCATGGCCGGACCATGAAACAATACAGATAAATGACCGCCCTCCATAGTGAAGGCGATAATTATAGCTCCGATACCGACAATTAGACCGCTTAAAGTTGCTATATCCATAATAATATACAAACCTCAAATACTGTTATTGTTATCGGCTTATAAACAAAACGATTTAGCAAATGAGCCAGAGTAAATACAAGTTGTTATGCATAATATGGACTGCATTTCGACATTCATCTTAACTTGTTTTCCCCTTTTCCCTTGACTGATAATACATAATAATCATAAACTATACGCTATGACGGTAAGCTAATTTTTCCACACAACATATGGAGGTGTTATGGCGGCCAGGAATAACGGATTTGAACCTTATATCAAACATACAGAATCTCCGCTGGAGTTTACCTGGAAAGCTGTAATAATCGGAACCTGCCTGGGTATTTTATTCGCCTGGGCAAACGCCTATGTCGGACTCATTTCCGGTTTGACTATTTCAGCGTCTATCCCCGTCTCGGTGATGTCGGTGGCTATTTTCACCGCTCTTCACAAATTCTTCAACGCTAAGAAAGGCAGTCCGCTTGAGACTAATATGTCCCAGACAATCGGTTCAGCCGGTGAATCGCTGGCGGCTGGAGTCATCTTCACCATCCCGGCTCTGTTCATGTTAGGCTGGGATGTAGATTATGGGATGCAGGTTATTACTATTACAATCATAGCCGCTATCGGCGGCGTTCTTGGTGTGGCGTTCATGATACCTCTACGGCAATTCTTGATAAAAAGAGAGCATAAAGCGCTTCCGTATCCCGAGGGTACTGCCTGCGCCGAGGTAATCAAATCCGCAGATATTGGCGGGGCTTCAGCCAGATATGTTTTCATCGGCCTGGGGCTGGGAGCGCTTGTAGAGCTGGCGCGCAAGGGATTCAGCCTGTTTGCCAGCACAATCGAATTCCCCACGGTAGTAGTCAGAAAGATGATTGTTTCGCTGGAGGTTAATCCGGCGTTGCTGGGTGTTGGCTACATATTGAAACGACGGATATCCACTATCATGGTAGCTGGTGGAGCGATTTCCTGGTTTTTACTGATACCACTGTTAGCCTACTTCGGCGACAGCCTCGGTTTTTTAGTCAGCGTAAAAGAGGCCAACAATATCGACAGTATAGCCGCTCTTTCCGCCGATGATATCTGGCATTATTTCATCCGGTTTATAGGCGCAGGAGCGGTTGCATTCGGGGGTATCATAACCCTTATCAAGTCCATACCTACAATAGTCGAATCGTTCAAGCTGGGCGCACAGCAAATGATGAAGGGTTCCGGTTCAGCCGATGTCAGGCGGACTGATAAAGACCTCCCCATCAAACTCGTACTCTGGATATCGGCGGCAGTAATCCTCATCCTGGCTGTTTCGATGCTGGCTGGTCTGGAAGAGATGAACCTTGGTATGGCGGCTTTATCATCGATTCTTGTCGTTATCTTTGCATTTTTCTTTGTAACTGTAGCTTCCCGCATAGTCGGACTGGTTGGCTCGACCTCATCGCCTGTTTCCGGCATGACTATCGCCACACTGCTTGGCACAGCCATAATATTTGTCTTTTTTGGTTTAACCGGTACCGCCGCCAAAATAACTGTCCTGACAATCGGCGCAGTTGTTTGTATGGCGGCTTGCACATCCGGAGACACTTCACAGGATTTAAAGACCGGCTTTTTAGTGGGCGCAACGCCCCGCAGACAGCAAATTGGCGAGTTTATCGGCGTCCTTTCATCGGCGGCTGTTTTGGGATTCACATTAATCGCCCTTTATCATGCCTATGGTTTTGCCGAGGCTCCCTCGCCTCTCAGTGGCAAAGCCGAATTAGCGGCGCCCCAGGCGACTCTTATGAGCTTTGTCGTCCGAGGAGTCATTGACCAGAACATCCCCTGGGTATTGGTAGCCATAGGCGCAGCTATTGCAGCAATATTCGAATTATTTAAAATCCCCTCATTACCGGCGGCCGTCGGCCTGTACTTACCGCTTGAAACCACAACTCCGATTTTCATCGGCGGCATGCTTCGTCATTACCGCGACAAGTTCAATGTGAAAGAATCAACCGATTCCGATAAAGGCATACTGTATTCATCAGGACTCGTGGCTGGAGTAGGGCTGATCGGCGTATTGCTGGCGGTAACCGCAGTTATAAAATATGGCCTGGATGAATCCGGTAATATTATCTACTTACTGGATGCTATGCGTCATTGGGTCGGTCATATCTGGGAGAGCTTTTCGGGCGGCGAAGCTGTCGGCATGATACTGGCCGGACTGGTATTTGTTGCCCTGGCATTTCATCTGTATAAAGTTGCCAAACGCTAATACGCATTTATGGCGGACACTTTTTGTGAATAGCACACGTCCCCAGGCTGTGCCCTTAGTATGGAAGGTCAAACAAAAAACCCCGGCTGACCACCGGGGTTAATTTTTTTTATTTAATCAGTCCTTAGAATCCGGCGATATTCTCATCAACAATGGTTGGCGTAACAAAAATAACCAGGTCTTTGCTCTGGATTTCTTTTTTATCATAGCTGAACAAATACCCCAGCAGAGGAATATCTTTTAGAAATGGGATTCCGATTCGAATTCTCAGCTCTTCCTGTTTGGTCAAACCGGCAATCACAGCAGTCTGGCCATTATCAACCACGACATTGGTTTCGGCATTCTGGGTGTTGATTATTACGCCGTTAGGATCAAACTGGTATGAACTGCGTTCCGGTTTTAAGTTCATAAGAACCCTGCTTTCGGAAGTCACATGCGGAGTCACCCTGAGTTGAATTCCGACATCATAAAAAGTGATTACAGTATTTCCCGAGGGATCAAACTGCTTGATCGGAATCTTCTGTCCCATCTGAATAAAAGCCTCAACATTGTCGACAGTCGTGACCTCGGGATGGGCTATGACCTTAACTTTATTGGAAGATTCGGACATTTTCAAAAGAGCATGGATCAGGTAGCTGTCTTGTGTGGTGTGGTAATAAAAACTGCCGATGGGGTCGCCGGTCATCTGATTTGTTGCAGTTTGCTGATAATCTCCAAATGGCCAGTATTCGGAAGGTTCAGGATCATCAGGATCGGACAACGGATCAAATAAAGTGGAACCTGTGCCATCAAGAACTCTCCAGTCAACGCCCATCTGCCTTAAAGTTCGGCTTTCGATTTCCAGTAGCTGGGCTGATATTTTTATCTGCCTGGTTTCTATATCAAGCATCATTATCAGTTCTTCGACTCTGTCAAGGTTATCAGGAAGATCCCGCAAAATAAGCGAATTAGTCCGCTCATCAACCGCCACAGAACCCCTGGGAGATAACAGCCCTTTAACGGCTTTAGACAGCTCATCCGCGACATTATATTTAATAGTAACAACTCTGGTGCGGAGGTTTTTTAATGTTGCCTGTTCGGCATTATACATTTCCAGGGCCCGTTTTTCGGCATAATAGTCCTCCGCGCCGACTACTCGTATATAATCTTCCGATTCAACGCCAACAAGACCGTATGTTTCCAGTATGATATCGAGCGCCTGCCTCCAGGTCACATTGGTCAATATTACGGTAACCTCAGCCTCGATCTTGGGAGAAACTACAATATTAATATCGCTATAGGCCGCCAGGTACATCATCACCGACCTGATATCGGCATTGGTCAGAGATATTGACTTAATCAATTGCGGCTTATCATCAATCGGCTGTTCGATTGTTTCAGTCTCCTGGCTTAAAAGAAAGCCGCCGCCGGAAAGCAAGAAACTCACACCTATAACTGCGGCAATAATCGATGTTAAAAACTTGATATTTTTCATAATTGTATTCTCCTCGTTCTTATTCAGGAAATTCCAGGTTTAGGGCTACCGTTCTTGTCCACCCGTATTCAGTTACCTGGAAAATTGCTTTATTATTTTGAATTGAAACAAGATATCCATTCTGAACCCTGTCGTTGGGTTTAAGAAGATAACCATTGCCCTCGGCATCCTCAAATAATGCCCTGCTGCCGGTCTCATCATCGAAAATCCCAACTAACGATAAATTCTCAATAGCAGGTACATCACCAGACATAAAAGTAGCACTTCCGGTCCCTACTAATGGTTTAAATGGATCGCGTTTACCGCCGGCTTTATATTTGACCAGCTTTCTTTTGGGAAACGATTCAATTTTTACTTTGGGTTTTCTCGTAGTTGAAGTTTTCTTTTTAGCTTTTGCCGGTTTAACTTTTGGCTTTTCTTTTTCTGCTAACACGGCAAGCTGTTTAAGCTGCTGACCGGCTTTCCATGGTATAAATGCCTGTTCACTCTCAACAGCCGGGATAATAATCCTTAATCCCATAGGCAACTGTTCGACAGTGTAGCTTAACGGCCGATTGACATCAAACACGACCCGGGTAATCAGTTCTGGAGATACCTGATACTGGCTTGTTCTTACTCTTTCAATGGATTTCAAGGGCAAATTTAAAAACTTTTTCTTTGGCCAGTTATTTACAGTACCTTTAAGGTCAACTACTATCTTTTCGGGAGCTTCTTTTATCATGAAATGCTCGTACAGGCAAGGTTTCGAAGTTGTAACATCAATATAGATAGAGTTTTCATGTTTGGAAATAGTGATATCATTTAATTCAATCTCAGCCTGAGCGACTGAAAAAATCAAAACCACAGTGGCCAAACATAATAAAATCCTCATTTTGCCTGACCTCCTTGTGGAATATTCTGATGGGAATTATAGGTGGTCAACTTAAATGTTGCCAAAACCGTAAGGTCGCGGCGTCTCTCTACAGACCCGGGGATCATGCTTTTTTCTTCCTCTTTCGCTTTTAATTGAATATTGGAAATATTGACAATAAATGGGAAATTGACGACTTTTGCAAAAAAGTTGCCAAGGTTATGATATTTTGCCTCAAGTTCAACTATATATGAATTAGCATCATAAAATTCCATTACAACGGGAGCTTGAGGAGTAACGCTTATAACTGTCGAGTTTGTAAGCTGAGCGGCTATATGCAACTGAGCTAAAAAAGCCTCATCTTCTCTAACCTCGGGGAGCCAGAGCTTTACTTTTTCATATTTAGCTAATGAATTATTATAATCTTCCTTTAATGCATCAAGGCTTTTTGCTTTCTGTTTAACCGAAAAGAGGTCTGATTGCAGTTTTTCGTGCTGGGCTTTTTTCTCAGACAACTCAGCGGCATAAGTAGTATAGAACTTTGCATGCCAGATATAAATAAGAATTAAGAAGCCCGCGATGATTACTAATAATATTTGATTTTTAGGGTCCCTTAAATCCATACATCCCCTCCTACAGGATTCTTAAGACCTGAAATAGGTTTTAACTAAAATTCAGACCCTGCTGCCTGTTTGTCGGCAGCTAAGATTTTATCGCTTTTGACAGCGCTCTTTCCACTTAATAAGAGCTTACAATTAAAAGTGAAATTGTAAGCTTCATAACTCTCACCTTCTATTTCTGCATACCCTACTTTTTCCTCGACCAGTTCAATTACGGATATTTCAATATCATCAAGATAGGGGGATTTTTTCAGCCTGACAAGAAAAGTTGCCAGGCTGTTTACCGAAAATGTTTTACCTTCAATTTTAACCTGTAATGGACCTTCCTCGACAGTTTCCTTTTCAACAAATATCTGCTCAAAATTGGTCAGCCATAAATATCTTGGAATGCGCGAACCCAAATCGGAGATGACGTTAATCCACGCCTCGCGATTGCGGTCAAGTACTTCAATAGTATTCATTCTGGCCAGCAAAACATTATTGGCTTGAGTCAGATTCTTAATTAAGGCAATTTCAGGTTCAAACTCTTTGACATCTTCCTGAGCCTTAGCTATTTTCTTCTCAAGACTTTTAGCGGGTAAAACCTGGAAAAACATCGAATAAGCCGAAAGCAGTATTAATATAAGCAGACCGATACTGATTACATACAGCGTATTTTTTTCCAGCGTAACCCTGAATCTCTTTTTCTGATATTCTTTTGGTAATAGATTAATTTCCAGCATCTAAATACTCCTGGCCGCTAATCCAATAGGCACTGCCAAAAGCGGGGCCACTTTTTCAGGTTGAAATTCAATAAACATGTCTGGATCATACTCGATGTTTCTTAACGGATTACAGATTTCAATCGGAATCGAAAGTTTAGATTGAAGCAATTCCGGCAAAAACGGTATCAGAGCGCCGCCGCCGGAGAGCACAATCCAATCAACTTTATCAACATTCGAGGAGCTCTTAAAATATGAAATAGCAACCTCAAGCCCGGCGACAAGTTCGTCAGAGGCGGTAATTATGGTGGCTTTGAACATATCCTGATCAACTGAACTATCCATCTCCCCTCTTAAGGTCTTGGCGGTCAATTCCTGGTTAAGCCGGAACTCCTTGGAAACGGCATCAAATATGAGCCTGGTCCCATTTGACACATCACGAGTTGAATGATAAAACCCATCTTTAAGAAATGTTATGCTTGTCACATCAAAGCCGAGATCGATCAAAGCTGTGACGCGTGAAGGATCGATATCGTAATTGATTTCATAAGCGTTCAAGATGGCAAAAGCATCGATATCGACTACCACCGGTCTTAAACCGGCGTCAATTATCATATCGAGATAGTTTTTCAAAAACTCATTTCTGGCGGCTACAAGTAAAATTTCCATCTTGTTGGTTTCTTCATCTTCGTGAATTATATGATAATCCATGGTAACGTCTTCAACATCAAAAGGAGCGCGCTGTTCAGCCTCGAAAAGTATAGCCTGCTCAGCCTCAGAGCCAGACTTTCTGTCCATAACGATTTTATCCGTTATAACTCCATGGCCGGAAATTGATATAACCACATCTTTTAATTTAGGGTCGGTCTGGTCAACCAGGCTTTGTATATCAAATATAACAGCATCTCTATCTTTTATTTCTTCATCAGTTATCACGCCCAGGGGAAGTTCTTTAATAGCCAATGCTTTCAGGACATAATTATTGCCCTTTTTTCTCAGCTTAACAAGCTTAACGGAATTGGCGCCTATATCCAACCCGGCAGCTAATTTCGATTTTCTTCCAAAGGCCATATTCGCCTCTTTACTTTATTACGGCTTGATTATCAAACCGTGCGAATTTTATCACAAATACATTACAGTGTCAAGCTAAAATAGTATCTTTATTTTAACATTCAGCAATAATATCGTCTTTATATTCAAAAAGTTAACAACTAAAAATGAAAAAAAATTCACATATTTTATACTTTATATGGGGGTATTTTGTCCATGAATGGCGCTGCTGAAGCGATAGAAGAAATATCTTATCAATAAAAATATTTCTTGAAACGACGCTTCTATAGTAAAATTTAGCTCTATCTTTTCAGTTCAATAATCACTTATTCCATTTTTACTCTTCCCGTGGAGGCCAATACACTTATAGTAAAAAAATTGTCTGAGGTGGTATCCTGAACAGTGATAGAACCTGACGTGGATGCTGAACCGTTTGGATAGAAGACTACGGCGTCACCATTAAATAAACATTCACCGAAACTCACGTTGCTTTCCAGGTTGACAGGAGGTATAACAAGCGAATCACTACCGGGTTCATAACATGTAAGCTCGGGATTATTATTATCTTCAAAGAAATGGATCTGCTTATTGGCAATATCAAAATAAATTCCATACTGGCTGTTATCCGAAACTGACTTGCTTCGTGCCTGGCGCAATAAATTCAGATTTTGCCTGGCATCGTTTTTAAGTTTCATTTTGGGTATCCAATTCATAAAACTTGGGACAGCCAAACCAGCCATTATCCCGATGATAACTACTATAATCATCATCTCCAGCATGGTGAATCCAGACCGTTTGTAAAATTTTGATTCTTTCATAATATATCTCCGTAATTATTTATTTTTTCCAAGCGTGTATTTTTAATTGTCCAACAATTTTAATTACCAATTGGTTTACAAATAATTTTTAATCCTGACAATTGTCGAATAGCTTTTTGAAATTATTATACTCTGCGGATAATCCTTACCATGAACAAGTGAAATCTCAATCATTGCCAGATCATCTGCAGACCTTTTAATATGGAATGATTTCACTCCATCGATAATCCTTTTTGACAAACCATCGACTGTTTCATAAAGAACTCCGTTCTGCTCATCGAAAATTGCAAAAAACAGAATTTCGACATCATTATGCCGGATGACCAGGGTATCGGATTTTTCCCCTTGAATAATTTCTATTGGTTCTTGGTTTTTACTGTTTGCATAGCCGGCCAGCTTGAAATGATAGCCGATTTTATCAAAAGCCCTTTTGGCTCGCATAGACATCAGCCGGGAAAAATCTTTACTGGACACTTGCCGGTCTGCATTTTGATGAATATTCAAAATGGCGGTTGATATCACTGAAACCATAATCAGTGAAATCAACAACTTCACCATAGCATTTCCTCTTTTGGCATTCGCTTTCATCATAATATCCCGCAATTTGGTTAAGCAATTCTGATGCCATGAGCCCGGCAATTTCTTCAAAATCTAAGAAAAAACCACATAATAAGTTACAAATCCCGCCACAAATCACAAGCCGCTAATATTCATATAACTTCAATTAAATTATAGGCATAAGACGAGAAACAATGGGGTAGTTCCCATACCCAATTATATTAAACAGAAAGGTGTAATGTATATATACTTATAACGTCAAAGTATACATGAAATTATATGAAATCATTTGCAAACGAAAGAGAATCTCGATTCAGACAGCAAAACAAGTCATCAATATCAGGTTTCTTAAGCCGCCGTTATTTTAAGTACATCATTTTTCCTGTATAATACAAACCGCCGGCTTCTACCCGGTAAAAATATACCCCGGCGGTTATATCCGATCCGGAATCGTTGCGACCGCCCCAGTCGACACTGCCCCAGCCATCAGTCAATTCAATTTCGCCCAGCCGGGCAACTCTCTCTCCGAGAATATTATAGATATCAACTGATACAGAATTTACATTCAGGCTGCTATTTGATCCGAATCTAATAGCAGTACTTGAATTAAAAGGGTTTGGATAATTACTGAGAATAAAATTTTTCGGTTTATTATTATCATAACCGGTAATGCCGGTTAATTGATCCCTGCCCTGCAAAAACTGAAACCAGATATTCTGGGTAATTTGATTCTGAACATTTCCAACAAAAACGGAGTCTACCGGCTGGCCAAACCATGCATCGACCCATTGGTTCGCTTGATTAATTCCCCATTCCTCGCAGTCCAGTGAATATGTAAATACTCCTGAGCCATCATTATCCAATAGCACGTGCGTATCCATCCAGATTGCATTTCCTTTAACCGGGTATAGACTATCCATTCTCTCATCAATCACCTCAAACCATGGGGCGCTTTCTCCCTCGCTTAAGAAATCCGGTACGGTATAAGAGGCGACCCATAATGGAATAGCTATCGATAAGACCGGTTGTCCCAACACGGCAAAGGTGGTCATTAGACGGGGGTCCTCACCGGGAAGAATGCCGCGAATAACAGAGCCAGAACGCGTCTTCCAGCGATTTATTGTCGCTTCATCAACAACTACAAATCCCACCGGGAGATTATCAATTTGGCCGTTAAAAGGAAGGGGGTAGGGATCGCCCAAAGAGCAGTAGAAATCCCGGGCTATGGTTTGAAGAATATATTTAACATCAATAAGGCAAAACTCGTCGCGTTGTTCGATAAGTTCTTTTGCGCGTTTATGTCGTTCGGCTCCCCGCGATGTATCCCAGCCGGCTAATGCAAAAACTGTCCTGATTAAAATCCCATCAGGGGCGTCCTCAGGATCATTAGCATCATAACTGTAATAATAAAAGTTGCTGCATTCATACAGCTTTGCCGCTCCCGAGGCGTCCATCACGCCGAAAATCCAGGCATCCCTCCTGCCGATTAAATTTGTTTGATTCAGAAGCGTTTCCCAGTCCTCAACATCCTCACACCGTTCTAAAGCTAAGCGCATTAAATCGCCGTCATCAATGCCATCTTTTAAAACATCAGAAAGGTTATAACAATTGGAGTTTATTATAGCAAAACCCTTTTCATTTACCCCCATATAACAACGGCTGGAATCATCAGCATAAAAATTGCCATTGAATGCAAATGTGGTGTCTGTTAGCGTATATTTCCTGGGTATAAATAGGTATTTTTGGTCGGCTCTCGTTACATCACGATTTTTCCAGATAATCGGCCGACCGTCAACAGTAGCGCTTCCACTTATCACCAGTATAGTGCACTCATTATCTCCACATGAGTTCTCATCAGCAGGGATTTCTGTTGGAGTTTCAGGCCTGCTAAATACAGCTATGTCCTGAAAAATCAACAGGATGAAAGCCATGATGAATACTAATAAATATCGCATCGAAATATTCCTTAATTTTATAATATAACAATTTAAAATATTGTCAAGTATAAGTTTAACTTCAAAAATTAATTCATATAAAAAAAATATCCTCATAATTATTTCCTGAATATTTCCAAATTATAATCCATTATCCTTTATCGAATTAATTGCCTCTATAAATAAAGAGCGTTAAAAACCTGACGATAATATCAAAGAATAACCCTTCAAACAAATTCTAAAAGGGAGTTGTTTTGGTTAAATGCAAAAAATGCGGAGTTGAAAATCACCCTGCTGAATCAGACTACTGCCGGGCATGCCAGGCGCCTCTTCATCCTGATAAATCCCATAACCATTCTATCAAATCAAAGAGTCATGATCATTCTCCAGACCTTTCTGACACCACTGCAAAATTGACTTCTTCAAATGAGGAATCAATTGAAAAAATATCTCAAATATCAAATTCACAAGACCATGTGAATAATAATGAGGACAATCAGGTAAATCCGGATTGCGATGAGAATGAAATTTCAAAAACAGAAATGGACGCATCTGAGGACGACGATTTATTTGAAATAAAGGAAGTAAGTTTTGATGATTCATCTGTCCCTGGTTTGATAATGGCCGACGCTCAACCTGCCGATTCGCCGGCAGAAGATGAAGGGTTTAGGAACGATTCGGATACTGATAAAATCGATTCTGATACGCTTGAAATTGAAAATGATCTGACGTTGTACCGTGATGATGAGCTGCACATTACAATGGAGAATACTGAAGAGGGTCCTGAAATTGCCCTGGTAAACAGATCCGAAATTCAGGAAATATCAGACGTATCGCAGCCAGAGCTGGAAGCAGAGAATTCTTTTGAAAGCGAACCCCGGCAATTGTCAAAAGATGAATTAAAGATGGATTCAAGCGAAGAAAAAAGCGTTACACAAAAAATTATCATAAATCCGCAGATTAAAAACGCGCCATCCGTCGATAAACCCGTACAGAAATTCGCCAAAGAATATTCAAAATCTGCTGTTGGAACTCTGTCAAAAGCGCCTCCTCCTAAAATGGATTCGGGCGCTCCCAGCGATGAAACAAAAATATATCTTCCCCCACCATCGGAACCTGTGAAAATATCATCACTGATAAAACCTCGAAGAATCGCAATCGTTTCAGGCAATCGCATAACATTTCCCGGAGGCTTCAGACCGACAGCCGGTGAGGAAATCTCAATTGGAGACAGGATTTTTGAATTAAAAGAAAAACAGTTTAATAGATGGATTCTTTTAGGCGGGATCGGCGCCGCTGTCATAATTTTAGTAATGCTGGCCTCATTTATTTTCAATCCGGGAGCAACCGGCAACGGCCAGATTGTGGGCATTTTGAAAAATCCGGTTGACGGCAAACCGGTTGCCGACGCTTATGTAACTATTAAGGAGCTTGATGAAACGACAAAAACCAACATCGCCGGATTCTTTGTATTTGATCAGGTCCCACCGGGCCTATACACAATCGAGGTTTTAGATGAAGGTATGGCGATATTATCAGAAAGAATGCCAGTGGTTGAGGAGAAGACCAGCGCTCTTAGCTTCTCACTTCCTGCAGATAAATATTCAATTGAACAACTGCCGGATCTGGATGTTATTAAAACTGAAAAAATTGCCGCCGAGCAAGAAACACAATATGGCTTTCTTAAATTACAACTCGTGCCCTCAGATAATTCGAAGGTATATTTAGATGGAAAATACATTGGTAAAGGCTCTCAGACCTTTAAAATACCCACCGGTAAACATAAGGTTATGGTCAAGCATAATGGCTATAAAGACTATAATTACAATGTTGATATTCCTTTTGATAAAACAAAATCGTACACGTTTAAATTAAAAAAGCCTAAAACTTCTGCCAAACAGCAAAAGAAAAGCGATCATGACCTTGCCGCAAAACATGAAAAAAACGGCAATTATAATGAAGCTATAATCTATTATGATAAAATTCTATCCGGTGATGACAACAACCTCGAGGCTTTAATAGGACGGGCGCGATGCTATGAGGCTATTGATAAATCTGAGCAAGCCATGTCGAATTATATGAAAGCAGTGAAAGCGGCGAACGCTCAGAACGATGACATATTAAAATTAGAGGCCTTAAATGGCATTATCCAGTTGAACCCAAACCACCTGACGGCCAGATACAACCGGGGTTTAATCTACAATGACCAGGGAGAATATTACAGGGCTGCCCAGGATTTCAGCCAGGTTATAAAAATAGACAGACGTCACTTAAACGCCTACTATAAGCTCGGCGAGGCATATTATAAATCTCAAAACTACCCGGCCGCTCTTGAGGCTTACCATGAGGTTCAAAAACTTAATTTTGCCGACGCTAAACCGTATGCCTATATGTCTCGGATTTATCTCAAAATGGGCGATAAAAAAAATATGAAAAAGAGTTATGAGAAATTCGAAAAGAACGCCGATATACCGACAAAAAATAAATTCGATTCAGACCCTGAAATGCAGAAAATTAAGGCGATACTTGGCAAGTGATTTTGACATATTAAAAATAATCTAATTAAAATCGTCAGACAACCAAGCTGGCGATTTTTTATATCCCCGTATTTCTTTCAAGGTTGCCCTCAACGGTTCCTGAAGCGCTGGATAGATTCACGGTGAGAAACACAGTTAATACCGGCTTATATTAAGACCATACTGCAGCCTGCCGATTTTAGCAATCTCTTCCATCCTGTTGTTGTTGACCTTATCAATATTAACCCGGCCGTTTTCAGCCATCCCGGCAAATGGTCTATCCAACGTATAAATCTGAACATCGACAGGCTTAATTCTATAAAGGCATGAATACCAATCGTTAACAGCGTCTATCGTTGAATTATCGGGATCGCCGGCTAAAAACAAAGTTTGAATAGTTATATCTTTCAGGCATGATAAACCTTCCACGATCTCATCAAAATCGATGCCAGCGGCCGGCTTGTTTATTTTGCCAAACAGTTCGGCATTGCCTGCATCCAGCTTCATGATTGGCAAATCTATATATTCAGTCGCCTCTATTACTTTTCCGGATGTGCAGGTTGAAGAGTTCGATAACAATGTAACTTTGACCCGGGGTCTGATTTGTCTTGCCAGACGGTGACACTCATAAGCCAGCTTTTTGAATTCCGGATGCAATGTCGGCTCGCCGTTGCCGGAAAAAGTCAGGTAGTTGAACTCAATTTCAGATTTAAGCGCTTCTTCTACCTTCTGCAATACAGTTTCAACCCCCGGAAAAATATCACTCTCCAACGGCTTCAACCGGTGATACCGAGTCCGGCCATAATGGCAATACAAACAATCAAAATCACAATATTTTTTGCGGTGCGGCAAGAGGTTAATCCCCAGCGACTTGCCCAGTCTTCGCGAATTAACCGGACCATAAATAATAGTATCTTTGACTGGCAACACCATAAAAAACTCTTTGCGTTCCGGTCTAACCAGGTGTAATCCGCTTAAACGTAAGCCGTCAATGTCCCAAATGCATGTTTGCACCCGGCAATAACCGTTAAAACGTAAAAAACTCCTTTTAAATACTCTAACAAATATATTAATATAAATTACTATGAAAGACAACAGCAATTATATACAGGAAAATAATTCTGAAAAAGATAAACTGCCGATAGCTCAGAAAATAGTACTGGCGGCTATTTTATTTGGCTACCCGTTAATCTCAACATTATTATATTATGCTAATCCGCCATCGGAAAAAATCATTCTATCCCGGATTCTGCAGGTTTACACGCCGGCTCTTCTTGTCCAGATGATAATACTGCTGGGCATTTTATGGGTAATTCTCAGGACTCCGGTTAACCATACTGACAATTGCTGGAGCCTGTCTAAAAGCCTGGCCAGCCTGGGAATCAAACATGATGATTTCTGTCTGTTAAACATTGCAATAGGAGTGATTTTTTTGTTTGTAGCGATAATCATTTTAAACATAATATCTAATATCATAAACTACTACGGTTTTTTCCAGGCTGAAGACATATCCTACCTTCTTCCCCGTTCAACGGCTGAAAAAGTGTTCTGGATAATTCTTTCTGTATGTGCCGGAATTGCCGAGGAGATATGTTTCCGCGGTTATGTAATCAGCAGGATGTCAAAACTAACCGGTACAGTCTGGCCAGGGGTCATACTGGGATCAATAAGTTTCGGCCTGGGGCACCTTTACCAGGGGATGGCTGGAGTAGCCTTAATAAGCCTTTATGGCATCATGTTCTGTTTGCTCTTTTTGGCCCGGGGTTCTCTCGTACCCTGTATGATTGCTCATGCCCTACAGGATATTCTGGCGGCATTTGTAGTATAGATAATTCGAGTTTATGCATGGCTTTTTAAAAAGCCCGCAAGGAGTCATTTTCCTTGCGGGCCTAAGAAGATTATCATGGCAAGAGACAACCAAGATTTTTAAATTAAGTAGCCGGTAGAGTGCTCGTTGACACGATTTTTTCCAGGTCGAGATAGATCAGCAGCCTGTCTTCGAGTTTAACTACTGACTTTATATAATCACCGCTGGCATAAGAACTGCTTTTGCCGGCGATCAGTGTAGGAGCGTCTTCTAACAGACTCGTAGACACTCGCAGCACCTCCGAAACACCATCAACAACCAGCCCGACAACCTCACCGGCAACATCGACCACGCCAATTCGCGTTTGGTTGTCATACTCTTTCTCAGGCATGCCGAATTTCTTGCGCAGATCGATTATCGGTATCACCTTGCCGCGAAGGTTGATTATCCCTTCAACATAATGTTCAGACTGAGGCACCTGGGTAATCTCGACCATCCGGTTGATCTCCTGGACTTTCAGGATATTGACCCCGAACTCCTCCTGGCCGAGGTTGAAGACCACCATCTGTTCGATATCGTCAGACTGTCCCTGTTTGACGTTGAGTTCTTCAGCCATAATTACACCCCCGCTTTAACGTTGCTCTGGGCGTCTTTGCGCAGTTTGAACCCGCCAACGAGGTTTCTGAGTTCTTCTGCCTGACGGTTAAGCTGTTCGGCGGCGGTGGCTGATTGCTCGGCTCCGGTGGCGGTTTCTTTGGTGATGCGGTCGACGCTTTCGACGTTTTTCGAGATCTGTTCGGCGGCAGTCGACTGCTCCTCGGAGGCGGTGGCGACCTGCCTCATCATCTCCTGGACGGATTCGATAGCCGTGTAGATCTCATTCAATGAATCGTTAGTTTTCTGAACTACGTCCTTGCCCTTACTGACAATTTCATTTGAATCATTCACCTGAGCGGCGGCAGTAGTAACATCAGCCTGGATACCCTTGATGTTGTCGGCAACTTCCTTGGTGGCCTTGGTGGTACGCTCGGCCAGCTTCCTGACTTCATCGGCGACCACGGCAAAGCCCCGACCCTGTTCACCGGCACGGGCTGCCTCAATAGCGGCGTTTAATGCCAGTAGGTTAGTCTGATCGGCGATGTCGTCGATAACGCTGATAATCTCACCGATGGCTGTGGCTTTTTCGGATAATCCCTCAATGTTTTTAGAGGTTACATTTGAGGATTCAACGATTTCATCCATACCCCGGGAAGCTTCGTCAGCCATTTTGCTGCCCTCTTGAGATTTGTCACCGGCATTCTTGGCTTTATCGTTAGCTTCGGCGATATTCTTTGTGGATTCTATAATAGTGGCTGTCATTTCCTCTACAGCGGTTGATACCTGGGCCGTCTGGTTGGTTTGTTCCTTGACTCCGGCTGACAATTCTTCCGAGGCTGATGAAATCTCATTACCGGCGCCGGCTAACTGCTCGGTGTTTCCAGCCACTGTGGCGATTATATCATGCAGTTTATCCATGAATGTATTGAACCACCTGGCCAGGTCGCCGACCTCATCTTTCTGGTCTATTTCGATCCTCTTGGTCAGGTCGCCTTCGCCCTGGGCAATGTCTTTGATCATATCCACTGTACTATCTATAGGTTTAACAATGCCGCGGGTGATTATAAAGGCAACAAGGATGCCGATAATAATGGCGCCGATCACGAAGCTGATTGCCATTGTGATTGCCGAAGCCTGGGCGTTGTCCATTTTTTCTTTCTGGACCTGGCGAAGCTCGTCGCAAGCCGCAGTAGCTTTACGGGCGCTTTGAACCATCTCATCTTCAAGTTTCAACTGTTCATGATAAATATCAACATATTTGCCGAAAGCCTTTTGGTAGTCTTGCACGGCTGCAATAATTGCATCAATTTGATCCAGGTTGACTTTCTGCTTCATCGTGGTTGCGGTAAGAACCGCCTGGTCTATCATTTGGTCGGATACTTCCCTTACTTGATCGGCGTACTTCTCATCTTTTCTAATTACATAGTTTTTCTCAGCCCGGCGGCATTCAAGGACATATTTGACCAACCGATTGGCATCGTCGGCTTTCCCAATTCTTTCATTTAATTTTCCATGTTCAACTTTGTCAGCAAACTCTTTATTCATCTGTTCTTTTTGGCCGACTCTTAAGTCTTCGCATTGTGTCATGGCATCGCGGGCCGCTGTTTCCATTTCCTCCAGCGCCTTTTCTCCATCCGCATACAGTCCTACCCATCCGTCGAAAGCAGTTTCATAACCCTGCACATCTTTCTTCACATGCATGATAGCGTCTTTGTCGGCGGTATCATCGAACTTAGCATTGGTTTCGTCAATTTGCTGGTACATATCTGCCACAGTCTTATGAAGCTGGTCGACGTACTTCTGGTCCTCGCGCATTATGAAGTTTTTCTCCTGCTGTCGGCAGTCCTTGGCAAATTTGATCAAACGGTTGGCGTCATCGGCAAGTTCCACATTTTTACCGACTGTAGTCAAACCATTATAACCTATCAAACCTGTAGCCACAGTAAGGACAAGTACCAGAGCAAAGCCGATATACAGTTTTTTCCCGATTTTCAAGTTTCTCCAACTCATAATCTCTTCCTTTCAATTTGTTAAATGATTTTGTAAAGTTGGTATTGTACTTCTATGCTTTCCTGCTATAAGCCTCCTTTAAATTACTTTAAAATGTACTTCTACTTCAAAGCTTTTTCCTGCCATAAGCCTCCTTTAAATTACTTTAAAATGTTAATTGTATTTCTGT
>CBFDEC010000003.1:0-121148 GCA_965603725.1 uncultured bacterium | reverse complement strand
TGACAGAAATTACAACAGTCAGGTCACGCTTCGCTACGACCTGACTGAACTCGAATATGTTGGATTTCAAATAGAATACAGTATAATATTCTTTTATAGAAATTCTAACCAAGTTCCAGCCAGGGGAACAATTCTGAAATTATACCGGACAAATACATCAACGAATCGGTGAATATTAAAAAGCCAACAATGACAAGAAATACCCCGCCAACAATTTCAACCAATCTGAAATGTCTTTTAATTCTGCTCGATATCGATAGGAAAGCATTAAACGCCAAAGCTGTTAATAAAAATGGTAGCGCCAAACCGGCCGAATAAAATGACAACAGCAGTATCCCCCGCCACACCGTCTCTTCGGCGGCGGCCATAGCTAAAATCGTCGCCAGGATCGGACCGATGCAGGGAGTCCAGCCAAAAGCAAAGGCAAACCCGATAAAAAATGAACCTAACATCCCAAGTTGTTTGGAGCCAACATGGAACCGCTTTTCATAATTAAGCCATTTTATCCTAAACAAGCCTATATAATGAAGTCCCAATATTATAATTAAGGCACCGGCGATCTTCCCGATGATGTGCATATAGTTATTTAAAAAGCTCGAGATAAACGTAGCCGATGCCCCCAAAGAAATAAACACTACCGAAAAACCCAGCACAAAAAATAATGAGTTGAAAAATACTCTGTTTATGGCGTTTGATTTTTTGCCTTTAAGCTCATCAATAGAAACACCCGAAATAAATGATAAATAACCCGGTACAATCGGCAAAACACACGGCGAAATAAAAGATAAAATTCCCGCGCCAAATGCCGTAATAAGAGAAATATTGCCCATCTTGACTCCTTAATCTTTCAGTTTACAATACTATAAGTAAACGCCGTTGGTTCCATAAGTCAACGAAAGTTTGAATTTTTATAGTATAATAGATTATACAGGTCTGAATTAGGCTTGTTATAAATAATTTTCAATATGTATAAGTGCGGTCAATTCTTATCCTTAAGAATGGAACTAATAATTTGCATCAACTCGTTCCGGTCGAGATTTTTGACTATTTTTTGAGCCAATCTCTCGGCAATGGCATCCACCACCCAATTTACATCTACTGTTTGACCGGCAGACGGTTTGTCCTGTGTCAGGACATCGGCTTCTTTTTTGAACTGCTCGAGGAATTGACGGTATTTAGTATCATCGGCAGAGTGCATGCTTTCAAGTTTTTGAGAGGGCGCTTCATGATGAACGGTTTTCTTAGCATGGGGCGTTTCCTTGTCGCCTGCTGAATCGTCGCCTTCTTTCATACTGCTTACAAACCATTCATAATCTTCTTCTTGATTCTCATTTGACACAGGCACAACCTCGTCGGCCAGGTTGGTAAGACCATACTGGTCTTCCTCGAGGATTAAGCCTGATTCGTCAGTCTCATGTTCTCTGGCGGCAGCTTCTTTTTCAACCTCACCTTTTAAATCGTTCCAATCAAGGTTGAACACTGTTTCATGTTTAGCATCTTTAGTCTCTTTTCTATCTCTGTCGACTATTGACCTGGTTGAGGTTCTTATTTCTTTAGGAGCGACTCTCGGCTTGAGTTTCGGCGCTCCCTTTGTGGATTGATCCACAAGAGTAGAGGTTGTATTTGATATTTTGCTGCCAGCATATTTTTCAACGACTAAAAGCAGTTCCTTTGGTGAGAAAGGTTTTTTGATTTTTGCTCTGGCTCCGGACAACTCAATTTTATCAAGGTAAATATCGTCTTTCTCACCAACTAAAAGCACAACAGGTATACCGCCGGTAGATGGGTCTTCGGAAATTTTCTTGCACAGTTGGATACCATCAATGCCTGGCAGGCTTAAACCGCTCAGAATTAGATCGGGCATCTCTTCCTTAACAAAGTCAATAGCCTGATTGCCATCCGATAAACAGGTCACATCAAAACCCTGCTGCCTGAGAAGCGAATCGGCAACACTGATTATAGTCGGCGAGTTTTCAACTAAAAGGATTTTTTTCATAATTTCTCAGCCTGCTTTGTTAATATAAATCGGCGAAATCGCATTAAATTATAGTTTTTTCTATTTTTCCGAGAGCTTATCGGACGCATCCTCAAGAGTTTTCTTTTCCTGACGAGTCAGTTTATCGTATCCAACCTTATTAATTTTATCAAGGATACGGTCAACTTCTTCCATTAATTTCTGTTCTTTTTGATAGTTTCGAGCCGCTTTCTCCATTTTTTGACGATACATAAATTGGGAAAATTTCGACTTCAACGATTTATCCTGCAGGTTCATTTTCAGATACAGGTAACCCACCAGCAAACCGCCTAAATGAGCAAGATGAGCAATATTTCCCCGACCTCCCTGCATTGACAGGAATAATGTCATAACCGCGAGGAATATTACCAGGTATTTAACCTTAATCGGAAACAAGAAATACAAATATACCAATCTGTTGGGAAACATCAGGGCAAAGGCTACGAGGATACCGTAAATCGCCCCTGAGGCGCCGATTATAGCAATAGTGGAATTTGGTTCTAAGAGTACATTAAAAAGACCGGCGCCGACGCCGCAGATAATATAATATTTTAAAAACTCCCTACTGCCCCAGGCTCTCTCCAAATCCGAACCGAACATCCACAGAATAAACATGTTCATCAAGATGTGCCAGAAACCGCCATGCAGAAACATATAGGTGAATAATTGCCAGATCATCAGCTTGCTCCAGACTAACTTGGGAACCAGTCCGAGATAGCCGGCAATAGCTCCAGTGAGAAAATAGGTCAGGAAGAATACGCCAACATTTAAAATGAGAAGGGCTTTTACAACCGGCGGCATCATTCCACCACGACCGACAAATTGTGGACGATAATAGCTCATTTCCGGTCTTTTCCCTCTCTATAGATACGCCATTTAATATTCAATTTGCAGCTTTTTTTCAACATGGCCGCAATTGAGCAATACTTCTCAAGAGAAAGGTTTAACGCCCATTGGACGTCATCATCGGTAATGTCGGGACTCCATAATAAATACTCCATAGTTATTTTCTTGAAAACATGAGGATGAGTCGAGGTCCGTTCGCCATACAAGTTAATTTTTAAGTTCTGAAGGTTTCGTTTTTTCTTTTTCAGGATGGTAACAAGGTCCATCCCGGTACAGCCGCCCAGAGCGGATAACATTGTTTCCATTGGTCTGGGACCTTCATCGTTGCCGCCATGCTCCGATGAGGCATCCAATTCAATCCGGTGATTTGATCCGGTATGTGAAATAAACTTAAGTCCCTTAGTCCATTGAAGTTCCGCATCGACATTCTTAGGTATTTTAATATAAGGTCTAATCATTCATCATACTCCCGCTCTATTATATAATATATACAATCGGCAATATATCGGCAAGCTTTTCTAATATCCTAAAATAAAAAATTTATAATGATAAAAAAAACCGCCAGGTTTGAACGATTGAATTTCATATTGACAATTTATTTTCACGCAGTTAATTAATGGCGCTTTTAACTGGCCTGCGATTTCCTGTGCTCTTTTAACAGGCAACGATCCATCGTCAACAGGTTTTGAAATAGCCGATAGACTGGGATAGGATTTTTCACCCGGTATTTCGTCTTTCGCAGGATTAACAGGGATGATCCTATATCCCTGCTCTTTGAGACAAGAAGCGACATTAAATGAGGCTCTTTCCGGTTTATCAGAAAGCCCAACCACAGCTATCGCTTTGCTGTTGAAAACTGCATCTCTGATAATATTCGAATCCGCAAATCTATTATCGGTTATTACGCCAGAGCCTTTTCAACGTGCTTAACCAGGTCTTTTTTGGGAACGGCTCCTATTATCTGCGAAGCGACTTTGCCTTCTTTAAAGATCATCACCGTAGGAATAGAGAGGATTCTATATTGTTGGGCAATTGAACCATAAGCGTCAACATCGAGCTTGGCAACTTTTAGTTTACCGTTGTATTCAGAAGCCAATTCCTTAACAATAGGGGCAATCATGTGGCAGGGAGCACACCATTCAGCCCAGAAATCGATCAGGACAGGCACGTCAGATTTAAGAACCTCCGTCTCAAAATTCTGATCAGTTATTTGCAGTAAATCAGACATCAATTCCTCCTATTGAGATAAATTCTTATTTTCATTAAAAACATTAACAATTTGTACATCGCTTTTGTTCCTATGGCAATTTATTTTTGAGGCTTGTTTACTTTTCTTTCAATATCACGCAGCCGCTGGATATAATCGGGCAAACGGTTTAGAATTGATTCGATACGGTGAGCCAGTTTGACATCTCTTGCTGGCGTGCCGAATATGACCGACCCAGGCGGTACATCACCGGGTATTCCCGATTGAGCCTGAACAATCGATCCGTCTCCGACTGTCAGATGACCAGCCACCCCAACCTGTCCCGCTAAGATGACATTTCTGCCAAGAGTCGTTGTACCGGCCAACCCAACCTGCGCACACAGTATCGAACCCGGACCAATCTGGCAGTTATGCGCTATCTGTACAAGGTTGTCGATTATTGTGCCGGTACCGATGCAAGTTTCGCCAATAGTGGCCCGATCTATAGTAGCGCCGGCTCCAATTTCAACATCATCCTCGATTATAACTGTCCCCGCCTGCGGTATCTTAATAAAACCGTCTTTACCCTTAGCATAGCCGAAACCATCGGAACCGATGACAGCGCTGGCATAGACTGCAACCCGGTCGCCGATAATGACGTCATGCATAATTACAGCATTAGGATAGATGAAGCAATCGTTGCCGATGATACTTTTTTCACCAATATATACGCCAGGATGAATTACACAATTATTACCGATTTTTGCTCTTTCACCAATTGTAACATTATGCCCGACATAGACATTTTCCCCAGCCTCAGCGGTTTCTGGTATTACGGCAGAAGCCATTATTCCAGGTTTTGGGCGATAGTGGTCGGTATGAAAAAGCCTCATTGCCAGGCCAAATCCCAGGTATGGATCGGTCATTACCAACAGGCTGTGTTTATCTGATTCTATTCCTGGAGGAACGATTACGGCCGGACAGATACAATCGGCAAGCTTCTTTCTAAATTTTTTTGAGGTAATAAACGTTAATGTTCCCGCCTGCGGGTTATCGATTGTAGACAGCCCGGAGATGGTCTGATCCTGACCGACAAGCTTGGCTCCGATTTTTTCAGCGATCTCGGATAGTCTAAATTCCATTATTCTTCGGCTTCTAATTCAGCCAGAATCTCATCTGTCAGGTCGAGGCTTTTTTTGGCATAAGCAATATTAACGGTACCGGCATCCAATATTATGCCATAATTGTTTTCGATAGCGATTCTTTCGACAATAACCAGTATCTTATCGCGAACCGGCTTAGACAGTTCGGCCATCCGACGCTCGGCCTTACCATCCGGACCAAATGTGGCATTTAGAAACTGGTTTAATGTATCCTGTTTGGCTGCCAGATATTGTTCCTTTTCTCTCTTTTTCTCGGCAGACAATATCAATGATTGACTTTCCAACTCTGTGATAAGTTCATCGATCTCCTGTTTCATCTGTTCGCCTTGAGTATTCCACGTTTCGATTTCCTTTTCAAATCTTGCCTGCGCATCCTGATATTCCTGGTATTCGGTGAAAATTCTCTGAGAGTCGATATAGCCGATTTTTACATCATCGGCCATAACAACTGCAGCCATAAGAACCATCAGTCCACTGATAATGATCTTTTTCATATAATATCTCCTTTAAAAACCCCGCCCTATTTGAAAGTGCGGTTTTAAACTTCCTTTATCTTTTCCCTGTAATGGTATACCGAAATCAAAGCCGATAACGCCAATCATTGGCGCAACGACTCTGAAACCGAACCCTGCAGATTTGAAAAAATTTCTATAGAAATTATCTCTTAATTCATCGCCAGTTCTATAAGCATTACCGGCATCGGCGAATAATAACGTATAAAGCTGTTGTTCTACAATCGGAATGGTCAATTCCAGATTGTAAATCACCTCGCTCCGACCGCCTATAAATCCCCCCGATGCAGTAGTGGGTCCGAGCCGGGAATCATCATAACCTCTCACAATACCATCCGGATCAGTGCCGCCGGGAGTAAACCGCTCCGAGTAGGGCACGCCCTCGTCCGAATCAGCGCCGCCAATGCCTGCCATCAAACCCCATTTCCCCCTCAAAGAGAAGGTAAATTTCCAGAAAGGCGTATAATAATATTCTGCGCTGACAATCTGTTTCCAGTAATCCCAGCTTCCGCCAAGAAAAGTGCCGCCCAACTCTCCCGACCAGTAAACAAGGGTACCCATAGTGGCAAACATGGCCACGTCCCTTGAGTCTCTTTCGACAGTTAAACCCAGAACGGATGACCTCTGGGGCCAGTCGGTTTTATCAACGCTGTATGGATCATCCGCATGATCTCTTTTATAACTCTCGCTTACTGAATAGTATTTCAACTCTTCCAGCCGGTAACTTGAAAAGATCTTAAAATAGTTATCCGGCCAGCGCAGTCTGCGGCCGACCCTTATACTTCCGCCGCGCCTCCCCTCTGTAAACCAGTCATACCAATCTCTTTCCTGAATATAAATACTGAGACCGAGCGATGTAGGCGTATCCATTAACCAGGGTTCGAAGTAGCTTATGCTAAAAGTATTGCGCCGTTTGCCGAAATCGGCATCGAATGTAAGCGTCTGGCCGCCGCCCAGAAAGTTGGGCCAGCCCATACCAAAAGTACCAACAAGCTTATCCCTGGCTGAATAGCCCGCCCCCACATTAAACTGCCCCGTAGGTTTTTCCTCGACTTTAATTATGAGGTCAATATCGCCGTTTTCGAGAATTGTCCAGTCAGGCGTAACGTTGGCGAAGAAATTAAGCATCATAACATCACGAAGAGAACGACCCAGAATCGATCTTTTGAAAATTTTATCGGGTTTAATTCTCAATTCACGCCTGATTACTTTATCTTTGGTCTTGGTATTGCCCGCTATATGAATCATCCTGATACTGACAGGCTGGTTTTCAGTGATCGTAAAATGCACATCGAGTTTGTCATCACGGGGAGTTTTGTTTTCATCAACCTGGATATACCAGTAACCTTCATCCTGGTATATTTCGTAAAGTTTGAAAAGCATGTCGTCATATTTTTCCTGGTTATATTTTTGCTCTTCCTTTACGCTAAAAATCAAGCCGATTTTCTTATCATCAAAAATACTGTTGCCTTCCCAGGTGAATTTGCCGAAATAATATCGCCGACCCTCGTTGATATAAATTTTAATAAACAGATCAGGACCGGCCACATAGGTCGTACCGGTTTTGGCGGAATATCCGATATTTTTCCTGTCAATATACAGCAAAGAATCCGAGGCTATTACGGCATCAATAAAACCTTCTTTTTTATAGAAATCGATTATTTTCTGCTTGTCTTCCCGATACTTTTCTCTTTCGAATGAACCGCTTCTGAAAAAAGATTTTTTCTTGGTGGACATTTTCGAACGCAGTTTACCGTCATCGAAAATCTTGTTGCCAACGAATGAAATACCCCTGACTTTGACTTTTTCCCCTTCCTTTATATTGAATGTGAGGATAACTTTTTCGGAATCTTTCTTGTCGGGAAGAATCCTGGATTCTATTTGAGCTTTTAGATATCCTTTTTCCTCATAAAGACTTTTAATTCGTTCGACATTACTCTTGACAGTTCCCGGTGAAACGATCCGTCCCTCGTTGATAGTAATTTCTTTTTTAAGGGTTTTATCTTTTACCTTCTTATTGCCATCGAAGTTGATTTTAGATATTCTTGGATAGGGCTCAACTCTGATCGTAAGACCTACGCCGCCAGGAGTCTTTTCAGCATAAATGGCAACATCAGAAAATATGCCCAGTGCATAAATTTTTTTAATGCTGTCCTGAATCTTACCGGCGGTAAGAATCTCTCCCGGAATTAAACCGGAACTGTTAAATACCAGAAAACTGTCGGCCGCGGTCGTTTCTGAAAGCTTCACCGATGTTATTGTCTGGCCGATATAATCATTTACATCGGCAACGGCGGCAGTCGAAAGGATAAGTACAACAAATATAAGAACAATCACTCTGCTCATGTTTATGCCGATATGCTTAATATTTTCACCTCTGTATAATTCTGACTATGACCGGTTCTTTTGCGATATTTTCTCCGTTTTTTGAATTTTAAAACGGTTATCTTGTCAAATTTTCCATGAGCCAGGACCTCAGCCTCGACTTTAGCGCCCTCAATATAAGGTTTACCTACAATAAACTTATCAGAGCCGCTAATCAGCATAACCTTATCGAAAATGAACTTCTGTTTGATTTCCATATCGAGTTTTGGCGCCTTGATTACAGTTTTTTCCTCTATCGGGAACTGCATCCCACCAGTTTCAATTATCGCCCGCATCAAATTCTCCTTCTGTTAGAACATAATATATACAAATAAAATCGGCCATCGGTCAAGGCCTTTACTTCAATTCAGAATTTTTAACACATTAACAGTAAAAATGTTGCTTTATTTTTTCAACTCCCGATCAAAATATATGTTCTTTCCCGTGGCAGATAGAGGTATCCCCATGACAATATCCCAATCAACAAATCCAGCGCTTCTGGCGGCAACGCCGACCCGGTACATAATTCGATTATCAACGTTCAACATCTGGGCAGTCTTTACCGCGGAACCAAGGGCTATCCCAAAATCGAGTTGACGAAACGCACAGATGGGACCATTAAAATCTGCTCCTGTTTTCGGCGCTTTTTCCAAATCAGCGCAGGTAGGAAAACCGCAGGCGCTGCAGTTAAGCCCGAGTGTGGTCGCATCTTTTAAGCCTATAAGCGCTACTACGGGCGAGTTTTTTATATTATTTGAATCACGGTCAAAATTATGTTTGCCGGATTTTTTGCCAAATGTCAAAAGGGCTTCAGCCAGCCTTGGAATTCCGTCGCCGGAAAGAGTTAAGAATTTAACATAATCCTCTCCCCGCGATTTAGGGGCCGTTCGAGCCGCCAGTTCCATCAAACGCGCCACTTCCAGCAAATGCGGCGTATAATCATTTACAGGCATGAATTCTCCTTAAATTCTATATTCTTCGGTTACATCTTTTTCTTTTTCTGCATCGATTATATGAAATTCTTCAGGGTGAAGAGCGGTATCTCTTATCAGATCAATAGATATATTATGCCGGTGTTCCAGCTTTTCGATTCGGTTGGAGGAATTGTCGGCCAACAGCGCTATGACCTGGGGTGATGCCACCAGTTGATAATGAGCTCTGCCTCTATCTGCCGAGGCTCTTTTAAACCAACGTTCGATTTTTACGGCAATTGAATGTTTGGATAATACCTGCCCTACACCGGAACATACCGGACATGGGTCGGATAAGGCCTGCACCAGCGAGGGGCGGATGCGTTGACGGGTCATCTCGATCAGTCCCAGATCAGAAATCGATGAAATATAGGTTTGAGATCGGTCATTTTTGAGGGCGTTTTTAAATTCCTCGAAAACCTTGCGACGATGTTCCCTTTTTTCCATATCAATGAAATCGAGAATGAGGATTCCGCCAATATCTCTTAACCTGATCTGTCTGGCGATTTCACGGGCCGCTTCGATATTAGTTTCAAAAATAGTATGTTCGATTTTCGACTTGCCTTTAAAACGACCGGTATTGACATCAACTGTAACCAAAGCCTCGGTCTGGTCTATGACAATATAGCCGCCCTTTTTGAGCCAGACTTTGCGGCTGAACATCTTCTCAATTTCGGGTTCGATATTATGATAATCAAAAAGCGGTTTATCGCCGGTATATAATTCCACCTGCTTTTTTAACTGCAGAGCCATCTCTCGTAGGTACGACAAAAATTTCTTATATTCCTTTTTCGAATCGATAACAACTTTATTAACATCCGGAGTAAACAAGTCCCTTATTATACCGGTAGTCATTTCTATATCTTTATGAACCAGATTGGGCGCCTTGACGCTATCGACCTGTTTTTTCATCTTCTTCCATAGTTTTGTTAAAAGCTTAATATCAGCGGCAAAGTCCTTCTTATCCTTGCCTTCGGCAACCGTTCGTATTATCATGCCGAAATTTTCCGGGAGGAAGTCGGCGGCAATTTTACGCAAGCGCTTTTTTTCGGCCCATGAGGAAATTTTCCTGGAAACTCCTATATGGCGAGCGCCCGGAATAAGCACTATATATCTTCCCGGCAAAGAAATTTCTGTAGTGACTCTCGAGCCTTTAGTGGCAATTGGTTCTTTGATAACCTGGACCAGCAGTTCCTGGTCTTTCTTAAGAACATCAGTGATGGAAGTGTGTCTGCCATGTTTTAGACGGGAGGGCATTTCCAGCCCATCGGCATCAAAGAAATCAAGATCAGACAGGATGCTCGACTCACCCTTGCGATCAGACATATCGGAAAAGTGCAAAAAGCCGGCCTTTTCAAGACCGAAATCTACAAAAGCCGCTTGAATGCCGGGTAAAACAGAGGTTACCCGCCCCTTATATATATCGCCCACCAGCCTTTCATTTTCAGGTCGCTCAATAAATAATTCGACCAGCTTGCCGTCTTCCCTGATGGCTATTCGGGTTTCATATTCTGTTACGTTTACAAATATTTCTTTTAACTGCTTGCCGTTAGCTTGGGAACCGGCTTCCAACTTTAACATAATACCCTCTAATATACTCAGCCGAGCTCATTATCTTTTTGCCCTGGGGCTTTAGGTTTTTTATAAATAATGCATTCTGTCCGCAGACAATCGTAAAACCCTTTTTAGGGTTCGATTCTATTATTGTGCCTGGTAAGTAATTGGCTTTCTTATTAATTACTTCCGCTTTCAAAATAATTATCTTTTTCGAATCTGAAAAAGTAAAGGCTCCGGGATATGGCGATAATCCCCTGATAAGGTTTCTGATTGTCTCAGCCGGCTGGTTCCAATCGATCAGCCCGGTTTCTGTAGTCAGCTTCGGCGCTTTTGTCGCCATAATATGACTTTGCGGTTGCGGCTTAAGACTGCCATCTTCAATGCCATCGATGGTTTCAAGTAAAAGCTCCGCGCCTGAAACCATCATTTTGTCGTGCAGGCTCCCGAAATCATCATCGGCGGCAATTTCAACCTCCCGCTTAAGAAGAATATCGCCGGTATCGACTTTTTTGCTTAAAAAGAACGTTGTTAAACCTGTTTTTATTTCACCGTTAATCAAAGCCCAGTTTATAGGAGCCGCTCCCCTGTATTTCGGTAAAAGTGATGCATGAAGATTAATTGAACCATAACGGGGCAAATCATAGACGATCTCCGGCAAAATTCTGAAAGCCACAACAGCGATTAAATCCGGGTTATATCTTTTCAATTCTATTATAAATTCATCATCTTTGAGATCCACCGGCTGTAGTGCCGGCAATCCCATGTTCAGGGCTTTTTGCTTTATAGCGGTTGGACTTACCTTACGCCCTCGTCCCCGTGGTTTATCTGGCGATGTTACAACTGCAAGAACTTCATGCTTTGAGGAATACAAAAGCTCTAACGAGCAGACTGCAAATTCAGGAGTTCCCATAAATACAAGACGCATTAAAGCCGTTCACCGTTTTTGATCTTCTTCAATTTGCCCTTTATTAATCCGCGCTTCAATTTTGATAAATAATCAATAAACAGCTTGCCATCCAGATGATCGATTTCATGAATCAGGACCCTGGCCACAAGTCCATTGCCCTCGAGAGTGATTTCCTGGCCGTCTCTATCAAGACCGACAACGGTTGCTTTCTCCGGCCTTTCCACTTCAAGAAAAAGCCCGGGAAACGATAAACATCCTTCCTCGCCGGTAACAGAATCGGTAACCTCGACTATCTCGGGATTGATAATCACAACCGGTTCTTTGATAACATCGAAATATGACAGATCAATGGCGAAAAAACGTTTATTTACTCCGACCTGGTTGGCTGCCAATCCCAGACCCTTTCCCTGCCTCATAGCGAGCAAGGTAGAATCCAGCAACTCAACCAACTCACCATCAATGTTGTCGACTTTTTTCGATGTTTGGCGAAGAATTTTCTCGCCATACATTTTTATCGGCAAAATTTTCGATATAATCTTAATTCACCTTACCCGCAATTGAGCTTTTAAGAAATTCGATCTTTAAATTATCGCCGAATTTTAACACTATTTTGTTCTCTTTGTCATCGATACCCCAGATAACTCCGAACATCCCGCTGTTGGTGACAACTTTATCGCCTTTTTTAAGTGACGATAACATTGCCTGAAGTTTTTTCTGCTTTTTCTGCTGCGGCCGAATCATAAAAAAGTAAAAAATTAAAAATATCAGGATAAACGGGAACAGAGTAATCAACGGATTACCGCCGCCGCCGCCGGGTTGAGACATTGCTAAAAACTGCATTTAAATCACCTTTCTTCTTAAATTTTCATCTAAGGCATAGATTATAACTTAGCCTATGATATAAAACAAGGTTAAATTATCAACATATAATATTCCTATTAAATATAACCTGAAATTGTTAAAAAAGTTTGAAATATAAGTAATTAAATTACAGAAACTATATTAAAAAGACAAATATCTCTACATTTGCCTTGCTTTGATTATTCGGGCCTGGTGCAATAGATTTCGGCTGTTTATTATTCTCTCAGATCGTGGCCATAAGGATGTGATCTGACAGAAATTACAACAGTCAGGTCACGCTTCGCTACGGCCAGACTGAACTCGAATATGTTGGATTATAAATAGAATACAGTATAACTTTACAACAATGCAGACACCTATTGAAAAAGGCTTTCCGTTCCGGAAGCTAACTCTTTATGCATATTCTCACAAAAATTCTGATACCTGTTTTCTTCAATCGCTTTGCGGATGTCTTTCATAAGCTGGAAGTAAAAATAGAGATTATGAGCGGTTGTCAGCCGCAATCCCAAAATCTCGCCGACCGACAGCATGTGACGAATATAAGCGCGGGAATATTTCAAGCACGCCGGACAGCCGCACTCGGGATCGATTGGCCGGAAATCCTCGGCATAGGTCGCCGCTTTGACGGTCATCTTGCCTTTACGGGTGAAGATTGTCCCGTTGCGGGCGTTACGGGTAGGCATCACGCAGTCAAAACTATCCATACCGTAATAGACGGCATCGAGGATATCCTCCGGAGCGCCAACACCCAGCAAGTGACGCGGCTTCTGCTCCGGCAACAGCGGCGCCAGATGGTCCAATATTCTGATTAAATCTTCTCTGGGCTCCCCTACCGACAGGCCCCCAATAGCCAAGCCGGGAAAATCCACCCCGACTACATCCTCCAAACATCTCTCCCGGAGGTCCTCATAAATCGATCCCTGGACTATGCCGTATAATGCCTGGCTGCTATTGTTTTCCTGCCACTTTTCTTTGGCCCTTTTAAGCCAGGCCAGCGTTCTATTGGCGTCTTTTTCAGCCTTACGATATTCAGCCGGATATTCAGTACAGACATCCAGCGGCATAATGATATCGGCGCCGAGCTTGCGTTGTATTTCGATTACATTTTCAGGTGTAAAAGTATGACGAGAGCCGTCAAGGTGCGATTGGAATTCCACGCCATCATCAGTAATTTTATTCAGCGCTTTGAGTGAAAACACCTGGTAGCCGCCTGAATCGGTCAGCAGCGGTTTATGCCAGCCGCTGAATTCATGCAGACCGCCCGCCCTGGCGACAAGGTCGGCGCCGGGACGAAGGTATAAATGATATGTGTTGCCCAGGATAATCTCGGCGCCAAGATTTTCAAGGTCATCGGGAGACTGCGTTTTCACTGTGCCAAGAGTGCCGACCGGTATAAACACCGGAGTCTGTACCTCGCCATGAGCAGTTTTTATAATCCCCCGCCTGGCAAAACCATCAATGGATTGTATCTCGAAACTAAATGATGTTATTTCTTCCCCCGGGTGAATCCATACAGGCCATGAACTTTCGACAAACCGGACCAGTACTGACGGGCATTCGTGCAGTAAATCAGCGGATCTACTTTTTTAACATCCAATCGACCATCAGAATCAAGGACAGCTTCATCAACATGAGCGGCTATAATTTCTGCGATAAAAATATGATGAGAACCAAGGTTCAAAGTCTCCTTCACCCGGCACTCTAAGTTTATTGGCGACTCTTTAATAAGCGGCGACCTGACTTTTTCAGCGGGTTCCGGAGTCAGACCGGTTTCCTTGAATTTGTCATAATCCTTGCCGGAATGGTTGCCGCAAAAATCGGTTTGTTCAACCATATTCCCACCCGTCATATTGACAACAAATTCACCGATTTGCTTGATTAAGTTAAATGAAAAACGATTTTCCCTGACAGCGATAGACAGCATAGGCGGTTCTGCGCAGACAATTCCGCACCATGCGATCGTTATGATGTTCGGATTATTGTTATACTCGCCGCAGGTAACCAGCGTTGCCGGTAAAGGGATTAGCATTGTGGCAGGTTTTTTTGATTTCTTTGCCATTTATTCCTCTCCTGATTCATCTTTAAAATATATGAAGCGTTCCAGCAGTTTCACATAATTTGACCAGCGTTGGCCGGGTTGTCTTATTTTCGCTTTTACTTTCATAATTCCTCCGACACGGGCATCCAGAAGATCGATTATATAAAGTACATTTGCCTCAAGAGTCTGGGGCAGCGCCGGCGTCGCCTGTTCGTATGTTCCCTGATGAGACAAGACCAGGTGCCGAATCAGCCTCGCCTTTTCGTCAGGGAATTCATCCAGACCGGTTATCACATCGGAGATTATCCTGTCAGCAATGATTATATGACCAATCAACCGGCCATCGTCTGTATAATCGAAAAAGTTATCCATAGAATAGGTGTCCGCTTTGCCGATATCATGAAGCAGAGCGCCGGTAACCAGCAGATCCTCGTCAAGGTCATCATAAATCTTGCAAGCCATCCGGCACAGGCTGGCTACATTTAATGTATGTTCGGCAAGCCCGCCAATATAAGAGTGATGCCAGAGCTTGGCGGCAGGCGCAAGGCTGAACTTCCGTTTGAATTTTTCGTCGCTGAAAACATCCCTCAAGAGACTTTTATAATGAACGTCCTGAACAACCTCGATAATCTCGTTGATTTCAGCCATCATCTTCTGGGGCTCACGCGGTCCCGAGGGCAAAAAATCAGCCGGATCGTAGCCATCGATTTTCACGGGCTGCATCGATGCTATATTTATCTGTGGCGCATCCTTGTAGGTCACTACCGCGCCCCGGACTAACAATATGCTGCCGGCAGAAATATTCTGGATGTATTCCTCGGCGCCCTCCCAGCAAACGCCGTTAATACGGCCGGTTTTATCGCCAAATTCAAGGCTTAAGTACTTACGTCCATTATACTCTTTGACCTCGATTTTACGCAGTGCAAAGTTTTCGCAGACATCCTGGCCGGGCTGAAGCTGATTTATCCAGATTTGTTTCAAAGAAATCACTCCTGGTGCTTAAATAAAATTTTCAACCTTGTAAAATAGTTAAATTTAGGCCGATGTAAACATTTATTTTAGCAGCTCGTATAATACAAATAAAGGCCTTGTCTTAGACTAAACCTTCAGATATAATTGCAAAAGATGAAAATACTCTGGAAATACATTTTCAAGGAACTTTTCGGGCCGTTTTTATTCGGTCTGGCGGTTATCACATTTGTGTTGCTGATGGATTATATCCTGGACGTGCTGGATAAGATTATCAGCAAGGGACTCGCTATACCCGTTGTTCTCGAGGTCTTCGCTTTAAGCTTAGCCTGGATGCTGGCATTATCCATACCTATGGCCGTTCTTATCGCCGCCTTGATGGGCTATGGCAGGATGTCGTCCGACAGCGAAGTTATCGCATTCAAGTCCTGCGGCATATCGCTTATAAATATGATGATACCCGGTTTGATAATGGGTTTTATACTGGCGGTGTTCTTAGTCTGGTTTAACGACAGAGTACTGCCCGAATCTAATCATAGGGCCAGGATGTTGATGTCGGATATAACACGCAAGAAGCCAACCTGGAGCCTCGAGGAAAATATCTTTTTGGACTATTTTAAAGGTTATCACATCTTAGCCAAATCAGTGAACAGCGAAACCTCCAAGATTGGCGATATCACAATCTTAGAACACAAAAATCCCAATGCGCCTCGAACTATCACTGCCGAAGACGGCGAAATCGAGTTTTCGGAAGATGGTTCAATACTGATTATGAATCTATACAACGGTGAGATGCACGAGCCCGATCCGGAAAATCCAAATCGCTATAGGCGCGTTAACTTCAAAAAACAGACATTGATTATCGAGGGTTCCTCCACCGAGCTGGTGCGTTCCACTTCTGGTTCCCGCGGCGACAGGGAAATGCCGATTAAAATGATGATAGACAAAAATAAAAAATATCATGAAAAAATTAAGTCCTCCCAGGCAAAAATCGACAGTTTAGTCAAACTGAAATTGAACAGTTTATTGAGCATTCCTCAAGAGAAAAAAGAACTTGCCCGGATAAAAATAAAAAGACCTTCAATGAAGAATGCCTCAAAATGGACAAAAGATTTACTGAGCATAGTCGATTTTGAAAGCAAGAATATCAGAACATATAAAAGACAGATCAATTCCAGAAACGTGGAAATTCATAAGAAATTTTCTATTCCCGTGGCCTGTATCGCGTTTATTCTTATTGGCGCGCCCCTGGGAGTAATGACAAGAAAAGGAGGAATGGCTACCAGCGTAGGTCTATCGCTGCTCTTTTTTATCATCTACTGGGCATTTTTAATCGGCGGCGAGGAGTTGGCCGACCGGATGTATATTTCCGGGGCAATGGCGATGTGGCTGCCCAATATAATTATTGGCGGAGCAGGAATAATACTTACTTATATCGTGAATAAAAAGACTACGATAGAGGGATTATGGTTTATTTTTAAACCGCTCCCGGGACATAAAAAGTGAAACTCACAGATAAATACATACTGGGAAGATTTTTTAAAATCTTGGGTTTTTCCTTGCTGGCATTTGTCCTGGTAGTGATAATTGTAGATATAATCGAAAACATCGATAAATTTATTGACCATGATACGCCGCTAAATCTGATCGCCCTCTATTATGTTTATTACATCCCGTTTATTATTATTCTGGCATTGCCGGTGGCCACCTTGCTGTCGACCATGTTTACAGTGGGTTCGCTGGCGAGATATAATGAACTGGTGGTCATGAAAGCAACCGGTCTGTCTCTCTATCGCCTTTCGCTTCCCATATTGACTGCCGGGTTTGTTATTTCGATTACCGCAATATTTTTTTCAGATTTTGTGATGGTACCGGCTAATCATAAGAAAAACCAAATTAAAAAAGAGCAAATTCTTAAACAAAGTCCCCAGAGGGGCGTCGTACGTAAGAATGTTATCAAGTCGGGTAAAGAGGGCTGGGTCGTGTTTGCGCGAACATATAATGAACGCAAAAAGGAAGGTGATTTTGTTGTTATTGGAAAAATCGAAAACAACAATGTAATTATCGCCGTTAAAGCTCTGAAAATGATCTGGGCAGACTCAAGCTGGGTCTTAACTGAGGCGACCAGGAGAGTTTTTGAAAACGATATTGAAACCGAATTCGCCGTTTACGATACGCTGTTTGGAGATTTTTTGCCTCATACGCCTGAAGTGATGGCTCATCGCATGAAGAAACCGCGCGACACCCGTTTCTTTGAACTTATAGAGACAATAAAACTGAAACAATGGATGGGACAGGATACCGCTAAGGACAAGGTTGAATTGTACCTGAAATTCAGTTTTCCTTTCATTAACTTTATAATAATAGTTTTAGGCATTCCGCTTGCGGCCAATCCCCGCCGCTCAGGAGGTTCGGTTGGTTTTGGGTTGAGTATAATTATCATTTTTATCTATTTCGTTTTGCTAAGAGCCGGGCAGTCCTTAGGTAACAACAATAACCTCCCGCCCATACTGGCAGCCACAATAGGCAATATAATATTTCTACTGGTTGGAACTGCAATGTTCATCAAGGCCAGAAAATAAACTCGATAATTTTCAAAGCGGCAGAAATAGGTTCCCGATGCCGCCTTGATTCAACACATCTCTTGTTTCACTGTAATTTTTAAGAGATATTCCTGAACGCAATGTTTACATCAGGATTAATAACAGCTTTATTTTTCACTGAAGCTATATGGTAGAGAAAGTTATAGATCTTTAAAAGATCGTATGAAGTTATAATATTACGTGATTATAATTTATTAACTTCTGTAGCCAACGGACCTTTGGGACCCTGGATAAAATCGTATTCCACCATCTGTCCCTGAACGAGAGATTTGTACCCCTCATCCTTGATTACTGAATAGTGTACAAATACATCAGTTTCATCATTTTCTCTTTGAATAAAACCGAATCCTTTTTTGTCATTAAACCACTTCACAACACCTGTAGGCATGAAATAATCCTCCTTGAAAATATCATATGTAATTATTGTCGGTAAAAATTCAATTGCCTTAAACAGGTTTTCTTCAAATGATAAAACTGTTCAAAAAAAAACCGCAACTGTTTCAGTTGCGGCAAAATTGTTTCATAATTTTACAACGGTTACGTCCCGATTTCCCAGGATGCCAAGTATTTTTTCTGTTCGGAGGTCAAACGATCGATCTGTACACCCATTGTTTTCAGTTTCAGCCCGGCTATTGCATCGTCAATGACTTTGGGTACCGGGTATACTTTACGTTCCAAGCGCCTGGCGTTTTTTAGAAGATACTGGGCGCCCAGTGCCTGGTTGGCAAAACTCATATCCATTACAGAAGCCGGATGTCCCTCTGCCGCCGCCAGATTAATTAACCGTCCTTCGCCGAGAAGATAAATTTGCTTTTTACCTCGCAGAGTGAACTCCATTACGTTTTCGCGAATAGTCCTTGTCCTGATAGCCATCTTTTGTAAGGAAGTAATATCGATCTCGACATTGAAATGTCCCGAATTGGCAACTATCGCTCCATCTTTCATAAGTTCGAAATGCTTTTTGGCAATTACATTGATGTCGCCGGTTAAAGTAATAAAAATATCACCTATTGTCGCAGCCTTCCTCATCGACATAACCCTGAAGCCATCCATGGTTGCCTCCAGCGCTTTCAATGGATCCACCTCGGTGATTATCACATTAGCGCCCAATCCCTTGGCTTTATTGGCAACGCCGCGACCGCACCAGCCATAACCGGCGACAACAACCGTTGATCCGGCTATAAGAATGTTGGTTGACCGCATGATTCCATCAAGTGTCGATTGACCGGTCCCGTAACGGTTGTCAAAGAAATGCTTTGTGTTAGAATCGTTAACAGCCAGCATCGGGAACAACAGCAGCCCTTTTTTATCCATGCTTCTAAGACGGATTACGCCGGTTGTGGTCTCCTCAGAACCGCCAATAACATTGGCCGCCTGTTTTCTGCGTTTTGTGTGAAGCTGGCTGACTAAGTCGGCGCCGTCATCCATAGTCATTAAAGGATCAGCGTCCAGACAACTATTGATATGCTGATAATAGACTCTGTTGGATTCTGCTTTAATGGCAAACACCGGGATTTTATAATCTTTGACCAGCGAGGCGGCAACGTCATCCTGAGTAGAAAGCGGATTGGAAGCGCACAGATACGGTAATGCCCCGCCCTGCTTAAGAGTGATCATTAAATTGGCGGTTTCAGTGGTAACATGCAAACAGCAAGCGAGCTTGACTCCCTTAAATGGTTTCCTCTTTTTAAAATCTTGACGGATCAGCCTTAAAACCGGCATGAAACGTTCAGCCCATTCGATTCTGAGTTTGCCCTGTGCGGCTAATTTCTTATCTTTGATGTCGTACTTCATCTTCAAGCATCCTTCAATAAATCTTTAACTTTGTTTGTCTTTTCCCAGGTAAAATCCTTATCCTCGCGGCCGAAATGGCCATATGCGGCTGTCTTACGATAAATGGGACGTATTAATTTCAGGTATTTGATAATTCCATTTGGGGTAAGATCGAAATGCTTCTTAACTAGCTGTGTAAGACGCCAATCAGGAACTTTGCCCGAATTACGAGTATTGATTAACACGCTGACCGGTTTGACAACGCCGATCGCATAAGCCAGCTGGACATGACAGACATTCGCTAATTTTGAGGCGACTATATTTTTTGCAATATGACGGGCCATATATGAGGCCGACCGGTCGACCTTTGTGGGGTCCTTACCCGAAAATGCCCCGCCTCCATGCGAAGCAGAACCGCCATAAGTGTCAACTATAATCTTACGTCCTGTCATTCCGGTATCCGACTGGGGTCCGCCGATAACGAACTTCCCTGTTGGATTTACCAGATACTTTGTCTTCTTATCAAGATACCTTTTAGGAATCGCCGCCAGGGCTACTTTCTCGATTATCTCATCTTTTGCTTTATTGGTGATTTGCTTGCCGGTCCTGTTAAGGATATCCTCGGTATGCTGGCAGGAGATTAAAACGGTATCGACTCTTTTAGGTTTGCCATTTTCAAATTCCACAGTAACCTGAGCCTTGCCATCGGGCCCAAGATATGGCAAAATATTTTTCTTTCGAACATGCGCAAGCCTGGCCGTCAGTTTGTGAGACAGCATTATAGGCAAAGGCATGAGTTCCTTGGTCTGGTTACAGGCAAATCCGATCATTAGGCCCTGGTCACCGGCGCCGCCTCTGTTTACGCCCTGGGCAATATCCAGCGATTGCATTCCGATAGCGTTTAATATCGCGCACGTGCTGTAATTAAATCCATATTTCGCGTGAGTGTAGCCGATCCCCTTTATTAGCTCGCGGACTAAAAAAGGAACATCAACATAAATTTTAGTAGTAATTTCACCACCGACTATAACCAGGCCTGCGGTTATAAAAGTCTCGCATGCAACGCGTCCTTTGGGGTCATGCTTTATCACATCGTCCAAAACAGCGTCTGATATCTGGTCACAGACTTTATCGGGATGACCCTCTGTCACCGATTCGGAAGTAAAAAAGATATTATCTTTAGCCATTTATCCTCCGGTTTTAATTCCATACCTTTCCATATAAAGATAAGTTATAAAGCAACGGTCCAATGATAAGCATAATTAAACCAGCGCCTTAATTTATCGTCCCGCAAATGTAGCGCCTAAATATTGATATTGCAAGTTTAAATTTAGATGATAACAATTTTATGAAACATTATAGCCCGCATTATTCACAAATTTTAACATGTGCTTCTTTTGCCAGAGCTGTCGGAAGTAACTTCCGACAGCACAAAAACACTCTGTATTTTTAATGGATTCCTGATATTATTTCTATCATATTATTAGCCAAAGGATTAAAAGCTAATTTTTAATGATAAAATAGATTTTATGAATAATTCGGGATAGGCGGATTTTAAAATCAGTTTTCTATCTCGGAACTATCGCCCAGATTCAGTTTATGATAATGGCCAATATAGCAGGAATTATTGCCGACTAACGACGATTCCAGAAGGCAATGCCTGACTTCGGCCGACGATGAGATTATCGAATCTTTGATAATGCTCGATTCAATAAAAGCGTCATCGGCTACGCTCACATAAGGTCCAATAATTGAATTTATAATTCTGGCTGAGGGAGATATATACACCGGAGGAATTACAATAACATCAGGATAATCATTAACAGTCTTTATTTGTGACAGAAGGTACTTATTGGTTTCAAGAAGAGTCTCTTTCTTCCCGCAATCATACCAGCCATCGACATTAAAGGCAGTAATCTTACTTTTACGTTCTAACATCAGGCTAAGAGCATCGGTTAATTGATATTCGCCCCTGGTTGTAATGTTTTTATCTATAAGCTCATCAAGACATTCTTTAAAAATATCAGTAGACTTTATAAGATAGACTCCCACAAGGGCTAAATTGGAGGCAGATGATTCCGGCTTTTCAACAAGACGGGTAACGAAACCATTTTCAACCTCAGCTATACCAAAACGCCGGGGATCATCAACGATCCTTGTGCCGATGGCGTTATAATCACTGTTAATAACCTCCTCGAGATCGAGATCGATTATAGTATCGCCCAGTACAATTAATACAGGTTCATCGGTTAAATGATCTTTCGCCAGATGAATTGCCCAGCCCAGGCCGTTAAGCTCTTTTTGCTCGATAAAGCTGGCTTTGATATTATAATTTTTCTCGACATATTCGATAATCTTTTCGCCTAAAAAGCCAACTATGAAAACTATATCCCTTATATCATAGGCAATCAGTTCATCTATAATATGCCCCAGGATCGGTTTGCCGGCCACATGAAGAAGAGCTTTGGGGGCTGTATGTGTATGAGGCTTAAGGCGGGTACCAATGCCGGCAGCCGGAATTATCGCTTTCACTGGCTCTCCTTTTTACTGGCTATACTTTTCTTCAGGTAATCTATTAGACTGACGGGTGTAGGGTCAATCTTATTCTTCAACGCCATATAATATGATGTAAAATCAGCGATTTGTATTAATGAAAAAATCCGGGCCAGAACACTATCCCCTTCTGAGAACAATTCAATTACCTCAACCTTTTTTTCAAAAAATATCTCGTTGACCGCCTCGATGCGTCGGATTATCTGAGGATGATCATCTTTATCGCGTAGAATTAGAATAATAAATTTATCGGTAAAAAATGCCGACAGTTCCCAGCCGACCAGTTCGTTATGGTTAAATTCAGGAAACACATTGCAGAATGCCAGCTGTTTTGCATTTTCGCAGATTTGCCCCTTAAACCTCAAAGCCACCGAATCAAACCGGTCGGGACCAGAATAGATTACAACGATTTTCCCGGCCAGTTTTTCTGCCAGGTCCATAGCGATGTTCTTTTTTGAGTCAAATTGATACTGCCTTTGCCGCTCTTTGAGCAGATCGGCGCATTTACTTACCTTAGAGGAATAGTCGCTGCACAATCCTAACCTGCCGGAAACAACCAGGAGCGGGGCAAATGACAAACCCAGCGCCTCACGGGGCATCATGCTGCCAGCAGGAATTTTCAACCATGGGATATTATTTTGTTCGGCCAGGTCTGAAAGCTTGCCGCCGGTCGAAATACATAAAATATGGCAGCCCCTTTCAAGGGCTGTTTGAAATGCCGACAATGTTTCCTCGGTGTTGCCGGAATAGCTTGAACAAATAACTAGAGAACCTTTACCTGCACGATTAGGAAGCCCGTAGTTTCTATGAACGCTAAATGGTGTTTTCAGTTCGTCTAATAAAACACTCTGGAGCAAATCGCCGGCAATTGCCGAACCACCCATGCCGGCTAAGATAACACTTTCGAATTCAGCCAGAGCCAGTTCTCCCAAAAAAGCCTCTTTACCTATTATTACTCCGTCAACAAGCTGTTGGTGAAAATTGATTATACTTTCATACATATTGTTACGGTCGATATTTTTCATTGAGATATCAATCATTAGCGACTCCTTTGATAAATTCAATTAAGGGCAATAATTCAGGAAAATGAGATTTTACCTGGCTTCTAAGATAATTTTTAACTTGTGAAGCCGTTTGCAGCCGGCAGGCATGCTCGGCTGTCTCGGAAGCATGTTTTCTATCGATATTGCAAACGATCTGTTTAACCAGTCCGGTGGACTGGTAATTTACTGAAAATTCATCAACTCCAAGTCCGATCAGCAAAATCACTCCGTAGGGATCGGCGGCAAACTCGCCGCATATTCCCACCTTAATACCATGATTATGACCGGCAACAATCGTCTGCTTAATCATCATGAGCACCGCCGGATTAAGGCTTTGATATAAGTGTGCCAGTTGTTCGTTTGACCGGTCGACCGCCATTACATACTGGATCAGATCATTCGTTCCAATCGAAAAGAAATCGACCTCGGCGGCAAGATGTTCGGCTAATAAAACCGCCGACGGCACCTCGATCATTATCCCCAGCGGAATGTTGTCTTTAATTATAACATTTTCAGCGGCTAATTCATTTCTGCATTCTTTAATCAATCTCTTTGTCTCTAAAAGCTCGTCAAGATTGGAAATCATGGGCAGCATTATTTCAAGGCTGCCGTGCACTGACGCTTTTAATAACGCCTTAAGCTGTATCTTGAATATTTCAGGATTGTCAAGACAAAATCTAATAGCCCGCCAGCCCAAAAAGGGATTGGGGTCAACAGACCGCGAGGCTCTGCTGATGAACTTATCTCCGCCCATGTCAAAAGTTCTAATCTTAACCGGCTCATCACCCATTTTTTTGAGAATTGATTTATAAACACGAAACTGTTTATCGATACCTGGATATGCGCTGTCTGTTAAGAAAAGGTACTCAGTGCGATATAACCCAATGCCTTCGGCTCCGGATTTTATAACTCTTGCAGTTTCGGTGGGAAGTTCGATATTACCCATAATCTTAACCTGGTATCCGTCTCTTGTTCTTGCCGGTTTGGATTTCAATTTTGACAATTGCAGGTTTAAGCCGGTTAAATATCTTTGTCTCCTATGGTAATCTTTTAGAATGCTTTGATCAGGATTTACATAAAGCTTGCCTGTAAAACCATCAAGGATAATCCTGTCGCCGGTATCGACTTTTCCCACGCCTGGACCAAGTCCGACAACTGCGGGAAGGTTCAAAGATTTGGCCAGCAGGGAGGTATGTGAGGTGACCCCCCCGATTTCCATGGCGAAACCTACTTTTTTCCGAACAGAAAAACCCAGCAGATCACCGGGAGAAAGGTTTGAGGCGATAACAATGGTAGGGCCTTCAACGTCTTTAACGACAGCTTTTTTAACTCCCTGCAAAACATTGAGGAACTTGGTGCATACTGAATCAATATCCAGCGTTCGTTCTCTTAAATAGGGGTCCTTTGAATTGGATAATTGCTCTATTACTTCGTCGACCTGCTGATGATAAAGATATGCCGCCGACAGCTTCTTTTCTTTAACCAATTTGACAACTCTGGCGTTGATAACCTGGTCGTCGGCTATCATCATCTGAGCTTCAAAAATACGGGAATACTCAGGATCAAGCCTTTGACCGACTGTGATAGCTAATTTTTGCAGGTCCTTTTTTACCATAGCTATTGCTTTTTTAAAATCAGATATTTCTTTTCTAACTTTAGAAGAGCCAATAGCAGTCGGTTTGACATCAACTTTTGCTTTCTTTAGGACAACGGCCTTACCGATTACAATACCCGGTGATGCCGCTACGCCTTCTAACATCCATGCCATTTTATTTAACGCCATTACTCTTCACTAAATTTAGTTTCAAAAATTTCTACGATAGCCTTCAAAGCCTGTTTCTCATCGCTTCCTTCGACTCTTATTATTATCTTAGCGCCCTGTTCAGCAGCCAGCATCATCACACCCATTATACTCTTACCGTTTACCTCGAGATTTCCTTTTCTGAAAATAATATCTGAGGAAAATTTACCGGCGGTTTTAACCAATAAAGCTGCCGGACGGGCATGCAAGCCCAGTTTATTTACGATGGCAACCTCCTGTGTCACCATTAATCATGTCCTTGCCACATAATTGCCGGGACGTCTGACCACCAGACCGGCCAGTTCCAATTTTAGCAGGATTGCGGAAATTCTCGACGATGAACACCCCATACCTCTAACCAGTTCATCGAAATGAACCGGGCCCTTACCTGCAATATCGCAGACCTTTTGCTCATCCGGCTCAAGGTTAAAATTTGCCGGCTTCATTTCAACATAGTTCTCTTTAACCGGATGTGAAATCTCCCAGCCAAGCGATTCAAGAATATCATCTGCAGAAGTGGCAACAGCCGCACCCTGCTTGATTAAGTCGATTGCTCCATGGCTTTTGGGATTATCGACCTGTCCGGGAACTGCAAAAACATCTTTTCCTTGCTCTAATGCCAGGTTAGCTGTAACTAAAGCGCCCGACTTAGCCGCCGCTTCCACAACAACCACAGCCTGAGATAAACCTGAAATTATCCGGTTCCGGCGAGGGAAGTTATGTCTTTCGGGTTTGGTTCCAAAAGGAAATTCCGATAACCAGAAACCGTTTTCAACAATTTTAGCCGCTAAATCGCGATGTTCACCCGGATATATAATATCCAACCCGCTGCCGAAAACCGCCCCGGTAATACCGCCAGTTTCAAGAGCTGTTCGGTGGGCTTCAGAATCAATGCCCCAGGCCAGACCCGATATGATAGTCAAACCGCGGCTGGTCAATCCATTAACAATTTTACGGGTCATGGAGCGACCATAAGATGTGGGCGTGCGCGATCCGACAACGGCGATTGCCGGTTTTGATAAATTCCGTACATCGCCTTTAAGATACAACGCTATTGGCGGCGCAAAGATATTGACCAGTTGTTGAGGATAATTATCCTGACCATAGCAAAGCAATGTAATTCCCAGCTTTTCAGCTTGATTGATAATTTGATCTACTTCATTCCAGCGGTTAAAGGCAAGAATTGCTGACGCCTGTTTTTCGCTTAGTCCGCAATCTTTGAAAACTTCGGACTTTGCGCCTGATACAATGCTTTCATAGCTTTGATAATGCTGGATAAGTTTCTTATATTTTACCGGACCTATGCCGTCAATAATCGACAGCATCAGGGCAAATCTTATATCTACTTTTCCCAAATCAATCTCCAAAGATCACTTTACTGACAGCTTTTAGAAACAGACCGATATTCTCTCCGGAAACCGCTGAAATTTTCAGCCACTCAGGCGGCAGCAAATCAAGCTTATCTCTTGCCTGTCCATTTAAAAGGTCGATTTTATTTACAGCAATAACAGCCGGTTTGTCAAGTAAGCCGGTATCGAACAGGCCAAGTTCCGCTCTCAGCATATCATAAACCATTCTCAGATCATCAACTGTGCATTCGATTAAAAAAACAAGCGCCCGGGTACGCTGAATATGTCTTAGAAATTCCAGACCGAGGCCCTTTCCAAAATGCGCTCCTTCAATTACTCCGGGAATATCGGCCACGACAAAGCTCCGGTAATCATCAGTTCTAACTATGCCAAGGTTTGGGACCAAAGTCGTAAAAGGGTAGTCGGCGATCTTTGGCCGGGCATCTGAAATTCTTGCCAATAGCGTTGATTTTCCGGCATTGGGCAGCCCTACCAGTCCAACATCAGCAATCAACTTCAGTTCAAGTTCCAAAAATCGATGCTGGCCTTCCTGACCGGGAGTCGCTTTCCGCGGCGTTTGGTTTGTTGATGACTTAAAGCGAGCGTTGCCTTTGCCGCCCTTACCGCCTGCGGCGACAACGACCGGTTTCATATCATTTTTTAAATCGACTATCAATTCTTCTGTATCATGGTTTTTAATCAAAGTACCGGCGGGCAGTTTAATTACGAGATCCTCACCATTATGGCCGGCTTTATTAGCTTTACCGCCATTACCCCCGTTATCGGCTCTAAACATTTTTTTGTATCTGAAATCAAGCAAAGTAGACATATTTTCATCTGCAGCAACTAAAACATCGCCTCCCTTTCCGCCATCGCCGCCGTCGGGTCCGCCTTTGGAAATATATTTTTCCCTGTGAAAGCTGACATGGCCATCGCCGCCATCCCCGGCCCGAACCTCAATTTCGGCATAATCAACAAACATCAATTATTGGCTGACAAACAGTTCTTTTAGTTTTGTTCTTAGTTCTTGAGGGCGGACATCGCGGAAAAGCTTGCCCTCATGGGCGTAGGAGATCTGGCCGGTTTCTTCGCTGACAATTATGGCAAAAGCGTCGGTTTCCTCGGTAACCCCCACAGCCGCCTTATGCCTCATGCCGTGAAGACGATGGTATGACGGGTTCTGGGAAAGAGGCAGCGTACAGCTGGCGGCTATAACCTGATCCCCTTTAATAACTACAGCCCCATCGTGAAGCGGCGTATAGGGAGTGAAGATACTTTGAAGAATCTCTTTCGAAATAGTAGCGTTTAACATCTTGCCGCTCTCTATGACATTGGGAAGCCTGGTATTATTTTCCAGCACTATCAGCGCTCCATAGTGCATATCAGAAAGCTTCTCTAAAGCCATGTGAATTTCTTCCACAGCGCTTCTGGATTCATTTCTTAAAAGCATTCTTAAGATACGGCTCTGTCCCAACCTGGCGAAAGCTCGTCGGAGCTCGGGTTGAAGTATCACGACAATGATAATAATGCCCACTGCGGCAATATTGGAGATGAACCATTTCACCATTGACAGATTTAGCCAGAAAGCTATTAACCCAATGGCAAAGAAAAAGACAAGGCTGATCAAAAGCTGGATCGAGCGGGCGCCCCTTAACAACAATAAAAAGCGGTAAAAAAAGTAACCCACCAGGAGAACGTCTACCAGGTCTACGAAAGTAAATTTCAGAAAGCCGATATGGAATATTGTCATGTATCGGCCTCGCTAATTTTTTCGATCATTTTCAAAACCCTGACAGTTGGCAAAACATCATGAACACGCACTATATCCACACCGTGTAAAACCGCGTACATAGCGGCCGCTAATGAACCCTCGAGCCGTTCCTCAACCGGCAGATTAAAGGTTTTGCCAATGAAAGATTTGCGAGAAGCTCCGATTTGTACCGGAAAGCCAAGCTTTTTAAATGCGGGAATATTTTTCAAAATACTGAAATTATTTTCAACTGTTTTCCCAAACCCGATTCCCGGATCAAGTATTATTCTATCTTTTGATACTCCATAACTTAATGCTTTGTCAACCGCTTTGAGCAAAACACTTGAGATATGGCCAATCAGGTCGTCATAATGAATATCAGATTGCATTGTTTCCGGCGAGCCGCGCATATGCATCAGTATTAGATAGGTATTGAATTCCTCAGCTGTCCGGGCAATCTTTTCATCGTTATTAAGGCTTGATACATCGTTAATCACCGCGGCTCCAGTCTCACAGGCTTTTCTTGCCACTTCAGAATTTCTGGTGTCAATAGAAATGGGGATATTAAGTTTGCCTTTCAATCTTTCCAGAACAGGCATAACCCTGTCTAATTCCTCGGATACTTTAAGTTTTTTCGCTCCGGGTCTGGTCGATTCCCCTCCTATATCGATAATATCCGCACCATGACTGGCCATCAATAGTGCATGCTGTACGGCTTTATCAATATCATAAAACCTGCCGCCATCGGAAAAAGAATCGGGCGTAACGTTTAATATGCCCATAACCAGCGGCTTTTTCCCTATAACCAATTTCCTTCTGGCAACTAGACTACCATCAGGCAGGTTGATAAAATGATTTTGTACTTCTTTCATAGGAATTACTTAGACTTTATTAAAATAAGCGCTTCCTCACGGGTTGCATCTTTTCGCAAGGCTCCCCTGACCGCCGAACTGATTGTTTTGACGCCGGGTTGGCCAAAACCTCTCATAGTTAAACATAGCTGTTCTGCCTCGACAATCACCAGGACGCCCTTGGGATGCAGAACATCCATGATAACCTCGGCTATTTCGGTGGTCATTCGCTCCTGAATCTGCGGTCGCCGGGAAATTACATCGACAACCTCCACCAGACGAGAGAAACCGGTAATTGTGTTGTTCTCCGGAATATAGGCAATATGGACAAATCCAAAAAACGGCAAAAAATGGTGTTCACACATCGAGAAGAAATGAATATCCCTGGCGATAATCATCTCATCACGGTTCTCGGCACGATATAGTTTAAGTTTTTCTCGTGGATTGCGATTTAGCCCGGTAAAAAATTGTTCATAAAAATCGGCCACACGTCGAGCGGTTTCTTTTAATCCCTCGGATTTGGAGCTTAAGCCTAAACCATCGAGTATTAACTCGAAGCCCCTGTTTATCGCATCTTTATCAATCTTTTTCTTTGGCAACTGATTCGGTTTCATCTGTCCCTTTTAAAATCTCATCAATTTGCTCACCGGTAAGAATTTCCTGTTCAAGCAAAGCTTCGGCAAGAATATGCAGCTTATCGGTGTTTTTTGAAAGAAGTTCCCTGGCTCTTTCCTGAGCCTCGACAACAATTTTCTTTACTTCATTATCAATATCCACTGCGGTCTGTTCTGAGTAATCCCGCGGTTTTGCCATCTCCTTGCCGAGGAATATATGCTCATCCTTTTTACCAAAAGTCAACGGTCCGATTTTTTCGGACATGCCCCAGTTGCATACCATTTTTCTGGCAAGAGCAGTTGCCTGCTCGAGATCGTTTCCGGCTCCGGTTGTCATTTGGTCGAATACTAACTCTTCGGCAACCCGGCCGCCGAGGAGATGCACCAGTTTAATCTTCAGATACTCTTTAGAAAGATTGTGCTTTTCATCTATCGGCAGATAGTGGGTTACACCCAGAGACATGCCCCTGGGAATGATAGTCACTTTATGTATTGGATCAGAGCCGGGGATCAGCTTCCCGACCAGAGCATGGCCGGCCTCATGGAAAGCGGTGATTTTTTTCTCCTCCGGTGAGATTACCAGCGAGCGCCGTTCCGTCCCCATCATCACCTTGTCTTTAGCCTCTTCGAAATCTTCCATAATTACTTTATCATGGTCTTTTCTGGCCGCCAGCAAAGCCGCTTCATTAACAAGATTTGCCAGATCGGCTCCTGACAATCCCGGCGTGCCTCTGGCCAAAACCTTCAAATCGACCTCATCGCTTATATTTATTTTGCGAACATGGACTTTTAAGATACCCTCACGGCCTTTAACATCCGGCTGGTCGACCACAATCTGTCTATCGAAACGCCCGGGCCGTAGAAGCGCTGGATCTAAAACATCGGGACGGTTAGTAGCTGCCAGCAGGATGACGCCCTCATTGGATTCGAAGCCGTCCATTTCTACCAGCAACTGATTTAATGTCTGTTCGCGTTCATCATGGCCTCCCCCAATACCAGCACCGCGATGGCGGCCAACGGCGTCAATCTCATCGATGAAAATAATACATGGTGCATTTTTCTTGCCCTGATCAAACAGGTCACGAACGCGTGAAGCGCCTACTCCAACAAACATTTCTACAAAATCGGAACCGGACATCGAGAAAAACGGCACTTCCGCCTCACCGGCAATTGCCCGGGCAAGCAGAGTTTTGCCTGAACCAGGAGCCCCCAGCAGCAGAGCGCCCTTAGGAATCTTTCCCCCAAGCTTCTGAAACTTGGCCGGTTCCTTTAAAAACTCAATTATCTCCTGCAACTCCTGCTTTGCCTCTTCAGCCCCGGCAACATCTTTAAATGTAACTTTGGTCCGTTGCCCGGTAAGCAGTTTAGCCCGCGATTTACCAAACGAGAACAGACCCTTGGGACCGCCTCCCTGCATCTGGCGAAGCATAAACATCATCCAGAAAACAAGGATCAGCCAGGGCAACGCTGTAATCAAAAGCCCGCCCCAATGCTGGGAGGTTTCCGCCTCGATCGCTACGTGATTTTCTTCCAGAATTTCTACAAGTCCAGGATCCTCAAACGGCACTCGTGATTTAAATTTCCTTCCGATAACATCCCGGCCATTCACCACCTTGGAATACTCTTCTTCGAACTCACCTTTCACTTCTTTTTCAACAAAAATAACTCTGGTGATATTTCCTCTCTTTACCTCTTCGATGAACTCAGTATAGGTTATCTCAACGGTATCTCGACTTCCGCCTACAAGAACCTGGTAGAACACCAATCCTGCCATAAAAATAACAGCCCAGAAAAATAACGTCCGGATGCTTTTTTGCCATTTAAACTCCGGACCGCCGCCGGGAGTTTTTTCCGGTTTTTTATTATTTCTTTCGGGTCCGTCTCTATTCATTTTATCGAAACTCACATTGTCCTTTCTTTATCTTCAAACTCAGCTATATAAGGTAGTTGTCTGTATTTTTCAGAATAATCAAGTCCGTATCCGACTACGAATGTATTCGGGATTTTATACCCAACATATTTAATATCAATGTCGATTTTTCGGGACCCGTTTTTATCAAGCAGCGCAACAAATTCAATAGAATCAGGATTTCTCAATTCCAGATATTGTTTGATATAGTTAGACGTTAAACCCGAGTCGATTATATCCTCAACAATTAAAACATCACGCTTTTTTATATTAACGCTTATATCTTTGATAAGCCGCACTACACCGGCGCCTTTTTTATGATTTCCATAGCTGGCGACAGCCATAAAGTCCAGCTCACATTCTTTATTATATTCTCTAATCAAGTCGGCCATAAACACAAAACTGCCCTTTAAGATACCGATAAAGATCAGATCCCTGTCTTTGTAATCGGTTCTAATCTGTTTTGCTAAAGCTTTCACTCTGGACGACAGCTTTCTATGTGAGATTAATACTTTCATATGACTATATATTTAACAATAGCTGAAACTTTAGAACACGTTTCGTTTTTTCAGTGACCTTATATTTATCATCGATACCATAGCCTGCCAGCCAGACAATATCATCCCCCGATGTTACCACGGGTATGGAGGATTTCAAAACCCGGGGCGCTCCTTTTTCGTTAAGATAGTCCGCCACTTTTTTGGTACCCTTCAAACCAAGCGGTCTAAATCTGTCGCCTTCTTTTGTACTTCTTACAGCCAGGTTATCCAAGCTGGCATCATCAAGATAAGCGATAGATTCATTATCGTTGCCTGTAATTACATCCATATTCACCTTTTTAACAAGCTCGGTCTTTATCATCAAATTTGTATTACCCAGCCTGACAATTTCTCCTTTCATCAATTTTATACGCTTGATTCGGGTTTGCGGTCGACATAAAATCAGCCTGCCGGAATGGCTGCAAGCGATAATTCCGGCATCTAATAATGCGACCGATCCCCTCCTTTTAAGATTAACCGCTTGAATAATCTTATTCGAATCAGGACGCCTGGACTCGCCTGTCAATCGAAAATAAGCTCTTAAAAGGATCCAGGATTCCAAACTTTTATAATATTCGGGAATTTTCCGCAGGTCAAGCGTTATTTGGCTGTTTGATTCATCGATAAGGCATCGCTTATATAAATCCTCAACTTTATCTTCGATAATTGCCAGGCTTGTACTGAAATTCTGGCAGGCTCGTGATATATTTCTTAAAGCCTGGTTGTTGATTGTTTGCAGATACGGAACAACTTTATTTCTGATAATGTTGCGGTTATAATCATCGCCGAGGTTTGTTGGGTCCAGCCTGTATGAAAGACCATAATTATTTAAGAATTCCAAAAGATCGTTCTTGTTTATTTCAATTAAGGGTCTGATTATGTTATCTCGTCTGGGAGGAATGCCGCTTAAGCCGCCCAGATGAGCGCCGCGCACGAGGTGCAGAAGGAACGTTTCAGCGTTGTCGTCCGCGGTATGACCGGTAGCGATTTTGGTGTAACCGAATTTTTCTGATAATGCCTGAAAATAGTCATAACGGCTCTGACGGCCGGCCTGTTCGACACCGATTTTTTTCTGTCTGGCAATAGCCTTGATATTAAATCTCCTTGAGTGAAATTTAAGCCCATGGGCACGGCATAACGCTCGGCAAAACTTGCGATCATCGGCAGATTCTTGCCTGAGGCCATGGTCAACATGAGCCGCCGCCAGTGAGAGATTACATAAAGGAGCCAGCAGGTTTAACAGATGAAACAACGCTACCGAATCGGGCCCCCCCGAAAGAGCGATAAGAATCCTATCGTTTTGCTTAAAAAGTCTGTACCGGCGGTCAGCCGATTTAATACGAGCAATCAGTTTTTGCATATTATTAAAATAATTAAGATGCCGCCTGATGTCAACTTCAGGGAAATATTAAATCAGATAAATATCTCAACTCATTATTACTAATATTAGACCTGAAGGCCTATCCGAGTTCCCGGGACATCTGCTTAAATGATATTAGATATACAAGCAATAGTGTCCGGCCTTTTTTAAAGAGCGGATGAATGATTTGAAAATTATGAAATATTATCATCAATTAAACGACTTTGTTTTAAGGGATTAGAATTCTCACATTTTGTATGGTTGTTTTCAAAGATTATAGATTTTATTTTGAGATACGAAAGGTGTCATTCCCCGCCAAGGCGGGGAATCCATGATGATTGATGCTTTATCCGTTGTTTTTAAGTAATAGTGGTTGAACAGTATATACAACGTTATGGATTCCCTCTTTCGAGGGAATGACAATTGTAAATTTATTATTTATAGAAAGGCCGGACAGTAGTGATATACAAGTATATTTCAGATATCCTGAAAACGGTTCTAATGGCAGTTTAAAACCTCGCTAAACCATAATAACAGCCTTAAAAGAAAGCTAAAGAACCCGGATGACAAGGCAGTTCAATTAAGTTTTTTCAACTTTCCCGGTTCCCTGGCAAATCCGGCATTTGACCATTTTCTTGGATTTTCGGGACTTTCCCGCAGCTGACAGGCAGTCTGTACAACTAATCAACAAGATTTCTTTGAAGATACTCTGGTGACGGTCTTTATCATAAGGTTGACCGGCAGAGCACCGTCCTGAACCATCACAATGAACACAATCAATGAGGTTTTCCTTTTTTACGACGGCTGTTTTCTTCGGTTTACTTTTAGTTTCAGTAGACCGCTTTCCCCCAGCGCTCGCAGTGGTTTTTTTGACTTTTTTGGTAATTTTTCCGGTTTTACCGGCTGTTTTTTTGGCTGTCTTTTTTGCAGATTTTTTAGCTGTCTTTTTTGCTGGCATATTTACTCCAAATTAAATTTAAATCGTCAGTAAACCTGAATTAGCCACAATTACTTTTATCTATAAATTAAATCAGGGCAACCAATCAAAGGCGCCTTGGACTTTTTTACTACAAAATACTTCCACTGGCAACACTTTTTTGCTCAAAAAACACTAATTGCTGACGATATTTACAGAGAGTCATATAATAAAGAAAATATGAACGCGAGGCGATTATGAGAAAAATTATATTGCTGTGTCTATTGTGTTTTATTTATACAGGTATTCTGCTGGCAAACAGCCATTTTACAGGTTTTTCAGGCGCTCCTACCTCAAACGGAACATGCACCAGCTCCTGTCATGATCAAAACAACTTTACCCCTACTTGTGAGGTAACAGGTTTTCCTGAAATTTACCTGCCGGGACAGCAATATACTATTACGGTTCGGTACAATGGAGGTCAGGCCATCGACCAATTTAATTGTTCGATCAGGTCTGGTTTCACATCTCTTGCAGTCGGGACTATCACTGCCGGAGAGGAAACCGCAACATACAATACCACAAACGAAACTAACGGCGTCCACTGGTTATCAGAGGTTACCGATTCAGGAACATTTATCTGGACAGCGCCCGAGGAGGGGATCGGGCCTGTCACTCTTTACTGGGCCGGTCTGCAGGGAACCCGGGCCTACGGCGCCGACCAGCAAATCGTAATTAATTCCACCGAACAGGGCAATAGCGTTGATTTCATCCCCGATTTGCCGGCTCGATTTACTCTTGAACAGAATTACCCAAATCCATTCAATAACGCCACGACTATCGGCTTCCGCATTTCCAGGTCGGGCGATATCACCCTGGAAATATCCAACATTCTTGGCCAAAAGGTTTACTCATTATCAATGCCTGATGCATTAACCGGGCAATATAAAATTTATTGGAATGGTGTTGATAATGATAACAACAGCTTACCGTCCGGCCTTTATTTTTATCAGCTTCGTACGCCTGAAAGAAACCTCACCCGCAAACTGGCAATCATTCGATAAAGGCAGGGCAGTCCGCCTTGGCGGACGACCCCTGCCGTGTTTTGGTATGTATCGGAAAGACATGTCCTGCAAAACTGAAACATAGAAAAGTTTCTGAAACACAGGCCTAAAAATGTTTAGCCTGCTGTCTAACCAGCTATTGTAATGTATCCGCCAACCAATTGTAGCCGCCATCGAAAATAGTGGAGTCAAAACCTTCCTGAGGCCAGCCAAGCAGCTCATACATGTCCGTACCATCCGCATTAGAAACCCATAAAGTAACCCGGCCGATGTCGGGGTCAAACATGGGGTTGGGGCTGGGAGCCATCCAGGTATACTTTTGGAAGGCTATTCTTGAACCATCCGGTGACCAATCGGGCACTCCACCCCTGGATAATATCATCTCAAGCTGGCCCTCAATTGTATAGATGCGAATGTCGGCTAGTGTTCGGCCATCATTGGTTATAGTTACAACGGTAATAGCAAATTTGGCTTCATTTGGTGCCCAGGCCGGGTAAAAGACATCATACCATTGAGACTCGTCGGCTATGACTTCGTCAATTATGTTTCCCAGGGTATCGATAATAAAAGCGTCATGTAATCCTAATGTATCTTTTCTTAATAGGATTAGTTTATCTATACTTGGAGCCCAATCCACCTGCCCACCATGGTAATTGCTGTCCTGGGGTAGAATGTCTCTAATTACATTACCCAGCGTATCTAATACCCAGCACCCGGGTTCACCTCTGTAAGTGCTGCAATAGATCAAATACCTGCCATCGCCCGACCAGCCGAAGGTAAACAGTTCTTCACCAAGGTTTGTGACCTGCCTGACCGATCTTGTTTCGGGGTAATAAAAAAATATCTCATGGGCGAATTGAAAGGCCAGGATATTGCCATTAGGACTCCATTCAGGGAACAGCCCGGGGCCGACAAAAAAGCCATAATGGCCGGTTTGGGTATCGTACATCCAGATTGATTGAGGCCCGCACCGCTCCCCTTCGAGATTATCGAGGGCATTATGCAAATAGGCTATATATCTGCCATCGGGCGACCAAGAAGCCCCGAGGTCAAGCGGCGGCGGCGGGCCGGTATATGGGGGGCCAATGTTTTCATTAGTGGGTTTCGAACAGGAGATAGTTACTAAGATTGCAAAAGCTATCATGAACCCAAAGGGCAATAATTTCTTTTCTGGCTTGTATAGGCTAAGCTTCCCGGTCATTTTAACTTACCTCAACAGTGACATTTTCTTGGTGAAGGCTTGCCCATTTGCTTCAAGCCTGTAAAAATATATCCCGGATGGACTTTCATTTCCGGCAGAGTTTTTTCCATCCCAAACGACATGGTGTCTAATCAGCTATTGTAATGTATCTGTCAACCAATTGTAGCCGCCGTCGAAAATAGTGGAGTCAAAACCTTCCTGAGGCCAGCCAAGCAGCTCATGCATGTCCGTACCATCCGCATTAGAAACCCATAAAGTAACCCGACCGATGTCGGGCTCAAGCATGGGGTTGGGGCTGGGTGCCATCCAGGTATACTTTTGGAAGACGATTGTTGAACCATCCGGTGACCAATCTGCTTCGCCCGCTTCTTGAGATAATATCATGTAAAGTTGGCCCTCCACTGAGTAGATACGGAGGTCGCCTTTTATTTGACCATCGTGGGTTTTAAATGCGATGTGAAAAGCAAATTTGGTCTCGTCGGGTGCCCAAGCAGGGGAATAAACACTCAACCATTCAGACTCATCCGTTATGACCTCATCAGTTATGTTTCCCAGAGTATCAATAATGAGTATGTTCATTAATCCGAAGCAGTCTCCTATTGTCCAGATTAGCTTGTCTATGCTTGGAGCCCAATCCACCCACCCGCCATGGTGATACATGCTGTCCTGGGGTAGAATATCTCTAATTACATTGCCAAGCGTATCTATTACCCAGCACCCGGGTTCACCTCTGTAAGTGCTGCAATAGATCAAATACCTGCCATCGCCCGACCAGCCGAAGGTAAACAGTTCTTCACCAAGGTTTGTGACCTGCCTGACCGATCTTGTTTCGGGGTAATAAAAAAATATCTCATGCGCAAATTGAAAGGCCAGGATATTGCTATTCGGACTCCATTCAGGAAACAGCCCGGGGCCGACAAAAAAGCCATAATGGCCGGTTTGGGTGTCGTACATCCAGATTGATTGAGGCCCGCATCGCTCCCCTTCGAGATTATCGAGGGCATTATGCAAATAAGCTATATATCTGCCATCGGGCGACCAGGAAGCCCAGCCGTCAAGCGGCGGTGGGGGGCCAGTATATGGGGGGCCAATGTTTTCATCAGTGGGTTTCGAACAGGAGATGGTCACTAAGATTGCAAAAGCTATCATGAACCCAAAGGACAATAATTTCTTTTCTGGCTTGTATAGGCTAAGCTTCCCGGTCATTTTAACTTACCTCAACAGTGACATTTTCTTGGTGAAGGCTTGCCCATTTGCTTCAAGCCTGTAAAAATATACCCCGGATGGACTTTCGTTTCCGGCAGAGTTTTTTCCATCCCAAACGATATAGTGATATCCGGCAGGCAATTCTTTGTCGAGTAAGGTAGTGACCCTTCTACCAAGCAGATCGTAGATGGATAATGAAACGCGGCAATCCAGAGAATTGCTAAAAAACATAGTAGTGGATGAGTTGAAAGGATTAGGATAAGTTGCATATAGATAAAAATCATGAGGAATTTCGTCTAATGATATTTTTGGACCACCTGGAGAATTAGGTGTGCTCGACGCGCATTTGCCCCAGAGTTTATATTGCAAAGACACATTCCCGGGAGTACAGGGATACCAACCCATATATTGTCCCATTAAATTCCAAACCTCGTATACAAAAGTCTGCAGTTGACAGCCTGCAAGGGTCTGGCTCCCTGGCGCAAGCCGGCAATATCCCACTTGATAGTTAGGATTCGCGGCTGACCAACTTGTTGTATTATGCCCAATGCCCCATACATAAGGTATGTCTTTGAACTTTTCCGGATAAGTTACATCTACTCTTACGTCATATCTTTTTACATAGTAACTGCCTTGAAGAGGAGAACCCAAAAATGTGTATCCCTGGTAGTCTGAATGCCCTACATCATAACCACCTGTGGCAGTATGGGAGAAAAATTTGTATTGACTGACATAGTATGGATTATAGATTCTGGAAATTGCAGTCGAAACTCTTAATTCGCCGTGGCCATAACGCTCATGCCAGGTCCATTCGTTGCCATCACTTTCATCCGGCGGTTGGTCCCATGCAGAGAATTTAAGGATCCAATCCGTATCCTCATTTCTAAGGCCATCCTCAAGAGTTCTTAACAAGGCAATGGAGCCGGAGGCATGAGGGCAGGCCGCTGATGTTCCGGCAAAGCCAAGAGTATAATCGCCATCAGCTGTTGTTGTGGGGATCATAGTACCCGGTGCGGAAATATCTATACCCCGGCCATAATTCGAGGTGTAGCTGCAATTTATGTCCTCTTGGCAGTAGATGCCATTTTGGCCATATGACCCTACCGCGGTTACCCAACTATAATCAAAGTCGCTTGGATAATGCCAGTTGCCGGAGCCATCATTTCCTTTTGAAGCCACGAAGCTTACCCCGACTCTATAAGCCCAATGAATACCCATCCTTAATGTCTCAGAATAATCAGAACTTCCCCAGCTATTGCTTAGTATCGAACAGCCAAAATGTTCCGGGTCCGCGGCTTCCCATATTGCGTTTGCAGCTGCGGCATCACCGCCATAATAGCCAGCATTATCGAAAATTTTGATGGCGTATAAAGAAGCTCCTATGTCGTCCCCATTGCGATCCCACCCTCCAGCAATGCCGCTTACGTGCATATCATTGTTAGTTAATGCTCCTGCTACACCTGCACATTTGGTACCGTGGCCATGGTAGTCCAGAGGATTATTATCGTCATCAGCATAATCGTATCCGCCGGCCACCTTACGTCCTGGCCCGAAAAAAAACCTAAATCTTCATTTAAATGATTGATCCCTGTATCGATAATGGCCAGTTTCAATGTTCTATCTCCAACCGTTCCATCCCAGGCTGTTGGACAACCTATGCCAAAGCTTGTAACATTGTCTGGAGTTTGAAGATTCCATTGATAATACCATTGTGGATCATCGGGTATTCTTGTGGTTGTTCTAATAAAATTTGGCTCGGCATAAAGTGTGGCTTCATGTAAATACATGCTATCCACGGCATCTGCCACACTGACCCCTTCATTTTGAAGAAATAGGTAAACCTGTGATAAATCGGGTACGAAACATGTGTCCGATTCGATAACCCTGATTGTATCGCCGGGTTTATATTGCTTGAACACCTTTTTAACATAGTAAACACTGTTCTGCTCTAAAAGAGAAAACAAATTTGCCTCTACCTGGCAGTCTTTTAGATATTCTTCGCTTTTTCCGTCAGGTATTGTTAAAAATCCGGGTTTAAAAGAAGCAATAAATTGCAGGTCTAAATAATCGACGCCGGGTTCACCCAGTGGCGAAACTTGAATTATTTCTCCTATCTCATTTCGCAACGTATCAGAGGGTGCAATGCAAAGACTATTTTCAGCCGCAAGTGCGAAGATTAACAATCCTGAAAGCAATATAGTATGATTTATATGTTTCATGATTCTTTTACTCCTCTTTTTAATTTTACTTTTAGAAAATTAAACGACCTTTTAAAATCGGTTTTTTTCCATTAGACCTCCTTATGATTGATTGTGTTTCTGTTTTGTTAAATGTCTTTTTTATTAAACTTGTAATATTTACATAATTTTTTTGCCAACGTCAAGGGAAAAAGTTAATTAAAAAAGGTGTCGAAATTTATAATAAAGTAGCTGTAAGGGATTATGAGAAGCCTACCCTAAATCTAAAAAGAAAGGCAGGGCAGTCCGTCTTAGCGGACGACCCTGCCTTGTTTTGATAAAACAGCCGGCTCTGGAAAGTCTCGCCTATTATTAATAATTCATACAACCTTAGTTGAAACGGCATTAGTATAAAAAAACCAAAGGGAGACGGCATCTCTTTTTTTTAAACATTCATATATTGATACTATCAAGAAAATTATGTAACATTATAATAGCTTATCTCTCAGCCTTGTTGATTATGTTCCAAACGAAGTCCATAGAGGATTAATGAAATAACAAACCCGACCAATAATAAATAAGATATCAAACAAAACGAGAAGCATCCCTAACATGACTATTCCCCCGAAGCACATGTTAGAGAATACTCCCCGGATATGCACCTTGGTCCCCCTTTTGTTAATATTATTAACCCGCCCACTGACAGAACCTGTCAGTAGATATTAATATTTTTGATTTATTTTGGATTTTTTTAAGCGTTTAATTTGATTCCAACCTGGGGGACAGATAGCATTATAAGCCTTTTTCAGTAAGCAGAGTTATGCTATCCTTTGAGGAGCCTGAGAACACGGATAGACCCGTAAGGAACTTTCGGAATTCAGATTCTTGCGGTTTTTCTTGTTATGGCAGCGGCATTATTGAACCATCTGATATATTTTAAGACTTTTTCGGGGAAACTCCTGATGGCTTGTCGGCCTTGACTAATTCAATCTGTTATTGTAATATATATAATCTATTATGGAGGAGATGTGGAAAACAGACCGGATTATATAAAACATCGCCTGGAAAAACTTGAGGCTTTACGAGGCGAGGGAATAAATCCGTACCCATACAGGTTTGATAAAACACATGGCTCGACTGAAATCCTGAGCGGTTTCGAAAAACTTGCCGGAGATGGTACGAAGGTCAAATTTGCCGGACGGGTATTAAGCCTTCGCGGTCACGGTAAAACCCTGTTTGCTCACCTTGGCGACGACGATGGCAGACTGCAAATATATGCCCGTAAAGATATCCTGGGTGATAATTTTAGCCTGTTTAAGAATATCGATATCGGCGATTTTTTGGGAGTTGAGGGAACTGTTTTTAAAACTAAAACCGAGGAGATTACTATCAAAGTCGAAACGGCTGAAATCCTTGCCAAGTCTCTTCGTCCTTTGCCGGAGAAGTGGCATGGGCTGCAGGATAAAGAGCTGCGTTATCGTCGGCGCTATCTCGATTTGATAGCCAACCCGGAGATAAAAGAGCTGTTTATAAAACGAGCCATGGTTATTAAGGAGATTCGGAAATTTTTAGAAGAGCGCGGTTTTGTAGAGGTCGAGACTCCGGTTTTACAGCCCGTTTACGGCGGAGCGGCAGCCCGGCCGTTTGTTACTCATCATAACGCACTCGATTTAGACCTCTACTTGAGAATAGCGGATGAGTTGTATCTTAAAAGGCTGATAATAGGCGGCTTTGAAAAAGTCTATGAAATCGCTAAGGATTTTCGCAACGAGGGTATGGATAAATACCATAACCCCGAATTTACCATGCTCGAATTCTACTGGGCTTATGCCGATTATAACGACCTGATGGACTTGCTGGAAAAGATGTACAGACATCTGGCCAGAACTATTGCCGGCTCCGAAACGCTGCTTTTCGGCAATCACGAAATCGATTTCAACAGACCTTTTGCAGTTATTCCTTTCTTTGAGGGCATCACCAGAATTTGCGGATTTGAAATAATCAATATGACAGAAGAGGAACTGTCAAAACTGGCAGAAAGATTCGAGATAAAAACCGAGGGATTGAAAGGGAGAGGAGATTATTTCGATGCCTTTTTCAGCCATTTTGTCGAACCGCATTTAATCCAGCCGACATTTGTAAAGGATTACCCGATTGAACTGTCGCCGCTGGCCAAGGTGCATCGGGATGATCCGCGCCTGGCAGAAAGATTCGAGTTGTTTGTCTCCGGGGTTGAGTTCGGCAACGCTTTTTCAGAATTGAACGACCCCCAGGACCAGCGTCATCGGATGGAGGCACAATCGGAGCTAATGGAGCGGGGTCACGAGGAAGCCCATCCGGTTGACGAGGATTTCATTTTCGCCCTTGAGCACGGCATGCCGCCAACCGCAGGTTACGGGATCGGGATAGACAGGGTAGTCATGTTGTTGACAAACTCGCCGTCTATTAGAGATATAATATTTTTCCCAACTATGAAACCAGAGGAATAAGCTTTTATATGTCCTTAGAATTCGATATAGCCAAACGGTACATGCGCTCAAGACATCGCTACGGTATAGTATCTGTTATCACGTTTATTTCGATAGGCGGCGTCATAATAGGCGTTGCTGCCCTGGCAGTTGTACTATCGATAATGAACGGCTTTGAGTCGGAAGTTCGTTCAAGAATAATCGGGACAGGTTCAGATATTTTAGTAAATCATATAACCCACGGCCCCATTGAGAATTGGCAGGCGCTGGCTGATACGGTCATGAAAGTTGAGAGAGTGGTTGCCGTCTCGCCGATAATTTTCAGCAAATGCGCCATAGCCAGCAAGACCGAGTCAGACGGTGTCGTGGTAAGAGGCATTATCCCGGAATACGAAAAGAAAGTTTCCAGAATAAGCGATTACCTGCTGACTAACGACTTGACTTTCGAAACAGGCGATAGTTCCGCTGTTGGTGTCTGGCTGGGAGTAAACCTGGCCGACCGCTTTGGAGTCGGCTTAAACGATAAGATTAAATTGTTCTCATTAAAAGAGGCTGTTTCCAGTCTTACCGGTTTGATTCCCAAGGCGATGGCCTGTCGGATTGCCGGAGTATTTGAGACCGGCATGTATGAATATGACGGCAACTTAGTGTACATTCCTTTGGAAGCCGCCCAGTCCCTTTTTAATCTGGACAGCGCTATTACCAATCTGGCCGTTAAGACAACAGATTTTTACAAGGCTGATAAAATTTCTATTGAAATCGATAGGGCGGTAGGGTATAGGTATTATTCAACAGACTGGAAAATGATGAATAAAAATCTGTTTTCCTGGTTAACGCTTGAGAAATGGGCCAGCTTCCTTACTCTCTCACTCATCATCGCAGTTGCGGCGTTTAATATAGTTTCCTCATTGATAATGGTCGTTCTGGAGAAAAAGAAGGATATCGGTGTTTTGATGTCACTGGGGATGTCAGCCCCGGCGATTAGAAGGATCTTTATCTACCAGGGGATAACAATCGGCGGTTTGGGCGCTGTTACCGGATGTATTTTAGGTTTTACCCTTTGCTATTTACAATTGGAATTCAGTATAATCTCCCTGCCGGAGGAGTATTATTTTATAAGCGCCTTGCCGATTCAGATGCAGTTTTTTGATTTTGTCAGTGTTGCGCTGGCGGCCTTTGTGCTGTCGTTTTTAGCGACAATTTATCCCGCTACCAGGGCTGCCGGCTTAAATCCGGTTGAGGCGATTAGATATGAATAAATCTAAGACCGAAAATCAGCCGATGGCTCAGCAAAACATCCTTTCTGCCGAAAATATATTTAAAAGGTTTGTTTCAGGCGATGAAGATCTTGAGGTTTTAAAAGGCGTCAACCTTAAGCTTCAAGCTGGTGATATGGCGGTGTTGCTGGGCGCTTCCGGAACTGGAAAATCCACCCTGCTTCATATTCTGGGGACGCTTGATAACCCTGAATCGGGTCGGATAAAGTATCGGGCCACAGATATTGGAAGCCTTAATCCAAAAGAACTGGCGACGTTCCGCAATGAAAAAGTCGGTTTCGTCTACCAGTTTCACCATTTATTGCCGGAATTTAATGCCCTGGAAAATGTGATGATGCCTGGTCTGATAAGCGGGATTAAGAGAATCGAGGCCGAAAACAGAGCAAAAGAACTGCTTGGGGATGTGGGATTATCTGATCGGGAAACTCATTTCCCTAATCAACTTTCCGGAGGTGAGACGCAACGTGCTGCAATCGCCAGAGCCCTCTTTAATAAACCTGAGGTTGTATATGCCGATGAACCTACTGGAAACCTTGATCTTAAAGCAGGTAATGCTCTAATGGATTTGTTTGAAAGGCTAAACAATGAATTGAATCAAACATTCTTAATTGCGACTCATAACTCCCGTCTGGCAGAAAGAGTCGGTAAGCATTTTCTTATGGAAAATGGCGTCGTTAAAATGGTTATTGTTAACTAAGTGTGCCAAAATGTTTATTGGAACAGTTGAAGATAATTAATTGTTTAAGATAGTAGAGGAAACAGATGTTATGTCAAGACTGTAATAAAAACGAAGCAACTATTCATTTGACGCAAATTGTGAATAATGAAAAAGTCGTCTTAAATCTCTGTAAGATTTGTGCCGAGAAAAGAGGATTTCATTCACCGTTCGAACAGATGCCATTTCCTCTTGCAGAAATTGTATCCGGGATGATTGGTCCTGTTAAGCCGAAGACAGACGATAATCTTACGGGGAAAAAGGTGGATTTGAAATGCCCTAATTGCGGTTTGACATTCACCGAGTTTGGGCAAATAGGACGGCTGGGATGCGCTGAATGTTACCAGGCATTTCGAGTCGAACTTACCAACCTTCTCCGGCGAATTCACGGCTCGGCTGAACATCGCGGTCAGGTAGCTGAAACGGCAACTGAAGAATATAAGACATTGCGTGAAGAAAAACGCTTAAGAGATGAATTAAAACAGGCAATTGAGGCTGAAAATTTCGAGATGGCGGCTGAATTACGGGACCGGATCAAGGAATTATCCCTTGAGGCGAAAAAGGAGGTCAATTAATGTTTGATGATTTTGTCAAGGAACCCACCTCCTGGATGACTGGTAAGGAACCCCAGTCTGAGATAGTTCTGTCCTCAAGAATTCGCTTTGCCAGAAACCTCAGGGAATTTAAGTTTCCTCCATCAGCCGATACCGACACCCGTGATAAGATTATTGAATTTGTTAAAGCTGTCTTTGAAACTGCCGGTATTCTGAAAAATGGCAATTTTTATCTTTCTACTGATATCAACTCATTAGATCAGAATTTTTTGGTTGAACGGCATCTGATTTCACCGGAATTTATGAAAAATGGTACCGGGCGAGGCTTATACATTAGCCACTCTAAGCGTTTATCAATAATGATTAACGAAGAAGACCATATCCGCTTGCAGGTTATATCAGGCGGCTTATCGATGAATGAGTGCTGGGAACTGGCTGAAGAGCTGGATAATAAACTTAGCCGCAAGATGGAATATGCATACGATGATACGTTTGGTCATCTTACATCATGCCCCACCAATGTTGGCACTGGATTGAGGGCGTCAATCTTAATCCACCTGCCCGGGCTGGTGCTGACCAGGGATATTGATAACGTAATCAACAGGATTTCTAAAGTCGGTCTTGTGGTCAGGGGCTTTTATGGCGAGGGGACTGATGTCTTGGGCAATCTGTTCCAGATTTCCAACCAGACTACTTTAGGCCGCTCGGAAGAGGAAATAATCGATTCACTTGCCAAGGTGACCCAGCAAATAATCGAATATGAAATAAACTCTCATGAAACTTTAATGAAGGACGCTTCTGACCAGATCGAGGATAAAGTCTGGCGCTCATATGGAATCTTACAGAATGCCCGGGTGCTGTCCTCGGGCGAGGTGATGAACCTCTTATCGGCTTTAAGGCTTGGACTATCGCTCAAGTTAATAGATAAAGTTACCCTGGGGGAAATAAATGAATTGTTGATCGTTACTCAGCCTGCGCACCTCCAGAAGCATTATAATCGAGAGATGGATTCTACAGAACGTGATATGGTAAGAGCAGACCTTGTTAGAGAATACTTAGCAAGTAAACAATAATTCCGGGATGGGAGATTGAAATATGAATGAAATGTTTACCGAAAGAGCCAGACGGGCAATTGAATATGCTCGTGATGAAGCTGCCAGGCTGAAACATGATTATATCGGCACCGAACATCTCCTGCTGGGATTGGTTCGTCTCGGCGAAGGTTCCGCAACGGAAATACTTCAAAATATAGGTGTGGAATTAAATGAACTGAAAAAAGGGATTGAGGAAATCGTTCAGCCATCGGGCGGCACTATGCAGATGGGTCAACTCCCTCTGACAGCCCGGGCAAAGAAAACACTGGAAATTTCGGGAAATGAAGCGCGGGCGCTCAAGTCCAAGGATATCGACACCGAACACATTCTGCTGGCTTTGTTAAAAGATGAGGAGGGAGTCGCCTCCCAGGTCCTGTCGATGTATGATATCGATTACAAAGAAGTATACGAAGAATTGCGCAACGTCCAACAGGGCAAACCGTCAGCTTTTGGCAAGAAACGTAAAAAATCCAAAACGCCGGCGCTTGACCATTTCGGCCGCGATCTTACTGAGCTTGCCAGAAGAGCCAAGCTCGATCCAATTATCGGTCGGGATGATGAGATTGAACGGGTGACCCAGGTTCTATCGAGACGGAAAAAGAATAATCCGGTTCTTATTGGCGAACCGGGAGTGGGTAAGACGGCTATTGCCGAGGGATTGGCTCAGCGGATTGTTATGGGAAAAGTTCCCCAAACTCTTGAAGGAAAACGGATTGTGACGCTTGATATGGCCTCGCTTGTAGCCGGAACAAAGTATCGCGGACAGTTCGAGGAACGTCTTAAAGCGGTAATGAATGAAATATTAAACTCTCAGGACGTCATAATCTTCATAGATGAACTGCATACAATAGTAGGAGCCGGTGGAGCAGAAGGCAGTCTGGATGCTTCAAATATATTTAAACCTGCGCTTTCCCGCGGCGAACTGCAGTGTATCGGCGCCACAACCCTAAATGAATATCGTAAGTATATTGAGAAAGATGGCGCTTTGGACAGACGTTTCCAGACCGTGATGATCAATCCGCCCACCACAGAAGATACAATTGAAATTCTAAGAGGTTTGCGGGAGCGTTACGAGGAACACCATAAAGTTGAAATTACAGATGAGGCGATAGAAGCGGCTGTCAAGCTTTCCGACCGTTATATTTCCGGGAAATTCCAGCCCGACAAAGCAATTGATGTTATCGATGAAACAGGCAGCCGGGCTCATCTTAATGCTTATACAAAACCTGATACTTTTAATCAGCTCGAGGATGAAATCATTGAACTGACAAAACAAAAAGACCTGGCTGTAAAAGGTCAGGAATTTGAAAAAGCCGCCCAGCTTCGTGATACTATCAAATCCCAAAAAGAACAATTGGAAAATGAAAAGAAAGAATGGGATGAAAAACGGGCAAGCCAAAAAACAGAACTTAAAGCTGAAGACATTTCGGCTGTAATTTCCAAAATGACCGGCATTCCCCTTTTCAAGCTCGAGGAGAAAGAATCGAAGAAATTATTAAGGATGGAAAAAGATATCTCCAAAAGGATTGTCGGGCAGAATGAATCTATTGCGGCTATTGCCAGGGCAATTCGCCGCACCAGGGCAGGGTTAAAAGATCCGCACAAGCCAATCGGTTCGTTTATATTCCTGGGTCCGACCGGTGTGGGCAAAACTGAACTTGCCAAAGCCCTATCGGAATTCCTATTTGAGGATGAAGAAGCGTTGGTAAGAATCGATATGTCGGAATACATGGAGAAATTTGCCGTTTCTCGTTTAATTGGAGCTCCTCCCGGCTATGTTGGTTATGAAGAGGGCGGCCAGCTCACTGAGAAGGTTCGGCGCAAACCGTATTCGGTTGTCTTATTGGATGAGATTGAAAAGGCCCATCCCGAGGTGTTCAATATTTTACTGCAGCTTCTTGATGAGGGCCAGTTAACCGACTCATTCGGCCGGAAAGTCGATTTTCGCAATACCGTTGTAATAATGACTTCCAATATGGGAACACGTCAGGCAAGAGCCGGAAAGTCGCTCGGTTTTCAGAAAGCCGATGCCCAAACAGATTACGAGTCGATGAAAAATAGAATTATGGATGAAGTCAAGCGAACCTTCAATCCGGAACTGATTAACCGTATAGATGAAACTATCGTTTTCCATCCTTTAACCAGGGATCATATCCTTGAAATCATTGATATCCTCCTAAAAGATGTCGAAGATCGGTTGAAGGATAAGGGAATTCGGTTTAGTCTTACTGAATCCAGCAGAAACTTCCTGGCTGATAAAGGCTATGACCCCAATTTTGGCGCCCGACCATTGAAACGCGCCATCCAGAGATATATGGAAGACCCTCTTGCCGAGGAGATTCTAAAGGGTGATTACACAACCGGCTGCAATGTCGAAATATTCCATAACGACGGTGAGGACAAGCTTTCATTCAAACTCAAACCATTAAGCAGGTCTGAAGAACAAGAATCTGAGTCTAAGCCTGAAAAAGCGATGTAATAACACTGGTTAAAATCTGCAAATTATAGTCAGGGATTTAATTTAGATTACTTCGTTCCCTAAAGGTCCTGTTAATGGCGTTATTACTGAATTATTGCGAATTTATCATTGGCGGATGAAATGGAATCTATTTTAAGCAGCCGCTTTTTTATAACTTGACATTCTGATTGAATTTGTTAAATTATTTGGTTGGACTTTTAGGAAAGGAATTAACGATGGCACATAAAAAAGGTGTTGGATCCTCAAGAAACGGTCGTGACTCACAAGGCCAGCGGCGCGGCGTTAAAAGATATGGCGGCCAGCGTGTGTCTGCAGGATCGATTTTAGTAAGGCAGAGAGGCACTCAAATTTATCCCGGCGATAATGTTGGAATGGGTAAGGATAATACTCTTTTTGCTACTGTCGATGGTGTGGTTAAGTTCATCCGGGTGGGCCGCGATCGTAAAAAGGTCTCTGTAAATCCATAATAAATGACCCGGTAGTTTTTGCTTCCGGGTTTCTTTATCAGCTTTTTTGTGAATTTTATCACGTGAATTAATGCCTGAACTTAGAAGTAAAATCCCCAAAAGAATAGGAGTGCTTCTCTCTGCAGAATCTTTCTGGGAAGTTGTTTTCTCCTTTTATCAAATAGAAAGCCATAATTACCTCCGTATGGCGGTAACATTCACAGATGAAGTTTTTGATTCTCATGAAGATTACAGACCGCCTGAACAGTCAAAAAGGGAAACGATTTATCAAAATCTATCGGGAATTGACCTTAAAAGTACTGCCGCTTTAAAACCCGGTTCCCTGCAGGCATTGATACTGACTGTCGGTGAAATAGAATTCAATAAGCTCTGTAATTTCGAGGAGAAGGGCGGCGCTTTTGGCGTCAATCAAGATTTGCGCACCTTTTTACGGGCTATTTATAGAAGGGGCATGCCAATTGGGGCTTTTGGTTATGCTGTCCCGCTCCTGGTCAAATCTATCCAAGGGATCACCGAAACCGGTCCGGTTGTAACCATAGGCAACGATCCCAAATTGCATTCCGGAATCGAGGCGGCTGGCGGTCAGGCAATTACTACCCGCCCGACTGAGGTTATCATCGATCATAACAATAAGCTGGTCACCTCCGGCGGTCAACTGGCATCCAATCGGCTCATGGAGGTGGCTGCTGACTGTGAAAATATGTTCATAGCTTTAATAGAATTAATCAAAGGATAGTTTATGCGTGAAATTGATGTGAGGGAGATTACTTCAGCGGTTAGAAAGATGTGCATGGACGCCAACTATTATCTTGGCGATGATGTCCTTTCCGCTATCAAAAAGTATGAAAAAACCGAGGAATCTCCCCTGGGTAAGGAGATTTTAAATCAAATTATCAAAAACTGCGGCATCGCCAAGGACAAGCAGATGCCATTGTGCCAGGATACCGGATATTCCGCTGTCTTTGCCGAGGTAGGCCAGGAGGTGCATTTCAATGGCGATTTTAACGAGGCGATCAACGAGGGTGTCCGTCAGGGTTACAAGGACGGCTATCTGAGAAAGTCGGTTGTTGAAGACCCGCTCCGCCGTAAGAATACCGGCGACAATACACCGGCTATCATAACCACCAAACTGGTACCCGGCGATAAGGTGACAATCACCATTCTGCCCAAAGGCGGCGGCTCGGAAAATATGAGCCGGATAAAGATGCTCAAACCGGGCGATGGCGAGGACGGCGTGAAAGATTTCGTCGTTGAAACTGTAAGAATCGCCGGCGGCAACCCCTGTCCGCCGCTGATTGTTGGAGTGGGTATCGGCGGTCTGTTCGATAAGGTAGCGCATATAGCCAAACACGCCCTGTTGCGTGAGGTTGGCAGCAAGCATCCCGATCCCTATTATGCCGCCATGGAAGAGGAACTTTTGGAACGAATCAACAACACCGGTGTCGGGCCGATGGGTCTGGGCGGCAGAACTACCGCGCTTGCCGTGCATATCGAAGTGCATCCCTGTCATATCGCCAGTCTGCCGGCGGCGGTTAATACGCAGTGTCATTCGGCCCGTCATAGAGAAACCATTATCTGAGGAAGGTGATTATGGATTATATAAAATTGACTCCGCCCTTAAAAGATGAAGATATAGAAAAGCTAAAAGCAGGCGACCGAGTTTTAATAACCGGTGCTATGTATACCGGCCGCGATGCCGCCCATAAGAAAATGGTTGACCTTATCGAGAAAAACGAGAAGATGCCGTTTGATCCGATCGGCCAGATAATCTATTTTGTGGGACCGGCGCCAGCCAAACCGGGCCAGGTAATGAACTCAGCCGGACCTACAACCTCAGGCAGGATGAACAAGTTCTCGCCAATAGTAATCGGCGTAGGGCTTAAAGGTATGGTCGGCAAGGGAGAGATGGGCGCCGAGGTAGTCGAGGCGATGAAGAAGCACAAGGCTGCCTATATGGTGGCCACCGGCGGCGCCGGCGCTTTGATTGCCGATAGAATCACCGGCGCTGAGGTTGTCGCCTGGGAGGAACTCGGCCCGGAGGCGGTGCGCAAGCTCACAGTCAAGGACTTCCCGGCTATAGTAGCCCAGGACTGCCACGGCGGCAATATCTTCGTCGAAGGCGTGGAGAAGTATAAGCGGTAAAAACGACATTTCTTTAAATTAATATAACCGATCGCGTAGGGGTGAATTAAATTCGCCCTTTTTTTTATTTTCCGGTGGTTGGTGTATGTCCTCATGCGCCAACATTGATCAGGTGGTGCACGGGGACGTACACCATCCACTGAAATATTTTTGTTGAGGGTGTGGAAAAGTATAAGCGGTAAACGGGGGAAATCTTTAAATTAATATAACCGATTATGCAGGGGCGAATTGAATACGCCTCTTTTTTTTATTTTCCGGTGGTTGGTGTATGTCCTCATGCGCCAACATTGATCAGGTGGTGCACGGGGACGTACACCATCCACTGAATATTTTATTTCATGTATTGGATCAGTGAATAAATTCATTTTTAATCCCCTGCATTTTATTTATTTTTAGACTGCTCTAAATCTAATAACACATTGATGTTTAAGTCAAGTAATAATGCTATATGCCCGGTCGTTATCTGTGGATGGCGTTCGCCTTAGGCGAACTCGTCTGCCATCATTTAAGCTGGTGCACGAGGAATAGAATTTTGTAAACCAACCTGTAGACATATAAATCGCAAGGTTAAGTAGGACAGACTTTCAGTCTGTCCGGACAGGTTGAAAACCTGTCCTACTGCTTGCAAAGATAGTTATTTCATGTAGCGTCATGTCCCCGCCCTTGACGCCAATATTGATCGGTCGAGTACGGCGATCCCTACAGAAAAAATCCGCCCACATATTTTATCACCACAATTGCCAGTGAGACAGCCAGTACCGCCTTGATGAACCTCGATGGGAAATATCTCTGGAACCGGGCGCCCAGGTAAATCCCGGCAAAACCACCGATTCCGAACGATAGTCCCAAAAGCCAGTCAGGTTTGATCGCCGAAATATCGGGTGAAACTAACGGCAGCAAATAGCTGTAAATGACAACGCTCGTTACCGAGGAGAAAAATGTACCAAACAGCGTAACCCCGGCGATAGCATAAACGGGCAGACCTAAAACCGCCACTAAAAATGGAGCGATAATTGCTCCTCCGCCTATGCCATATGCGCCGCTAATCACGCCGACAAACAAAGTAAAAAGAAATATCAATCCGCTTGGCGCGTTAAAGATATTATCATTAAATTCAAATTCGATATTCTTGAAATTATAACGTAAAATTTTCACTCGAAAATTATCGTTATTTTTATAACCATTCTCTTTTGCCCTAACATCTTTTATCAATTTCATGACTATATATAAGAGTACAAGACCGACAAATAGTTTGAGGTTTCTCGGGTCTGACAGGTATTTCACTCTCAAATACGCTCCAAAAATCAGGCCGGGAGTTATGCCGAGTATAATTGTAATCACCAGCGGCCAGACTATCCGTTTTTCCCGTATATAGCGATAAACACCGCCGGGTATGGCAAAAATATTATAGACAAGGTTTGTCGGGGTCACGGCCGGTGTAATAAATCCCAGGATGCTGACCTGAAACGGCAGCAATAAAAATGCCCCGGAAAGACCGCCCATAGAGGTAAAAAATGAAATCAAAAACGCCACCAGCGTCGGCAGCCACCAGTATGTTTCAACGCCGCTGACCGGAAAAGTAAACATGATTTTAAGGCTCCATTGCTAAAATTACATTACACTAACACAACAACAAGTCGTGAACGTAACTCATATTAGCTTAGATTATATATAATTAGCGGCGTCTTATCAATAATATTCGATTTCTATTCGCGAAACACCGGAATCGATGGAGATATCGGCTTTGCAATCCGATGAATTATAATTATCGGAGCGGTATTTACCCTGATATTTTTCCAGGCCAGCCTTTTTAAAATTAGTTGATGACAGGGCGGCATCGGAATCCATTTCAAGCCCCATTTCCCGGGGGACCGCTATAATGACTTGCGAGGCGCCTGAATCAATATCAATCGAGATATCTTTTGATCGACAGCCAAGCCTGAGTTCGATTTTGGCCGCTCCGGTATTTAAGCTCAACTTATCAATAATCAGCTCATACAAATCAAGCTCAACGTATGCGGCCCCAATGTCGAGATCCAGGTCAAGCGGGACATAATCGGCAATAAATATCCGGGCATCGTTTTTAAATCTGTTTTTATTGAAAATATTAAAATGCTTACTATCTTTAGTTCTGATTCTTATTCTGCCGGTATCTCCATCAGAATCGTATTTGCAGCGGGGCTTTCTATAACGATATTCAAAATCGCCTGAAAACAGCCTGTCTGATGATGGGCCTATCCACAATTCGCCCATGTCGAAATCGATGTCCAGATCAAGCCTTTTAATTTCGGGATCGCGATCAATTTCATAGTTGTAGACTTCCCGTGTATATGTCCTGCTCTGCCGGCGATCGTCCGACCGTTGGTAATCATAATATCCTTTGTCCCATGATATAGCGGCAACATAGACGAATGTCAAAAATATTAAAAGGGGAGATAATATCCCGAGATAACTAAGTCTGCTTCGTCTAAAAGCCAACTCCAGCCCTATGGCGATGAGCAATATCGGCCACAGGGCTAAAAGCTCTACCCAGACATAATAGCTAAGATAGCCGAAGTTAATCCCGATAAAAAACAGGCCAATGCCTACCAGGATAATACCCCATCGCAGTGAACTAACCCTCATCACGTTCACCCCTGTTTAATCCTTTTACCAGTATTACCGCTCCGATGACAATCATGACAATCGGCCATAATTTAAAAAATGAAAACCAGACAAATATATTTAATGTATTCAATAAGAAAAAAGCGCCCAGGGCAATCAGGACAACTCCGGCAATCAACTTTGTCTTGTCGCTCTTTTCTTCCTCATCAATTCGAGTCTCATCAGCCGGCTGCCCAATTTCTCCTTGTGAGGCGGTAGTGTCAATTTCACCGGCGCTCTCCAGCAGCTTTTGAGGAATGATAATCCAGGCAACTATATACGCCCAGAAACTCAAGCCGCCCGGGAATATCAATAGAACAGTAGCCAGTCTGGCCAGAGAAGGGTCTATATTAAAATATTCCGCCAGTCCGGCACAGACGCCGCCGATCATGGCATTTTCACGAGAACGATACAGTTTTTTGTAGGCCATCAAACACCTCCATTTGATTACAGCTATGTTTCATATTCTATTACGTCTATGGATTACAATTTGTTACAGGTTTTTCAAGAACAATTATTATTTTTCCGCCTCGCCGGTCATCGGCACAAAGCGAACCGGTATTACATTCATTTCCTTGATTTTGCCTTCAATTTTTCTGATTAATTTCAGTTCCTGATGATAAGACCCAACAGGTATTACCAGCCGTCCGCCCTCGTCAAGCTGGTTAATTAAAGGTTTTGGGACATCCTCCGGAGCGGCGGTGACAATTATTGCCTCAAAGGGAGCCGTCTCCGGCCATCCCTGGTAGCCATCGCCGCATCTTACACTAACATTATAAGCCAAAGATTTTAAAATAGAATCAGCCCTTTCGGCAAGTTCGCAGATAATCTCTATTGAATAGACTGAATCGCAAATCTCGGCCAGAACAGCCGCCTGGTATCCCGATCCGGTCCCGATCTCCAAAACCTTCGAACTTTGTTTTAACTCCAACAGTTCTGTCATCAGGGCAACAATGTACGGCTGGCTGATTGTTTGTCCCTGCCCAATGGGAAGGGGCTCGTCCTCATAGGCATATTTCTTTATATTGTCAGGTACAAACAGGTGACGGGGAACCTTTTCCATGGCTGCCAGCACATTCTGGTCTTTAACTCCACGCCTTTTTATTTGAGTCTCTACCATTTCAAGACGTTCTATCTGATAAGAATCGGCAGAATCAGGCGGCGATGGATTTTTTGAAAACCCGAACATAATAACAGTAATAATAAGCAAACAATAAAAATGGGTAAAGCGCAAAATCACTCCCCTGGCAAAATTATTGAAACAGACCTAAAAAACGTAACCTAATACAAAATAAAAGGAATTGGATGAATATTCAAGAAATTCCTTTAAATCTTCCGCTGGCAGATCGGTTTTCTTGACAATCCGGTTAAAATTAAAACCTATATCCAGCTTCGATGTGATTTCATGTTCTGCGCTCAAATTAAAGGACGAGCGGTTATCCTGGCGGCCAAGACGATAACGATCCTCGCTGGTAATCTTCTCAGTCTGAAAATAAACGATCTTGTAATTAACCCGGCCGGCAATTTCAAATCCCAGTCCCTTTAATCCCGTAAGGTAATATCTTGATCCCAGAGTAAACAGGAATGAATCATAGGATGTATCACGCTGGTAATCAGAGTCATCGGCGCCGGCGCTTGCGGCTGTCCTGAAAGTATAAGACCCCCAGCCTTTCCACAACCTGTTCGGACGACAGATTGTTTCGACCTTGAAGTCATGAGAGGTAATATCTCTTTCATCAAACAAAGGAATAAAATCCTTTCTCGAATATATATAATACAGGTTGCTCCTGATTTTCTTTAATAATTTTACAGACAGTTTAATGTCGCCGGTGATTTTATCAAACATAGCTTCCTGGTAGCCCTCAGTGGAACTGTAACTGTTTCGATAGTAATAATCAGGCAGATAACTGGCCGATGACTGAATATATACATTTCTATTAAAATATCTTCTAATAAACAATTTTACCTTATAGTATCGTTTTATATCGTTCTTTTTGTAATAATAATACGTCCCTTTCAAACCAAAATGGGCGCTATGACCGGCCAACCTGGTTTTATAGATAATCTCCAATTCGGGGCTGAAAATATAATCATCTTTTGACGGGATTCCGAATTTGTTAGGCGGCGCCGAGGGATCATCCATCTGGTCAAGGTCGGCGTCTGAGTAATTTAAGATGTTATCATTATATATGGTTTTAAAACTCAGGCTGTAATCAATACTGTGTGCTTCAGTAATAACCGGCGCACTGGTAATGATGATCAATATTAAAGCTAAAAAAGCAAACCTGATTAAATCCGATATGCATTTATGCTGTTTTCGATATATCATAATTCTAATCTTGCTTTGGCATTGAAAAACGAATACTGACAGTCGCCGCCGCCGATTCTTTTAAGATGAAATTGTATATATGATTACCGGCCGGAACTTCAAAAATAAACTCCGTCGGCTTGGAGGGCACAACCCCGGTATAGTCCTGATAAGCCATGGTTAGAGATTTCGAGGTGGTTGCTGAAAGTGTCTTGACCTCTTTGCCATCCTCCATTACAGAAAGCGTATAGCCGATACGACCGTCCATGGAGGAAGTAAAATTAGCTCTTGACCTGATAATCAAATTTGCCGGTCCGGTTACTTTTAATCTTGTTCCCTCATTTTTATCAACAAGGTAATACGGCGTCTGGTTCTTTTTCGAGTAAAGGTGGACCTGACGTTTATAACTGAGTAGATGCATGTCGATTTCAGCAGGCCGGTCATCGGTAAGTTCAGATCTATAAAGTCTGACAAAAACCGTGTCGATGTTTTCAGATACAAGCCAGAGACGGTATTCATGGATGCCGGAGGGCGCCTCAAAACTGAAATCCCGGGAGGCCGCCGGCAGCAGATCGGTATTTTTCATCCGGGCATCAATAAGTTTGCTTCTATATTTTTTAGCGGCAACCAGGTATTCATCCTCCCAGACCTGAACCTGATATTCAGCCCTGATGTTTTCGCTTATTAGCCCGGCTCGGCTTTTTATGTCAACCTGTGCCGGTCCCTCGACCGCAAATCCCATCGACTGACCCTTTGCCAGGCAAAAATATGTGTAAACCCTGCCTTTATAGTTGTCAAAACCGACCGATTTTGGCCTGCCGAATGGTGTAATTGTATTTCTTGCCGCAACATCAACAGCAGTCAAAACAACCATTAAGAACAGTATCAAATATATCGGATTTCGTTTCATATTATCCTCGTCACCGGTTTTTTCGCACGAATAAATGTTTGTTTCTATAAATATAATATCTGAAATCGATTCGTATCGCGCCCCAGAGTACTACCACGAGTATTACCGTATACATTATTGTTGTGGCAATAGAGTACCTCTCTTGAACATAAACCGGTCCCTCGCCTATTTTAGGTTCATCGGTAATTTCAACCGGCAAATTATATCGTTCGGCAAACTGTGAAAGCTGAAGCAGATGAATGACTGGGATAAGCCGTTTAGCCAGTATGGTAATGGCGCCTTCAGCGGGAAGCTGTCTTTCATACAGCCGGGCATTGTAGCCAGGAGGAATCAGTCTTCCGTTCTGGGAGGATCCGACAGCCGCCAGACCGCCGCCGACATTGATAACAGCTTTATATCTATTATTTCCTTTCACTCGATCGAATATCTCTATTCTTTTTTCGATATTTTTATGCAGTGAGCCGGACCGCGTCTCATCATCAATCGATGATATAAACTCCACTTCGTTTCTATCAATAGCTTTCTTAAGCAAAGTTCTACCCTCAGGAGAAAGCCCGCGGCCATGATCGTTGCCGCCTCCCAAAGATGCGGCAGTTGATTTATATGACCAGATGTTGTTTTCAATTAAAACAGATTCCATGTCCAGCCAGGTTAGTTCTTCCCAGTTGGCTCCCCAGGTAGAGGCGCCCACAGACGTTATTATTACCGGTTTAAGCCCCATTATTTTACAGGCGGCCAAAACCGCTATGTTCATACCCGGAAATGAACCGGTAAGAGTCACCGCTACATAATCACCCGGCCTCAAACCGGCTCTGTAATACAGATCAATTAAGACCGCCGCATTATTGGTATTAGTTGAAATCAACTTGTCGCGAATATAGCCCCGGTCGGTAGTGATTTTCGAATACTGCGAACCAATAAGACCGGATAAATGGGGATCATTTTGAATATCGATAACATAACCATGCTTGCTAAGTTCCTTCTTGATAATCTCCTGGGCGTCTTTAGCAAGCTGAGCGGCTTCTATTTTTTGATTGTAATAAGCGGCCCTGCGGGGCGTTTGAGATTTCTCCGCCAGATAAAATAAAAACAAAGACAGCAAAGCTAAAAATACTAAAAGTAAGTATGAGGGTTTGCCAATCTGTCGCCTCATAATATCACCTCCCCGCCAGAAAATATCATAAGAAACATCCTTACCAGAACGCCGGCCACAATCATCATGGATATTGTCTGAACGACGCCCTGACGCTCCATCCAGTTGGCGATCAGACCGGGAATAATATAACCGATAGCTTGAAATTCAACCGTCAGTCCGGATGGAGTAATTACAAAAAATTCACGGGACGCCCAACCGAAACAAAAACCTACCATAATGATCATCACAGTACGCCGTCTGCCATACAGAAACATGTAATTCGACAGCAGTTTAACTGTAAAGAATGTTAGTAACGCTACGATAATTGTTCCCAGTATTCTCAAAGGCTGATGAATCATCAGCGCAATATAACCGGGAACAACCATACCACCGGCAGCCAGGCCAAGGGTCTCCGAGAATATCAAACTCAGGACGAGCCCCAATCCGATAGCCTGCATTATTAAAGTTGATTCAGGCAACCATTCTCCCTTTGTTTACAAAATAGCCTACGATTTCCTCACCCAACCCCACAATATTACCAATTCCGATAACCATGGATTCCTTGATTGTGAGGTCGTAAATAAAATTAAAAATTTCATCGATTGAATTTTTTCTCATATCTTTTATTAAATCAGGCGATAAACCGCTCTTGATCGCCCGGTGCACAAGGGGATGAGTATATTCGCCGCAAACTATAAAATAGTCCCCTTCCAGTTCCCTGGCTATTAATTCGCCAAGCTGTTCTGCCCGCTGAATCCGATCGCGGCGCGAATTAATCAAAACAATCAGTTTTTTGTCGGCGTTCCTGTGAAGGTGAAACATTTCCCAGATAGTGCGATAGCTGTCAGGATCGTTCGCGGCAAAGGCATTGATGAATTCAATTGTCTTATCATTGATTTTCAGAGTATATTTTTTCATAGAGCCGAAATCGGATTTGATCGCATACATTCCTTTCAAAGCAGATTTTTTATCCACCCCAAAATGCTCGCAAACTGCCAGTGCTATGGCCATATTATCTTTATGTTCAAGATAGGACAATCCGCTCAAATCTTCAGCGCTGATGGATTCCGGATTTACCCTGATAACTTTGGTCCCCAATGCGGAAGCCCGTTTCTGGATCATCTCCAAGAATCTTGTCTCGGCAGTAAAAAGAATCCCGTTTTTAGGGATTGTGTTGCATATAGCATCTGCTACATCTTCAACCAACGGGCCCATAACATCAAGGTGATCCTCCCGGATATTCGTGATAATTCCCACCTGAGAACGGACCATTTGATGTTCTGTAATATACTGAAGGCCTGGAAACAACGCCATGCATTCCACGATAAAGTATTCGGCCTTATCGACAACGGCCTGACGAGTAATCTTAAGCTGTTCGATTATATTGGCCGCTCCGACTCTTCCAATTGGAAATTCATTGCCATCAATATCAATGATTCGAGGCCTGGAACCTGTGGTTTTTATAAAAACTCGCTTGTTTCCATCTTTCAAACCGCCGCCAATCAAACGGGTTACAGATGATTTGCCCCGAGTCCCATTAATATGGATACGTATCGGAATCTGGTTAATGTTATAGCTATGACGCCTGTATTCGAATACACCGTAAGCAAAAAAAACCAAAACCAATAAAAAAACGAGCCACATAAGATATCTCTCTCTGGCTCCTCTCCACCTTCAACATGTAAATATATATAAAATATTACATATGGCAAATATTTTCAGCGAATAAAATAAATTAATTTAGCTAATGATATTCACTAAAACCTGTTATCCCAGATTTTACAGTTGAATAGTTGTAAGATGGATAAGGTAAATCAAGTAGTTTACCAACATAGAATTATCAAATAGGTTTAAAGAAATAATGACAATAAAAAAGTTGCCGTAGGGGCGTATTGCCATATCCATACGGATCTGTAGGACGCCCCTACGCGTTGAGCAATAACAAGTTACTCATTATATCCGATTATTTAACTGCAAAATCTGGGTTAATAGATGCCGAAACCTATTATCAGCGCTTTAAACTTGCAGAGCAGAAATATTGAACGTTATTTTTCAGTGGAGAGCTTTAGTTCAAGTTTTAGATGACGGAATCTTTCCGAATTGAAGTTGTTATCGCCGCTGGCATATCCCCAATTCGAGGCAACAGATCGATTATAAGCATCCCTGGATAAAGACCATTGAGGAGCGAAATATTTGCCTGCAGCCTCGCGGTGCGAAGACAGAGGCGCCAGGCTCGAATTTGAACCCGCTATGATTTGATACCTGATCACCTGGTCGGTATCTAAACTACCAGGATTTAAAATATCTATACTTTTTACCCTGGTCAATTCTGTCCAGGCTAAGTCACTGAGCCCTAATTCAGCCTGACTGCGTCGATGCGTCATTGACACATGTATATCATCCGTTGTGAAATCCCTGATAACCAACTCATCCTTAACCTGACCGAGCTCATTTGAGCGGTTGTTCATTTGCTCTAAGTCAGATCCAGAAACTTTTAAAGACTCGACATCTGCCAATTCAGCAATATGGTTAACGTTAACTTCTGCAGGTTCAACTATCGGCAAAACCGGTTCTGCAACTTCATCAATAGGGGTAAATGGTATATTAGCATGTTCTACATTATTGACAACAGCCTCGGTTGAGGCAATAACGTCAACCCGAGGTTCAGGATTTAAATTGCCGGAATTATTAGCTATCTTGAATATCAAAACACCGATTAAGACCACTGCAGCAGGAGCGGCAATTCGAACCAGCAATTTACTGCCCAGGATATTTTCTAAGACTCTGGTATAAAATCGGGGACGCTGGCGAGCCGCTATACGTGCCGAAACTCGAGTCGGGAAATTCTTCCAGTAATTGCTTTCCTGAGGTGCAAAATCAACCTTTTCGGCAATATGAGCAATCCTCTGGACCATTTCATATTCTGCCAGACATTCAGGACATTCGGCAATATGCTCATCCAGCCACTGGCATTCGCCAAGTTGACCGTCAAGGTAAGGACCAATCAATTTTTTATTTTTGCAGTTTGCCATTTTTTCTCTTTTCAGTTTCAATAAGCGCGCTTTTAAGTTTGTTCCGGGCTCTGAATAAGCGCGACATTACAGTACCTACGGAACAACCCATTATTTCAGAAATTCTTTCATATGAAAAACCATCATACACCCTCAACATAAAGATTGCTCGCTGTGCATGAGGAAGGTCGTCCAGAGCTTTTTGAAAAATCTTTATCTGCTCCTGGCTGATTAACCTGCTGAGCTGATCAGGGCTTTTGGGAATGTTTTCAAGATACGTCCGGCCAGCCGGAGTATCGAGCGAAACCGAATAACTCGAATGCTTCAAATAATTAAAAATCAGATTAACAGCGATTCGATAAAGCCATGTATAAAAGCTTTTCCCCTTCTGGAATCCGGACAAAGACATGTATGCTTTCACAAAACTCTCCTGAGCCAGTTCATCGGCGATATCATGGCTTTTTGTCATTCTAAGTGCCAAAAAATAAATCCTTTTCTGATACCTTTTGACCAGTATTTCAAACGCATTATCATCACCGGTCAAAACACGTTCAATAACCAGAAGATCTTCATCTTTTTGAGCCGACGTCATCTTTCACCTATATATACAATTAATACTGACTTTTATTCCCGGTGATTTCGATTCCCAGGCTGGAAACCAGTTTGACAAGAACAATATCATTTTTCAAGCCGGCTGATTTCAATTCGGTCTCACCTTCGTAAACCAAATGCAAACAATTACTTATACATTCAAAGGATAATTTTTTCGAGGCTTTTACCAGGCTTTCAGCCGTTTTTTGTAAAAGCCTGAACCTGGCAGCCAAAACATTTGAGGATATGTTCTGAAGCTTAACCATATTTAAATTTAAAAAATAATCCTTAATTCTAAAAAGTATCGTTCCCTCGGGTTGACGGGTTAACAGCAGGTTATGTAAAAGCCTCAAAGCCCCGACTATATCACCGTCAACAATCTTTTCAGGTAAATCAAACACGGTACCGATTGCGCCTGCTCCCGACACTAAAGCGACATCGTCCTTTTTGACAGCTTTATCGGCTCCGGTATAAAGAATCAGCTTATTTAACTCCTGCTCTAAACGTCCTATATCGCAGCCCACAGTCTCTACAAGATGGGCGGCTGCCTCATGTGAAATCTCTATATCATAATCCCCGGCAGTATTCAGAACATGCTTAACCGCTGATGCAGGAGTTGGTTCGGTAAACTCCTTGCATGAATTTTTATCGGCAAATAGGGTTTTATAGATTTTCTTCCGTTTATCTATTTTCTTTTTGCCATCGGTGGACTTTATCCCTCTGCCGCTGGTCATTACAAGAGTTGTGTAATCCGGAATCGAGCCGATGAATTTTTCAATTAAATCCAAACCCCGGGGAGAAGCTTTGTCAAGATTACGTAGAAGCACAACCCGCAGCGGTGATCCAAAAGGCGGCGAACAAGCGGTGTTAATCAGCAGAGATGCATCAAGACCGCGTCCCTCAAAAATACTATAATCGAACTCCTCAAATCCCTTTTCAATAACGCTGTCCACCAGCGATCTGACTTTTTTCATCTTGGTGTATTCGTCGCTGCCGTAAAAAAAATAATATCTCTTATATTTAGATAATAATCCCATGATTACTCATTTATGCACACTGTTCGTATTCATCTGAATTTTAAGCAGGGCAGTTTTTTATCCCGCCTGGACAGATTGCCCTGAAGGGCGCCAGGCAAAGTCTGTCCTTCTTTACTTTACAACCTATTCATCAGCCGGCTGATTTCTCCAATAAGTAATACTATAAGGAAAAATCGCTGGATGGCAAAAATTATTTCACAAACGTCATCTTGCGCATGGATGAATTATCGGGCGCCGATAGTCTATACAGGTAGATCCCGCTGGAGACAATTCTGCCGCTATCGTTTTTACCATCCCAAATCACCTGGTGATTACCTGCCTTCAGTCTTGCATCAACTATTTTTCGTACAAGTTTGCCGGTGATATCGAAAACTTCAAGTTTCACATTACCGGGGGAGGCAAGCGAAAAAGCGATTCTGGTTTGAGCATTAAACGGATTTGGGTAATTCTGCTTTAAGGTAAACTCCGATGGGACTTCAATGCCGCTTTCGACGGAAACTTCAACATCGACTATAGCCTCCTCGCTATTTGAAAAACCGGACCACTGGTTTTCAGCATCAATAGCTCTCACCTTGTAATAATACATCCCGTTTTCACGTCCCTCAATCAAATATGAGTTTTCTGTAATGTCAGATGAAATGATCAGTTCCTCTTCGAATGTTTCAAGCGGGTAAACATCGTCAACATACATGCCCTCGCCAAGAGCATAACTATCAGTAAAATACGAAAACTCAATCAATACCGAAGCGCCGATATAATCATCAAGAGGAAACTTCGCCTCAACCCAGTTGCCGTTAGATGATCCGGTGATGCCATTGCCGTGGTTGTTTCCGTTTGGATTATAATTAGTCGTTATATTGCCGGGAATCGTATTAAATGTCTGACCGCCATCGGTGGACAATTCCACATAAGCATAATCATAATTATTTTCGATATCATACCAGGTAAAGAAAATCAGGCTGTCGCCCTCCTGAACCATAAGAGGATCAGCCATTGTGGCGCGGCCATGATAGTTATTCTGGCTGCCGGAAAAAAGACTGTGGTTATATGAGTGGTAACGATTGGTGCGAAGGAGATAGCCGTCAAACAGCCAGTTATCCGAACCCGATTCGAAATCATCCTCGACACGGATGAAACCTGACTGCTCGATAAGTTCAAAGGCAACGGCCGGGTTATACGAATCATTATGAGTCCAGCTGACGGTGAAAGTATCGGTATACACCTCGCCGATTGCATTTAACACCGGCGGTGCCGGTGGAGCGACGGCCCTGACATTTCCGGCAATCTGCGACATATAGATAGCCAGCGATAGTATTTCTTCACACAGTGGTATTATCCGATATTGTGACGGCCAGAAACCATCCGACGATGTTCCGGATTCAGTTACTGTGCAGAATATCAGTGGTTTTTCCATTTGTTCGCCGTACTGCCAGTCGTTGGCATCGCCATTGGTATTGTACAAAAGCTCCCAGGCTGTTCCGGCCGAATAACCGGTCAGAATCTCGGCAGAATCGCCGATTGCCTGGAAAATATTATGATCAGGTGTGTAAATATCCTCGTAACCAAAAGGATAAAGGAAATAGTTGCCATACGAATGGGCATTTACAATAAACTGAAAGCTTCTTGATAAAATGAAATCCCTGACAACCTGAGTTTCCGGTTCGGAGAAAGGGTCCGGTCCACGATATGTCTCATCATATGGATATGGCGAGGAACCCTGATCATCATAACCCCACATGTAACCCCAGTTTCGGTTTAGATCTACTCCTCCACCGCTGCGGCGATTCTTTCGCCACATACCGCCCCCATTGGGGTTGGTCTGACGGTTATACTCGTAGCCGTCTGGATTGAACACCGGCAAAAAGAATAGCTCTCTTTCGTCGATTATTTCTGTTGCAACCGGATCATCGCCATAGTTGTCTAAAAGCCAGTTGATATAGTAAAGCTGCCACGCCCACGTAATCGGTTCACGGGCATGAATCAGGGCATTGTAAAACACCTCCGGTTCGTCTTCATCAACATCAACATTATCAGAAAGTTTAAAAACCCACAGGGCTCTTCCTTCCCATGAAGCTCCAATCGAATCACGGGCGGAAATTAAATCGGGGTAATTTGAATGAAGCACATCAATTGTATCAAGTATTTCAGAGAAGGTCAGAAAGCCGCCCATAGTTGTGTTCAGCGGATTTCGGCTCTGGTAATAACTGACCAGATCCTCATGAATAACCTGATAATGCAACCCCGCTTCAGCAATTGTTGTTAAATCCTCAGGATACACTACTACTTCGGCGAAATTCTCAGTTACCACCGGTATATCGAAATGAAGTCTATTCAGCGCTGAAAGGTCTTGTTTATCAAGCAGGTCAACCCTGATGAGCATGGGATTGTCTGATGCATATACTATTGAGGTTATAAACATTATCACTGATACTAACAATAACGTCATTGGCCTAGAAATCATTTTTACTCCTATGTGTAAATAATTAATAGGCTTACACAGCCAGTTACCTATCATTATACCCATTACAAATAATATAACATATTGTACCACAAAGTCAATAAACAAAATATCAGGAGTTTCCCCGAATTTTTCCACATAACAATTTTGATCAAAATAAAAAACTAACTTAACAGGGCAGGCTTTCCAGCCTGCCAGCGGGACTGGAAAGTCCCGCCTATTAGTGCGGAAGTTTCCCCGAATTTTCGAGAAATCATGATTTCCACTTCTTCGAAATATCAACTCGTTGATATAATTTATATTATAAAGATTCTATTCAGTTCTTCGGGGAAACTCCTGACAAAATATGGGCCATAATTGCCGATAGGCATCTACTTTTATGAAAAATATTAAATTAATTAATCATTCCATCCTGAGCCATATTTTCATCAGTTGGAATCCAATTGAGAATGTAGGGAATTTTCTTTTTATAGTCCTGAGCTAAATTGCAGAATGGCTCCAGTTCACTGGAGGGAGACACTTCGGAATTGACCTGGCTTATCACCTGAAAGTTATTACCGAATATTTCCAACCTTCGATCCTTAAAAAGATGGGAATTCAGTTCAATAAATTCAAGCAATGCTAATAGGCTGGCATACTCCGTTTCATCATATGCCCCTTTGAATTGGCCACGAAACTTAATGCCCAACTCCGGGATAGTAAAACTGACAAAACCGTTAAACTGTCTGTCTTCTTCATCAGGTCTGGTAATACCCTTGTAGTAGCATTTCATTGTATCGTCTCCTTATCGGCCTTTTCCTTTATTATTGATCATTTGAGCAAAAGCCATGCCCTTAACCGGATCTGGAAATTGACATCGGCCGGCTAATAAGTAAGTCAACCAATATGTTTATATCTTGTTGTATTTCTTAATGTTAGAAGGTGGAGTCAAGGTCTTAAATCTAATAATAAAGATGTTGATTATTCTTTAAATATATTCTTTTAAAACATTACAAAGCCACCCTGCGCAAATAATTTCACACATCGGGCAGGGACGTGACAATTTTAATAAATATTTTTTGTTGAAAAAAGTTGTTATTAATTCAAACGGTTTAAGTCAAATCAATCTAAGCTGGTTTTGGGGGAAGGTTCCTTTAATCAAAAAAAATTGCAAAGAAGCGAAAATTGATAAGACTTATGCTGGATATAATTTCCCGAACGAATAGGCAAGCAGACGGTTGGAGAACCGGCAGTAGGACGATCGTCGGACAAGCCGCCAGACATCAGTCCGGGCAAGCTTCAAGTCGCCTTTTTCGAGAAGGCGTTGCGGGTAATCGGTAAACAAACGAAGAGTACCCGCGGCCAGCATCACCGGCACAATAAGAAACATCCTGAGACCTAGATGTTTATGAGGAATTATTTTTATGTAATCAAGAGAATCCTGGAAATGACGGTGGCAGGTATTGACAACCGTTGCGACAAGACCGGTAATATCGCCTTTGAAATCAGCCTCCGACAGCCTGGTGAAGGAAACACCAAAACGTTCAACAAATGTCTGAGGTAAAAAACAGATGCCTCTTCTTGTATCGATTACAGCATCCTTTAATACATTGACTTTCTGTAAACCCAGACCGAAAGACCGTCCCAATGGATGCAGCCTTTGCCTGGTCGTGTCAGAAAAACCGGCATAATCTGAAAATAGATCGGTGAGCATGTGCCCCACAGTGCCGGCGACATAATAGCAATATTTATCCCAATCGTCCTCATCTTTTATAAAGCAGATATCCGACTGTCCGCCGCCGGCCAGTGTAGTATATTCTGCCATCCCAAGAGCCATCTCCCTGACCCTCGGGAAAATGTGACATCTGAAACTCGGCGGCAACATATCGACCGCTCTCAAAACCCGGCTGATATTTTCGACCAGCTTCACGCTTGGCAAATCGTCAATATAATCAGATTCGGAATCACCAGCGATAAATCGGTCGGTAAAAGCAGTTTCCAGTTCGTTTAACAGCCTATTATCGTAAGCGGGGTAATTTTCCAGCAACGAAGCGTATTTAAAAAGCATCTCTTTTCTCTGCAGAGAGCCTAAGATGGCTGAATCCTCATAAGTGTCCGCAATCCTGCATAACAGGTAAGCCAGCCCTACCGGTTGACCAAGTCTTTTTGGCAAAAATCTAATGGCCAGGTCGAATGTCCTGGAAACACGGGGGAGAATTTCCCGACAAAATTGTTCAGCCTGTCTATGTCCGTAAGTTTCTTCCATTTGAAAATTCTTTTAGAACTAATTATTTAACAAAGCTTTTATAAAACAATATTACGCCGATAGCAACTGATAAGTTTATTTTTTCAATAATTTATTTCAAAGACCAATTAAATATTTGCACACAATATCCCGGTTAATTATCGCAAAACCCTTCCGGGCCTTTTATGCACCAGTGCGGGCGTTTTTGTGAACTGGAATCATCATTATTATTAGTGCAATAACTTATTTCTTCTTTTGGGACATCATCCTCAGAAACAGATTTCATAACTTTAGATCTAAGGATATCATAGCTGTAAACAGCTTTACATTCAGGGCATCTGTTTACCCATTCAAATTTATTTATCTTTTTATTAAATCTTTTCACATAAACCGCTATATCCGGTTCTATACTTTTTATTTCCTCTGTATAGTTTTTAATTTCGATTGCAAGATCATCAATATCAAAATTATTATTGTCAATTCTCAAGTTGCATTTGCTTTTAAGAATAGACCATAAGCCTATGGCTTTGAATTTAGACCCACATTTCCAGCATTCTTCTTCAAAGAGATAAAATCGAACCTTCTGTTTTTTTCTCAATGTCAATTTTTCACGAAACCTGATTTTGCTGTCAAGAAGCAACTGCACACATTCCCTTACCGGCATCATTTCCCCTGAAATATTACATTTATATGGAGCTATCAGTTTATTGTTTTCTGTGACAAGTTCAAAAGCCGGCAAGAATTTGTCGGGACGATAATCCTTGGGAATGCGCTTAAAAAACCAGGCACATCTAATGTCTGCTTCCTCGAAGGCTCTTTGACGGTCAACGGTAGTTTGGAAATCCTGACGAGTCAGTTGAATTTCAAAAACCACCTTATGTTTACCATTGGACGCTAACACGTCAGCCCTGAAGTTATCTCCCGCAAATTCAATCTCAGCATCCCATCCATTATCCTGGCAGGCTTTATAAACCTCCAATTTCAGCAAAAGATGGTCTTCGCTTTCATGAATATAATTACAGGAATCGGTATTTTTATGAACAAAATGTCTTAATCCCTTTTTGCTTACCCGGGCATAAACAGGGCTGTTACAGCATTTGAAATGGAGATATTCGGGGTTTTGTTTCAGCGATTTTTTTACATGGTTCCATTCATTATCGGTTAAAAAGGGCGCGGAAATCTTCTGTGAATATAAATAGGCTGTAAGCGGCATTTTTACTCGTTTACATCAATTCAAATGGATCAGTCAGCTTTTTAAATTCCTGGCCGGCAAAACGGTCTGTCATACCGGCTATATAATCGGCAATAACCATATGAGCGCCCTCATCCTTTACCCGGCTTTTAAAGCCCGGGGGCAACTGGTCGGGGTTGCCGATATAAGCCTCAAAAAGAGTGGTTATTATCCTTTCGGCTTTTTCGGCCATCCTGATTAACCGATAATGACGATACATATTATCATGCAAAAATTGTTTTAGTCCAGATTCCAAATCAAGCGCCTCTTCAGATCGGCAAACAAGATTGACCGGCAGCTTTCTTACATCATCCGGGTTTACCGGCTTATATTTTTCAATAGCCTCTATGCTGGCGCCGACTGCATCGGTAACCATTTCATTAACCAATAGCTTGACCATCTGGTAACGGTATAATGATGTTTTCAAAATATCGGGATAACGCTTTCTAAGTATGTTGTGAAGTTTTTTCCATAGTTCCAGTTCCAGCAGGTCTTCAACCTTAAACAGACCGGCATTTAAGCCGTCATCAACATCATGACAGCTATAGGTGATTTCATCGGCAATATTAACTGCCTGGCATTCTAAAGTTCCCTTTTCCGAGGGAAACAGTTCGGCGGGATAAGCCGGATTATCATAAATCGTTTCATGTTTCAAAATCCCCTCTCGAAGTTCGAATGTGAGGTTTAATCCGGGAAAATCCGGATAGCGTCGTTCGAGATGTTCTACAACCCGTAGACTTTGACGGTTATGTTCAAAGCCATTGTGATTTTTCATGAGCCTGTTAAGAGCGGCCTCACCGGAATGGCCAAACGGCGTATGCCCCAGATCATGAGCCAGGGCAATCCCCTCTGTAAGATCCTCGTTTAATTTGAGCGCCCTGGCGATAGCACGGGCAATCTGGGCAACCTCGATAGTATGCGTCAAACGGGTACGGTAATGGTCGCCCTCGTGATTGACAAACACCTGCGTTTTGTATTCCAACCGACGAAAAGATGTGGAGTGAATTATTCGTTCTCTATCGCGCTGAAATTCCGTTCGGTATTTATGTCCCGGTTCCTTGTAATGTCGCCCACGAGAGCTGCTGGATTTCATTGCGCAGGGAGCTAGAGTTTGCTCTTCCTGTTTTTGAATATCATCGATTAATGACATAATTTCACCTGTACGATAAAGTCAGCCTCGAACAATCGGGCAAGCCTCCGATGTCGTAATAAGTATAACCAAAAACGATATGTTTGTAAACTATTTCGAAGCCGATGAAATAGACCTCCGGACCACTTAAAAGCCCGGCTTTGAGTATATACGATTTATGTAAAACAAGGTCCTGTCCGATTGCAAACCTGCTTTTATTATGGCTATCGTCATAAAAAGAACTGTAAATATTCAATATTGTATTGGCCTGCCAATTCACAGCCATAACCAGTTCGGGATTATTATTATATTCCCGCTTTTTAAAAGCAAGATTATCGAGCGCTATATTCAGACTATAGTTTTTATAACTGGCGCCGGCGCTAAATGAAAAAATATCGGATGAGGTTTTATATAGGTTTTCTCCATAATTATATTCTTTTCTGGAATAACCAAATCCGAATGATGCTTGTCGAAATAATACTTTTTGGAATAGCAAAGAAAACATTGTTGAAGAATAAAGATTCTTTATGCCATAGCTTCGGAAAGATGCAATGAAAGCCCCTGTTTCTGAATATACTCGGGCCCCCGCATAATTCCAGTTTAGAGAATTGATTCCATATAAAGAAGCATTTCTGAAAATAGCATCCACTCCGGAATTCTTATGGGGCAGGCATGATAAATTAAAATATCTGTGGTTAGGAACGTGCAAATCACCTATCAGCATATAATCGGGCCCTTCAAGACCAAACAAGGGTGAGATAATAAACAGCATGAGAACCAGCGACCTTTTCATGGGGCGATTACCACCGGAATATATTTTTGCACATTATTAGTCCCCTCAGCTTTAAACGAAATAAAATATAAACCGGGTGAAAGCAGTCGATTGCCATCGCCAACTAAATTCCAGGTTATCACATTAAACGACAAGTCAGTATCTTCCAGTATAGTTGCCCGTCTACGGGCAGTGTCATCATATACTATGAGGCTAATTCTGCCGCCTGTGGGAGCGGAGTATGAAATAGTAATAATCCGGTCGGCTCCGGACAAGCTTCGCAATTGTGGGTTGACCTCAAAGATGTAATTCTGATTATCGGCAGGTTTTCTCGAGTTTTCTTTACCGGGCGTCGACCCTGTCGGATCATAGCAGGCATGCCACGATGACAACGGATCTGTGACGTCATCACGTTCAGCGCTTCGGCCGTCATCGGAAGGCTGATTCCATGTATACTGATCGACAACCTGGCTATCATCGGTCAGCAGGAGGATTCCGCCGCCGCTGTTTAGCAATGATATGCCCACTTTATATACAACATAATCCTCGCCTACTGCATCGCCCCAGACGCCTGATGAATCACCCCAGTGATACTCAAAACAATCACTGCCGTTTAAAGGCTCAAGACGGCGGCATAAAACAGCATAAGAATAAGACGAGATCAACGACCCTTCCGGGAATGTCAGGGTGTCTTCGTTCTCCACCAATTTATAATTAAACATATCGATCTGCTCAGAACCGTTGTTATAAACCTCCAGCCATTCTAAGAGTACCCGGTTGGAAGGCTCATTCGATAATATCTCGCTTAAAACAATTTCACTATTAAGCGGCTGACCCGATATAAAAATCAATACAGTGATTACAACCAACATCCTCATAGTAATTTCTCAATCTTTAGATTTATTCTGACGCCATCATAATATGTGGTTTCAGCAATAATATTTATGCCGCTATCCGATATGAGTTCCTCGCCAAAATACCACCTGACCCGACCATTAAAATAGCTTCTGATTTTTAAAAATACGGTTAAATTTTCTTTGAGATTATGTGAGAAACTCAAAAATATATAACTTTTGTTGTTAGTTAAACCAGACCTGTCTTCGAGATAAAATTTTAAACCGGCCCGCTTCAATAAGGAATCATCTTTTATCATCAAGCCGGTTTTCGACCAGAAATAGCCATCCTCCTGACGAGATTTCGCTGAACTTAAGAAGAAAAGATCAAACCGACCAAACGCTGGTTTTAAAAGTCTGAAATTATATGATGAATTAATCTTTTCATCATGAGAATGACTCCAGAACATTAACCCGAACGATAGATCGTTTTTAATATATTTTACAGCTAAACCGGTCTCGTCAGCCTGAGCGCTGCGAAATCCCAGCTGCTGCTCTTCCGGGTAGAATGAATTATAATCTGAATAAGAGGGACCCGAACAGTTGTAATTGTTGAAATTTTTGCCATAGCGCCAGAATTCTGTTCTTAGAGTCATGTCATTTATATACCGTTCTCCATTTAGAAATAATCCATTGGATTTTTCAATATTCGCATACTCGCTCGACAGGTTAAAATCACTGGTTTTAATATTAAGGTTAATGCCAACAGCCAGACGGTTATCACAGACAGACTCGTTTATGAATTTGTTATGGCCAGCAGCTATTCCCACTGTTATAAAGCCATCAGTGAAATCAATTCCCGAACCAATAAAAGTCTTTCAGGCAGATATATATTTTTTCTTTGAATAATAAAACCTTCCTTTGAAGCCTCTGCCCCGGGCGCTTATTTTTATACCATTATAATAATTGTTGTAGGGATACAAAAAATCAGATTCAATATTATCGGTTATCCCGGCGCTGGGGCGGTAATCAAACCGTCCAATGGTTAAACCGTAACTTTCGGCGGCTCTGAAATTACCCAGCACAATATCAAGGGGTTCGGATGACATGGACAGCCAGCGTCTTCTTGAGTAATAATCGCTATTATTATCTTCGGCTTCAATGGCAAGTCGAACAGGCTGAATTTGCCAGTTTAAATAATAGTAGTTAACGGCATTATCGAGGTTCTTACTGTATCTCCGTAACCCGAGTTTGCCTTTTTGCGGAGACACAAAGTTCAGCCAGAATTGGTTAATATTTGTTTTGACAGAATCTGTCGGTAAATCGTCTCGTTCGAAAGCTCCGATCGCTTCCAAATCGTTCAGCGCTAAACCGCCTGTGTTATAGGAACCGGTCAGCGCCGAAAAAACTTCGTCATCAATTTCACCCTCGCAATATGCTTGATATATATCATCGAGGCATTCTGTATCAAACACCCATGATGCCGGACAAACCGGCGCCAGGATAATAATAACCAGTAATGAAACTGTAAGATAAATTACTTCAGGCCGTATTTTACCAGTTTCCGATATAACGTCCTCTCGCCTATACCCAGTAACGCCGCAGCTTTTCTTCGATTGCCATTAACCTCCTCAAGGGTTTCGGCAATGAGTTTCTTTTCCTGTTCTTCGATACTTGAACTCGGTTCTTGTTCGGGGAGCCTTTTGTTTTCGGTTAAGGGCGATTGAGTGCTCTCAACAATCGTTCTGCGTAGAGCGTTGATTTCCTCTTTCATTGACAGCAGCGCCTGCAGGATCAACTGGCGCTCGGCGCTTTCCGGTGTGCGGCCTGTCGGGACAGGCAGCTTTGTATCATGAAGAGATTTTTCCTGAAGATATTTTTCAAATGCCGTTTGAGTTATCACTCCTCTTTTTGACAGAATCAGAAGTGATTCGACGACATTTCTTAATTCTCTGACATTACCCGGCCAGTGATATTTCATAAACAGCTTCATAGCTCCGGGCTCAACGGGACTCCCCCTGGTATAATCTCCATAGCGTGATTTTTTAATAAACTCTTTAACCAGCAATGGGATATCTTTAGGCCGGGCTATTAAGGGCAATACTGTAATATTCACAACGTTCAGCCTGTAATATAAATCCTGTCTGAACCTGCCGGCGGCTACTTCATCTCCCAGGTTTTTATTGGTGGCGAAAATTAATCGGGCGTTAGTGGATATTTTCTCCTCGCCGCCGACGCGATAGAAGCTTTTTTCTTCTAAGACCCGCAACAGTTTGACCTGTATGTCCGGCGGCAGTTCACCGATTTCATCAAGGAACAACGTGCCCTTGGATGCCTGTTCGAAATGACCGATCCGCCGGCTGACCGCTCCTGTAAACGATCCCTTTTCATGACCAAACAATTCCGATTCCAAAATCCCTGGCGCCAGCGAGCCTATATTCAAACTTAAGAATATTTCACCAACCTTGCCGGATTTTAAATGGATAGCTTTTGCTACCATTTCCTTTCCCGCCCCGGAAGGTCCGGTAACCAGGACGGTAATATCGGTAGGCGCAACCTGCTCGATCATCCGGGCCACGCCGATAAGTTCAACAGACCGGCCAACGAAACCGCACGAATCAAGCAGCTTTCGGTCGTTAATGTGATCATCAATACCGTTAACGATCTGTCCAAAACCGACATGAGGCAAAAAAATCTGATCGATATACTGCTCAAATATTTCCAGATGCATTTCGGCAGTACCCAGAAGAATTATTTCCGGGTTTTCAAGATAGATTTTTTCCAGCAAGCGAGGAATTTCTCTATCAAACCTTAAATCATAAAATATTACGAGGGGGATTTCCTTTTTTATTGCTGAACCAAGCGACTGCTTGTCATCAAATACCCGGAATTTAAAAGACTTTTTATTTAAAGCCTCTACCAGCCCTTCACTAAACTCCTTTTGAGGTCCGTAAATAAATATCATCTTCTTTTTTTCTTGCGGCGTTTAAGTTTTTCTTTGGGTATGAATTCTATTTCTCTTTTTTCTTTATCCACCCTGGCAACGATCACCTCGACCCGGTCGCCAAGACGGTATCGTTTCTTGGTGCGTTTACCGATTGCCTGATGTTTCTTCTCGTCAAAGATATAGTACTCATTATCAAACGCCGAGTAGGGCAAAAACCCATCGACCATCAAGTCATCAATCTCGATAAATAAACCGGAACGCACCACCCCCGATACGGCGCCTGAAAATTCAGCCCCTATCTGGGTAGAGAAATATTCAACCATTTTTATTTTAACCGATTCACGTTCAAGCGCATCTGCCTGAAGCTCGGTTTGAGAGCAATGCTTGCCTATATTTTTCAGAACGTCTCTAATCTTCCCGGCAGTTGCCGCATTCAATTTTTTATTAAGGTAAAGTTTTACCACCCTGTGCAGGTGCAGGTCCGGGTATCTTCTGATAGGTGATGTAAAATGGGCATAACTATCGAACGCCAGGCCGAAATGCCCGATATTCCCCGGCTGATAAATGGCTTTAGCCATAGACCTTAAAAGCAGCTGGTTGATAAATCTTTCATCATCCTTGCCCTCAACCAATTTTAAAACCCGCTGGAATTTTTTGGGTGTAATTTCACCTTTGAAACTGAAATCATAACCCATCTCCTTGAGCAGCTCTGCGAAGACATTGACTTTCAGTTTGTCCGGCTTGTCATGCACCCGGTACAATACCGGCGAGGCTATCGCTTCCATTGTTTTGGCTATTCTGCAGTTCGCAACCAGCATAAACTCCTCAACCAGCCGATGACTGTCATATCGGGGATAGCGAAATATATCAACAACGTTCCCTTTCTCATCGAGAACAACTTTCGGCTCGGGAAGGTCAAAATCGAGACTGCCGGCTTTTTGCCTTTTAGCCCGCAATTTCTTAGCCAGTTTATTCAATTTCAACAACACTTCAGCAAACCGTTCCAGCTTTGGCGATGGTTTGCCATCGAGGCATTTCTGGACTTCGATATAGTTTAAAGAAGCTGAACTGTTGATTATACTTTCAACGATCTCATGACGGACAGCGTTGCCCAATGCATCAAAATAAATCAATACACTTAAAGCTAACCGGTCGACTCCCTCATGAAGGCTGCAGAGATCGGCTGATAGTTTTTCGGGAAGCATCGGGATAACTCTGTCGACTAAATAGATTGAATTGCCGCGCAAAAGGGCATCTCTGTCGAGCCCGGCATCAGCTTTCACATAATGAGATACATCAGCGATATGCACTCCCAGCCTGATTAAACCCTCGTCCGTCTCCTCATAACTGACAGCATCGTCATGATCTTTGGCGTCGGCCGGGTCAATAGTGAAAACTGTCAGACCTCGCAAATCAACTCTTCTTCTGATTTCAGATTGATGAATCGTTTTCCTGATTTTTCGCGTCTCTGTTAAAGTTTGAGAAGAGAACTCAACTGGAACTCCGGAGGATTTTACCAGGGCATTTATATCAACTCCGGGAGCCCCGGCAGGACCCAAGACCTCTACAATTCGCCCCTGAGGCGGCAGATAATCAGCCCGCCATTCATCGAGCCGGATTACTGCCAGATAGCCGGGCTTGACCGCAAAACCATCCGGCGGACTCAACTCGATTTTGGTATCAATTCGCGGGTCATCCGGATTTAATCGCCAGCCATATCGATCCTTTTCAAGCTTGCCCACCATCTGGGAACCCTCCCGATGGAGCGCCTTGATAACTCTGCCCTCGCGGTTTTTCCCCAGCCGAAATTTCTTGAGTTCAACAATCACCGTTTCGCCATGCATGGCTCCACCAAGCTCATGTTCGGGTATAAATATCTCCTCTGACCGGTCATCCGGAATCATAAAACCAAAACCGCTTCTGGCAAGCAGCAGTCGTCCTTTGCTTTTCCCGACAAAGCTTGGAATAACAAGCCGTCCTCCGCGCAGTCGCTCTATTTCGCCATCACTTATCGCCTGTTTAATTAACCGTCTGAAAGCCCGGTAGTCAGTCTTATCAATTTTCATCATCCGGGCAAAATCCCTGATCTTGGGAGGGCTGGAACAGCCGTTTAATGCTTTTTTTATCTCTTTCAGGGTAAGCTTAAACATTTTAAAATAGATATTACTGAAATTTTAGATTAATGTCAATGATGATAGTTTTCAGAAAGAAATGCATTTCTATTTAAAGATCATCAATTTCATGAGTTTATCATAACTGGTTAAAAAAATTTCATAGAGGGAAAATAGATTTATATTTGTACCGGTCGTATCCACTAATGCTTATATTTATATAGTATTCCGTTTAAAATAGAATATTACTTCTTCTTTAATTCTCTAAGAATATTCAAAGCTTTATTGCGTGATATTTTTGTTGTTTTTCCTAAATCACCATCCCGCCACCATAATATAACCTGTTAAGATGTAATAATCCAAAAAGGTATATTAGGAAATGATTCTATGTCTGCAATGATGTAGCCGCCTATTTCAGATAGTTTATCAATAAATCCTTGCTCATTAAATTTGCGACCTGATCCTACCATAAAACTTGGGCAAAAATATACACTCCGCTTCGATATGCTGCGAACTTCCCGTTTAATGCCATGTGAATCTAAAATATCAAATCCAGCACCTTCGCTGGCAGCAAGTTTACCTTTTAAAATCTCATAGGCTATTCGCCTTTCTATAATAAATGATACCCTTCGACCATCAGTAAAATATTCTCGGACATCTTCTATGCTAATTTTCAACGCCTTTGCAATATCTTCAATATTCCAGAATAGAGTTCCATTTGGTTCATGGCTCAAAATATGTAACCTCCTCGAATGCTCAACCTTCTTTTTTAAATATAAGTATATTTTCTTTTTGCATTACATTATATAGGCCAAAAATTATCTTATTCATATTTTTTATTAGTCGAAATCCTATTTTTCCCGCATATTCTATAATAAACTCTGTGGTTTTTATTTCTTTGCCTTGGTAAGTCGCATTTCCTACAACTATAACAACATATTTTCCCGTTTTTACAACACGATGCATTTCTTTTAAACTCTTTTTTATATCTTCATTATAAAGATCTATTTTCTTCTGGCCTCTGCCCCTTACGCCAATGAATTCTTCTCTTATTTCCTGTAAATCGAATCCTAAATTATTAAAAGCATGAGCATCATTGGAAACGTAATCCAATGCAATAGAATATGGAGGAGATGTTACAATACCGTCAATGCTTTCATCATCTAAAGACAATGACCGCGAATCACCAATTTTGATATTTACCTCACCTAAACTTAATTTCAGCTCATTAGATATATCTAAGTAATCACTTACTGATGCTATCATTACTTCTAAATTTTTCTTAAAAGCGTTAGAAAAATTCCTTTTTCTTCTTACCTGATCACTTATGGCGACAAGCTTTGTCATTTTATAGAAATTTCTGGCTTTTGTATTTGATATATTTTCTATTACATTATCTAAAGTATTATTTTCAATATTGAACAGATTATTATCTAAACATTTAAGAATTTCTTCTTTCCATTCAAAGATGATCGAAAGAACATCTATGCTTTCTGTCTTTACTTTGCTTTGAAGAACACATAATGGCGAAATATCTATACCTGTACAATTTATCCCCAACAATTGCGCCTCAAGAGCAGTTGTTCCGCTTCCAATGAACGGATCGAGAATAGTATCTCCTTTATTAATACCAATAATATTCAATAGCGCTCTTATCATTTGCGGATGAAATTTTCCCTTATATGGATATATCCAATGAGTTAAATATTGATTCACCGACCGCGTTCTGTTTTTTCTGATTATATGAAAATAATCTGTATACTTCCCTTCCACTAATTGAAAATATGCCAATCTCTTTATCAACCGTTTCAAATCCGTTTCTTTTAATAAAATAAATTCTCTTAATCCATTGGTAATTTCAAAGTCAGCCCTAAATAACTTTAATTCAAGTTGTGCAAGAGCTAATTCATATATAAACTGAACATTTTCAAATAGTACTATTTGTTTATTATTTGGTATAGATTCCCCATCAGTCTGCCATAAATTTCGATAATCCTTTAAAGATTTTTCTAGCTTTTTCTTATCCCGATAGTCAGTCAAACCAGACATAGCGACCTTTCATTAATATATTAATTTATATTGATATTCAATAAATACACTGTTAAGACCATATTTCATAAATTCAATATAATGCTATTTGTCTATCAATGCCAGCTAAAACGCCCCGAGAAAAGGCCACGAAACATCTTTTCCTCCGCCGGATTGTACCAAGGAAACAGCTCGTCGGCAGAATAGCCGATAGGCACAATGGCGATCGGCATGTATTTGGGTGGAATATCCAACACTTTACGCAAAAAGGTCGGCATTGACGGAGCATAGCACAACGAACCCAGCCCCTCGTCAGCGGCGGCCATCATCAAATTTCCCAGAGAAAGCCAGGTGGTGGCGGCCTGATATGGCTGTCCTGATAAACTGCATATAATCACAAGATATGGCGCTTCCTCTAAAAAAGATTTCTGCCAGTTAGAAGCGCTTGAATTTTTTCCGTCATCCATGCCCAGCTGATAAGCTCTTTCGATTTGTTCGGCTGTTTGTCTGAGCTTATGCTTTATTTCACTTTTTGATATCACGATAGTTTTTAGCGGTGTCTTATCAGCGCCGACTGGAGAAAAATGCACCGCTTTGACTATCCTGTCAATCTTCTCTTTATCCACAGCTCTGTTTGAAAAACTGGTAACATTTTGATAATTCTTTATCAGGTCGATAATATTCATAGCTTGAAATTCCTGTCCGTATATACAACCTTGCCATTAAACACTGTTGCTAAGACTTTTAACCTCGGAACCTGCTCCAGCTTGACTTTGAAAATATCATCAGAAAGAACTACCAAATCAGCCCACGCGCCCGGCGACAATACTCCTGCTTTGCCATGCCAGCCGCATATATCCGCAGAACCGATAGTATATGCCCTAACGCCCTGCTTTAGCGTTATTGATTGATCTGCAAACCAGGCCGGTCGGTCGTCATCAGAGGCTTTCCTGGCTATGGCCGCATAGATTCCCATAAACGGATTCGGATTTTCAATCGGGCAATCAGAACCGAACCCGAGCTTCGCTCCACTTTTGAGAAGCGCATTAAATATAAAGGCATATTTTGATCTTTTGCCAAGGTGTTTCTCAGTAATATCCCTGTCGGCGATTAAATGAACCGGCTGGACTGAAGCGGCAATATTATACTTCTTAAACTTCCATATATCGTTTTTTCGCAGATGCTGGGCGTGTTCTATACGATGATGCAGACCGAGTTTTTTTGAAACAGCGCTTTTTTTACCGAAAAATTGCAAAAGTTCGGAGTTTGCTCTATCGCCGATGGCATGAACAGCCAGTGAAATGCCGTTAAGATGCGTCTTTTCAAAATACATTTCGAGTTCATCGCCAGTCATAGTAAGTATGCCAAAGTTATCGGGCTGATTTTCATAGGGCGAATGCATCCAGGCGGTTTGGGAGCCCAGGGCGCCATCCTGGTAAAGCTTTAACGCTCCAATAGTGATAAAATCATTCCCATAGCCGGTTTTTAATCCCGAACCTGCCGCCGAATCAATATCATCGGGCGAAAGCATCATGAAAATTCTTAAATTCAAAAAACCTTTCTCCAAAGCAGACTGAAACAGGTTCAGCCGGTTTGCGTAATTATCGCAATCACCAACGCCGGTAATACCAAGACTGTTAAGTTTCTTTATTGCTTTCTTAAGGGCTTTCATTTTAAATTCTTTTGTAGGATGAGGAATTTTTCCCGACACCAAATCTACAGCATTTTCAAGTAGGATGCCGGTTGGATTACCATCGGGATGACGCCTAATAGCGCCGCCATCAGAATCAGAAGTACTGCTGTCGATTTTACATACATGCAAGGCGGCAGAATTCACCCAGACAGCATGACCGTCCCGGGCATAAAACATGGCCGGATTATCAGGGCAAACTTTATCGAGAATTGATTTATCCGGAAATTCTCCACCCCAGAGATTCTTATTCCAGCCCCTGCCAATCAGCCATTGTCCTGGTGATAATTTCTTTATGGCTCTGGCAATTTTTGCGGTAATTTTATCCAGTGAATCAAGGCCGCTCAAATCGACGCTTAACAGGTTATAGCCGGTTGTCAACAGATGAAGATGAGAATCAACAAAACCGGGCAGGACTGTTTTTTTCTTTAAATTTACGACTTTAAACCCGTGCCTTTTCAAATTGATTAGTTTTGCTCTGGCGCCAATGTCAAAAATCCGGCCATCGCAAACCGCCAGACAATCGGCTTTAAGCTTTTCAGGCGAATATATAACTGCGTTTGTAAATAAGGTTTTCATAAATCATTCCCCAACGTTCTATAATCTCCATCCCTTATGGTAATATCCATTGCGTCAAGTTTTTCCAGAAGTGGAATTGCATATTTACGCGATGTTTTCAAATGGTCTTTTACTTGCGAGGCAGTGACTCTGGTTTCTGATTTTATAAAAGCAATCACTTCGTTAATTATCGATTGAAAATCCCTTTGAGTCATCAACACACCGTTTTTCAACTCTATAATATCACCCTTATCCACAAGGAAGTCTATCACCACTTCATAGGCTGGATCATCAGCGATAATCTTGTTTTTAAGCGGAGAGGCCAGCGGGCTTGCCGATAGTATCGTAATAAGTTTCGCCGCTAACACTTTCTGTTCAGGTTTCAGATGTGGAATATGGTCCTTGAGCCTTAAAAATCCGGAATCCTGAACGATTAAACCGGAGGATAAAAGATACGAGACAACTTCCTCCACCTCTGAAGCTCGCAATTTCAGTTTTTTCGACAGCTCGCCAACGAGCAAACCGTTAGCCCATGGCCGCAATTGGTGATCATCCTCAAGTATTTTTTTTGCCGGTTTGAGATACTTATCGAGATGGTCTTTATAAACCAGCGCCCCGCCGGCTTTTACTATATCTTTAGCTTTGGAAAGGTAATCGTCAATTTGCCCCGATGAAAAGCAACTGTTGACTTTTATTCTTGCCCGGTTCAGGTTTTTATCTTTTAAAAGCTCTGATTTGACAACCGACTCAAGACTCAGCCTATGCCTTATTTTCAGGATTTCGAGCTGTTTGGTTTTACCTTTCTTTATCGATCCGAAATCCCAGTCAAGCACAATTCCGCCGGCGACTGTTATCGCCGGGCTTAAACGCCTAATAATAAACCTGTCACCTATACGACAGCAGACCTTTTTATCAAGATGCAAAACCGCAAAGTCTTCATCATTCATAGTCAGCATTTTTCTTTTGAATAGCTTAAGTCTGGCATGAACAACAGCAGTTCCAAGCAACACCAGCGCCTCGGAGCTGTTTTTTAAAGGGTGTTTTACATTTGGCAGCATTCTTATTTTTACACCCAGCACATCGGACGGCTCAAAATGACCGGGCAGGACTAATGCTGTTCCGCGATGAGCGTCATCCTTACCAGCGCCAGTTAAATTGACAGCCACTCTGCTGCCGGAAACCGCAGTCTCGATTGATTTTTTATGAGTCTGCAGACCCCGGACTCTTATTTTCTGCTTTATTGGACATATTTCAAGTTCCTGACCAATCTTGATTTCACCCTCTATCAGCGTGCCGGTTACCACGGTACCCATGCCCTTGATTACAAAGCTTCTGTCTATATATAACCGGGGAGACCCAAAAGACGCCCTCCTTTCACCAAGGCTTAATATTTCCTGAAGCGAGCTTAAAAGCTCTCCTTTGCCGGAATTGTCTTTGGCTGAAAATGAAATTATCGGAGCATTTTCAAGAAAAGTGCCTTTCAGCCATTCAGATATATCTTCCTTTTGAAGCTGTAAATAATCGGAATCGACCAGATCAGTTTTTGTTAGAACTACAATACCGGTTTTTATATCAAGCAAAGAGAGAATATCAAGGTGTTCAGCAGTCTGCGGCATCCAGCCATCATCGGCGGCAATAACCAGTATCACAGCATCAATACCGCCAACCCCAGCGACCATATTCTTGATAAATCTTTCATGACCGGGAACATCAACAACCCCCACCGGTTCGCCTGAAGGAAGATTGAACCAGGCAAATCCCAGATCAATGGTCAATCCGCGAAGCTTTTCCTCGGGAAGACGGTCCGGGTCGATACCGGAAAGCGCCTTAACCAGCGAAGATTTGCCATGGTCGATATGGCCGGCAGTACCTACAACAAACATTCCTGCAAAGCCTTTGTTATAATTACATCCTGAGCGGGTAGTACAGCGCTTAAATCAAGGATCACTTTATCCCTGGTTCTGCGAACGATTATGGGCGGGTTATACTGCCTTAGCCGGATATCAAGACCTTCTATATTTTGTTTTATGGCTATACCAAAACTATTGTAGCTAATATTAGGTGTGGAACCGCCGCCAGCTGTGCTTTTCATCGATACAGGTGCTACGTAATCGAGATTGATTTCATGACAGATTTTTTCCGCCCGTTTTTTCAATTTATCAATGCCCTGCTTGAAAATCCCGGCCAGTTTTACTTTTTCAGGATGTGCCAGATGTGCCAGTAATGTTTGCTCAATAGCGCTGAGAGTGAACTTGTCCGGTCTTAAAGGACGATACAATGGATGTCGTCTTAATGCAGAAATATGTTTTTTCCGTCCGACTATAATCCCGGCTTGCGGACCGCCGAGAAGCTTATCACCCGAGAAGCAGACCATATCAGCTTTTGATTTCACTGCTGAGATAATATCGGGCTCAGCCCGGAATTCGGAAAGGTCGAAATTGTCGACCATGCCCGAACCCAGATCATACAGCATCGGTACCCGTTTCTTATGGGCGAGTATGGCCAGGTCTGATGGTGTAATTTCCTCGGTAAATCCCCGAATATCGAAATTAGATTTATGAACTTTCAATATGAGACCGATGTTTTTACTCACGCCCCGGGTATAATCAGCCAGTACTGTACAGTTGGTAGTCCCGACCTCTTTCAACACAGCTCCGGAAGCCGAAATTATTTCCGGTATCTTGAAGCCGCCGCCTATCTGCACCAACTCGCCGCGTGATATCAACACCTCTTTATCTCTGGCAAAACAGTTAACAACCAGCAAGACAGCCGCCGCATTATTATTAACTATAACGCCCGCCTCAGCGCCTGATAGAACCCCCGCCATTTCTCCTGCCAGAGCGCCTCTTTTCGACCGTTTGCCCTCTGTCAGATCGAATTCAACGTTGCAATATGACGCGCAGTTTTCGAAAACAACCTGCAATAGATTATCATCAAGAGGAGCCCTGCCAAGATTTGTGTGAAGAGCAACGCCGGTGGCATTGATCACAGGCTTTATAAGCGTCATCCGCTTACTGTCGAATGATTTTTTAATCCTGGCCGCTATATCTTTTGCGGTTAGTACTTTTCCTGTTTGTTGAACTTGTTTGCGGGCTAAAGTAACCTGAATTTTCGTTTCATATGAAACATAGGCAAACGCCCACTCAGACATTAAGGCTTTAATATCGTCTCTTTCGAGAATTGTATTAACCGCCGGAATTTTTTTCAGCTTTTGTTGATTTTCAGATACCATTCTTCTCTCTTTACAATCTCGCCGACTTTGTTGACAATAACACCGCGTCGAGTAAGCTCATTTTCAAGTTGTTTATGCTTCTCTTCAGACACAGATAAAATAAGACCGCCGGATGTCTGGGCATCGCAGAGTATCCTTTTTTCGTTCATAGAAAGGTTATCATCCCAGACCGAATATTTGTCCGCATACAGAAAATTCTCTCCGGTGCCGCCGGGGAAAGTCTGCATCTCAGCCAATTCGACAGCGCCTTCCATAAGCGGCGCCCTGTCATAATAAACAACCGCGGATGTTTTCGATGCCATCATCATCTCCAGCAGATGACCTAATAAGCCAAAACCGGTGACATCGGTGGCCGCCTTTACACCAGCTTCAATAGCCGCTTCGCAAGCGTCCCTGTTAAGTTGAACCATCACTTCTACCGCTTTTTCCACCACTTTCTCAGATGCTTTTCCTTGCTTAAGGGCGGTGGTTATTAATCCTGAACCCAGCGGTTTTGTAAGGTACAGATAATCGCCAGGCTTACACGATGCATTAGTCATCATCTTATCAAGATCAACTTTGCCGGTTACAGCAAGACCATAAAACGGCTCATCATTTTTAACTGTGTGACCGCCGACAATCGGGATATTATATTTCAAGGATATTTCTGCTCCTCCCTTTAGGATTTCTGATAACACGTCGAGCGGCAGTTTTTCGGGAAACCCGACTATATTTAAAGCCGAAATTGGCGTTCCTCCCATCGCATAAATATCCGACAGCGAATTAACTGCCGCAATCCGTCCAAAATCACGCGGATCGTCTACTACCGGCGTGAAAAAGTCGACAGTGGTCACTAACCCAACATTATCATCATATCTGACAACACCGGCATCGTCAAAAAATTCAGCGCCGACCAATACATTTTCAAAACGCTGTTTGGGTAAGCTGCCCAGAACCTGGACAATCGCCTCAGGCGAGAATTTTGACGCTCACCCGGCGCAGGCTGCAAATTCTGTAAGCTTAATCTTCTTAGCCGTCATTTTTTCCTCATTAAATCCGATTCCTTTTCAGCATTGTAGATAAAACTAACATATTTTCCCAATTGTTTCAATTATAAAAACAGAGATAATTGCCAAAAAATGCATTTAAGATGACTGTAAGTATAATTATCATTGCGGTAAAGCGATTTATCGTCCGTATTAACATCTTATTGCAACTTTATTCTTGCCTTTAAGTATAAAAAACCGATAAATTGAAATGGATAATAATATGAATCTTTCAAAAGTATTAGGTATAGCGGCTTTAATAATCGCAGGCGCTATTTTAGGAACGGCTGCATCGTATATCGCTATTAAACTGTTGTCTCCTGAAAACAATGACACTGTCCAGGTTGAGGAACCTGAAAGCAAACCGGCAATCAATATCCCACCACCGTCCCCTGATTTGGTTTCGACCGGCTCAGCCAATGATTTAAATGAGCAGATAACCAGAACCAGACGCAACGCCATTGTCGAAGCCGCCGAGAAAGTCGGCTTGGCGGTTGTTTCGATTTCGGTTATTCAAACCCAGATTTATCGCCAAACAAATCCAGGTTTCGGCGCTGATTTCTGGAACTACTTTTTCTACGGGCCACGGGAATACCGTAGAAAGGTTCACTCGCTCGGCTCCGGCATTATTATTAACCCCGAGGGATATGTATTAACCAACGCTCATGTTGCTCATGGCGCCGAGTCGATCACCATCACCCTGACTAATGGCGAGCAGTACCAGGCCAAACTGATAGGTTTAGATGAATCAACTGACTTAGCAGTATTAAAAATTATATCTGACAAGCAGGATTTTCCTTATGTCATTCTGGGCGATTCGAATGATCTGATAACCGGCGAGTGGGCTATTGCTATCGGTAATCCGTTCGGCTATCTTCTCGATGACACCAAACCAACAGTGACTGTGGGAGTAGTCTCGGCGGTCAACCGCGATATCAAACCGGAGGCGGGACAAAAACAGGTTTACCGCAACATGATCCAGACAGATGCCGCTATTAACCCCGGCAATTCGGGAGGACCACTGGTCAACGCTCGGGGCGAGGTCATCGGTATTAACACCTTTATATTCACCACTGGTCGCGGCTCTGAAGGCGTGGGTTTCGCCATCCCGATAAATCGCGCTAAAGCCGTCATCAGCGACCTGATAAATATTGGCGAGGTCGTCAAAGCCTGGGTCGGTATGAGACCTACCCGGATTACGCCAGTTGTGGCCCAGGGTCTTGGACTGGATATGAAAACCGGGCTGATTATTGCCTCCGTCGATGAGATGTCGCCGGCGCAGGAAGCCGGAATACATCCGGGCGATGCTCTTTTAGAAGTAAACAATGAAAAAATTATCAAGCAATCCGACTGGGATGAGGTCATCACTTATGCCCGTGTTGGCGATATCATGACATTAAAAATCCAGCGTGACGATGACACCCTTGATTTTTCACTCACTCCCGAAGAATTGCCAATAAAGAAAGCTCCATCATATTCTGATCGGTTTGGCCTCGAGGTGGTGGCCATTACCAAAAAACTGGCAAAATTGTACAATCTTAAAGATGATCATGGAGTGATGGTGGCTGAGGTCAAAAGCAACAGTATCGCCTCAAACTGGGACCTCCAGGAGGGCGATATCATTCGTAGAATCAACCGCCAGAAAATAACCAACTTAAGCGACTACAAAAAAACCGTTGAAAAAATCGGTTCAGGCTATCGAATACTCTTTATTGTTGAGAGGCAAGGGGAATTTTATTATCTGACAGTTGTGGTGTAAAAGTCTTATTCAAAATCTGACTATTAAGATATAATTAGTGCCATATCAACTAAGGTTATATGAATTATTAGTAATAGGCGAGACTTGAATAAAGAACTTCGTTCGCCAAAGCCATCCCCCATTCTTAACAGGCGCCTCTTTCCAGAGCTGCTGCAGGACTGGCCTACAGAGTAGTTTATTCAAGTCCCGCCTGTTAAAATTGGTTGTAATAATTTATAAAGCAATTTATTAAGATTGTAGAATGAATACTACATTAATTGAAGGAGCATTAGCTATATTCTTACAATAAAATGCCTCCGCATATGATGAAGTTATCTATTTGAAATATCTACATAATTTTTTAAGAGAGAAAACTACAATAAACTTATTATAGAAAAGTGGTTGACAACCGATTAATTTTAAAAAGAAGATATAACGATGGATTTTGAACCGGATATTCACAATTTGATATCCAATAAACATGGAGGTGTACATGCAAAGTATCCAAAGGCTTGTCTTATTAATCGTCTTTATGCTAACAGTGAGCCTGGCTTTTTTCTTTAGCTGCAGTTCGGACAGCTCAACAGAACCTGAACCCTGCAGTACTTTATCAATTGAAACAGTCGGGTTAGGCATTGTTCACGTTTCTCCCGATTCCGGCTGCTATCACAGCGGTACTACAGTCGACCTTATCGCAGTTCCAAGTTCAAGCTGGCTATTTGACAGTTGGTCAGGCAATGTTAACTTCTCCGGCGGCGCTGAATACGACAGCGCTATAGTATTAACGGTCGGCTCAAACGATTTGCTGTTAACCGCTGCTTTTGTTGAGGGATTTACGCTCGCTGTCAATATAGACCCGGCTAATTCGGGAACAGTGGATGTTGATCCTGAACAGGATTATTATGCGGCAGGCAGCACAGTTACATTAACGCCATCACCGGCTGAAGACTACGAATTTTCTCACTGGACTTTTGCCGGCGATGATTCAAGCTACACTTTTGATCCTCTTAGCTTAACATTTGGCGAAGCGGATGAGATTGCAACTGCGCATTTCGTAAGAAGTGTTACTCTTGAGGGTGAACCCGACTGTGGAACTGACTATGAGGACACCTACAATGGCGGATGCAACAGCGATCCCGAGGTTTTCCTGTCTATAGATGATGGACAGATTTATTCGGGCACATCCGGAACGTATCTTTATGATAGTTATAATAATAGGGATACCGACTGGTATGAATATACTGCGACCGGAAATGAAGTGTTAATCTTTAAGGGAGAAGCCGAATTTCCCTTACTACTTTTCATCATGGATGGAACCTATGGTTGTGAATATTTAGAAGTCCTTGATATGGACACTTCCTTAACTGTTGGCGATACAGTTATCGTTTCAGCAAACGTTGAACCGGGAACATACTGGATGTGGGTTGGGCCGATGGAATATTCTGGTTGGGACTGCCCGCTTGACTATACTGTCTGGTTTGATTCTTCCCCCGCAGTATCCTCAAATAAAACCAGACCAATTGGAATTTCCCGACAGGAGTTATCCAATAGTCAACAGTAAGATTAGGCTTATATAATTCGTTTACAAAAATGGGACGTTTTCAGGCGTCCCATTTTCTTTATTTAAAACAAAAAAAGGCGGGATTGAACCCGCCTTAAAGATAGCTTTTCAATTATAACTACTTTTTAACTTCTTCCATCAAGTACTTATGCATTGCCCGGGCGGCTATTTTGCCGGCGCCTGCCGCTAAGATAACTGTAGCGCCTCCGGTTACTATATCGCCGCCGGCGTATACGCCCTTGCGGGAGGTCTGCATCGTCTCCTCGTTGGCGACTATATTGCCCCACTTGTTTACCTCGAGTCCCGGTGTGGTTTGCTGAATCAGGGGATTGGAGGAGTTGCCAATCGCCACAACTACGAGGTCGACCTCCATGATGAAATTAGAGCCCTCGATAGGAACCGGCCGACGACGTCCGGAGGCGTCCGGTTCGCCCAGCTCCATCCTGAGACATTCCATCGCCTTGACTTTACTGTCATCATCACCGAAATACTTGATCGGCGTAGTCAACAAATGAAACTGCACTCCCTCCTGTTTAGCGTGATGGATTTCCTCGATACGGGCAGGCATCTCCTTTTCGCTTCGACGGTACACTATGTAGGCATTATCAGCGCCCAGGCGTAAGGCTGTTCTAACCGAATCCATAGCGGTATTGCCGCCGCCTAAAACAGCTACATTTTTGCCGCGAATAATCGGCGTATCATAAATGGGAAAGTCAAAAGCTCTCATCAAATTTGACCGGGTAAGGTACTCGTTTGAGGAATATATACCAATTAAATTTTCGCCCGGGATCCCCATAAAATTCGGCAGTCCGGCGCCGGTGCCGACAAAGATTGCATCATAACCCATCTCGAAAAGCTCATCGACAGTATCAGTTTTGCCTATCACCATTGAGTTATTGAATTTGACGCCCATATCCGCCAGAACATCACATTCAGCCTGGACTATAGACTTGGGCAGACGAAACTCGGGGATGCCGTAAACCAGCACTCCACCCGGCCGGTGAAGAGCCTCGAATATGGTAACCTGGTGGCCAAGCTTAATCAGGTCGCCGGCTACTGTTAGTCCGGCTGGCCCGGAACCGACAACCGCAACTTTTCTGCCGCTTGATGGGGCAATCTCGGGCAACTGTACAAGATTGTTTTCGCGCTCATAATCGGCCACAAAACGCTCGAGGTAACCTATTGCTACGGGAGTACCCTTTTTGCTCTTACCGGTAATGCATACCATTTCGCACTGCTCTTCCTGAGGACATACTCTGCCGCAAATAGCGGGCAACGAATTAGTTTCCTTTATTTTTCTGGCCGCCGCAGCATAATCCTTTTGCAAAATCAGATCGATAAATGCAGGGATATCAACCTCAACCGGACACCCGGCGATGCAGGGTTCCTTCTTGCACTCAAGACACCGGGACGCTTCGATAAGCGCCTGCTCTTCGGTTAAACCAAATGGTACTTCTTTGAAATTCTTTTTACGTTCTTCGGGTGGCTGTTCCGGCATCTTCTGCCGGAGAATTTTCATTCGCTCTTTTTTCTCTAATTTATTAACCACGTTGACTCCAATCAGCGATATAGATCAAAAAGACCAATCATTTTTTCCTGCTAAATCCTGAATTAATCCGGATACTTAAACGCCTTAACCGATTCAGCCAGCTTGCAGCCGGGGTCGGTTAAGAAACGCTCCATCGCCTGCCGTTCCTGCTTGCCATAAGCGGCCAGTCGTTTGGTTAACAGGTCAAAATCGACCTTATGTCCGTCGAAATCGGGACCGTCAACACAGGCAAATTTCGTTTCGCCATCCAGTGAAACCCGACAACCGCCGCACATCCCGGTGCCATCTACCATGAGTGGATTCAACGACACCCAGGTCGGCGTCTTGTATTCACGGGTAAGATTAACCACAACCCGCATCATCGGTACAGGACCGATTGCCATTATCATGCCGATATCGACGCCATCATCCAGAATCTTTTTCAACACGTCGGAAACAAACCCGTGATGACCATATGAACCGTCATCGGTGCATACATAAAGCTCATCAGCAACAGCCTTGTGTTCCTCCTCATAGAACAGAATATTTTTTGACCGGGCGCCGATAATTGTAATCAATTTATTACCCGCCTCTTTATAGGCCTGAGCAATCGGATAGATAGGCGCAATTCCGATGCCGCCGCCAACCAGGCAGGCTGTTCCCCAGTTTTCAACATGCGTGGGCACGCCGAGCGGGCCGACACAATCGGCTATTTCGCCCCCTGCCGGCGTTGCCGTCATCAAAGCCGATGTCTTGCCGACCACCTGATAAATAATAGTCAGCACGCCGTTTTCCCGATCCAGACCTGCAATCGACATGGGCACACGTTCACCCCGCTCGTTAACCCTGATTATTACAAATTGACCCGCTTTGGCTTTACTGACAAGCTTGGGCGTCTCTAATCTCATCTTCCAGTTCATCGGGCCAATCTGCAAATTATCTAAAACCTTTGGCATTATTCCTCCACAATTTTAATCTTGAGGATAATAATAAGCAGAAATAAAAAAGCAAGTGTAATTTAAAGTCATATGAATATCACTAAAATATTCAAGGACTAAAAAATATTCGCAACTCTTATTGAAATATATCGTATTTAAAACAGATATAAAATAAGTAGAGGGCAAAACAGGCTGTTTGAATAGTGGTTGGCCGCCATCAGATTTCAAACAGCCGGGACATATCCCGAAGGAAAGCTTTTTTGCCCTCTGTATATAAGGTAAAAAACTTATAGAATATTGTCAACATAAAAGATAACCTTTAACTGGAGGAAGACATGACAAAAAAGTTAATTTGTGTGATCTCAGCGGTGGTTTTGGTGATGGTAACCGCGGCGCCAACAGCGCTGTTTGCAGGAAATAATATTCCAACTACGGCAATCAGTAAGGTGCTGGATTACAAGAACGGGCTGCAGTTGACCGAATCACAGATTAAGAAACTGACTATCATCGACAGAACGATTGTCGATAAAATGATTCAGATCAGAGGTCAGGCACAGATCCGGAAAATGGAAATCGATGAGTTTACTTCAAACTGGACCAGTATGCATGGAACAGCGGTTAATCATATTATCAAAGAATACTACCAGTTTTTAGCCAAGCTAAAAGAACTCGAGCTTGAGGCAATCATGAAAACCAAAGCGGTTCTTACCAGAGAGCAGCTTAAGAAATTTGTCCAGCTGGCATCGATCGAAGTAATGATTATTAAACTTGAAGCCGAACTGACGAGTACATACTAAACAGGGTAAGAATACTAAAATTTCTTATCAAAACATTAAATCCCGATTGCTTTTAATCGGGGTTTTTTAATTCATATAAATATATATGGCGGCAAAATCCAGCTATTAGCCGAAATGTTATTCGCCCTTCTTTTTCTTGGAATCGTCGTCAATATCTGTGAAATCCAGCAATGCATAAGCATATTCTTTTCCACGTAACACCCGAAGCAATAAAAAGTTCGGCTTCCCTGCCTCAGCCATTGCTTTTTTAAAATCATCGAGACTTTTGATCTTTTTATCGCCGACCATGGTGATGATATCACCGGCCATAAGGTCAGCTTTATCGCCCGGCGAACCCACCTCTACAAAATCAACAAATACGCCTTCTCTCGTTTGGAGAAGGTATCGTCGAAACATATGTTCTGTAATTTCCTCAACTGTAAAATCAAACTCGGTCTCATAATCATCCGGCTTGACTTTGGGTTTCTGACCGATTTCGATATCAATCGAATGCTTTTTGCCATTACGTATGATTTCAACAGTTTTCTTCTCCCCGACTTTAACCTTTGAGACCTCAAGAGTAAACTTGCCTAAATCATCATTGTCTTCAGCGGTCATCGGTATACCATCAAACGAAATAATAATATCGCCTGATTTTAAACCGGACCTGTCAGCGGGATGCCCCTTAAATACATCGGCTATAATAATGCCCTGCAACTCGGGCTGCCCATAAAATTTCGCATAACTTCTGTTAAGCGGCTGAATCGCAATTCCTATATAACCCCTTTCGACAGTTTTGCTTTTCATCAGTTTATTCTTAACGTCCTCGACGATATTTATCGGTATAGTAAATCCCTGCATGCGGCCAACCCCGATCGAATTTATTCCGACTACTTCACCGCGTAAATTAACCAGCGGCCCGCCGGATGACCCGGGATCGATAGCGGCATCGGTTTGTATGAAATCATTTAACAATGGAGCGTTGCTTATTGGAAAGTTCAAGGTTCGACCTTTACCGGATACAATGCCAAACGATACGGTTCGGTCAAAACCATAAGGGTTGCCCACAGCCAGAACCCACTCACCCACTTTTACAGAATCCGAGTCACCAAGCCTGGCCACTTTGAGCGTTTCGCCGGGAGGGGATTCGATTTTAAGCAGGGCGATATCGGTAAGTTTATCGACACCGACAACTTCCGCCGGATATTCCAGCTTGGATTCAAGCGTTACAATCACCGAAACATGCTTATCGACAACATGTTCATTGGTGATTATGTAGCCGTCATGGCTGACTATCAAACCGCTGCCAAGCGATTCATAGCGTGATGAGTTGTGCTTTTTGACAACCTCAATATGGACGACAGTTGGCTTTACGGATTCAGATACTGTGATTATTAATTCCTGCAGATCGTTGAATATCTGAAGACCTTGACCGAAAGTCAACGCATATAAAGCGATTACAAGAAAATTGACTGTTAAAACTCGTCTCATTTATTCTCCTCGCTACAATTGCAACTTCTTCATTATTATAATCTTCGGCTATATTTCAGAACGACTTAAGACTAATCTGGTCACTTATTTGCAATAAAAATGCAGCAATTCTCATATCGATCTCCTTTTAACCAAAAAGAAGGAAACAACGTCCTTTATTAAGCGATCTTATACGATCTAACCATATTATACTAACATATTACCTTGCAATACAACGAAAACATTTAATCAGCAGTATATAAACTACGATATTAATGGCAATTTGAGTGAAAAATGAAAAAATTAAAGGAACAAATATTGCAAATACCTATTTAAAATATTAAGTGAAAAAACACTTGACAAAAAAATTGAAATGAATAAATTGTAAGTTTGTGATAATTTGAGGTAATATTATGAGAGCGTTGGATCAAATAAAGAAACTAATCATAATAATCGTTGTCGCCGGAATAGCCGCTGTAATGGGGATGGTTATAGGCTCCAGTTACACTTCAAATGATCTGGTTGCCGATGATAATTCAAATCTGACCGACCAGAGTAAATATATCGATCAGATAACGGGGCATTCACCTTTTGTATCTATCTCCCAAAAAGTCAAACCGGCGGTAGTAAATATCTCAGCTAAAAGCATGGTGGAGGATCAATTTCGCAGTTTTCTTGATGATGATATCTGGCGCAGATTCTTCGGAATTCCTGACCATCGTGACAGACGCGACAGCGAGCCTCGTATGAGACGGAGCGAATCACTGGGATCCGGTTTTTTTATCAGCGATGATGGATACATACTTACCAATAACCATGTTATTCGCAATGCGGACGACATTATAGTCCGGTTATCGGATACAAAAGAATACAGAGCCGAGATAGTCGGCGCCGACTCAGAAACCGATATGGCTCTGTTGAAAATCGATACTGATGAAATCATGCCCTATCTTGAGCTTGGCGATTCTGATTCCATTATGGTGGGAGACTGGGCAATCGCAGTCGGCAATCCTTTCCCCCAACTCGGCCTCGACAGAACAGTAACGGTCGGCGTTATATCGGCTCTGGGCAGAAGCGGTCTGGTTTTTGGACCGGATAATCCGGTTTACCAGAACTACATTCAAACAGACGCCTCGATCAATCCGGGTAATTCTGGCGGTCCGCTTGTTAACATTACTGGTCAGGTGGTGGGCATTAATTCTGCCATTGTATCGCCATCCGGAGGAAATATCGGAATCGGTTTCGCTATTCCCATCAATCTGGCTAAGAGAATAGCCAATGAATTAAGGAGCGTCGGCAGTATTTCTCGCGGCTGGCTTGGTATTTTACCCGGGGATATCGACAACAACATGGCTGAGGCTTTAGATTTGGAAAGCGCCGATGGCATTCTGGTTGAATCGGTTGAATCGAACTCACCCGCAGAGGAAGGCGGTCTGGAAATCGGCGATATTATTATTGAATTCAACAATCAGAGGATTACCTCTGCCCAGCAATTCCGATTTGTAGTAGCCGATGCTGGTCCTGATGCCAAAGTAACGATCAAGATTATTCGGGACAATAAAATAAAGACTCTCAGCTTCAGGCTGGGCGACAGGAGCGAGTATCTAAATATCTCTTCCTCCGGGGATATGCAAAAAGCCAAAACCAAATGGCTGGGAATTGCGATTAGTACCTTAACTGAAAATAAAGCGAGTCAATTAGGAATCGATTTCGAGCCGGGAGTGATCATCGAGAGCATCGATGCGGGCAGTCCGGCCGATGATGCCGGTCTGTTTAGAGGCGACTTAATTGTCGAAATTCATCACCGCCAGATTAAGAATAAATCTGATTTTTTAGATATTGCGGACGATTTAAAAGATCGTAAAAAGTCCATTCTGTTTTTGATAAAAAGAGGAAACCGAACCTTTCATGAGGCTGTTAAACCGTAATTGTGATTATTTTAGATAGAATATTTAGAAACAAATGCGTAAACCATTCGTATTGTGCCAATGGTGTATTTAATACAAGGTAAAAACGGGCATTAAAGATGTCCAAAGGAGTGCATCAATTTGTTAAAGCAGTCTAAAAGATTTCGCGATGAGGAACAGTCATTAGACCTGTATCTTCGCGAAATCGGCGAGACGCCTCTTATCACAGCCAATGAAGAGGTAGAGCTGGCAAAAAGAATTAAGAGAGGGGACAACATTGCCCTCGAGAAATTAACAAAAGCCAATCTACGCTTCGTGGTGTCGGTAGCCAAACAGTATCAAAACCAGGGTTTGTCACTGTCTGATTTAATTAATGAAGGCAACATAGGCTTGATCAAAGCAGCCAAGAGGTTCGATGAAACCCGTGGTTTTAAATTTATCTCCTATGCAGTTTGGTGGATTAGACAAGCCATACTCCAGTCTTTAGCAGAACAATCACGTATTGTCAGGCTGCCGTTAAATAGAGTCGGCACTCTGCACAAAATCGGAAAGATTTCCTCCAGTCTGGAACAGGAATACGGTCGCGAACCGTCGGCGAACGAAATCGCCCAGAAACTGGAGCTTTCCGAGAAAGAGGTAGCCGACACTCTGAAAATTTCGAATTCGCATCTTTCGCTCGACGCTCCATTCTCAGTTTCTGAGGATAACTCGCTGATAGATGTCCTTGAGGATGAGTTTCAACCCTCTCCCGATGAGTGTCTTCTTGATGAATCGCTGCGGGTTGAAATCGAAAAAGCGCTTGATACCCTTACACCGCGCGAGGCCGAAGTAATCAACCTGTATTTCGGTTTGACTCAAGAAAAGCCGCTAACCTTAGAAGAGATCGGGGCGCGGTTTTCCCTAACCCGCGAACGGGTCCGACAGATCAAGGAAAAAGCGATCAAAAGGCTCAGACATGCTTCAAGATCAAAATCACTCAGGGCCTATCTGAACTAAAAAGCTATGGTGTTTTGCTTAGCGGGCTTCGATTACGAAGCCCGTTTTTTTTTGTCGGGAATAATAGACTCTTTCAATACTATCGAGTATTCACAGCTAAACCTGTTAGTCACGATTATTCATAAACCCAGATTTTGCGGTTGAATAGTTTTAAGATGGATAAGTTAAATCAAGTAGTTTACCAATTTAGAATTATCAAATAGTTTTTAAGAAATAATTATAACAAAAAAGTCGCCGTATGGGCGTCCTAAACAGATCCTACGGATATGGCCATATCCATACGGATCCGTTTAGGACGCCCCTACGCGTTGTGTTACAATAAGTTGCTTGTTATTTTTGATTGTTCAACCGCAAAATCCGGGTTAAAATCTATTTCATCTTTGTGCTGTCGGAAGTTACTTCCGACAGCTCTGGCAGAAGTCCGCCTATGGCGGATGCCAGCACATGTTAAGATTTGTGAATAATGCAGGTTAGTTAAGTTAAGATAAGATAAATTATTTCATTATGGGCAACAGGTCAGATAATATTTAACCTGATGGGTCTGTTGCCGGTACACTTTGGGTGGAGGAATTATCATTTTTCTTTACCCTGGGGGGGAAACCGAAACGGGCCAGAGTTGCCCCGCCGATGCCGATTGGCATGAGGACGAACAGCACGAATCCCAGCAATATCATGTTAAAAACAAACAGTACCAGAGAATCTGTAATAAATCCGAGAACAAGTAAAATGAATGGCAGGCTTGTTGTAGCCAGGATGCCATACCAGAAAGATTTGCCTGTTTTGTTTTCCTTAAAAAACTTAGCGCCAACAACCTGGTTGAAAGCTGAATAGGCAAAAACCATCAGTATTAGAATAGCCACCGGTTCGCCAAAGAATGCCAGCGGGATTCCTATTACCGACACTAATAATAACAGCCATACAAGAAAGAAACCAATATATGCGATATAGCCAAATAGAAATGACTTGACAGGCCGAGTCGAAAGTTTATTGGCAATACGATCAATCGGTTTCGGAAAAAGTGAAATTGATAAAGCAGATAAAATGATACTAACTATCATTACCAGAAGCATAATGCCTTCAATCATCTGGAAAACTGAACCGCGAGCCAACATCAGAATGGGAAATCCTATAGAAATTGTCGAACCTGTGACTTTTGCTCCCTCTTCCTTTCTTACCTTTCCCCCTACTGCAATGGCATCTCCGCGAACATAGCCGGTAGGATTTATATAAATATCGCCGCCTATCACAACAACATCGCCTTCGACACAACCATTAACCGTCACATCTCCGCTGATAACCGTAATATCTGCTATTACACGTTCATCCTCGTTAACAACCACACTCTTGCCCCATCTGGTTATTTCCCTTCGTCCCAGGTAGTCATCATCATGTGAAAGAACGACCAGCCCCGAATCGGTCAGAACTCTCACCGTTCCATTCTCATCGATTATTATTTCATTAAAAGCAGCAATTCCGGAATCATTTAAAAAGATGAAATCAAGTTCGTCGATTGAGTCGAGTTTATCGAATAGTAATTTATTTTTATACAGCAATTCAAGTTCTGCTTTTTTCAGGGAATCCTCCAGTTCCTCCAGCTTCATCCTAATGACTTTTTTATCATCCGCCAGATCCGGAGGACCGCCCAGAGAAGATGTTGAGACGCCCAACAATAGTAAAAGCATAATATGGCAAATTCTGCTCAACATTAATATTCCTCCAGCATAACATCTCCGGAAACAGTTTCGATTTGAATTTTCCCGGACCCTGAGCCTATATCTCCCTTAAGGCACTTACTGGAGAAATAGTGAATATTAATATCTATCTGTGTGTCAATGTCTCCCGAAACGGTCTCGATTTCCAAACTACCGTCAAAATTACGGGGTAACTCAAGGAAAATATCTCCGGAAATCGCTTCGATATTATAAATGCCGTTTTCATTTTTTAACTGCTTTATTTTAATTGTGCCCGATGTACTCTGGCCATCAACAAATCCGGAAATGTCACTGCACCTTACATCCCCGGAGTTAGTCCTGAACTTCAGGTCGCCTTTTAGGCCAAATATCTGAACATCCCCGGAGGATGTCCCCATATCGACATTGCCCCGGACCGTTTCAATCAGGCCATCTCCTGATGCGGTTGAAATTTTCATGTCGCCTTTGATATCCTCAATTTGAAAATCAGACGAGGCGCTGGAAAAGTCAATCTCACCGGCGATTTTTACAGCCTCAAGGTCGCCCGAGGCAAGATGAACGCTGCAGTCTCCGGTGATATTTTCAAGGTATACATCAGAGGAAGCCCCCTCCACAGTCACCTTATTTTCTAAATCCGCAGCATAGATATCCGCGCTTGCCGTCTCAACATTATAATCGATGCCGGCAGGTAATAAGATTTTACAATGAATATCTATCTCATGCTCATCATGTTTAGAAAATAGTTTTTTAAGCAGGCTGCGATGGTTTTTATCATAATCAGACAAATCGAAGATAATTTCAATTTTTGAATTTTTTACATTAAAATCAACCCTGCAGTCATTGACCATTTTCTCGGCTTCGGTTGAATCATCACAAAAGGCTATTTTTTTAATGTAAACATAAATATTGTTATCGGTTGATGGTTCACATTCGATAATGCCGATAGGGCAATCAATAGTGACTTTTTTTATTGCCTCAGCAGAATGGGAGAAATCCTGATTAAATTCCCACTCAGCCGTTGCGTTTACTGTTAAAAACAGCAGCGCTAATATGATTTTTTTCATGACGGTTCCCGTTTTTATTTAAACATTTTTAATTTCTTTTTCAAAAGCTCTCGGGCTCGAAAGATTCGGGCTTTCACCGTCCCGACCGGCGCTCTGAGGATTTTGGCGATTTCCTCGTACGATTTATCCTCCTGGTGACGCATAATGATAACCTGCCTATATTTTTCCGGCAGAGAGTTAATCGCATCGGTTATTGATAACCGTTTTTGTTTATCCGAAAGGTCTTGCTCAGGATGGTAAGACATATCTGCAACTTCGACGCCGACCCGTCCATCCTTTGTATCGATGGGCTGATCCAAAGAAAAAGTCTGTATCTTTTTCTTGCGAATATGATCAATAGATGAGTTAACGGCAATCTTATAAAGCCAGGTAGTGAAACGGTAGTTCGGATTATATGATTTCAAAGAACCGAAAGCCTTGATGAAAGTTTCCTGAACCAGATCCTGGGCTTCTTCGTTATTGCGCACAATCTTTACAATAACATGAAATATCGCCTGCTTGTGCGCCTCAAACAGCTTCTGATAAGCTTTCTGATCACCCTTCAGAGCCTGCCTAATCAGGGCTTCTTCCGATCCTGTAATCAGAATTACTCTCCTTGTAAATTACGGCATTATCTGTTAAAAGTTGCAAGATTACCGCTTTGCCGAATTAATAATAAAATACAAATAATTATAATTCAAATAGAATTTGCCGTAAATTGAATAATACATCAATTCTTCAATACCTTTAGATTTCATTTAGAAACAAATCGACCGGATAAAATAATACTTTAACCATACAAATCTCAGGTCAATCAAATTCGGCCTGATTAAAATATACTGCTAATATAGTGGTTTTTAGTTTGAGAAGTTTAGAAGTTTTTCGAGCAAATCCTTAATTTCATTAACCTTAAAGGGCTTATTGAGAAACCCATCAGCTTTTTGATTTACCAGCAAATTTTGAGTTTCACCTATAGAGTAACCGGTAATCACCACAACCGGCAGTTCAGGATGATCTTCTTTAATGGCATTTAGCAGGTCTATCCCATCCATTTTGGGCATTCTTAAGTCAGTAAAGACCATTGCAAAATTATCATTTTTCAGCTTGTTTAAAGCCTCATGTCCGTCTCCGGCCTGTTTCCCTTCATACTCAAAAATCTCAAGAATATCCGATAATAAAACCGACATGTTTGGATTGTCATCGACTATCAATATTTTCTTTAATGAGCTTTTCGGCATGGCTTATTCCTCAATTAGTAATTTCGGCAAATATGCAGATCATATTAGCCTTAATATTAAAAAATCTTGATAAAACTGTTTTTTCATATAAATTTTAAGCGACTTTATCGGAATAAGATATACATAATTATTACTGATCTTTATAGTAAAAATAGTAAATAAATTTTAAGGCGAAGTAACCAAACAGCAAGCGCCAATGAAAATGCCGGTAAATCAGGGCAGTGATAATATCTTCGAAATTTATTCCTTGAACTGTTTGCCCCATTTATAACGCCAGAAAAGTAATGATGAGCGAGTGACCCAATCAGCCAACAATGCCAACCAGACCCAGACAATGCCCCCGCCAAGCACGATCCCGAAGATATAGGCAAACGGTAGACGAATTGCCCAGGAACCAAAAACGGTGGAAAACATCACGAAGCGAGTTTGACCGGCGCCTCTTAAGGCTCCTGCGAAAACCATCGAGGAAGCTAACGGCGCCTGAATAAATGCGGCTATATAACAAAAAGTTATGCCAAACGAGACCACTTCAGGATCTGTCGTGAACAAACCGACCCAGAAACCGGGTATTACAAGGTAAGAAATTCCAAAGAGGTTCATTATAACCAATGCGATAAAATTGGACTGATAACCGACCCGTTGTGCACGTTCCGGGTTTTTCGCTCCCAGGTCCTGGCCTACCATAGCTGTCGCTGCCTGCGCAAATCCCAAACCCGGTAAAAATGCAATCGCCTCAATATTGAATCCGACCTGGTGCGCCGCATAAGCGGCTACTGAAAAACCCACAACAATTCTGGTATAACACATTTGCATAAGAATAATCAATGTTCTTTCTATGAATACCGGTACGCCAAGATGGGTTATCTTCTTGAAATAATTTAAATTTATCCGGCAAACAGAAAAATTGACCAGACCCTTTTTCATGGCCAGCCAGAACAACACAAGAATACCGCCCAGTTCGGTTATACCGGTGGCCCAGGCGGCGCCCTTTACGCCATATGAGTCGATGAAAATCCCCAGCTGTTCAAATTGAAACCCATAGATCAACGGGTAAGCCATTGCAATATGGATAATGTTCACCCAGATTATTACCTTGAGCGGAGTTTTACTATCACCCGCTCCCTGGAAAATCGAACTTAGAATATAAATCAGAGACCGGGCTGCAAAAAAAATGAATATTATTTCGAGATAATCTTTCACCAGTAAGGCTACCTGTTGGTTGGCGCCTATTATAATGGCGGCTCGGTAGCTGACAAAATAGCCAAAAATGCTTAGAAAAAATGAGGCAATAGCGCCCATAGCCACTCCGCATCCAGCCATTTGACAGCGTCTTTCCGGCTCATTAGCGCCGGTGGCACGGGCGACCAGAATCATTGAACCGATTCCAATTCCCATGATAAGTGCATTCGTAAAAAAAACTACCAGTTGAGCCATACCCACAGCCGCCAGCTCCTCGGCGCCGAGATGTCCAACCATCATAACATCAATAATACCCACGCCTCGCTGGAGCAGGTTAGACCAGACTATTGGCAGAGCTAATGAATATATTGTTTTTCTCAACTGCCGATTGGAAGGTTCAGCGGGATAATTCATAAAGTCTAAGATATATTTCTTAATTCCTTAGTCAAGAAATGTTATTTTGAGTAGTTTCCCTGAAAAATCGAATAGAATCAGTATAATTTGAACTATCAAAACAAGTTGACCTGCCCGGGCGGGTTGAAATCAAGATTTTCAGAAAAATCGGGGATACTCTTTATAATTTTCTTGTTGACAAACAAATTAATAAAAAGTTATAATAGTTCATCGGCAATTGACAATGCATCTCATGGAGGGAATCTTAATTGGGGAAGTTGTTAGTTTCTGTTTCAGGAATCAGGGGAATCATAGGAGATACGTTAACGCCAGAAATCGCTTTAAAATATGGAAGAGCTTTTGGCAGTTATATTAATGGAGGAAAGGTCATGATTGGCCGTGATACACGATATCACGGACCGATGATTTTTTCAGCGGCGGCGGCCGGGTTAATGGCAACGGGGTGTAACGTTACAGACATCGGAGTGGCGACAACGCCAACGGTCGAGTTCGCCGTAAGAGAATCAGCCTCCGCCGGAGGGATAGCCATAACCGCCAGCCACAACCCGATTGAATACAACGCCCTGAAGCTTATTGGGCCGGGTGGGACATTCCTGACAGAATCACAGGGCAAAAAATTCTTAAAGCATTTTAATAATGAAAATAAATACCAAAAAACTTCGAAATTAAAATCTCCAAAAATCGGCAATTATTTACAGCAGGACAGCTGGGACCTCAAACATATCAGGGCAATAATTGGGCTTGATATAATAAAACCGGCTTTACTGAAAAGAAAAAAATTCAGAGTCGTTGCTGATTGTGTAAATGCGACTGTATCTTCGGTTGCGGCTGAACTTTTCAATTCTCTCGGTTGTACTCTCAAGCTGATTAATGCGATTCCGGACGGGAAATTTCCGCGGCCGCCGGAACCGGCGCCGGCAAACCTGAAACAGCTCTGCCGGGCCGTTAAATCGTTTAAGGCCGATGTCGGTTTTGCTTTCGATCCCGATGGCGACCGCATGGCGATTGTTGATGAAAACGGCAAGGCAATCGGCGAAGAGCTTACCTTAGCCCTGGGAATGCGATATATCCTGTCGAAGAAAAAGGGACCGGCAGCGGTGAATCTATCCTCATCGATGATTAATGATTTTGTTGCAGCCGAGGCCGGAGTGAAATTATATCGCACTAAAGTCGGCGAAATCAACGTTACCGAAAAATTAAAAAAGATCAAGGGCATTGTCGGCGGCGAGGGAAACGGCGGTTTAATTTACCCTGAGATGCTTTATGGCCGGGATGGCTTGATGGCCGCGGCTGTAATACTTCAATATATGGCTGTCAGTAGAAAGAGAATTTCCGAGCTGGTTCTGGAACTTCCCGGGACAATTATGATTAAAAAAATAATAATGTTAAATGGTAAAAAAATAAATTTAAAAAAAATCGCGAAAACTTTTAAAGACGGAAAGATCGACAGCCGGGATGGAATAAAGGTTATTTTTAAAGATAGCTGGCTGCAGGTGCGTCTCTCAAATACTGAACCTGTAGTCCGGCTTATCACTGAAGCATATAATCCTAAAAAAGCCAGGTTCTTAGCCGATGAAGTTGAAAAACTTATGACTTAGCGCCGGAGACAAAATGTGTGGAATTGTTGGATATATTGGAAATAAAAATGCAATACCGATCCTGATGGAGGGGCTGAAAAGACTCGAATATCGGGGGTATGATTCTGCAGGGATAGCCTGTATCGATGAATCAAATATTATTTTGCAAAAAACCGCCGGTAAAATTAGCGCCCTGAACGATCTTCTTAAGGGAAGTAATCTCACATCCAAAACGGGAATCGGCCATACCAGGTGGGCCACTCATGGAGAACCTTCAGATATAAACGCTCACCCACACCTTGACTGCAGCGGAAAAATTGCAGTTGTTCACAACGGCATAATAGAAAATTTCTCCAGCCTGAAGATTTTCCTTGAGAAAAAAGGTCACAATTTTATTACCGAAACCGACACCGAGGTTTTGGCTCATCTTATCGAAGAGCATTTTAACGGTGATTTGCTGGAGGCAGTCCGTATGGCTTTGACTCAGGTTGAAGGTACTTACGGTATCGGAGTTGTTTGCCTTGACACACCTGACCGAATAGTAGCCGCTCGACTCGGTTCACCTCTTATTATTGGGAGCGGGCGCGACGAGAATTTCCTGGCTTCGGACGTTTCGGCAATACTGCGGTATACCAATCAAGTTGTCTACCTCGATGACCGTGAACTGGCCGAAATCACCAGGAGCAATTTCACGGTATCACGTATAGATAAGACAATGGTCAGTCCGGACGTAAAGGATATTTCATGGTCATTAGATATGATCGAAAAAAGCGGTTCCCCTCATTTCATGCACAAAGAAATCATGGAACAGCCAACGACCCTTCACAATGCCATGAGAGGCCGTCTGAATTTCGATGAAGGCACAGCCAGACTCAACGGCTTAAACCTTCAGTACAAAGAGCTTTCCCATATAAGAAAAATCATCATTACAGCCTGCGGAACATCCTGGCATGCCAGCCTTATTGGGAAATACCTTATTGAGGAATATGCCCGTCTTCCGGTCGAGGTAGAATACGCCTCCGAGTTTCGTTATAGAAATCCAATTATCTCGCCCAATACAGTTTTGATTGTAATTTCCCAATCGGGTGAAACAGCCGATACCCTGGCCGCCTTGCGCGAGGCAAAACGCAAAGGCGCGACCTGTCTTGGCATTTGCAACGTAGTGGGTTCAACAATAGCCCGCGAAACCGATGGCGGAGTTTATATCCATGCCGGCCCGGAAATAGGCGTTGCTTCAACGAAGGCGCTTACCTCTCAGATTGTGGTATTGTCAATGTTCACTATTCTTCTGGCAAGGATGCGTCATATGTCGCTGCAAACGGGCATGAAACTGATTAAAGCTATTCAGAATGCTCCTGACCAGGTAAACGACGTATTAGAAAAAAATGATGAAATAAAGCAAATTGCTGAGAAATATTACAGAAAAAATAACTTTTTATACTTAGGAAGGGGGTTGAATTTTCCAATTGCTCTGGAAGGAGCGTTAAAGCTTAAAGAGATTTCTTATATCCATGCCGAGGGCTACCCGGCCGCAGAAATGAAGCATGGACCTATCGCTTTAATCGATGATAACATGCCGGTAGTAGTCCTGGCGCCAAGGGATTCGGTGTATGAAAAAGTGATTTCCAATATCCAGGAAATTAAAGCCCGAAAAGGCAATGTTATCGCTATCGCTACCGAAGGAGACACAGATATTACATCGATAGTTAATGATGTTATCTATATTCCGAAAGCGGATGAGTTTGCGCTGCCATTAATATCAATAATACCTCTGCAGCTTCTGGCATATCACATAGCGGTTTTAAGAGGTTGCGATGTTGACCAGCCAAGAAATCTGGCAAAGAGTGTAACCGTTGAATAATAACCCTTAATAAGGGGCAATTTATGGCACCCCATCAAGTTTTAAAGCAGAAGATGGTAAATGAAAAAGACAAGATGTATAACATGTACCATCACGAAAATCTTTCCCTGACAGATATCGCGGAACATTATGGCTGCAGCCGTCAGTATGTGCAGTTGATCTTCATAGAATTAGGCATAAAACGACGTTCTCGAATGTTGGCCTTGAAAAATCGTCCCCGAAGACGTAAAAGCAAGTATAATTTCACCGAGGATAACGACAAATTCATCATTGAAAACTACAAAAAATTGACAGACCCAAAACTCGCTGAAAAACTGAATAAACCGTTGAAATCTATTATCTATCGACGGCTGATTGTTCTGGGTAAGAAAAAGGTTGTCAGACGGAATTTCACACCCGAGGAAAATAAATTTATCCTGGAAAACTATAAAAAAATGACTGACGTGGCCATTGCTAAAACATTAAGCCGGTCATTAATCTCCGTAACACACCACCGCAACAGAATCCTAGATTGCCCGAAACGCGAAAACAGAAGCTACTCTGAAAACGAAAACAAATTCATTATAAAAAACTATAAAAAAATGACTGACAACCAGATTGCTGAAGTTTTAAACAGATCTAAAGCGTCTGTAGCTATCCATCGCAATGAAGTTTTAGGTTTAGCCAAATCAAAAAAAAGAAAAAAATAGAATAAATTGATCGCGTTTTGGGTGGGCAACAACTGCATATCGTATTGAAGCATCGATAGACATTTTTGAAAAGCATACAGATTGTTAATTAAATAGTTAACAATCTGAATATGCCATCATGTAAATTAAGGAAATTTGTTTTCTATAAGCCTCTTAAAGATTTTTCTTGACTATCATCCTTAATTTGTTATATAAAAAATCAGCACATAACAGTCCGGTCCCATGCGGGATAATAGGGAAGGCGGTGAGAATCCGTCACAGCCCCGCTACTGTAATCGACCAATTCTTGTCTTATGTCACTGTTAGACAAATGGGAAGGCATAAGGCAGCCTTGATGCCGTAAGTCAGGAGACCTGCCGAACTGTAAGGCCATATAAATACCTTCGTGGGAGAGGTTGGCGATGAAACTGATTGTTCCACTCCGGACCTCCCGGAGTTTTTTAATTCCGCTTTCGATAATAAGCCTTTTAATATTATTTCCCGATTCTTCAAATTCTCAAACTACGCTTAAAATCTTTGGTCAGGTTATAGATAAAAACGGTCCTGTTTCTGAAGCTTTAGTAAATGTGGAAAACACCGCATTCCAAATAACAACCGGTCGGGACGGCTGCTATTATATTTATAACATCCCCGCTGGTGAATACCGGTTGAGTTGCCGGCTCGATAATATAACGGTATTTACTGCTGACAAAGTCACCGTTGGCAACGGCCCGCCGATCAGGCGCGATATATTTCTTGAAAACAATATCATAAACGTTGCGCCTGTTTATTCCGAGGCGTTATCGCCGGATGAAATCGATCATCAAGGCTTCAATGTTAAAACATATGATATCAATGACAGGGCTAATGAATCTATCGAGTCGCTTTTGAAAGATATTCCCGGTATAAACATGGTTAATTCACCGGCTATCGGCGAGACATATATCTCTATCAGCGGCATCAGACCAGATGGTGTAAACATACTCATCGATGGACGAAAAATAAATTCGCTTCTAACGGGACGGGCCGACTTAAATCAGATTCCGATTAAAGCTGTGACTAAAATCGAATATTTTTCACCCGGAGTTACCGGTACTGCCAACAGCGGCGGCCTGGGAGGCACGCTCAATTTTATAACCGTAAAGTCAATAAAATCCAACTCGTTTGCGATATCTGCTCAAAAGGGAAGTTATAACGAGGAAGGTTACAACGCAAATTTCGACTACCATAAGCCGAAATTTGGTATAATCAAGATAATCTATGAAAAGAATTATTCAAAAAACAACTATCAATACACAGATTATTATGGCGATACTCAAACAAGAGAAAACGCCATAGTCAAACACGATAAGTATTATCTTTCCTATTCAAGCTGTTTTGCCGACTATTACCTTAATTTGTCCGGATATATTTATAATGGAGAAAACGGCGTCCCGGGACGAATTATAGACCCGCTGGTTGATGCCTCATCCAAAAAGGAAACCATATCTGCCGGAGCTGATTTTAGCCGTCGGATAAGTAAAGCCATCGATGTAAAAGTATCAGTATCTGCACTAAAAAGAGATACTCGTTATAAGGATTTCAACAGCTTTATTCAATATGATACAAAATATCTCGAAAGTGAGTCCGGAATTGCCCTGCAGAGTAATTTTACAGCCATAAAGCGGTTGAATGTTAATTCACAGTTATCATACACAAAAAGCATTCTCGAGGGAATAGATAATATCAGGCCAGCCCTGGCTCTGGGCAAAATAAAGCGCAGTGATTACAAATTATATGGAAGCGCCGGCTATAACCACAATATCAGCAGGTTTATTATACAAGCGGGAATTTCTCAATCATTAAACAGAGTAGATAATAAAAATTATTCCGCCAGCAATTTTTCTGCATCAGTTGTCTATACACAGGGCCTAACCGCCGGGTTTACCGCATCATTTGCAAAGTCATTCCGTTTGCCGGGGTTAGCCGAGCTCTACTGGCAGGAGGATATATTTGTTATGCCCAATCCGGATTTGAAACCCGAAACATCACGCTCAATTACCAATGAGATTTACAGCGCTTTCAAATTTGGCGGCAAATGGCGGCTGTCATTGGAATATCGCGACATTCGCTATAAAAACTTGATCTACTGGCGACGCTCGCAGGGGATAAAATATAAACCTGTAAATGTATCAGCCTCTGATTTCTTCAGCGCTGCAGCCTCTGTTTCCTATAAAGTCCCCGGCGACATTATTGAAATCGATTTTTCACGGATTAAATCTACTGCCCTAAACAGGGAAAAAGGCCAGCCCTATTACGGAAAATATATCACCTTTCAGCCGCTTTATGCTAACACTCTTGGCGCCAAAATCAATTATCGGATTTTCTATGCCGAGGCGGATATGCTTGATTCAAGCCGCCGGTATTTCACTGAGGAAAATACCAAGCAGCTTGATCCCTATACTCTGGTTAACCTCGGCGCCGGCATGTCCTGCAAATTTAAGATGCTTGCCATAATCTTTGACTTTAAAATTAATAATTTAACTGATATTGAATATGAGCTTTTAGAATATCAACCGATGCCGCCAAGAAGCTATCATTTCGGCTTAACATTAAAATTATAAGGAGAAACCATGAAACGAACCGCCATTATCAGCCTGGCAATTATCAGCTTTTATTCCTGCTTGCTTGCCGACAATTATGTTTACGTCATCAACAATCTGTCTGAAACCCTGTCCAGGATTGATATTGAAACGGGGGCTGCGGAAAATCATATTGTAACCCTGGGGGTTATTCCCAACCAGGTAGTCTATTATGAAGACATGCTGTATGTGGTCAATTCGGGGAATGCCAGCCTGCAAGTGATAAATCCGGCGAACAACTCTATCGTGGATGAATTCCCCCTGTCGACCGGAAGCAATCCCTGGCATGCGACATATTACGATAATTATGCCTTTGTTACCGGTTTTGCCTCATCTTCCGTTTATAAAGTAAATCTAAGCAGCGGTTCAATAGTCGCAATATACACTGTTGGTCAGTGTCCAGCCGGTATAATTGAGTATAATGGCAAACTTTATGTGGCAAATACCGGCTTCAATCCGGTAGACTTCAGTTATGGCCAGGGATCGGTAACTGTAATTGACATAAGCGACGGCAGTATTATTGATCAGATTAATGTCGGTAAAAACCCTCAGGCGATGGCGGTTGGTTCTGACGGAAATATCAATATAATCTGTACCGGCGATTATACAGCTAACATGGGGATGATATATTTCCTTGATTCTTCAGACAATTCACTTATTGATTCAATTTCTACGGGCGGCAGTCCTTATATGCCGGTAATTAACTCATCAGGCATCGGCTTCATCTCCGCCGGCGGCTGGTTTGATGATGGCCATGTTTTCAACTATGACGCTCTAAGCCGAACAGTTCTCAGAGGTAATGACAACCCTATTCTAGTCGGGACCGGATCAATTGGGCTTGCGCTCGATTCCACCGGAATGCTCTACAGCGCCGGGCAACTGGCCAACTCGGTAACCGAATTCGACAGCCAGGGAACCGTACATGATGACTATCCTGTTGGCAGCGGGCCATTATCGCTGGCGATCATCGATTCCAGAACATCAATTGATGAGTCAAATAACGCCATCCCAACCCAAATAAGCCTTAGCTCACCCTATCCCAACCCGTTCAACTCGGCAGTGATTTTGAGCCTGCAGGGTAATCACTATAGTTCAAGCGAAATCATTATTTATATTTTTGATAGTAACGGCAGGCAGGTCAATAAATTAAACTTGGCCAGCAAATACTCGATAAACAATAATGTAATCTGGAACGGCGTAGATTATTATGGCCATGATGTTGCCTCTGGAGTCTATTTTGCTCGTATAAAGGGAACTTCCAGGGCGGTAAAAATGGTTTTATTAAGGTAAATTAAGCTTGCGTCGAACAAATTTAATATTATATTAATGTGTTCGGAGGAAATATGAAAAAAGGAATTCATCCTAAATATTACGAAACAAAAATCACCTGTGCCTGCGGGAACGTGATCGAAACTCGTTCCACTCTTAAGGACGTCAAAGTGGAGATATGTTCAAACTGCCATCCGTTCTTTACTGGCAAGCAAAAACTTGTCGATACCGCCGGCCGGGTTGACAGATATAGACGTAAGTACGCTAAAAATAAAAACAATTAGATAACAAATGGCGGTATATCGAGCATCCTTGAGGCGCCGCTATTTCCATTTATATCTGGGAACATAGTGAAATCATTTATTGCCATATTACTTTCACCCTTTTATTGGGTTGACAAAAACGTCGGTGGCCAGGCGGTCATCGAGGGAGTAATGATGCGTTCGCCTACCCGGGTCTCAACTTCGGTAAGGCGCATTTCTGGCGAAATCACCACCCGCACTGAAGAATTCATATCCCTGACTAAAAAACACAATGCGCTCGGCAAACCCATCATTCGGGGAGTCTTTTCCTTTTTTGAAATGCTGGTTTTGGGGATCAAAACTTTAAATTACTCTGCCGAAATCGCTGCTGCCGATGAAGAAACAGATAAAGATATTTCCGGACCAGTTTCAAAGAAATTGAATATTGCTCTTGTGGCGACTGTTTTACTTTCAATAGGTCTGGCAATTGGGATATTTTTCTTCTTGCCTCTGCTGTTTGCACAGTTAATGAATATTCATCGTGAAGCTTTTGTCTTCAATCTGATTGCCGGAGTTATCAGGATGATAATGTTTGTGTTGTATATCAAGGCAATATCTTATTTGAAGGATATTAGGAGAATTTTTGCATATCACGGGGCCGAACACAAAACAATTTTCGCTTTTGAAGCCGATCTGCCTTTAACAGTCGAGAACGCATCGAAATTCACTACTCTGCATCCCCGTTGCGGCACCAGCTTTATATTAATTGTAGCGATGATGGCGATTTTAACCTATTCAGTATCAGATACCATTTTTGCCCAGATAATAGGACATCAACCGGCTCTTCTTCAGCGATTTGCTCTCCATTTTTCGCTTCTGCCATTGGTCGCGGGAGTCTCATATGAACTTCTGAAACTTTCCGGAAAGACCCGTAACCTGCGGTTAACCAAAATCCTGATTGCTCCCGGATTGTGGCTTCAGAATATAACTACTCGTGAACCGGATAACAGTCAGCTTGAGGTCGGCGTTACAGCATTGATATCGTCGATTGAGGGCACTGAACTTTACACAGAATCGGTGAGAGCTGTATAATGGATTTCCCGTTTGAAAAACTGTTAGCTCCGTTAAAACTCCGTCTGGAACAGCTTGATGAAATGCTGGCCGACCCAAAGGTTCTGGCTGACCAGGCGCTTTATAAGAAAATCGCCAAGGAGCGTTCCGATATTGAAGAGACATTAAATCTAAGCCGTGAATATTTTAAAGTATCAAAAAATATCGCTGATAATGGGCTTTTGATTAAAGAGGAACCCGACAGCGAACTATCAGCGCTTGCCGGCGAGGAACTGGCCGAACTGAAAGCAAAATATCTGGAGCTTGATCAAAAACTAAAAGCCCGACTGGTCCCTAGAGACCCTGAAGACAGTAAAAATATTATAGTTGAAATAAGGGCTGGAACAGGCGGTGAGGAGGCGGCGCTGTTTGTTGCTGATCTTTATCGTATGTACTCAAAGTATTCTGAAAGGCGGGGATGGCGTATCGATGTAATGAATTCGAATGTCACCGGCGTCGGCGGTTTCAAGGAAGTAATTTTTACGGTTGAAGGCGATAATGTTTATGGTGATCTAAAGTTCGAATCCGGCATACATAGAGTTCAGCGGGTGCCGGTAACCGAGGCCTCCGGCAGGCTTCACACCTCGGCGGCATCTGTAGCGGTGTTGCCTGAAGCGGAGGATGTTGATTTAAAAATCGATCAAAACGATTTAAAAATCGATGTTTTTCGCTCATCCGGACCCGGCGGCCAGTCGGTCAACACCACTGATTCGGCGGTCAGAATCACACATATTCCCACTAACACTGTGGTTACCTGCCAGGATGAAAAATCACAGCACAAAAATAAAGCTAAGGCCATGAAAGTCCTTCGAGCACGTCTTCTGGATAAGCTGACCTCTGAACATAATTCTAAAATTTCACAATCCCGTAAGTCAATGGTGGGTTCAGGCGACCGGTCAGGAAAAATAAAAACCTATAATTTCCCTCAGAACCGTTTGACCGACCATCGAATCGGTTTAACAAAATATAACCTCGACAGGATTCTTGATGGCGAGCTTGACGAGTTGATATTCGCCGCCAAAAATTTTGCCTTTGAGAAAAAAATGAAAATCAATCAGACCGATAAAGCCGAAGTTTAATATTTTCCGAATAAAATCGCCTCCCCTTGCTCCCATAAACCAAAAAGTCTTACGACCTCATATGAGCCGTCAGGCCTTCTCGGGGATACCATGTCCCTTCCTTTTCCCAATTTTGCTTCAGAATTCTATTGCGTCGGAGCTGTTAAAAAAATATAATATTAACTTAAACTATGTATATTTATGAGAATTATTGACGATAATTTAAAAAAAATCAACAACAGAATAGCCAGCATTTGCAGCGAATTTGGCCGTAATAGGGACGATATCACCCTGGTAGGAATCAGCAAAACCATGGGACTTGAAGCAATTATGGAAGCTTGGCTGGCGGGTTTAAAAAATTTCGGCGAAAACAGGATACAGGAGGCGTCAACAAAAATTCACCAGGTCGAAAAAGGACCTACATGGCACATGGTTGGCCATCTGCAAACAAATAAAGTTAAAAAAGCCGTTGATTTATTCGACATTATTGAATCAGTTGACAGCTTAAAGCTGGCCGAAACGATATCAGGTGAATGTGAAAAAAAAGGCAAAGAAATTAAAGTATTACTCGAGGTGAACTCATCGGGTGAAACCACCAAGTACGGTCTGGAACCTGATGAGGTCTTACTGATTGCCGAGCAAATCAACCGACTGGACAATCTGAAGCTGTCCGGCTTGATGACTGTTGGACCTTTTACAGATGACCTCGAGCAGATAGATAAGTCATTTGCTTTAACTCAAAAGCTTTTTAACAAAATGCGGGATAAATTCGGCGTTCAAATAAAGACTCTGTCCATGGGCATGTCTGCCGATTTTGAACGGGCAATTAAGTTCGGCAGTACCGAACTCAGGATCGGCACAGCCATATTTGGAAAAAGAAACAATCAGTAGGCAACAAAATGTGATTTTAAAGGAGGCCTTATGAAAATCACGCCTCTAGACATTAAAAAACAGGAATTCGAAACAAAGTTCCGCGGCTTTGATAAAGCCGAAGTCATTTCGTTTCTGGAGATGATATCCGAGGAAATGGAAAACCTGATTCGGGAAAATCTTGAGCTTAAAGAAAAGCTTCAAAGAGCAACAGATAAGCTGACTGATTACACAAAAATTGAATCAGCGCTTCAAAACACGCTTATGGCAACTCAGGAGTCGGCTGAACAAATGAAATCTTCAGCTAAGGAAAAAGCAGAGCTTATCATTCGTGAGGCCAACGGCAGGGCTGAGAAAATCTTAAGCAATAATTATGAAGAGCTCTCCAAAATGCGCCATGAATATTTATCTTTAAAAAACCAGCGGGCTGCTTTCCTGGTTAATTTCCGTTCGTTGCTCGAGTCTCAACTCAAGCTTTTAGAATTAATGGAAAAACAATCTTCTCAGGAGAATAAGACTTTAATCCTGAAGAAAAAGGCTGAGATATCCGAATCGGATGTCGACAAAGTGGTCGAGGAATTTCAAAGAGACCATAAACTGGCTGCCGATAAAAATTCAACTGTCACAAATAGAATCACTGAAGAAGAACAAACGCCGACCTCAGAGGAAAGTTGATGGAAAATATCAGACAAATGATCGATGAAGCTGTAAAGTTTATTCGCACAAAAACCAAAGAGACGCCTAAAATAGGCATAATACTTGGCACAGGCTTAGGAAGCCTGTCAAAGGCAATCAAAAGAGAAGTCGAGATCGCTTACGATCAGATTCCTCATTTCCCGGTCTCCACTGTCGAAAGCCATGCCGGCAGATTATTGTTCGGCACAGTCGGCGGAAAAAAAGTTGTGGCAATGGAGGGCCGCTTTCACCTTTACGAGAGATACACGCTTCAACAGGTAACTTTTCCGGTACGGGTGATGAAAGCTCTGGGAATGGAAATCATAATAATCTCCAATGCGGCCGGCGGATTGAATCCTCAGTTTGCCAAGAGCGATATAGTTTTAATAACCGATCATATCAATCTCCAGGGAGGTAATCCCTTAATTGGCAAAAACCACGCAGACCTTGGCCTGCGGTTCCCCGATATGTATAATTGTTATGACAAAGATTTGCGGGAAATTGCCATACAGACGGCAATAGATGAAAAGATACACCTGCAAAGAGGCGTCTATGTATCGGTAACAGGACCGGCTCTCGAAACTGCCGCTGAATACAAATACATACGCATAATCGGAGGAGACCTGGTAGGAATGTCATCCGTACCCGAAGTAATCGTTGCTCGTCATCAGGGAACAAAAGTAATCGGCTTTTCAGTTGTCACTGATATGGGAACTCCTGAAGAGATGGAGCCCTGTTCGATCGAAAGTGTAATCGCGGCGGCTGAAAAAGCCGGACCGGTCCTATCAAGATTAATTGAAAAAACAGTTGAGCGGATATAGTGTTTCGTCAGTTTAATAAAAGCTTTAATCTTCCCCAACTCGAAGAAGAGACCCTGAAATTCTGGGAAGAAAACGATATTTTCAAAAAATCACTGCAATTACGCAAGGATAGTCCAAGGTATGTTTTCTATGAGGGCCCCCCAACCGCCAACGGCATGCCCGGATTTCATCACGCTTTTGCTCGAACTGTTAAAGACACCATCTGCCGTTATAAGAGCATGCAGGGCTTTTTTGTTGAACGCAAAGCCGGCTGGGACACTCATGGCTTGCCGGTAGAACTCGGCGTTGAAACGCAGTTGGGATTTAAATCCAAAGATGATATCGAAAAATATGGTATAGACAAATTCAACGAAACCTGCAGGGAATCTGTCTTCAAATATAAAGCCGAATGGGATGAGTTCACCCGTAAAATCGGTTTCTGGCTCGATCTGGAGAACCCTTATATAACCTACAACAGCGATTATATCGAAACAGTCTGGTGGATACTTAAAAAATTCCACGATGAGGGTCTATTATATAAAGGTCACAAGATCGTTCCCTGGTGCCCTCGCTGTGGTACCGCGCTATCGTCGCATGAGGTCGCCCAAGGTTACCAGGATATCTCCGACCCTTCGATTTTTATAAAGATTAAACTTAAAGATTCTCCCGACACGTTCTTCCTTGTCTGGACTACTACGCCCTGGACGCTGATATCGAACGTTGCGGTTGCTTTAGCTGCCGGGGAATTCTATACAACGGTGAAGCATCGGGGCGAAAAGCTGATCCTGGCCAAATCGTGCCTGCATGTTCTTGACGGTGATTTCGAAATAATCGACGAAAAACCCGGCAGTGAATATGAAAACGCCAAATACGAACCGCTTTTCCCTTATCTGGTTTCTGATGTTGACAATGGTTATTTCGCCGTTACTGCAGATTTTGTCACCATGGAAGACGGCACAGGTATCGTTCATATAGCCCCGGCTTTTGGCGCCGACGACTATGAACTTGGTTTAAAAAACAAACTGTCTTTTATCCAGGCGGTCGATACTAAGGGGAATTTCATCGACAAGGTTTCTCCGTGGGCGGGTAAGTTCGTTAAAGAAGCAGACCCCGAAATTATCAAAGACCTTGCCGATCGCAGCCTGCTCTACAAGAGCGAGGAATATGCTCACACTTATCCTTTCTGCTGGAGATGCGATACGCCCCTCTTGTATTACGCCCGCGACTCGTGGTTTATCAAAACGACTTCCTTTAAAGATAAAATGATCGAGGTTAACAAACAGATCGAGTGGTATCCACCTGAGATAGGTTCCGGCCGAATGGGCGAGTGGCTCGAAAATAATATCGATTGGGCGCTGTCCAGAGAGCGGTACTGGGGCACGCCGCTGCCGATATGGATTTGCCAGTCATGCGGCAAGGAGACAGCCGTGGGCAGTATCGATCAGTTGAAAAAATCGGCGATCAATTTTCGCGATAAAATCGATCTTCATCGGCCATTTGTAGATGACATTAAATTAAAATGCCCGGATTGCGGGCATGAGGCTCACAGAGTTAAAGAGGTTATCGACGCCTGGTTCGATTCGGGCGCGATGCCATATGGCCAGGCTCACTATCCCTTTGAAAACAAAGAGAATTTCGAACAGAAATATTTCCCATCAGAATTCATCGCCGAGGGGTTAGACCAGACCCGCGGCTGGTTTTATACTATGCTGGCTATCAGCGTTTTCGTTTCAGGACGTTCAAGTTTTAAACGGTGTATCGTAAATAATATGGTCCTCGATGCCAAGGGCATAAAGATGTCCAAACATGTGGGCAACGTTGTCGACCCCGAAGAACTAATCGGAAAATATGGCGCTGATGTTCTCAGGTGGTTTTTGGTAAACGGTTCTCAAATCTGGCTGCCTAAACGATTCGACGAAAAAGCCATGGTTGAGGCGTTAAGAAAATTTTTCTCAACCCTGCAAAACAGCTATTCCTTTTTTGCTTTGTATGGCGCTCTTGACAAATTCGATCCGGCCTCAAAGAAACCGGATATGATGCCTTTCCTTGACATGTGGCTTATTTCCCGTCTTAACGGAACGATTAAAAACTGTATTCAGGCCTATGATAGTTTCGACTTCACCCGCGCTTCCAGATTGATCTCAACTTTTGTTATTGATGAACTCTCAAACTGGTGGATAAAACGAAGCCGCAAACGGTTCTGGGGCGCTGATATCAGCGACGACAAACTTTCGGCATACCATGTCTTGTTTGAGAGTTTAATTACAATCTGCAAACTTATGGCGCCGATTTCACCATTCATGGCTGAGGATATATACCGTCGCCTGACCGAGGACTTTGACGGATTCGCCGAATCGGTACACCATTGCGAGTATCCGGTCGCAGATGAAAGCAAAATAAATAAAAAGCTTGACTATGCAATGACCTCCGCCGAGAACATTGTCCGACTCGGACGGGCCGCTCGAAAACAGGCAAATATTAAAGTTCGCCAGCCTCTTCCCCGCCTGGTTGTAATTAATGAGAAAGGCGCGGCGCCGGCCGGTCTGAGCGATTTACTGCAAATAATCCTGGAGGAGTTGAATGTTAAGAAACTTGACTTTTCCAGCGATTGGAAAAAGTATTTCACTTTTGAAGCAGAACCGCTATTTAACAAGATCGGCCCCAGATACGGAAAGCTTGCCCCCCGGGTTGCCAACGCAGTCAAAGCCCTGACGCCTGAGCAGATTATCGATATCCAGAAACAGGGATCGATAAAAATAAAGGTTGATGAAAGCGAAAAAGTGTTGACCTCCGAAGAGATAGCTATTAATGTAGTACCTGAAAACGGGTTTGCGGTGGCTGTTGATAGTCATCTTAAGGTCGTATTAGACCTCGCCCTGACCGATGAGTTGTTGGCTGAGGGTTTCGCCCGGGAACTGGTCAATAAAATTCAAAACATGCGGAGGAATGCCGGTTTTGAGGTTACTGATCGAATAAAGCTGGGAGTTTCAAGTTCGGAACAAGCTCAAAAAGCGATAAAGATGTTTGGCGATTATATCAAAAACGAGACTCTTGCTGTTTTACTGGACGACCAGACTAAACGCAAAATAAAGAAAGAATGGAATATTAACGGAGTAGCAACATTAATAGCTTTGGAAAAAAATTAAGAAGCAACACCGGGGTTTGCGATGAAAAAATCTGAACAAAAAAAATACGAGAAGCTGCTTCTTGCAAAAAGAGCTCAGCTAATCGAAGAGTTGGGGCTTTTGAAAAAAACATCCCTCGATACAACGCTGAAAGAAAACACCGGTGACTTATCCTCTTATTCCTATCATATGGCCGATCAGGGAACCGACGCAATGGAACGTGAAAAAGCTTTTCTGTTCGCCTCGAAATCCGGCCGCCTGCTGCATCACATAGATGAAGCGTTGCGCCGACTGCGAAATAACAAATACGGGAAATGCATTGAATGCGACAATCCAATAAACCCCGCCCGCCTTGAGGCCGTTCCACATGCCAGAATGTGTATTAAATGCAAGGAAGCCGAGGAGCTGCGTAAATCTCGTGAGGCCTGAGCTACGACCTTACCTGCTTTTAACATTAATAACTGTCTTATTTGACCAGTTAACCAAAATTCTTATAACTACCACTTTTTTACCCGGCGAAACTAAACAGGCGCTGGGCGATTTTTTTCGCTTCACTTTTGTATATAATTCGGGCGGGGTTTTTGGCATCACGTTTGGCAGTTACTGGCTGTACATAATATTGTCTATGGGAGCAATAATTGTGGTGGTAGTTTATTTTCTAAAATCCTCCAGGCAACCCAAATTTATTAGAATATGCCTGGCATTAGTTGTCGGCGGCGCTCTGGGCAATATGGTTGACCGGATACTGTATCGCCAGGTGATCGACTTCATAGATGTTGATATTTTTGATATTGTGATACCTCCTTTTTCGTTTCTATCGTTAAATTTCAGCGGCTTTGAGTTGTACAGATGGTACGCGTTTAACATTGCCGATGCAGCCATTACTGTCAGTCTGATTGGCATAATAATTTTCCTGATCTTTAATAAGCCGGAAAAAATCGTATCAGTCGACAGCGACCAGGAAACTCTCTAAAATGAATACTCTGATATTAAAACTCATGGTTCCAAAGGAAGAACACGGGGTGAGACTGGATGTTTTCTGTACTCACAAGATTGAGGGATACTCGAGAAGTCATTTCACTAAACTGGCGACTGCTGGCCATATCAAGCTTAATGGAAAAGCCATAAAGCCATCCTACAAGATCAAAGCCGGTGAGATACTGATTTTGGAAATGGTCGCTCCTCCGCCTATTGAGGCTCAGGCGGAGGACATACCGCTGGATATCATTTATGAAGATGAGTATGTCTTGGTTGTTAATAAGCCATCCGGTATGGTCTGCCATCCGGCGGCGGGCAATTATTCCGGCACTCTCATTAATGGATTGCTGTATTATTTTTCGAAACTTCAAGAATTTTCCGATAAAATACGCCCCGGTTTAGTCCATCGGCTCGATAAGGATACTTCGGGACTGCTGGTTGTCGCCAAGGATGAAAAAACACTGGCCGCTTTGCAGGCATTGATGAAAAAACGATTAATAGATAGAGAATATATCGCCCTAACCTGGGGTAAACTGCCGCAAGCCGAGGATACTATCGATTTGCCGCTTGGACGTTCCCTTGGCGACCGGAAAAAGATAAGGGTTTATGGCACAAAAAACCGCCAATCGATCACTCATTACAAGGTCTTAAAAAGTTACTCCATCGCAGAAATGCTGTCTGTAAAACTGCAGACAGGCCGGACACATCAAATTAGGGTGCATCTATCCTATTTTGGCAATCCGGTTATAGGCGACTCGACTTATGGCGGACGATCAAAAGCTGTCATGAAATTCACCGGCAAAAAGAAGCAGCTTGCGCTGTCTTTGCTAAGGGTGATGACAAGCCAGGCGCTGCATGCCCAAAATCTCAGCTTTAAACATCCAGCTACCGAAAATACGATGAATTTTACCAGCGACCTGCCGCAGGACATGCAGGATACTATTGCAATCCTGGAGGAAAACAAATAGAAAGAACTTTGATCTGCATTAATATGGAGGTTTTATGGATATAAAAACTATCGAAATTAAAATGCCGGAAGGGTGCAATGCTATTTTTGGTCATGCGCATTTTATAAAAACTGCCGAGGACCTTTATGAAGTAATGATTAATAGCAGTTCCTGCGTTAAATTCGGCATAGCATTCTCGGAGGCTTCTCAGGAGTGTCTGGTTCGAAGCGAGGGCAACGATGATAAGTTAATCAAGCTGGCCACAGATGCAATCATGAGCATCGGCTGCGGTCATAGCTTCATCATCTATTTAAAAAATGCTTTTCCTATTAACTTCCTGCCGGCGATAAAAAACGTTCCGGAAGTGGTCAGAATTTATTGTGCAACAGCCAACCCGTTACAGGCTGTAGTCGCCGACGACGAACAGGGCGGGGCGGTCCTGGGTGTCATAGATGGCTTAGCTCCTCAAGGAGTTGAACAGGACAGCCATAAACAGGCGCGCAAAAAATTCCTTCGCGATATCGGATACAAACTTTGATAGAATTAAACGGCGGCATCAGGTTCGGCAACAATCTCGTTTTAGATCCGACCCGCGTACAGCCAGCGGCAGTAGTCAGTCACGCCCATTCAGATCATCTTAGAAGGCATAAAATAATTTACGCCACTTCACCAACCCTCGAGTTCTCAAAATTGAGCGTAGGAAGCTTTAAAGGAATACCGCTGGAGTATGGTAAAACATATAAAATCGATGGTTGTTCCATCCGCCTTGAATCTGCCGGACATATTCTTGGCTCATCTCAAACCATAATCGACTATGCAGGCTATCGGATTGTCTACACCGGCGATTTTAAATTAACTGCAAACGTAACCTGCGCCCCGGCAAAAATCCACGATTGTGACATTCTTTTTATCGATACAACATTCGGTAAGAAGGTATTTAACTTTCCCGATTACAGCTATATCAAACAACGCCTGCTGGAGTTTATTGAAGCCAGCCTGTTTAAAGGATGCATCCCGATAATTTTCGCCTATAATCTCGGCAAAGCCCAGGAGGTGATGAAAATACTTGGCGATAACGGGTTCCACTCCTATGCTTTAAAACCTGCCTGTGAATATGCCGAAATTCACGCACAATATGGAATTAATATAAAAAATTACCATTCCCTGAATGCTGGCTTCCCCGAGAACGGCGCTGTAGTCATCCCTCCAACATATAAGCGCCTTGACAACCTTCTTCCGGATTTCCAAAAGCGAACCTGTTTCGTATCGGGCTGGGCGCTTTACCGAAGCTATATCCGTTATATTCATGTGGATGAGTATATCCCGCTTTCAGACCATGCCTCCTATAACGATTTAATCCGCTATGTCGAAACCGCAAATCCGAAAAAAATTTATTGCCTGTTTGGCTTCAAAGAAATTGTCGACGACCTGAAATGCCGCGGTTTCAATGCGGTTAAAGCCACTATAGCCAACCGCAGGGGAGTCGACAGATATGTGTTAAAGGAACCCGACCTTTTTAACAGATAAGCAAAGTTGCTGTAAAAGCCTTAGCCTGCATTATTCATAAACTTCTTATGAGGTAAGAGGGTTTTAAGGATAATAAGAGATCAAATCTACCTGCTAATATTTGATTGTTTACATTCTATTAAGTAAAGTAGGACAGACTTTCAGTCTGTCCGGACAGGTTGAAAATCCACAAGAC
>CBFDEC010000002.1:0-124301 GCA_965603725.1 uncultured bacterium | reverse complement strand
ATTTTTGTTGATTTTTTCTTTTAAAACCCTCATATTTATTCCTACCTTTTGGGTTGTTTGGTTGTTGAATATTCTGTTATCATAAGACTTTTTATAACAGCAAATTAACCCAAAAGGCAAAATATTTATGAGACAAAATCGCTCAGGTTAGGTATTAATTACATATCCCCTTAACAGTCGGGACTTGAATAAAGAACTTCGTTCGCCAGTCCCGATATTTGTAATTTTATTAGCAACTGATGAATAATGAGACTTTGTCATCAGTCTCCTACTGCTCGACTTACATTACTATTTTGCTTCTTTTTCAAATCTCAGACCGCAGTTGCCAATATTACAGTTTTGAGGCAACAGCTTCAGCAACCTCTAACGTGGTATTCTTACCGCCCAAATCATATGTCTTGACTTTTCCCTCGGCGATAACGCCGGCAATGGCATTTTCAAGAGCAGTCGCCTTGTCTGTTTCTTCAAGGTAATCAAGCATCATCTTGGTCGACAATAGCATGGCAATCGGGTTGACTTTGTATTTGCCGGCATACTTGGGAGCCGAACCATGAGTCGGCTCAAAGACGGCATAGTTATCGCCAATATTACCGCTGCAGGCAAAACCGAGTCCGCCTACAAGCTGAGCCGCCAGGTCTGAAATAATATCACCGAACATATTGGAGGTCACCAGCGCCGAGTAATCCTCAGGATTTTTCACCAGCCACATACACATAGCATCGATATTGGTCTCCCAGAGTTCAATATCGGGATAGCTTTTGGCAACTTCTCTGGCGGTGCGCACCATCAGGCCGGAGGTCTCACGGATAACGTTCGGCTTTTCCACGACTGTAACAGACTTTTTGCCAAATTTTTTAGCATATTCAAAAGCATCAGTGACAATATTCCGACAGGCTTTTTTGGTGACTATGCGAAGAGAAACCGCCATCTCGTCATCCGGGGTTTCAGAAAACCTTTTCATTCTGGGGTGAAGTTTTTCGACTGTCCGGCGAAATTCGCCGGGAGTAGGAAAGAATTCGACGCCTGAATACAGGTCTTCTGTATTTTCTCTGAAGACAGTGATGTCTATTCCATCACGGTAATTTAACGGGTTGCCTTTGTAGGCTTTGCAGGGACGAAGGTTGGTTCTTAAATTCAACTGCTGACGCATTCTTACTATCGGGCTGGAATAAATATGGTTTTTCCCCTGAAGCTCGGGGATCAATTCCGCCTCCGCCTCCTGTTTAGGTTTGGAGGTTATGGCGCCGAACAAGGCACAATCCGTGTTGTTAAGCAAATCTATAGTACGCTGAGGCAGAGGTTCGGCCTCCTTGCACCAGAATTCCCAGCCTACATCGCCATGAATGTACTCGGCATCGAGCTTGATTTTATCCAGCGCTATCCTGGCCGCTTTCATGACATCATTGCCGACTCCGTCACCGGGAAGCCAGGCGATCTTATATTTTGCCATTACATTTTTCCTTCTCCAGATATCATCACAGCAAACACCTTAAAAAAATATTACCGCATCGCGGCCAATTTAAAATCGGCTGGAATTTATGGAATGAAATCAGAGAAAACAATCAAAATCGGAAAAGCATGATGATTTTCATATAGCAGAAAAAAAGAACTAACCTGCATTATTCATAAATTTTTCATGTGCTTGGGAAGTTCGTCTTCTGCCAGAGCTGTCGGAAGTAACTTCCGACAGCACAAAAACACACTATATTTTTAATGATAAAATAGATTTTATGAATAATTCGGGTTTAGTAAGCAAAATCTGGGATAATAGCTTACATCTTTTGATTTCTAAATCGATAATTACAGCCGCAAATATTTATGGATATCAAATCGGGCTTGAATATGTATATAATCAAATAATTAAAATATTGCGCCTATAGTGAACCGATGAGTGGTGCCCAGATCGTTTTTATAACCGACGAAAGCGTAATCAAATTTAAACTGACGGTAAAACACTCCGCCGCCAAATGATATGCCCCGCGAATCATAACCTGTCCCGTACCCGGCTCTCAGGGCAAACGATCGGTTGAATTTGTATTCCGCGCCAAAATTGACTTTTGTGTCAATATCGCTGTAAAAAACCGCATCCGATACCAGTTCAAGCGACTGTTGGAAATGCTGCGGCTTATATGATAATCCTGCTCGAAATTCCCGGGAGAGAGAGTAGCTTTCGGTAATAAACTTTACTTTATTGCCAAAGTTTTTAGCCGCGACTCCGGCGGATAGTTCCTTGCTGATCGGCATAAAAACACCGGCATCGATCATATAGGCGCCGGCTGAGGCGTAGTCCATTTTTTCATAGGCATATTTAAGCGAAAGACCCAGGTCAAATTTATTAAAACCATAAGAAAAGCTGAAAGCCCCGATAAAATTGTTTTCCTCAAACGTAACAAGAGAAGCAGTATCGGGATTTGTCCACCTTTCGATATCGGCGACATTGCCCAAGGCCAGGTATCCGCCCAATGAAAAATTCTTGCCTTTTGAAGCCAACGCCAGGTAATTTTGGGTGACATCTTTAAAATATGAATTATACATAAAAGCAACCTGGTTTCTTCCCTCAAATGATTGTAAAAGCGCCGGGTTGTAAAATGCCGAGGTTATATCGGCTCCCGAGGCAGTTACCGCCTCTCCCAGGGCAGCCGGCCGAGAACCCGCGCTTATACGAAGAAAGATGAAACTCGAACTGCCGGCGGAGGCTGACAGCAAATCGGGTAATGCCATAAATATAACGAGTAGAACTAATAAAATTATACTTGTTCTCAAAACATTATCCTCACTGTAAAAATATGATTTGATTCCTGCCCTCTTTTACCGGTAAGAAATGCATAATCGAATCCGCCGGTTAACTTGCCGAATGGGTTGTAAAGGCTCATGCCAAAAGTCAATGAACCATCCGAATAACCGGTCCTTAACCCTAATAATCGCTTATTGATTAATTTTTCGATAAATTCATCCTCTGATTCCTCGTCGGGTACGGTTATGCTTACCTGTTTAAAAATCCAGTATTCAGCGCCAGCGTATATTTTCAAATCGAGATATTGAATCTTGACAATATCCAGTGCAGCGGTCAAAGCTTCGTTTAGCAAAGTTGCAGACGTTCCACCTCTTATTTTTACCGGGAATTTATCATTATAAACATTGCCTCCGCTCGACCAGTAATTGCTCGAATCCCATCTATATTCAGAACCTAAATCCTGAGCGGTCAGGCCAATGGTGAACATTTTATTAAGCCTGCAATAGCCGCCAATGTCGACTCCAATGGCATAAGTATCCAGTTCACCAAGAGTAGATTGCAGGTACCTTAGATTGCCGCCAAAGGCATATTTTACACCAAAGATTTTAGCAAAGGTTAAGCCGAAAGCATTGTTGCTGTTTTTGAATTCACCGAAAGGGTTGCGGTCGTAATCTACCATTGTGACATTACTGACAGAGCTGTTGATCCAGGACAATCCCATCACTGCCTCATTACGTACAGGAAATATGAAAGCGGCGCTGTTCAAGTTGCGATCAAGCGACAGACTGTGATATGTAAAGCCCACCTGTTTTGTTGCGGCAAATGCCAGACCTGCCGGATTATAATAGACTGCATCGATTCCCTCAGCGATACTGCAGAAGGCGCCGCCCATTCCCAGGGCTCTGGCTCCTAAACCGAATTTCAGAAACGCGCCCGCCTGCCCTGCCTTTCCAGTTTCAGCGGATGTTGAGGAAATATTTATTGCTGCTGCGATTACTATTAAAAATAAAATTAATTTTCTCATTTTACTACAGCCACCTTTCCCCACAGGTCTTCACCATAATCAAATTTAATGTTGTAGAAATATATCCCATTCGCCACTAAATCGCCATTATCGTTTCTACCATCCCAAACATCATTATCGGCATCGACTTCTGCAAGACGAGTTTCGTTTTCTATAACAACCCTGACCAGGTCCAGATTGAAATCATAAATTTTAATCGTAACTTCAGCATCTTCCCTTGGCTTATAATGGATAGTAGTACCTTTACGAGTCGAGGCAATCGGGGAAAACGGCGATGGGTAGGCAAAATGTTCCTCGGCCCGAATCTGGGAGCGAAAAACACTCGAATCTCCGTTTTCAAACCGGACTGTGCCATCGGCGCCGCCCGCCCAGATTACCGAGCCAACCGTTTCTACGGCATAAAATCCGGATTCGTAGAACTTCCGCTGGCTTGACGGGTCGGAATCATTTACTTCCCTTATGACTGTCCAGTCCTGGTAATTATCGCTGATATACAGGCCATCATCCGTGGCAACAATAACGGTGTCGCCAATAAAGGCAAAATCCCAGGCCGGTTCTTCAATGACAGTCGTCCAGGTCTTACCATAATTGGGCGAATAAGCCACCCCATATTTCTGCCCGCTGGATTCACCTCCGCCAATACGGCAGGCGGCCCAGATATAAGTCGAACACACCGGCGCAAAATTACCGGTTATGGAAATATCAGCAGTATCGGCAACATCAATCGCCTGCAGACCGAAATAGTTATCCGCAACATAGGCATTACTGCCGGAAACCATAACGCTGAGAGGCGTGCCGGGCGTTTCAAATTCTCCTGCAAGCAACAGCGCAACTGTAGTATCTTCAACTAACCGGTACATGTTCAGCGAAATTTTATCTGCCACGTAAATGTAATCGCCATCAAAGAAAACGCTCACAGCCTTGCCTGCCGGCCTGACAAATGCTTCACGCGTTGGATTGGCCGGATCGGTTATATCTATTGCATAAAGGCCGGAATCCAGGTCCGCTACATAAGCCATATTGCTGTCGACAACAACTGCACGTACACTAGTAAGCGAATCATAGCTTCCGACAAGCGCCGAATCGGCCAGGGATGAATCAGGCGAGATAGTAAGGTCAAAGATAAGAAAACCGGCGCCACTGGCGGCTACATAAGCATAATTATCAGATACGAAAATATCATAAACACCCCAGCCTTGAGTATAGTACGAATTGGTATAAGGCTCGAATGGATTTGATGGGTCTGAAACGTCGACTATTTCAAAGCCATAAATCTCATTTGAGACATAAGCATAAACACTGTCAATACAAACATTGACAGCCTGACCGTCAAGAAAAAGGCTTCCGGTTAATTCAGGGTTTGTTTTATCGCTGATATCGATTATCTGAAGACCTTGATCGTAATCAGCAACATAAGCATAATCGCCCTGCACTGTAACGCCATACGCTCGCCCCGGCGTATCGCAACTGCCGACCGCAGTCAGGCTGTCGGGATTGCTGATATCGAGTATCCACAATCCTTCGAAATCGTGTGCTACATAAGCGTAATCGCCCTCGATAAAAACATCGTAAACACGTCCAGGTCTGCCGTTAATCGCCAGCCCCACCACGAAGTTGCCGGGAAGGCTTTCCCCATCATCATCTGCGCTGTGAGCAATGTTCCAGGCGGTATTCTGTTTTGAACCATCGCCATATCTGGTGAAAATAAACCTGTTGATTCCCTCGGCGGAACCGGCAAAAACCGAAATCGTATCAGGCGCTAAAGAGGTGTCGACTTTTACCGAAAAGTAATAATTTGTATAGTTATAAAAAGTACTGTCCACCCACAAATCGATGCTGTCCGAGGCATTCAAATACAGGTTATCCCATAGAGAATCTTCCCGGTTCTGCCCGGCATCCATCAGCCTGATAAGGCCGCCATACCAGCAGGCGCTGTAGATATCATCCTGATAGATATCCAAATCATAGGAGAGCATTCCCACCCAGTTCGCCTGATGCGGCATCAGGGTATCCCATGAGGCGCCGTAATCGGTGGTTAATGAGAAACCGTCCCCGAATTCATTGCTCTGCCCGGCCATTTGTTCGGAATGCAACGTGCCAACACAAATATACGTTGTGCCATTGTATTTTGACGCCGCCACAGCCGAAACAAGATTGCTGTACAATCCAGAGCCTTTCCGGAAAGTCTGCCAGTTTTGCCCTTCATCGGTTGAATATGACGCTCCGCCGACCGAGCCAAGCCAGATGCCGACAGAATCATAGACAATCTCAACAACAGAATTCGAGGTTAAACCCGGATATGTTTCATCAAAGGAAAAATTCATAACCGCCACAGCCGATGCAGATAATAATAGAACCATTAAAACAATTTTTTTCATTAAGACCTCGTTACCATGGTAATACAAATCTATCTATGTTAATTGTGCGAAACTTGTCCTGTTGTTTGACTGTTGAGTAATCATATTTACCATCTATAATATATGGATAATCACCAACATTTGTTGCTTTATAATTTCCCGAAACCATATCATCATATGCAGTAATTACTCTATCGATTATATTTGCGAAATTACTGTCGTAATCAACAGCGGTAAAATGAAAAATATAATCTCCTGACTGATTCTCCGGTAAAGGGGCTAAAATGCCAAGCGTGTAAATGCCATCCGCGGCAACGGAATCTCCATTATCACCGCGGTCGAACATCTGATAGCCGATACCGCTGGAGGAGCCATCAGGTTTGGTGACTGTAAAATAAACCTGGTCAATATTGCTGTGATCCTGGGGATCCCAGACACTCAGAAACAGATATGCAGTATCGGGCGAACCTTTTTGGAGTGAATCAGGTGCTATCAGATTGTACACATAAGGATTCGGCAGGTCATAAATATTGACAGTGTCGCTGATAGTGTTGCCCTGATTACTCTCGAAATCAACAGCCGTGAAATGAAAAATATAATCACCGGTCTCATAAGATGTATCAGGACTGGTCAGGCTATAGCTGTAAACACCATCGCCGGCTGTATTATCGCAAAACTGACCGTCATCATGCATAAAGGATGTATCCGGATCGATTGAACCGCCCGGCAATTCAATAGTGAAATAGACCTTATCAATGTCATCAAGACCCTGTATATCTCTTACACTAAGATGCAGACAAACAGTATCAGTAAAACCAATAGGTAAAAAATCAGGGAATTCTAAATCGTAAACATAGGGCTGCGGTTGAGAATTAACAGTAATTATTCTACTTATAATGTTCGATTGATTATTATCTGAATCGAATGCGGCAAATTCAAACAGGTATTCATCATTTTGTGTGAATATTTCACCACCTACAATAATATAACTGTAGATGCCATCACCGGCGATACTATCACCATCCTGACCATCGTTTTTCATAAACAATGTGTCGCAGATCAATAGGCTGTCGGAGGATTTAATTGTAAAAAAAACCCTGTCAATATTTGAAAGACCCTGTGGGTCTCTAACAGCAATTGAAAAAAACAGGGTATCGGTAGAATCGATTTGAACGCTGGTTGGCGCAACCAGATCAGATACCTCCGGCGCATCGCTGGTAACAGGATTGTCACTGCAGCCATTGCAGTTTAATATTAATGCAATACTAAAGAAAAAAGGAATGGATTTTAATGCTGAAGATCGTGTATTTATGATGTCCGACAAGCTTTTTACCTTTCCGGCTGCAAAATTATCTTAAATTTTCAAGAATTTTCTAAAAGTATCAATCACAATATTAGCAAACTTACCAGACATCCTCCTTCTGCATTGCCATAAAATACCAGCGCCCTTCTTATTGTCAAGCGTTTCTTTAGCTAAAATGTTCCAGAAAAAGTCCATGACGAAGCCCGTTTGTCGACACATTTATTATATTAAAACCGAAAATCTTCATAAAAGATAATAGAATCGAGGCGCCGCTTACTATAATATCAGCCCTTTCAGGGTCAAAAACCATAATCTTCTTTCGTTGCCCGATAGTCATTGAGGCCAGCGTTTCTGTAAGAAGGGCAAGGATTTCCTCCAGTATTGAAAATTCTTTTAACTTTTCAGTCTGAAATTCATCCAGGTTTGCGAGTATTGCCGCCACAGCCGTTGCCGAACCGCCGACGACTAACATTTTATCTGGAACCGGGTCTAATAACCTGGAAAAATCGGATTTGGTAAAAATCTCATCAGCGATTTCCCTGTATGCATCAACCGGCTGTTCATAGCCTGCCAGCTCGCAGGCAGTAACAGCGCCCAGCTTAACGCCCGACCAGCTTTTCAGTTTTCCATCCACGCCGACAGCCAGTTCTGATGAACCGCCGCCGATATCAACAACAGCCACAGTTTTCCCCGGCGCTTTTATTCCCCAGGTTGCCCCCTTAAAACTTAACTCGGCCTCTTTCCGGGGATCGATGATTTCGATGGGGCGCCCGATTTCCTCAGATAATTTGCCGGCAAACTCAGCCCCATCCTTCGGCTTTCGCAGTACTTCGGTGGCGGTGATCTTTATCACCGAGCAATCCCTCAATGTATCCAGCGCCTTGTGAACGGCATTTATCATTCCGGCTTTATATTCTGAGGAGATATTTCCGGCTTCATCAAGACGTCTGCCCGCACGGTAATGAAAACGGTTATCAGAAAATATCTTTATGCCATTTTCATCAATTGCGGCTTTAAGGCATAAAACAGTATTTGTTCCTATATCAATAACGCCGGCTGTTTTCATAAATCAATCACGTCGACTTCCTTAAATTCAGCGGATTTAACTATCAATTGAAAATCCTGTATCGGCAGCCAGATTATTTCCCCTGGTTGAAGGCCATCCTCATCAAGATAAAACCCTTCAGTTTGAAGCCGGCCATACCTCTCAGCAATCACTCGCCATAAAAATATCGCCGTCTCTTTAGCTTCATCCTCATCGATACAAAGGACCGGTCCATCTTTGGGGAATTTTTCAGCCAGTCTGTCATGAGGCTGTGTTTTTAAAATCGTTATCGCTCTTTTAACCCACAGGTTAACATCGGTTGCCTTAAAAGCGGGACTGTATAGATAAAAAGGGTTGTCTCGTTTTTCTTTACGCAATAATGCCACCTCGGTTGTCAGCAGGCTGTAATAATCTTTAACCGTTTTATATCTTTTCCGGCCCTGAAACTCAAGCGGAAATCTCCAGTATGGAACACAAACCTGCGGATCGGCCGCCAGGCATTTAACCTGCCTGTATCCATCATCGCTTAAGATATACGGACGATCACAATTGGTGCATGGATAAAACAATGAAAAATGATTCTCCTTTAGATCTGCACCGCAATTAGGACATTGATGTTTGAGCAATTGAATATAATGAGAATTTTGTCCGGTGGAAACCTGCCCTTTATACTCAAACGGTTTTTCAGTCCCGGCATAGCCCCTTTTAGCAACGGCGTCAACGAAAACGGTTTTTCCCTCTCCTCTTGAATTGTAAGTTACAGCCCAGACAGGAAAATAGATAACCGATATCTTTTCGCCTATCATCGCCGAACAGATTGGCGCCGATCTATTGTATATGTTGATATTATGTTTGTGAAGGTCCATCGCTCTGCCTTCAGCCTCGACCGGAGAAATATCCGATCTTACCATAACCGCACCGGCGGGAGTTTCCTCACGGCTGTAAGCATACAGCGGCAGCGATTGCGGCCTTATTCCAAGCGATGCCAGCTTTAATTCGCCTGATGAAAATGCCGGAACGGTAACATCGAAATCCTTGCCTTTAAGCTCATACCTGCTCTCGACCGGAATTATCTGCCCATTCGCCGCTTCTTCAAATTCAACATTGGGAGCCAGATAATCAAGAGCCATGCCCCGAAAACGATAAAATGGCAAATAAAACAACTCAGATTTTATTATATTTCCGGTTAACGGTAAGCCCTTGTTTTTAAGATAACGGTCTACTGCCATTCGTGCGCCATAAGGTTTGATTTTGGGTTTGTAGAAATATTTCAATATCCTGTGTGGAGCGCCAATCCTGACCACGAGATCGCAATATTCACAGCGGTTGGTCATTGCCCCTTCGGGCGTCTTGGTAGGCTTGCCGCATCCGGGGCAGTTATATATGAGTTGAAAATCAGCCATTTAATTTTTCGCCGCATTCAGTGCAGTATTGTGATCCCGGCGGCAATTTCGCTCCGCATTTATCACAGACCGTTTTTTCATTGAGCTTTTTGCCGCAATTATGACAGAAATTCGCCTCGGCCGGAAGCTCTTCCTCACAATTTGGACAGGTATTTACCGCCACCATTTGATGGCCGCATTTATAACAGAACCGGGAATTTTCAGGCGTATCGGTATTGCACTTGGGACAGGTGACTGTTGGCAGCGGTTCTGTTTTCAGGTCGCGCTGTTCGGGTGATAATGCGCCCTGCAGGAGCCCTGGCACCATCATTCCGATACCGGCTCCCATTCCCAATCCGGTGCCTGTCTGAGCGGAATCGCTGCCTGAGCCCATTGCCTTGGCTAAGGAATATTTCAGGAATTTATCGAGGTCGCCGACTGCTTTCATCGAGGATTTTTCATCGATCATCTTCTGGACCTCATCGGGCGGAGTGATCGAGGTAACAAAGAAATCTATCAGTTCGAGGCCGTATTTGGAAAAATCGTTTGATATGCGAAGCTTGATGTCGCTACCGAGCTCATCAAACTGAGACGGCAGATCAAAAATAGTCTCAAGCTTTTCACCAAACATATCGTTGATCCGGGCGACTATAACGTCACGCAGGTAATCGGCTATATCATCGGTGCCGAAACGAGATTCTCGTCCAACCAGTGAGTTGATGAACAAAAGCGGCTGAATAATCCGGAAAGTGTAAGCGCCATAACCGCGAAGACGAACTAAGCCAAGCTCTTTGTCACGGAAGGCCACCGGATCCTTGGTGCCCCACTTGAGGTTGGTAAATACCTTGTGGTTGATAAAATAAACCTCGCATCTGAACGGCGATTTGAAATTCCACGGCAAGGACAGCGCCCGTGTTAAAAGCGGGATATTCAAACTAGTCAGGGTATGCCGTCCCGGACCGACCACATCATAAGCCCGTCCATTCCTGAAAAAGACCGCCGATTGCGATTCCCTGACAATCAACTGCGCCCCCAGCTTGATATCAGTCGAACCCTGCTCGGGAAAACGGTGAATCATGTCTTTGCCGATCATGTCCATCCATTCGATAACTTCCATCAGAATTGCCATATCTTCCTCCATAATTTTGGATTTATATTTTCTTTTTGTAACTAAAAAAAACTTATCTAAATATTTATCGGCTTGTATATTAGTATCTTAAAAAAGAAGTGTAATTTATATGGAGTAAATGCGAGTAATGGAAATTATGCAGTACACATGCTTCTATCTATCCGAATGAACTATCCGTAAGCACACGGTAAAGTACATCTTACATAAACTTCGCTCAGCCCCCGTGCCCATGATGGCCGATATCTATGTTATTGACAGTGGGGTTGTTAACACTGCATTCGTCTTCCTGGGGACATTCGTGGCATTCGCATTCGAGTTGGATTGTAGTGTGGTCAATGCCATACTTTTCACCCAGCATCCTCTCCAGCTTCTCCAGAACTTCCCCACCGACATGAGGCGTATTGCCATCGAGCAATACATGCACAGTCAGCATGGTATTAGAGGATGACAGCGTCCACACATGAAGGTCGTGAACTTTGATCACGCCCGGAGTATCAAGGATATCCTGCTGAAGCTTATTATAGTCGATCTTCGATGGCACCCCCTCCAGAAGTATGTTAGCCGCCTCCTTAATCACTCCATAAGCGCCGCGCAAGATTATTAACGCAACCACCACGGAAATAATCGGATCGGCTATGAAATTTCCGGTTAGAAGCATTATCAAGCCGCCTGAAATCACTCCTACTGAAGCCAGCATATCGCCGATCACATGAAGATAGGCTGATTTCACATTAAGGTTGCCTTCGGCTGACCGGCGAAGGCTGACCGCAATAATTATATTCACAACCAGGCCGATTACCGCTACTATAAGCATGGCGATTGTCTTGACCGGTTCAGGGCTGATCAGTCTTTTGTAAGCTTCCATGAAAATCACGCCGGCAATCACTACCAGCGATACACCATTGATTATGGCGGCAAAGACCTCAGCCCGGTGGTAGCCATAAGTTCGCTTGCTGGTAGTGGGCAATCGGGATATATACAGCGCCGCCAGTGATAACCCGATAGCGAAAACGTCGGCGAAAAGATGACCGGCATCGGATAAAAGCGCCAGCGAGTTGGAGAGAAAACCGCCGATTAACTCGGCGAAGAATATCGCTAACGTCAAACCAAACGCCCAGCCCATACGGCTTATGATTTTACCGTGAGAATGATTATGATTGTGGACATGTGTCAAACTACTATTACCTCGATTCCATTTTCAATCAATAATTCTGCAGTTACGCCGTTTCCATTTACAAGCTTATCGACATTGTGCACTTGTCCGACCCCACATGAAGGGCTTCTTGATTTTAATATGGCTTTTCTAACGCCGTTAGCTAAAGCCAGATCAAGTGTTTTATAAGCTCCTTTAATAAAATTATCGGTTACATCCTCGCCATTTTCATTGATAACTTTTGCATTACCCTCTAAGACGTCTTTACCAGTTCCAGATTTAATCCAGGCTTTAAGACGAGGTACGCCAAGCCCTCCTAAGACTTCCGGGCAAACCGGCAATAACTTACAATCTTTCTTATAATTATCTAGATCGGGCAATTGTTTGGATTTACCATCAAAGCGACATTTCTGGCCAAAAAGACAGGCCGATATGATGCTTATCTTTGCTGTCTGGAATTTCACTCTTTCGACTCAAACATCAACAAAAAAACCCCGAATCAACCGGGGTTAATCTTATTTTTATTTTCTGTTTCTCTATGATCTAAAAATAATTGACTTAACAAAATAATCTCTGGGATTAATATACCGGCCATATTTTCTTACCTCATAGTGAAGATGAGGACCGGTTGAACGTCCGGTAGAACCTATAAGACCGATAACATCCATCCTTTTAACGTTCTGACCTTTTTTAACTTTTATCAGACTTAAATGACCATAATATGTTTTAATATTATTTCCATGATTAACAATTATATAATTTCCCATACCCCTCTCCCAGCCGCATCGTTCGACAGTGCCGTTAGCCGGGGCAATAACAGAAGTTCCCTTGTCGGCGGCGATATCGATTCCTTTATGCATAACCATCAGGCCGGTAAATGGGTCCTTACGCATCCCCACGCCCGAGGTGATGAAGCCCTCGGTGGGCATTATCGACGGTGTATGATCAAGAATATTTTTTCGAGTTAAAATTTTGTCATAAACATCATTCAGCGAGGCATTTTCAAGGTCTACCTGCCTTAAGATTTTATTGATATCTTTTTCAACCAGAGAAAGCTTTTTTGTCGGCAGCGAACTAAACTCTAAGGAATTGAAATCCGGACCACCGATACCAACCTCACGAATTGATGGATCGATTATTGGCAAATCAAATACCAATCTAATCTTTTCATCAGTATCTACAATGTCGGCCATCCGTTCCTTAATAGTCTCAACTGATTCCCTGAGGTTTTTAATCTCTGATTCTAAATAGACGTTTTCTTTTTCTAATGATGTCAGTTTTTGTCGGTCGATGTTGGCTTTAAAATAACTTACAGTAAAAAACATTGAGCAGATAAAAAACATAGACAGGACAACAAGAACTGAAATTATCTTCCACCTGCCAATTCTTTTTTCTATCACTTTACCGGTATCATCCGGCACGATAACGACTGAAAAACCTTTTCGCGGCATCAACTCCTCCTGATAAAACTAAGTTGGAGCAAATTTACTATGCGGTGATTGTCATGTCAAGACTATTTTATTAATAGATATTCCCGCTTCAAAATCTTCGCCACAACCTTAATAAACTTCTCCGAATTCAAAGCTTGCAGGCTGTAAAGATGCCAGCATTTTTTTTCCGGCATTTTGAATTCCGGTTTCCGTTTTTTAGCCATTGAGGCTCCTTCCCGGACCTGCCGAAAAAAACTTACGTTGTCAAACAGCCTGTGTAAATTTTATCGGCAAAATCCGCTTTTACTTAAAAGTTTTTAAAATTCAAAAATCCTCCTGAACAATGTGCAACATCCATTCCGCTTATTGTTCCGGCGTTTCAGAACCGCCAATGACGAGTTATCATGTTGAAACTCAACCTGATGGCTGAAACCATAAGAATTTCAGAACGTTATTTTGGGGGAATTAATAATAGGAATTTTCCCATAAGAAGGAGACTTATATCAATAACTTTAAGCAATTGCTAAAAAAGATTATAATAAAAAATTGAAGACTTAAGATGAATTAATCGCTTGTACCGCAAGCGACTTAACATGTGCTGGCATCCGCCATAGGCGGATTCTTCTGCCAGAGCTGTCGGAAGTAACTTCCGACAGCACAAAAACACACTGTATTCTTAATGGATTCCTGACATTATTTCTATCATATTATTATCTAAAGGATTAAAAGCTAATTTTTAATGATAAAATAGATTTTATGAATAATTCGGATTAAAATGAATTAATCGCTTGTACTGCAAGCAACTGGCGATTGTTATTTTGGAAAATTATTATTGTTCGGCCTTAAAGCCCTTAACACCACCCAGGCCACTGCGCCCAGAATCGGCAACGCCATGAATATAACAATCAGCAAACCCCAAAACGGCTGATCTGCAAAAAATTCTTTAAATGCATCCGGCATAATATTAATAAGAGCTTTTTCAATTGGATTGTCAAATTCCTTTTAATTCAAAATTGATGAAAATGACCGATGACTCTGATGACTCTATAGTTGATTTCATATTAATGGCAATTTAATGCAGCGCTTTATATATTAAGGCATATTTTCGGAGTCGTCAGCATATAAATATATTTAGATTATGAGTCTTCTTTCGGCTCTTTCTGGTATTCTTCGAAGCTCTTTTCTTTATAATGTTCCTCGCCAAAATATCTCAATATCAATTCAAAGATTTCAGCGGATTTATATCCGGGGATGCCGGTTAAAACCGTACCATCGGCTTTCAGAAAATAAGTGGCCGGCACACCACGGATTCTAAGACTTCGAGCCAATTGACCCACAGAAATCTCGCCTTTTTCAGTTTTATAAATATCTTTTGATCCGGTATTGACTTTGACCGGTGTAAAATATGCGTTAATCAGGTCAATTATTTTTTGATTAGAGAAGGTACCATTCTCCATTTTAGTGCACCATGGGCACCTTGGCCGCCAGAAATAAGCCATTACATATTTATTATCCTTAGCCGCCAGTTTTAGACCCGTATCAAATTTTACCCAGGTTAAATCGTCCGAGGATTCGGCTTTTGTACCCTGATTGTTTTTATCCGGGGAAACGCTATATGCAATTAATATAACCGCTGTTAATGCCACGATTGCGATTACGATATTTTTCATCCGTCCTCCCGATTTGTATTTTTATATATAATCGTCAACAACTCTCTTTTTATCATAAATGTTCCAGATAAAATCCCCGGCGATGATCTTACTTATTGAATTCCAGCGGCCATAGACGCTTATACCAGAAATAATCGCCGATTACATGGCGTGTGTAGTTGCGGCTTTGATCGTAACCGATTGTTTCTATATAAGTTTCAGTATCAGTTCCGGCCTGTTTCCGCCATCTTTTAGCGGCTGTAGGACCGGCATTATAAGCGGCTACAACCACCTCGTTCTTTTGCAGTCTATGCCTTAACCAGCGAAGATATTTACACCCCAGCTTTATATTATATCCGGGATTGAATAATGTTTTCTGACATATTTCTTTTGCGCCAGCCATCTGGGCGGCGGTAACCGGCATAAGCTGCATAAGACCTAAAGCTCCCACTTCTGAAACCGCATGCGGGTTAAACCGGCTTTCACGGTGAATGACCGCTAATGCCAGGTATGGATCGATATCATTTACATTATACGAAAGTAAGTCCTTAAACAGGACCGGGTAATTTAAGCCGTTCCAGGTATCGCGGCTGTACGAAAGACCCTGTCTTTTCAGGTTGCCCTTTAGATCATCGAGGACCTTGAAAAACACCTGATCGAGCCGAAGTTTCCTCGACTTTTTCAAGACTTCAAGCCTGCTGTAAAGATTGGAATTCCGGTAATAGATATTAAGTAATTGCCTGCCAGCCTCATCTGTCAAGCCATAATAAAAAAGACTGTCGACGTGGCTAAGCTGTTTTTCATCAATCCGTTTCTTTTTTACCCGCCATGACAGAAATTTTTCGACCTTTTCTATAAAACCAGTCATAAATTCGTCATAAGTAAAAATAGAGTCTTTTACGCTGCCGCCCAAAATTTCACTTGTTTTGAAATTGTAAAATGATGAATTATATCGGCTAACGATCTTTTCCAAATGCGGCTTATAATCGGGGGAGAATTTATACAACCAGTAATCAAAAATATCGGCAAACTCATCCTTTCTATTATAGCTTGAATATGTTAATGCGGCTTTATTTTTTAGCCCTAGTTTTGCATACGATTTGCCAAGAAGAAAAAGCGCTCGTGTATAATATCTTGATTCCGGGTACTCGCCAGTTAATTTTTGCAATATGTTAATAGATTTATTCAGGTCGCTTTTTTGATAAAAATCGCCGGCAATAAAAAGCGCCCTCGGATTCAAGGGGTTTTCTGGATATTTTTTTGTAAAATTCAGAAGCTGAGTCACTCCTTTGACTCTTAAACCTCGACGGTAATTGCAAATCGCCCGGCCGTATTCAGCCTCAGTTTTAATTGTCTCAGACGGAGATTGAGTCAATCGTTTGAAAATCCTGGCTGCCTTCGAGTAGTTTCTTTTCCCAAGATAACACCAGGCAAGAATAAGATCATTCGAATCGGATGGTTCAATTCCTTTTAATGATTTAATGGCCTTGCTGTAGTATCCTTTTTCCTTCAGCATCTTTATCAATTGTATAATCTGTTGATTATCGAGGGCTGGAGATAGGGAATCAACAACAAAAGATAAAACACTCTTTTTCTCCTCTACCAGGTATCTGACAGACAGAGCATTCTTGAAATTTTCGAGGGCGTTATCATAATCCTTAAAAGTACAGAACAGTTTAACTTTTAGAAAGTAATAATTAATTTGATCTTCTATGGTTAAAACGTCGGGGTAGATATTATTCAGCGCTATCATCGAGGAGTCAGGTATTCCGTTTTCACAATAGTATTCAGTTAGTATCAGGTTCGCCTTGAATTTAAACACATCGACCGTCGATAAGGCCAGTGTTTGCAGGCGTTCTATCGATGGAAAACTATTATGACTTTCAACAAGGGTTAGAAGATAATCTGCAGCAAGAGAACTAAAACCGCTATCTCCGGGATTGGCCAAGGCGATTTTTCTTGTTTCTTTATAATCATCATATTGACAATATAAAGCCGCTGACTGGATATGATCGCCTGTTAATTCAGATAATTGCCTTATAGCGCTTTTTTTATCGCCGACTGCTGCAAAAGCCCGGGCCAGAATCAGTTTTTCCTCATCGTTATCGCCTGTAAGAGAATCGATTAGATGGCCATACCTGCTGTCGAGGTATAAACTGTTATATACTGTGAATAATCTGTTTTCTTCGGCTGTTAATGGACAAAATAGAATAGCTGTCCAGAACCATATTGTAATTTTTAAAGCACCTTTTTTACTTATCAATACCCGTCCTTATTATTCCTGTTATTGGCAAAACCCTGTTGAACTTTAAGGTCAATACTATCCTCGCCAAATGCTTTTACCAGTTCTCTTAAAATGGCTGGAGACGGCTGTACTTTAAATTTTTTCGATCTGATTGTCAGGCTGTTATTATCACTGCGCAAACGGATTATAACCTCAGATTTGCCTGGATTTTTTTCAAAAAGTTCAGCCAAATAATCGATTTTACCATCGTCGAGTTCGGATTCGTTCAATTTCATGAATAATTTGCAGGGAATTTCCTGATAAGCCGTTTTAATTAGAAATAGATCATTGGCTTTCACCTTGGGTTTTTCGCCCTCTCGGGTACTTAAGACTCCGGTCACCAGAATGTTGTTCCCTTCCTCAAGCAGCGCTTTTCTTTTTTCAAGACAATCTGAAAAAACAATAACCTCCGCCGTATCGGTAAGATCCTCGATTTTCAAAAAGGCATAGAGCTTGTTGTTTCTGCTGGTGCTGATCCTTGGCTTTTCACTGATTACACCGCCTACTAGCACGCTCTTGCCATCCTTTAGATCCACCAGGTCTTCAAGTTTGTTATCGACAAAAGCCAGATAGTCTGTATAATCGTCCTCTAAGGGGTGCGAGCTTAAGTAAAACCCGAGAACATCTTTTTCCATATTTCTTGTTTTTGCGTCGCTCCAGGGTTTTGTTTCTTTTAAATCCGGGGCCATCATGCCGATTGAGTCGTCCATCCCGAACAATTGCTCTTGTCCGGATTGCACCTCTTTCTGAACCCGGGCGCCAAAGCCGACTAATGTTTCAACGTTAGCATGAAATTTTGCTCTTGATGGTTCAACAGAATCAAAAGCGCCGCTGGCAATCAGGCTCTCGAGAGCTTTTTTATTAACTGTATGGAGATCGACACGTTTTAGAAAATCAAGCATATCGGTGAATTTTCCGCCTTCATCGCGGGCTCTGACAATCGCCCCGACGGCCAAGGTTCCGACATTTTTAACCGCGGCCAGGCCAAAGCATATCTTATGCTCAACAACCGAAAAATGAGCAAACCCTTCATTGATATCCGGCGGCAATAGTTCTAACCTCAGTTCATTACACTCATTTTTAAAGATTGTAACCCGGTTTGAATTGCCCATTTCGCTGGTAAGCGCAGCCGCCATGAATTCGGCCGGGTAATGCGTTTTAAGATAAGCGGTTTGATAGGCAATCACTGCGTAACCGGTAGAATGGGCTTTAACAAAACCGTAACGGGCAAAAGTTTCGATCATATCGAAAACTTTCTCGGCAATCTTTTCATCTATTTTCCTTTTGATAGAGCCCTTGATAAACTCGCTCTTTTGCTGAGCCATCACCTCTGCCTGCTTCTTGCCCATCGCCTTGCGAAGAATGTCCGCTTTGCCGAGACTGTAGCCGGCCATCACCTGGGCGATTTTCAACACCTGTTCCTGGAAAACGATTACGCCATAAGTGTCTTTAAGTATTGGCTCAAGCAACGGATGTTCATACCTGATCTCCTTTTTCCCCTTTTTGCAGTCGATATAAGTGTCAATCATGCCCGAGTCGAGCGGGCCGGGACGGTACAGAGCGTTCATGGCTATCAGATCATCGATACAAGCCGGTTCCAGTTTACGAAGGTAATCGCGCATTCCGCTTGATTCAAATTGAAAAACGCCGGTAGTCCTGGCATCGGCAAAAAGCCTGTAAACCTCGGAATCATCAAGAGGAATTTTGTCTATATCAATACTCTTATTATGGATTTCTTTAACAAGCTCGATTGTATCATCAATAACGGTCAGAGTCCTCAGACCAAGAAAATCCATTTTCAATAAACCAATTGCTTCGACGATTCTCATATCATACTGAGTGGTGATTTCATTCTTGCTTGATTTATACAAAGGTACAAATTCAGTGAGCGGCGCGGGAGCGATTACCACTCCTGCGGCATGGGTTGAGGCATGCCTGGCCAGTCCCTCGAGAACTCTGGAATGTTCCAGTACGGTGGCGATTTTTTCATCCTGTTGAATCGTTTCTTTCAGGTCAGTCGATATTTCAAGCGCCCGTTCTAGAGTCATGCCTATTTCCTCGGGGATCATCTTGGCCACCCTGTCCATGTCGGCATAGGGGATCGAGTGCACTCGCCCCACATCCCGCACAACCGCCCGAGCCGCCATCGAGCCAAATGTAATGATTTGAGCGACATTTTCCTGCCCGTATTTATTGGTAACATACTCGATTACCCGGTCGCGGCCCCGATCGGAAAAATCGATATCGATATCGGGCATTGATATTCGTTCGGGATTTAAAAACCGCTCGAACAGCAAATTATACTTCATCGGATCGATATTGGTAATACCCAGACAATATGATACCAGCGAGCCAGCCGCAGAACCCCGTCCAGGTCCGACACGAATCTTGTGATTCTTAGCAAAATCGATGAAATCCTTGACGATGAGAAAATACCCGGAATAACCCATCTGCCTGATTACTCCCAATTCATAATCAAGTCTCTCCTGTAAACCGGGAGTCACCCTGGCATAACGCTGATTCAGGCCGGTATTGCTAAGATATTCAATATACTTGTCCGTTGATTCAAAACCCTCAGGCAAGGGAAATTCCGGGACTAAATTTCTGCCCAGATCGATTTCAAGGCTGCACCGTTCGGCTATTTTCAGACTGTTTTCAATAGCTTCAGGAGTATCGATAAAAAGTTCTTTCATCTGTTCAGCCGATTTAAAATAAAACTGGTCGGTTGAGTAGCGCATTCGGTCGGTATCGGAGATTACCTTGCCGGTCTGCAAACATAGCAAAGCGTCATGAGCGGTATAGTGCTCGCGTTTCAGATAATGGCAATCGTTGGTTGCAACCAGACCCAGCCCGAATTTCTCGGCATACTTTTTCAGTGACGCCCTGACTGCCGCCTCCTCGGCTATATCATGATTTTGAATCTCAAGGAAAAAGTCGCCGGTATCAAAAATATCAAGATAACTTCTGATTACTCTCTCGACTTTTTCCTCATCACCTTCGGTAACCGCCTTCGGTATTTCACCTTTCAGACAGGCGGACAAAGCGATCAACCCTTCTGAATGTTCCGCCAATACTTTTTTATCGATTCGGGGTTTGTAATAGAAGCCCTCCAGATAGGCAATCGAGGAAAGCTTAATCAGGTTTTTATAGCCCTGAAAATTTTTTGCCAGCAAAACAAGGTGATAATTGCTGTTATAAATCTGGGCAGATGCATGTTTCTCATGAAGATCATGCGGCGCTATATAAGATTCGATGCCGACAATTGGCTTAATCCGGTATTTTTTGGCCTGCGTATAAAAATCAATTGCGCCAAACATATTGCCATGATCGGTAATAGCCAGAGAGTTCATCCCCATATCGGACGCGGTCTTCAGCATATCGGGAATTTTAATCGCCCCGTCTAAAAGAGAATACATCGTGTGGTTGTGAAGATGAACGAAGTCGGATTTACTCATTTCAATCAAGCCCTTTTATGAAATTCACTACGCTGTTTCGGCAGTTAAAACACAGTTTCTGTTTACATCTGAAATATACCTGCTCTTCAAGTTCCTGTGGCGTCAGCCCGGAGAGCTCAATCTCCTTAATAGATTCTTCAATATCTTCCTGGCTGGCGGAAATATTGATATAACCGTCAAAATCGGATACTACTGTACAATCGAGGCGGTAATTATCACCGCCTTTTCTCAGACGTTTTCCGCACCGTTCACAGCGAACGATTTTTTTGTCGCTCATAGGTTATCAAACCGCTTTTCTTTCGGCAAGATTTATTTATATTTTTCCATTACATTAAATAATATTATTCCACATAAAAATCCACCAATATGTGCAAAATAAGCTACTCCTCCCTGGGCTGAACCTATAGTAGGAGCACCTACCAAAATCTGGAATATAAACCAGATTCCCAGAAACAATAGAGCCGGCAATCTGACAACACGAATAAAAAAGAAAACGATTATCAGAGTACGTACCCTTGTCCGGGGAAATCTTAGGAAATATGCTCCCATTACACCGGCAATTGCTCCGGATGCGCCAAGCATCGGAAATGCAGATGAGGGAGCTGTTGCTACCTGGGCCGCAGTTGACAATATCCCGCATAGAATATAAAACAACAAAAACCTGATATAACCAAGTTTATCCTCAACATTGCCGGCAAAAACCCATAAAAAAAGCATATTGCCAAGCAGATGCAATGAATCGCCATGAAGAAACAGCGAGGTGATAAGTGTTAGAGGCGGGAATAATGTTGAGGCGGAGTTGACCGGTATAAACGTAGTTAGAGTTTTTGCCACAGCAGAGTATTTCCATATAAAAATATCTTCCGATGTTCCCAGAGATAACTGGTAGGTAAAAACAACGATGTTTAGCGATATTATAATCATTGTAACAAATGGAAACCGTGCGGACGGGTTTTCGACACGTAAGGGAATCATTACTATTTGCCGATTACCTTAAATCGGGATACCGTACTCGATATGTTGCCCTGGTTATCAAAAACCGTTATACGCAATGTATGCCAGCCTATCTTAAGCGGATTTCTGACCTGGTATGAAAAATCTTTCTCGTCGATATCGTAGTAAGCCGGCGCCCAGATACCATCGATGGTCATTTCGAATTGTGTTTCCTTTTTGAAACCGGAAAGGTCATCGGTTATTTTGCATGAAAGCAAGGGGGTTCTGTTTTTTGTCTTACTGTTATTTTTCGGCCGTATTCTCCATATCCTGGGCGGAGTATCATCGACTAATACTCCGAACTTTCCGCCGCCGCGAGTTACGCCCTGAATAAAATCATCAGACCTTTCACCGATAAAATACCATTTGTCTTTTTTATACGAATAATAATACAGCGAGCTATGAGAAGCCTTTAAAGCCAATTGTCTTTTTTCAACCTGAATTATTGCCTCATCTTTGAAAAGCAGGTCTGCCGGTAAGATATTAAAAGTATAACCTCCCGCTCCATTAAAAGCCGGCTCAGTAACCTGCATAATTGCCAGACCGTAAAGCTGATTTTTTAAAACCTGCAGCCGAACTGTGGAATCAGGCGAGCACACTATACCGCCTGAATCGAATATATAAAATCCATCGATTCCAGATTTCAAGATTAACTCCGGCTCAAAGAAGTCATTGCTGTTGAGTACAGGCGTTAAAACCTTTATATAATCATCGTTCAGAGGCAATATATCAAGATACTGTGATTTAAAATCACCGAAAGCGGCCAAATTAGTTTTTGGAGCAATGATCTCAAGGAAATCGGCATAGGGGATAATTTCCGACGAATTCGCCCGGGGATTGAATACAACCCACGGAGAAAAATCGGAATACTCATCGATAATTCTGACTCGATAATCGTAAGCGTCATCAGCTGATAAAAACTTAACCGTTCTTTCAAATATACTAAAATATGCTGGAATCGTATTGTAAGGCAGATGCGGCGCTTTTCGTACCTGTATTTGCGGCTTATGGCTGGCAGGAAAAGAACCCAACTCTAAAATATATGAATTTGAATCTGTATAGATATTAGTAACAACAGGTTTTTTGAATTTCGCTTTTTTCAGGTAAAGCTGAATCCGGCAGTTATTACCGCTTATATCAACCAGGTTAACCTGCAGACTGTGAATACCGGAAGTAATGTTTTCAGTGTCGATAATCCCGTCGGGATAGCTGTAATCACTATAAAATAACTGCCTGTCATCAGGCTGAATGTAAAGCCGGTAAAAGGCATTTTTATCATTATCTGCTTTAATACCTTTGTTTTTTTCAACCAGCATTTTCAAACTGTTATCACGGACATAATCGATCTGGCTGCCGGTTGAATAATCAAGACAGTTATGTTCAAATGAAAATATCTCTGAGCCATCAAGAATCACCGAAACGCCATAAAGCCCATAATTATAGCCGCCATTCGGATCATAAGCACAGACAGCAAAAACAGCCTGACCATAGATCGCCACAGTATCCGCTCCGAAAAGATTCGGGTTTTCCCTATCAGGTTTGAGAAATTCCATGTCATGATAATTAGCCAGACCGTAGGATTTATATCTCTTAACAACGATGTAGTCAACCAGCGGCGGCTGGCTTTCGGGCAGGTTGTAATAATCTTTTAAAGGATTCACGGTAATGTTGTCTCGATTCCTGATTTCAAAATGAAGATGCGGCGCTCCGGCTCCTGTCTGACCGGACAGGGCTATGTAATCCCCCTTTTTGACTGGAAATTGTCCGGGGTGAAAATTGATATCCCTGTAATATCTTTTTTCTTTCATCTGTTGCCGACGGATGTGCTCCTCAATTTCAGGGCTGAAACGCTGAAGATGTCCGTAAACGACATATCGTCCATCATTTAATTTGAGATATAAAGCCTTACCGTAACCCCAGAATGATGTTTTTACCCGGTACACATAACCGCTCTCGATAGCATAGACCTTGTAACCGGGTTTCCCCCTGGTGGTTATATCTATCCCCGAATGCCAGTGGTCATCTCGGTAATCTCCGAAAAGAGAGGAAAGCTTCGGCTTTATCTTTAATGGCCAGCGATAGTTTTGAGCATAATTGTCGTCATATATCACCATGGTCAGCAAACAGCACAGGGCGGTTGTTTTCATCAAATTTATCATCTTCGTTATAATAAGCTATTTAGAAAAGAACGGTCAAGGCTGTAATTTCTGTTGAAATAAAAAAAATATTATGTATATTTAATCGTTATTTAAAAATAGGATAGTTTTGGTCGATTAATAAATCGACAGTAATTTTATACAAGGAGTTAACCTTTTATGATGCACAAAATTCGAACCGCCGCCAAGCCGGTTTATGTGGTGGTGATTATAGCTTTTGTCGGAACTATAATATTCGCCTGGGGAATGGATATAACCAGTAAAGACAAACGCCCTCCCAACGCGATCGGCAAGATTAACGGCATGGAAATTTCGCTTGATATGTTTTACAGAAATTACGAATCAAAGTACCAGGAGTTTATTAAAACAAATGACGATCCCAGCGAGGATGACCTTAATAATCTTCGAGACCAGACCTGGAATGCCATTGTCGGCCAGGTACTTATACATCAACAAATTGAAGAAAACGATATTGCAATCACCTCGCTGGAACTGGCTGAATATGTGAAAAACATGCCTCCTCGCGAACTTTACGAATCCCCCGAACTTCAAACCGATGGAAAATTCGATCATATTAAGTACCAGAACTACCTGCATGAACTGGCAGTAAACCCCGATCCCCGAGCTGAACAGATATTGCTTATGATAGAAAATTCAATTAGATCGCAGGTGCTAATTAATAAGCTGCAGGAGTTTGTCATCTCGACAGCTTTTATTTCTGAATCTGAAGTTTACGAACAGTATCATGATAAAAATGAAAAAGTCAAAGTAAAGTATGCCTTTATCTCAGAACGCGATATCGACACTGCCAGTATTGTAATAACAGATGAGATGCTTATGGCAAGGTATGAACTTGACAAAGACCCAGATTATAAAACCAGTGAAACAGCATCGCTTAAATATGTCTCCTTTAAAAAAGAGCCAGGCCAGGCTGATATAGATTCTGTTAAAGAAGAAATGGATGTAATTATCAAGATCTTGAACGAGGGCAAAAAATTCGAGGACCTGGCCAGGGAATTTTCTCAGGATAGAAGCGGTGAAAACGGCGGAGACCTCGGCTGGTTTGGTAAGGGGCAGATGGTTAAACCGTTTGAGAAAGCGGCTTACGCTCTTAAAAATATCGGTGATGTTTCCGATCCGGTTAAATCTCAATTTGGCTGGCACCTGATTAAGCTTACCGGCAGAAAAACTGAAAAAAACGATATGGGTATTGAAGAGGAGCTCATTAAAGCCAGTCACATTCTTCTTAAAACGGAAACGACTGATCGCACATTAAAAGACCTTCGCGATAAAGCCGAAGAATTCAGACAGAGCGCTTTTGTTGACGACTTCAATGATTTAGCAAAGAAAAGTAAGTATACTGTACAAACCACTAAATCTTTTCCCCGGGGCAGCAACATCCCCGGTATTGGATCCGATAAGGAACTGGCAGATTTTGCATTCGAAGCCGACGAAGGTTCTATCAGCGATGTTATTGACGTGCGAAACGCTTTTATCGTGGCAACTCCGGGAGTGAAAAATCCTGCCGGGTTCAAACCTTTTGAGGATGTGGAAAAGCAGATAACAATGACGGTCCGCAGGGAAATTATTAATGATAAAACCTACGTCAAAGGCGACAGCCTTTATCAGCTTTTCCAGTCCGGGGATATGAGTTTCGAAAAGGCAATCGATGAGACTGGTTTGAATTTAAAGGAAACTAAGTTTTTTGCCAGACATGAGTATGTTGAAAATGTTGGCAGCGACCCAAATTTCATGGGAGCAGCTTTCAACCTGTCTGCCGACAAACCGCTTTCAAAACCTGTTGAAGGCCGCTCCGGTTGCTATCTGATAAAGTTTATCGATCGTCAGCCGGTTGATGATGAGAAATATGCGGCAATTTCAGATTCGCTGTACAACGATTCGTTCGAGAACAAACGCAAGGAAATCTGGAACGCATGGTATAAACAGGTTTACTCAAACTCAGAGATAGAGGATTACCGGGAAGATGTTTTCGGTTCGTAGAATGCAGCCCGCCGACCGGCGGGCTTTTTTCATCACTATACTCGTTTTTTTTATCCTTTCGTGTGATAAAACACCCTCGGTTTCTGATCAGGAAAAAGAGTTGTTTACTAAAATATGCGTGGAATTGACTGTCAGCAAAACTAAGCATGGCGATAACGCCGCAGCTTATCAGACGGCAATTGAAGATATCTTCTTACGAAATAATACAAGCCGGGAGTTTTTGAACGATTTTCTGGAGAAGATATCATCGCAACCAGAGATTCAGCAGGAAGTATTTCAAGCTATTAATGATCAACTTGAGAAATATGAAAGCCTGCCGCTGGATTCATTAAAGCGAATCTGGCAGATACGATAAAAAGCGGAATTGATTAGTCGGTTTGTCTTTCGGTTTATTTTCCTTTAGATTTAGATAATGTCCGGTGCTGTCGACTCTCTCTACGAGCCGTATGGCCGCAGTTGACAGTTTCTTTTCGTTAATTTCTGTGTCGACCACTGAGGGTCGTCACCGTTGAATATAAACCTGGATTTTGCAACTAAACAATCAGAAATAACAAGCAACTTATTATAACTCAACGCGTAGGGGCGTCCTACAGATCCGTATGGATATCGCTATACGCCTCTACTGCAACTTTTTTTGTGCTGTTGGAAGTTACTTCCGACAGCTCTGGCAGAAGAATCCGCCTATGGCGGAGTAAGATTTATGAATAATGCGGGTTAAGATTGTAGGCGGTCGGTTTATCCGGCCGCAATCTTGTTAGGGGACAAGCCCCCAACCTACGACTACTACTGCAAAATCTGGGATAAATATCATAGAGCCTGCATTTCTATTGGAAGTCAATATCAGATACAAGGAATGCGTTTTTTATATGGTTGATTACCGGCGGCCGGGTTTGACGGTCGATCGTGATTGCATCAAAACGACATTCAGTGTTATCATCACAATTCTGAGAAAGATAAACGCTGGCGCCCCTGGCAAGACGATAACGTTTATGGGGCGTTATCCAGTGTTCAGGCGAACCGAATTTTCCGGTTGATGATGTTTTAACCTCCACGAAAACAACGATGTTGTGCTTTTGGGCAATGATGTCAATCTCCGGGCATTTTTGCCCCTTTGTGCCTTGCCAGTTTCTTTTCAGTATTTGATAGCCATTCAGTCTCAGGTATTTGGCGGCAAGGTCCTCGCCCAATTTACCGGTTTTACGCATAACTGCCCCGTTTCAGCCACAGGGCTATGATGGCTATAACTATGGAAGCTGCAATTAACCTGACAATAATAGTAATCCACCAGACCGCCCCCTGGGCTACAAAAAGAAGGCGCCCCATACGAGTCTTATGACCCGTACGGGGACGCTGGAAAACTTAATAACGAAGGAATATTAATGAACAATCAAGCAAAAGTCAAGGAAAAAATTCATAAATCCCTGAAATTTATTTCAAAATTGAGCCGGCTGAGCCGAAATATATCCCGCCAGCCAATCCAGGATTTCAAGCTTTTTCAAGACCGAAATAAATATATAAACCGGACTCATGACCTTCAAAAGCGTATAGAAAGAGTAAAAACCCTGCCTGACGCCCTCATGAAGGCTTTCAGTGAAAGAAGCTCTGCGTGCAAGAGTTTTATTCAAAACGGGCGCCGGTTAATATTCGGCTACAGAGTCAAGGTCTTCCCAGAAAGTAGGATGAGAGGTGGCCACACATTCAGCATCTCTGATTACGGTTTCACCTTTTGCTATAAGGCCGGCAATAGCGAAAGCCATGGCAATTCTATGGTCGCCATGGGAGGTGATTTCCGCTCCTTCAAGATCAGCGCTGCCGTCTATAGCCAAACCATCCTCAAGTTCGCCGATTCTGGCGCCCATCTTGCGAAGGTTTGTGACAACTGCTTTAATACGATCGGTTTCCTTGTGCCGTAATTCAAAAGCATCACGAATAACAGTTGTGCCCTGAGCCTGGGTAGCTATAATAGCCATCATCGGTAATTCATCAATAATAGACGGGATAACTTCGCCGACAATTCGTCTGCCCTTCAACGAGCTATTAGAAGTAATAATTGTTCCTGCCGGCTCATAACCTTTTCGCCCGGTGACTTCGGATTTGATATTGGCTCTCATCTTAACCAGTATCTCAAGAAAGCCTATTCTGGTGGGATTTAAACCGACATTTTCAATGACCAGATTTGATTTTTTAACTAATGTTGCTGCAGCCACAAATAAAGCGGCGGCAGAAATATCGCCGGGAATTTCGATTGTCTGGCTGGAGACTGGCCTTTGATTGCCCGGCAGAGTGAAAAGCCCGCCTCGCGGTTCTAAAACAACGCTCTTGTTAAGCTTTTTCAATCGTCGTTCAAATTCATCATTTATCTGAAGTGGGGCAGGCTGAACTTTTTCCTTATTGAACTTAATTTTCATGAATGACATCAGCCGCTCAAAATGATCTCGGCTGGGGATCCGCTCAATAAGCTCGGTAATGCCGTCGGCAAAAAGACCCGCTAAGAAAACCGCCCCCTTAACCTGAGAAGTTGACAGGGGCATAATATATTTGATTGCCTGAAGGTTGCCGCCGTTGATCGTGATCGGCGCCTTGAAGTTGTCGCTTTCAATTTTGGCTCCCATCTTTTCCAGAGGCTCAATTACTCTGAGCATCGGCCGGGACCTGAGCCTTTCAGAACCATCGAAAGTTGACTCGAATGGACAGGCGGCGGCAACTCCCATAAGCAGCCGTACAGTTGCGCCTGAGTTGCCGGCGTCAATTACTCCCTCCGGCCTGGAAAATCCCTCTAATCCTTTACCGTGAATGATAAGCTTGTTCTTATCATCCACGGGCTGTTCGATTTCGATACCATACTGACGAAGGCAGTTAAGCGTCGACTCAAATTCCTGGCTGGCGCTGTAATTAATGATTGTGGTATCGCCTCTGGCAATGGAAGCGAGTATGACGGCTCTGTGAGAAATAGATTTATCTCCCGTAAAAGTAATTTTACCCCGAATGCTTGATGCAGGTTTGATGATCTTGTTCATAATTTGAATCTTTTCTGTTTATTTTTGAATTACTTACATTCTTTCAGGAGCTTCAAGCCCCAATATATTCAGCCCTGATTCCAAAACGGTTTTTACGCTATATGATAAATTTACTTTTGCTTTTCTTAAAGGAGGATCATCAGACAGGATTTTATCTGTTGGCGACTTATGCTTTTGAAAGTATGTCGAAAAAAGACTGACCAGATCAAACATGTATGATGTAAGCACATATGGCTCGTTTTGCTCGGATGCGTTGATAAGTCTATCGGGGAATTCCAACAGCATTTTAGCCAGTTTATACTCCTCTGGTAATCTCAACAGCCCGTAATCTGCTTCAACGTCGAGTTCTTTTCCGTGTTTACGCATGACGCTGCATATACGGGCATGACCATATTGCAGATATGGTCCCGAATAGCCCTGGAAATCAAGCATCCTGTCCCAGTCGAAAGACACGTCGGTATGACGTTTAACCGACAGTTCGGTAAAGACGACGGCTCCAATACCGACCTGTTGAGCAACTTTTTCTTTGTTCTCAAGGTCGGGACTGTTCTGTTCGATAATTGTTAAAGCTTTCGCCCTCGCATGATTTAAAACATCCTCTAAGAACACAACGTTGCCTTTCCGGGTCGACATCATTTCGCCGCCAAGCGTAACCCAGCCAAAGTCAACATGCTCGCATTTAGACACCCAGTCAAAACCGGCCAGTTCGAGGACCTTAAAGAACTGCTTGAAATGGAGTCCCTGCGCAACGCCGACAACATAGAGCAGCTTTTCGAAATTATAAGTATTATGACGGTAAATAGCGGCTGCCAGGTCTCTGGTTCCGTACAAAGTTGAACCGTCTTTTTTACGCAGCAGCATTGGCTCAATATTATAATCATCAAGCGGAACAATCAACGCTCCCTGGCTTTTACGACTCAGCTTTTTTTCCTCGAGAAGTTTTAAGACATCGGGGATCATTTTCTGGTAGAACGACTCTCCCGCAACAGAGTCAAATTCAATCCCCAGCATATCATAGACACGCTTGAAATCCTGCCAACTCAGGTCGACGAATTTGCGCCACAGGTCGGTAATTTCGGGGTCGCCATCCTCCAGTTTTCTAAACAAATCACGAGCTCCATCTTCAAGGGATTTATCGGCATCGGCTTCTTTATGAATTTTTACATATATCCGGTAAAGCTCGTTTATAGGGTCTTCCTCCATTTTTTTTGTATCGGCCCACTTTCTGTACGCTAATGCCAGCTTCCCGAATTGAGCGCCCCAATCACCGATATGATTAATGCTGACAACCTTGTAACCGAGATATTCATAAATCCGTTTCAGCGCCGCCCCAATAACTGTCGAGCGAAGGTGCCCGATATTCATCGGCTTGGCAATGTTGGGTGATGAATACTCGATTATAGCAATTTTGCCGTTGCCAATATCCGATTTGCCATAGTTTTTCCCTTTTGAAAAAACCTGTCGGCAAACATACTCAATAACAGCCTGTTTATCAAGCATAATATTAAGGTATGGTCCCTTTGCCGAAACAGACTTTATATATTTATCCGAAGAGATTTTTTCAGCCAGCTCCGAAGCAATTAAGGGTGGCGCTTTTTTCATTGTCTTAGCCAGCTGAAAACATGGCCAACCGTAATCGCCCATATTTTCATCGGGAGGGATTTCGAGAGTACCGGCAATATCCGACGCAGGAAATCCGACTAAATCAGACACAATCCCGCATATATGACTTTTAAATAGATTCAACCGTAATATTCTCCATAACAGATAATTGAAGCGGGTCCAAGCTGGCTTATTGTATTTGTTGATATATCCCAGGAAAGCTCCAGGTTCCCGCCAGTTGCAATGGCAACGGCTTTCTTCTGAAGTATATTACGCATAACACCCACTGCCAGACAGGCGGCGGCGCCGCTTCCGCAGGCGGCAGTAACTCCTGAACCTCTCTCAAAAGTCTTCACTTCGAATCGCCTTGAATTAATAATCTTCATAAAATTAACATTTATGCCGTCGGAAAACATCCTGTGTTCGCTAATTTCACGTCCCAAACGAGACCAGTCGAAATCATAGCTTGCCACAAGAACAACGGCATGAGGATTTCCGATACTGACGCAATCCATGGTGATTTTTTTATCTCCATATTCAAATACCGGCACATCAAAGGCCAGGTCTGTCTTGCTTTTTAAACCGACCTCTTTAGCTGAAAAAACAGGCGACCCAAGTGATGTCTCTACTTTTGCCCTGCTCTCTCGAGAGGTTATAACCCTGGTGAGAAAAACCCCGGCAGTCGTCGATATAACGAATCGTTTTCGGTTGGGAAACCTGGATTTTTTTAAAAACAGGGCGGCCTGACGCAAGCCGTTGCCGCACATTTCAGCCTCTGATCCGTTACGGTTGAAAATACGCATAGCAAACGGCTCCTTAGAAGTGTCCACCACAATCAGACCGTCGGCGCCGATGCCTTCGTTTGCATCAGATACAGCAATGGCCAATTTCCCAAGGGAATATTTTTTAACTCTTTGAGCCTCAATAAAAATATAACTATTGCCAAGGCCCTGCATTTTGACATAAGGCAAGGTCATAAATATTCAGAAAGCAAGTTTGAAAGGTTTAGTTTGCTGAAGCTATCACGTTAGCCAGCCTCTTTATCCCTAATTCTATATTCTCCTCCGTTGCGTAACAGAAATTCAGACGCATTGTAGTGTCATCCTGCTTTTCACTATAGAAAAATTTTCCCGGCACATAAGCTACTCCGGCATCGATAGCGCGGGGCAACATCTCGGTAGCGCTGATATTATCCAGTAATTTTACCCAGAGAAACAACCCGCCCTCAGGAGTAGTCCATGTGGTATAGTCACTCAGATATTTCTTCAACATCTCTATAATGAAATTGCGTTTCTTGCCATATTCTTTTTTAATTAGCTCTATATGTGATTCCAGATGTCCAGCGGCGGCGAACTCGGCAATAACATACTGACAGAATGTATTGGTGTGAAGGTCCAATGCCTGTTTCATCCGTTCGATAATCGGCTGTACCTGGCGGTTCGAGGCGATCCAGCCGATACGCAGACCAGGGGAAATCAGCTTGGAAAACGTTCCCAACTCGATTACCTGCTCTTTACCGATAGCTTTCAGAGAGGGCAGATCTTTCCCCATAAAGCGTATTTCACCATAAGGATTGTCATCGACAATCGGACAATTGTATTTTCTGGCAATTTCAACTATTTTTATCCGGCGTTCCTCTGATATGGTGATTCCTGTGGGATTTTGAAAGGTCGAAACAAGGTAAATGAAGCGAGGCTTATTTTTTTCTATTTTCCTCTCTAAGTCCTCAGGTATAACGCCATCGTTGTCGGTATCAACTGAGACATACCTGACGCCATAGAACGAAAAAGCCTGCAGGGCGCCAAGGTAGGTGGGAGTTTCAGTCAGAACGACCGAACCCGGCTCAATGAAAACCCGACCGATTATATCAAGACCCTGCTGGGAACCGCCGGTTATCTGGATATCGCCAGTTGAAAGATCGACGCCTTTGTTTTTATATCTGGAAACAACAACTTCCTGCAGTTTGTCGACTCCAATCGTCAGTGAATACTGAAGCGCTGTAGTCCCATAATTTTCGATTACCTTTGTACAGGCCCACTTAATTTTTTCCAGCGGGAACAAATCCGGAGCCGGCAGGCCGCCGCCAAAATTAACGACACCGGGTTTTGTTGAATCTTTCAGGATCTCTCTTATTATTGAACTTTTCTGTTCGCGAGCGAAATGCGAAAACTGCCATTCCTTCACTATATTTTCAACCTGTAATTCATCACTCATAGCTGCACCTACTTTAAAACAAGTACGACCGTATCGCCAATTTATATTTTAAAATAATCAAAAGCTATTTTCATGGCAAGAGAAAACCATTATTAATTTTGAAAAGGGGTAATTTCTTCTTTTTTCAATATATAATCAATTCATGCTGTCCCTCATTATATAGATACATAAAGCCTACGGCTGCTTTTTTCTTGTTGTCGTATTATCAATATAATATTATTAGTCAATGCAAATTATGCTTGTAAACCCATCGTTTAATGCGCCAAAACATTCAGGATGCGGCATATCATTTCCGCTTGGCCTGGGGTATCTCGCCGCCTCGCTTAAAAATTCCGGATTTGAGGTCGTGGTTGCAGACAGCGCCGCTAAATCAGAGCCTGTTGAAATTGATAAGGGAATACTGCGTTTCGGACTGGATAATAATCAACTGCGAGAGCTGGTAAAATCGATCGAACCCGGGCTTGTCGGAATCGGATGCTTTTTTTCGTCACGGTTTCCAGCGGCGCTTGAAACAGCCAAAGTTATAAAAAGCATCGGCAAAAAAATCATAACTGTCATCGGCGGCATTCATCCAAGCATAATGCCTGCCGAGGTTTGCTCGTATCCCGAGATAGATTTTGCAGTAATCGGGGAAGGAGAACGGAGTTTCGTTAAGCTTATAGAATCAATAATTAATAAGAGCGATTTTAAAGACATTGACGGTTTGGCCTTTAAAAGGCATGGCGAAATAATCATAAACCCAAAAACACAATATATTACAGACCTTGATAATCTAAGCTGTCCTGCCTGGGATATGTTTGATATGGAACGTTACTTAAACCTGGGTGAAGGGCGCTGGGGTCTTGGCAAAGGGAGATATGCGCCGGTTGTTACATCACGGAGCTGTCCATACAGGTGCACATTTTGCGGTATTCATAACGTTATGGGACGAAAATACCGCAGCCGTTCGGCATCCAATGTGGTGGATGAAATTGAAACACTGGTAGATAAATATCACGTTAACGAACTTTCGTTCGAGGATGACAACCTTACCTATGACAAAGACAGGTTTATTGAAATCTGCAAAGGAATTACAGAGCGAAAATTGAAAATAAGATGGAATACGCCAAACGGGGTTCACGTTGGCTCTCTGGATGAGGAATCTCTGGAGTTTGCCAGGAAATCGGGCTGTGACTCTTTGAATCTGGCAATAGAATCCGGCGATGATTTCATGAGAAATCGGGTTATCCGAAAAGGACTGAAAGCTGATAAAATCTATGAGGTGGCAAAAGCCTGCCGCAAACTGGGAATCAAAATGAACGCTTATTTTATAATCGGCATGCCCGGAGAAAGCGACAGTTCCATCGAAAACACAAAAAAGTATATAAGAGATCTGAAATTCAATAATGTTTCTATCTTTATTGCCACCCCAATGCCCGGAACCAAGCTGCACGATGATTGTCTGGCTAATGGATATATCGAAAAAAAATCTTATGAGGACGAGTTTGTAAATTACAAAGCGGCTTTATTTACACAAGTTTCAATTCAAACCCCGGAATTCGATAATCATAAAGTACAACTCTGGCAGCATTGTTTATTTATTGAATATTTCAAGGCAACTTTAAAAGATGGTTTTTTCAGATGGCTGTTTACCGCGCCCAGAGCATGGGCAGCAATGGCTGTAAAAATTGCCATGTCTTTTCTTCTTGGCGCTGAATTAAGTTTTAAGCTAACAAGATATATAAGGAACTTAATAAAAAAATAGATTTGAGCGGCGAGAAAGATATAGAATCCAAATCGCTTGCCATATGGTATTTATTGTTCTATAATTATCAATGATGGAAGTTGACTTCGATAACATAAAATGAATTAAATCGGTTATGGCTGAAGACTCATTTGAAAAAGAGCATAAGCTGGTTGTCGGCAGGGTTTCGACTTATTGCCCCTGGTGTTCGGCCCGGCTTGTTGATGGAAAAATCGATGGAAAAACCAGGCAACGTTGTCCTGAGTGCGATTTCATCTACTACAGAAACCCTATCCCCGCGGCTGGGGCTATATTGGAGAATGACGGAAAGATACTTATGGTTAGAAGAAAATACCCGCCCTATGTAGGCGACTGGTGTTTCCCCGCGGGCTTCATGGAGTATGACGAATCGCCGAGCCGGTGTTGTCTCCGTGAGGTGGCCGAAGAAACCGGGCTGAACCTTAGACTTACAGGCTTATTTAAAATATACTCCGGTAATGACGACCCCCGAAACAAAGCAGTGTTAATTCTTTACCTTGCCGATATTATCGACGGTAAATTAACGCCCGGAGATGACGCCAGCGAAATCAGGTTCTTCAATATCGATAAACCGCCCGATAATATCGCTTTCGAATCTCACAAACGAGCATTTCAGGACTATTCTAAATATAAGAAAACAGGGAGGCTGCCCGATCCCAATGAGTAGAGCGCTTGCCATTGATTTTGGCGATACCCGTGTCGGACTGGCGATATCTGACCAGTCGCAAACCCTGGCTTCAGGATATGGATACATTAAATTCAAAGGCTATAACGACCTTGTAGAAAAACTATTGGAGATATGTGAAAAAGAAGGCGTGGGCGAAATTGCTGTCGGTCAGCCTCTAAATATGGACGGCAGTCGCGGACCTGCAACCGCCAAAGCTGAAAAATTAGTCGAATTACTGAAATCAAAAATCAATTACCCGGTTAACCTGGTCGATGAAAGGCTGACAACTGTAGAAGCCGGCAAGCAAATCCATGCCTCCGGGAAAAAAATCCGTAAGGGCCGGATCGATGAGGTTGCCGCCACTATCATTCTTCAGGCATTTTTAGATGGCAAAAAACAGCGATGAAGTTAAATTTAGAATCACGGATAAAATCTGGTGGTGGGGCTCAAACCTGCTCAGCCTTATCGCCTCAATTGTGCTGGTTATATCTATTATCGTTTCGCTCCCGTTCAGGAGGTACAGATCGATGACTTTGCGATATGCGGTCAGGATTGTTTCTATATGCATAGTAGTGGGAGTTGTAGTCGGCTGTTATCTGTATTTTTTCCCGCATCAATCATCAACGTTTGGCGACCAGACTAAATATCTGATTGTAAAACGCGGTGACACAGTCTATGATATCGGCTACAATCTCAAAAAAGAGGGCGCGATAACTTCCGAGTTTAATTTTTTGATGTTCTCCAAACTTCTGGGATTTTCTCGTAAACTTAAAGCGGGTCGATACGCCATAGAACCTGAAGCCAGTATCGCTGATATATTTGACGCTTTAACCTCCGGCACGGCTGTTCCGTATAATGTGACAATCCAGGAGGGGCTAACGGTTGAAGAGACTGCCGAGTTATTAAGCAAACGATTAAATTTCACCAAGGATGAGTTTTTAGAGGTCTGCAAAGACAGAAAACTCCTGGATTCGCTTTCGATTCCAGTCGATGATCTGGAGGGTTATCTATTCCCGGACACATATAACTTTTTCTTCGATGAGTCGCCTCAATCGGCAGTCGGCAAGATGCTCCATTATTTTTTTGAAAACCTTCCCGACTCTTTTGAGCAGAAGGCTAATAAACTTGGCCTGGATTTTTATGAGGCAATTGTTATGGCTTCTCTTGTTGAATCAGAGGCGATGATCGACAATGAAAGGCCGACGATATCGGCGGTATATCATAAACGTTTGAAAATAGGCATGCGGCTTCAATGCGATCCGACCGTCATTTATGCGCTTGGCGGACTTAACCGACCGCTTTATTCAAAAGACCTTAAAGTGAATTCTCCCTATAACACCTATCGATATTACGGTTTGCCGCCCGGTCCGATTTGCTCGCCCGGCAAGACCTCCTTAAAGGCGGCAGTTAACCCGTCCGATGGCGATTACTTGTATTTTGTGGCTAAGGGAGATGGTTCGCATGTTTTCTCCAAATCGAACCGCGAACATGTTAACGCAAAAAATAGAATTAAAAGAAATAAACGACTGGGTATTCTACAGTGAGGTCTAATTATGAAGCTTTATATTGACTCAATAAAAGACAGGAGATTCGGCTATATATATTTCGCTGTCAGCGACAGGGGACTTCGTTGTGTCAGCTTCGGCAAATACTCGGGTCTGTCCCAAATCCTGGAGCATGCCTGTAAATATAATCTTACAACCTCGAAAAATCTTCAAATGACAAAGGATATTAAAAAACAACTCAGGGAATTTTTCCAGGGGAAAAAGAAATCGTTTAAGCTGAACCTTGATATCGGTTATATGCCGGCATTTAAGCAAAAAGTATTAAAAGAATGCAAGAAAATCTCTTATGACAAAACTACTACTTACGGATATTTGGCAAAGAAAGCCGGTTCACCGAAAGCGGCCCGGGCAGTCGGCCAGATAATGGCTGCCAACCCGATCCCGATAGTCATTCCCTGTCATCGGGTAGTGGGTTCAGGCGGTCACCTGACAGGTTACGGCGGCGGGCTGGATATGAAAAAACGATTGCTGGCGATGGAAGGGGTTGAGATTAAGAGGGAAAGGGTGGTTGAGTGAGAAAATCCAGTTGGCGTACTGGAACATACACTAATATAAAAATGAGATTAATTGCTTCACACAAAATAAGAGTGTATAGCAATATCAGCAATATCTGAAGAATCTGCAGAACGCCCCTATCAAATTTCATGTCTTCTACATCAATTCATCCTGAGCCCATTTATCTTTATGTTTTTCTTCCTCGCGGTAGCGTTCGAAAGCAGGGCGTTCGAGGTCGTTCGGGTCATAGTTTTTCTTCATTATCTCCTTATAAATACGGCGTTTCTCTCCCGGCTCTTTTTTCTTTCTGGGGATTGGCGGCTGCAAACCGCCATCCTCGCCTGTAAAAAGAGAAACTGCAACGGCGGTTTTGTTTTTGAAATCACGCGAGTTGCCGAAACCGGTGGCGATTACTGTAACATAAATTTCATCATCAAGGTTGTTGTCGATGACTGCGCCAAAAATGATATTGGCTTCCGCGCCGACCGCGGCATAAATGGCTTCCATAGCGTCGTTGACGTTCATGATAGTCATTTTCTTACTGCCGGTGATATTGACCAATACTCCCCGCGCCCCGTGAATATCGACGTCCTCAAGTAGCGGTGAGCTTATCGCCATCTTAGCCGCCAGTTCAGCGCCGCTTTCACCACAGCCAAAACCGGTGCCCATTAACGCATCGCCTTTTTCCGACATAACAGTTCTAACATCGGCGAAATCGAGATTGATAATGCCGTGACGGGTAATTAGGTCGGAAATGCCTTTGGTGGCTGAATAGAGCACCTCATCAGCCTTTCTGAATGACTCGGAAAGAGACGTAGATGGATCGAGGATTTTCAAAAGCCGCTGGTTGGGGATGATAATAAGGGTATCAACATGTTCACGCAATCTATTAATACCCTCATGTGCCCGGGAAATTCTCTTGGAACCCTCAAATTGAAATGGCTTGGAGACTATCCCCACAGTCAGGGCGCCCTGTTCACAGGCGCATTTTGATACCATTGGTATAGCTCCGGTTCCGGTGCCGCCGCCCATACCGCAGGCAACAAACACCATATCGGCATCACTGACCGATTTTTTGATGCAGTCTATATTTTCCTCGGCGGCCAGTCTCCCGATCTCCGGATCTGCTCCAGCGCCCAGGCCTTTGGTCAGCTTTTTGCCGATCTGGACAGTATTTTCGGCTTTGCTGAAATCGAGCGCCTGGCTGTCGGTGTTTATGGAAACAAATTTCACACCCTGCAGACCAGACTCGATCATTCTGTTAACTGCGTTTCCACCGGCGCCGCCGACTCCCACGACTTTCATCCTGGCATAAGTTACGCTTTCCACATCGTATTCAATCACAGAAGCACCCTCCTTCCCCTCGTTTGAGGAAGTTAAAAATATTCAGAAAATATATTTTTTATTCTTTCAATAAATCCCGGACCGCGTTTTTTACTCAGTTTCCCTTTAATGATCTGGTCGCTTGAAAATCCATAGTTCATAAGCCCAATTGCCACTGCATATTCCGGGCCGGGCATCTGTTCATTTTCATCGACAAGACAGTTAGGTCGGGCCGACTTTGCCGGCAGATCGAAAATCTGTTCGGCAAGTTCCTCTATACCCTGAAGCTGCGATGCGCCGCCTGTCAATACGACTCCAGAGGCCAGCGATTCGGCGAGGTTTGCCTTTTTTAGATCGCGGGCGACAAGCGAGAATATCTCCTCGGCCCGCGGTTCGACAATGGCCGCTAAAACCGAACGCGACACATCCTTGGACTCACGACCGCCGACACCGGGCACACAAATCATTTCGCTGGATGATACCAGCGTTGATAAGGCTGAACCGTGCAGACATTTTATCCGTTCAGCCTGTTCAAGAGGCGTTCGAAGCCCGATGGCAACATCGTTGGTGACATTTTTGCCGCCAATACCCAGTACCGCTGTGTGTTTTATAGAGCCATCCAGAAAAGCGGCAATATCGGTGGTACCGGCGCCCATGTCGACTAAAACACAACCGAGTTCTCTTTCATCCGCTTTTAATACCGAATAGGCCGCGGCAAATGGGCTCAACACCAGCTCTTCCACATCAAGGTCCGCTTTTTCAATAGCCTTAACAATGTTGGTTACCGAAGCGACTGAGCCGGTAACTATATGCACGTTTACCTCAAGACGAATGCCTGCCATTCCTATAGGATCGGTGACTCCCGTTTGGTCGTCTACTGTGAAATCCTGCGGCAATACGTGGATTATTTCGCGATCGGCGGGGATGGCAACGGCGCGGGCTGCCTCAATTACCCGTTCCACATCAGAATGACTTATCTCCGAGGTCCCCCTGCCAACGGCAATAACGCCGCGACTGTTGATACTTTTTATATGTTCGCCAGCAATGCTGGCATAAACTGAGCTTATCTTACAGCCTGAAACCATTTCGGCATCGTCAACAGCGGCATGAATTGAACTGACAATCTTTTCCAGATCGACAACCATACCGCGCTTGATACCCTCAGCCGGAGACTGCCCGATTCCAAGAAGCTTTAAGTTCCCATCATCATCCGGTTGTCCAACCGCCACCGTTATTTTCGAGCTGCCAATATCCAGACCAACTATATTGTTAACCTTTGTCATAATCAGGCTCCGTTTTTTACCACCATTCTACCGGCTGTCATATCAAAAGAACCGGAATTACCAAGGATGCCTTTTAAATCCAAAACTGTAAGTCTGTAAAGAGCTTTCCTGTAATTTCGCAGATTTATTAAAGCTTTCACGCCGCCCGGATTAAAAAACAACTCAACCTCGTCGGATTTACAGAAATGGATTTCCGACAAACGATCGGCTAAACTTTTCGATGACGTTCTTAAGGTATCATAGATTGCCACTGCATAGCAGAGCTTCATCTTTTCGTTAAATCCAAGCTTGCCCGAACCGGTCAGGCCGGTTATAATCGGCAGAACCAGTTTCCGGTCGGTGATATCAACTAATTTAAGCGAGCGAGTTAAACCATAAAGACGATTTGTTCTGGCAAACAATTCAATCCTGTCTAAAGTCATATCTATTTCAACCGAGCCGGGCAGTTTACGACTGACTTTAACAGCCTCGATGCCGGGTATTCCAAGCAGGGTATTGCCGGCAAATTCAATATCCTGGCGGAAAATTGATTCGCCAATTTTAAGCCCGCTGGTTTTCAAAATATCGCCGGCATCAATTTGATCAGGACAGTTAATCTCCACGTTCGACAGGTTAAACCATGTCAATTTACCAAGACTGTGATAGGCGTATCTTCCGCTCGCTAAAGCTATGAATACTATTACAAATACGCCAATGAGCCTTTTCATTTTTCCAATTCCTTCAATATTTCCGGCGATAGACGGTTTATATCTCCGGCGCCTATGACTACAACCAAATCGTCCGGTTTAAATTTGCCTTTTAAAAAAGCCGGTATGTTTAGCCTGTCCTCTATATATTCGACATGTTTGTGACCGGATTTTCTGGCGGCTTCGGCGACAAGCATTCCATCAACACCCTCAATTGGTTCCTCTCGGGAAGGGTATATATCAGTGACAACAAGCAAGTCTGAATCAAAAAATGATGAACCAAACTCATTATAAAACGCTTTCGTCCGGGAATAGAGATGAGGTTGAAATACAACAATAATTCTGCCTGTATGGCTCTTGCGAATGCCGTCCAAAGTAGTTTTTATCTCAGTTGGATGATGAGCGAAATCGTCATAAACACTGACTCCGTCGACCTGCCCCACAAGTTCAAACCGTCTGCTTACTCCCGGGAAAGTCTCCAGCGCTTTGGCCGCTTGTTCGAATGGAACCTCCAAATCGAGCGCCACAGCCAAGGCCGCCAGTGAATTCAATATATTATGACTGCCTAAAAGAGGAACCTTCACTTTGCCATGAATTTTGTCATTGCTATGACAGGTAAACTCTGTAACCTTCCCAGCCAATGATATGTCGGCTGCATATAAGTCAGCGTGATGAGAGAAACCGTAGGAGATACTAGGACGGGCAAAACGAGCGCGAACTCTCTGCAGGCCGGGATCGTCCAGGCAGTAGATTATACTGCCATAAAACGGGACCCTCGAGGCGAATTCGACAAAACAGTTATTGAGATCATCCAGATCTTCGTAGCATTCCATATGTTCGGGCTCAATGGAGGTGATAACGGCCACTGTCGGGTAAAACCGCAGAAGCGAGCGATCGAACTCATCTGCCTCGGCTACTATATAGCCGCCTTTCCCGACATACGCATTTGTTCCAACGCCAAGCACCCGCCCGCCGACAATTACAGTCGGGTCTAAACCGACTTTGCTCAGTATATGGCCGATCAATGAGGTGGTCGTGGTCTTGCCATGAGTACCGGCAACGGCAATCGAAAATTTCATTCTCATCAGCTCGGCCAGCATCTCGGCCCTCGAAATAGCAGGAATTTTTTTGCCGGCGGCGGCGATTAGTTCAGAGTTATCTTTTGTTACAGCGGACGAATAGACGACCACATCGGCATCTTTCAAATTATCAGCCTTATGTTTGTAGCTAACGTCTATCCCTAATTTCCGAAGAAATTCTGTTACTTCAGTCTTCTTCAAATCGGAGCCGGAAACGGTATAGCCGAGATTGAACAGCGTCTGGGCGATACCGCACATGCCGGTTCCACCTATTCCTATGAAATGAAGTTTCTTTATTCGCTTGAATTTCATATCAGCTTAACAATCTCCTCGGTGATCGATTCAGCGCCATTGGTATTGCCTATCAGGCAAGCGTTTTGCATCAGCTCCCGACGCCTGTTATCATCATGCAAAAAGCCAGACAGCAAATCTAAAAACTCATCGGTTTTTATTTTCGAATCAGCAATAACTTCAACAGCGCCTCTTCTTTTTAAATCCAGAGCATTTTTCATTTGATGGTTGGCGGTGGCGTAGGGATATGGCACAAGTATTGCCGGAAGACCAAGCGCCAAAAGCTCGGATAAAGTCATGGCTCCAGCCCGGCAGACAACCAAATCGGCGACAGCATAAGCTTTAGGCATCGAATCAATAAACGGCATAACCCTGCCTGAAAAATCAATTTCCTGAATCTGTTCACACACTTTCTCATACTTGTCCTCGCCTGTTTGCCAGAGCAGCTGCCAGTCATCGGAGAGATGCCCTTCTTTGATGACATTTATTATCCCGTCGTTTAATGATTGAGCGCCGCGGCTGCCGCCGGTTATAAACAGAACTTTTTTACCCGATTTCAGGCCAAATTCATTTAACAAGCCATTACCTTTTGATATGAACAGATCATCCCTGAGTGGGTTGCCGGTGACGACCAGATTTTTCATTCCCTGAAGATATTTTTTCGTGCTGTCAAATGCCAGACAGGTGCGGTCGGCAAAACGCGCCAGGAATCGTGTTGCCAGCCCCGGGAAGATATTTTGCTCCTGAATCAGAACTCTCGCTTTTCGTCTTTTACCAGCCAGGACAACAGGCGCCGAAAGATAGCCGCCGGTGCCAACGACAACCTCGGGACCGAAACCGCGTACGATTTTATCAGCCTGTTTATAAGCCCGCATAATCTTGCGCGAGAAATCGATCATGCCTGCGAAATTTCTTCTAAGCCCAACGACCTCGATTTCTTCGATGTTGAAGCCGTTTTTCTGGACTATTTCCTTTTCCATACCGCCTTTGATACCCACGAACATAAACTGCGAATCGGAAAGCTTCTTCTTCAGCAATTGAGCAATATTGATGGCTGGTATCAAATGACCGCCTGTACCTCCGCCGGCAAATAAAATTCTCATCGCGTTCTAATATACCTCGTTCTGGGTTTGCTGCCATACCGGGCAACCGATAAGATTAACCCGACCGCCACACAGCTTATGACAAGAGATGACCCGCCATAGCTGAAAAATGGCAGCGTGATTCCTGTAATCGGCAACAGTCCAAGGGCAACACCGATATTGATTACAGCCTGTAAGGTGATCATTATTCCCAACCCTGCGGCCAGCAGAAAACCTCGCAGATCGGTAGAACGTTTGGCGATTTTTAAGGCCCCTGTGTTAAAAATCAAAAACAACCCCAGCAAAAAAACACACAATACAAAGCCGCCCTCCTCAGCCGAGGCGGAAAATATGAAATCGGTGTGCGGCGCCGGCAAAAACAGGTTTTTCTGACCGCCGCCGCCCAGTCCGCGCCCAATCAATCCCCCGGAACCTATGCTGATCAGCGATTGACGGTTCTGGTAGTAGCCTCGTGAAGGAGCAACATCATCGTGCCTTTCAAGAGGGTCTTTCAAAGCGGCGATATAATCATCAACGCGGTCCTTCTCATAACCAAAACCAAATACCATAACACTGCCGAGGGTCAATACAATTAATCCGGCTATTAACAGATAACGAAGCTTAAGACCGACTAAAAACAGCAAAACCATTACAGCCGCAAAAATCAGCATCAGGGTACCCAGATCGGGTTGTCTGACAACAAGCAGAATACCCCCAAAGGCGACAGCCAGGTGCGGCCAGATCCTTTTAATATCTTTTCGTTTGTCCTTTCTATCTACCAGGACAAAGGCTAAATACATCAAAAGAGATATCTTAAACACCTCTGACGGTTGAAAACTGAAAAAGCCAAACTGAAGCCAACGGTTAACATTATGTTGTAGCGGCGTAAACAGTACCCATATTAAAAAGACCAGGGAAATTAAAATCAACAATGGCGATAATTTCAAGAAGTTGCGGTAGTTTATCTTTGAACAAATATATAATACTGTCAGGGCGACAATTGCCCAGATCAATTGTTTTAGAAAAAAATACCAAGCTGAAAGTCCCCTGAACTGACTGTACGGTCCGGACACGCTGTATATAAATATTAACCCGACAGCCATTAGTAAAATGACCGAGAGCATCACCGATTTTTCGGGAGATTTCAATAAATTCATTCGAGTCTCTTTTTTAATTGGGCCACAGCCTGTTTGAATTCCAGTCCACGATGTTCAAAATTTTCGAACATGTCGAAACTGGCACAGCCGGGTGACAGAAGTACTGTTCCGTTTGGCTGAGCTAATTCATATGCCTTTATAACCGCCTCTTTCATTGATCCAGCTCTGTAAACATCAATAACTTTTTCGAAAGCGGCGGCGATTTTAGCGGACGCTTCGCCAATCAGGACAACGCTTTTAACATTCTCTTTAACCAGATCGTTCAATATCTCGAAATTGCCGCCTTTGTCGCGGCCTCCGGCAATGAGTACGATTGGAGGAAACACCGACTGGAGCGCCCAGTAAACAGCGTCAACGTTGGTTGCTTTTGAGTCATTGATGAAGCTCACCCCTCCGGTAAGCCCCACCTCCTCCAATCGGTGTTCCACTCCTTTAAAAGATTTCAGACCAGCGGCTATGAATTCGGTATCGATACCGGCGGCGCTACAGCAGGCAGATGCGGCGCAGGCATTTGCCGTATTATGAGGACCCCGGATACCGATTTGATTAACATCGAGTACAGCTTTTTTGCGGCTACCTTTATTTAAATACAGCCGGCCCTGTTCTATATAACAGCCGTTTTCAACCTCACTCTTAGTTGAAAAGTTGAAAGTTTGCGAAACGGATTTATATTCTTTTAGGATTTTATCATCAAAGTTCATTATTGACGCATCTGTACCATTCTGATTAGCGAATATCTTCAGTTTCAGCGCTCTATAATTATCCAAACTCTTATGACGGTCGAGGTGGTCTGGAGTGATATTTAAAACAGCGGCTACTTTCGGTTTGAACCTGTCAATCCATTCAAGCTGAAATGTCGATACTTCAACAATCGCCCAGCCATTATCGCCAATATCACCGGCAACGCTTACAAACGGCTGGCCGATATTGCCGGCAACTTCGCAGAGCACTTGTGCCTGCCTGAAAATTTCACCGACCAATGAGGTCGTAGTGGTCTTGCCGTTGGAACCGGTAATGGCAAGTACTTTACCACGGCATAATAGAAACCCGAGTTCCAGCTCGGAGATGACCTTGATATTTAAAGCCACGGCCCGGCTTAAAACATCAGAGTCTGCCGGAACTCCCGGACTTGTCACCATTAAAGAGCAATCGTATACTCGTTGACTATGACCTCCGAACTCATGCATAATATTTTGTTTTTTCAATAAGCCGACAGTATCAGGAAACTTTTCCGCAGAGTTTATTTCGGATAGAAAAACCACGGCGCCAAGTTTTTTTAATACCTCGACCGAGGCCAACCCCGAGCGGGCCGCTCCGATAACGCTTACTTTTTTCCCTTTAAAATCCATTATCTAATCTTTAACGTACTGATACTTATCAGGGCAAAGATAATTCCTATTATCCAGAATCGAACGGTTATCTTCTGTTCGGGCCAACCCAGCAATTCAAAGTGATGATGCAGCGGCGCCATTTTAAAGATACGTTTGCCCGTCATCTTGAAATACAGAACCTGAATAATCACCGACATGGCAGTCACCACAAAAACACCGCCCATAATAACCAGCAGTATTTCTTTTTTTAACAGAAGGGCAACTCCACCCAGGATTCCTCCCAGGGCAAGAGCCCCGGTATCGCCCATAAACACCTGCGCAGGATTGTTATTGTACCATAAAAAGCCCAAGCAGGCGCCTACAAGGGCGCCGCAAAATATCGTCAGTTCACCGGCGTCTTTGAAATACTCGATGTTAAGATAGCTTGAAAAGTCAACACGACCCGTGATATACGCCAATCCGACAAAGCCAAGCGCACATATGCCGACAAGGCCGATCGCCAGACCATCAAGACCATCAGTAAGATTAACCGCGTTAGAAGACCCGGTAATTACCAAAATAACAAAGGGGATATATAATATTCCAAAATCCAGATAGAAATTCTTGAAAAACGGTACGCTTGTGGCAGTTGTAAAACCAGGATCGGGAGGATAATAATACAGTATTAATCCCAAAATGATTCCAAGCATTATCTGGCCCGCGAATTTCCTGCGCGCTACAACTCCCTTCTTTCGCTTTTTTATCGCTTTCAAGTAATCATCCATAAAACCAATCAGCCCCAGCCAGACAGTGACCAGAAGAATAAGATGGATATAAGTATTTGTTAAATCTGCCCAGAGAAGCGTTGGTATTATAATCGAAATTAAGATCAGCAATCCGCCCATCGTTGGCGTACCCTCTTTTGATATATGCGACTGAGGACCATCATCCCTGATCTTTTCTTGAATCTGCTTTTTCTTTAAATAATGAATGAATACAGCGCCGAAAATAAAGCTGATTAACATAGCCGTAATAGTGGCATAAGCGGTGCGGAAGGTAATATATTTAAAGATATTAAAACCGCTTATATACTGACTCAATGGATAAAGCAGATGATAAAGCATCAGTTTTTCCCTTTAAAAGCCATAGTAATTTCCTCCATGGCCACACCTCTCGAGCCCTTAACCAGAACAACATCACCCTCATTGAGATATTGTCTCAAGCGCCGGATTAATTCATTTTTATTGTTGAAATGTTCCTTTTCATCGCCCTTAAATTTTGTCAGATAAGATTCCGAAAGTCCGCCATAGGCAAAAAGCGCATCGATATTTTTCAAGTTTAAATAAAAGCCGATCTCTTTATGGAATTCCTCCCGATCGTCGCCAAGTTCAAGCATATCTCCCAGAACAGCCACCTTTCGTCCTTTAGAGGGATAATCAGCCAGTACATCGATTGCATATTCCATCGAAACAGGATTAGCATTGTAGCAGTCATCGATAAAGATAACGCCCGCATATTGAAATACCTCTGATCGCAAGTGATATACTTTCAGTTCACTTAAAGGTTTTACAAGCTTTTGAGGATTGCATCCCAGATAGCAAGCAGCGGCGATTGCCGCGGCCGCATTATAGATATTGTGTATCCCCGGGTAGTTTATCTGATAGTCTGTGTCGTTAATCCTGAATAAACTCTGACTTCCGGTATTGATCGTATGGCTGTTTACTTTAAAATCAGCCCTATTTTCGATGCCGTAAGTGATTACTTTTTGACTTATCTTTTTTGTCCACCCGGATAGAAAGCTGTCATCATTGTTTAAAATTACAGCTCCATCGAGCGGCAGACTTTCAACAAGTTCATATTTTGCCTTAGCTACCGCGTCAACTGAGCCCAGCGTCTCCAGATGTACAGGAGCAATGTTTGTAAAGACCCCGACCTGCGGCTGGCACATCTGCGCCATGGTGGTCATCTCGCCGGGGACACTCATGCCCAGTTCGAATACACCGACTTGATAGTTTTCATCAAGGTTGAAAAGCGTTAACGGCAGACCGATCAGGTTATTGAAATTCCCTGACGTTTTAAGCGTGCTGTATTCAGTCTGCAGGCAGGCGGCCAGCATCTCCTTGGTAGTCGTTTTACCGTTAGAGCCGGTGACTGCAATACTCTTGATATTGAATTTTCGACGGTAAAATGCGGCCAGATTACCAAGAGCGCCAAGTGTATCTTGCACTTTAAAAACTATGACTCCTTCAACAGCCACATCCTCGCTGACAACAATCCCGGCAGCGCCATTGGCAACAGCCTGCCCGATAAAATCGCGGCCGTTAAAACGTTCGCCTTTAAGGGCAAAAAACAGGTCTCCTTCCTTAATGCTTCGGCTGTCAGTCGATATTCCTGTAAAACCGATTTCCTCCAATGGCAATTGTGATTTTTTATGACTACCGGTCATTTTCACAGGTTGAACCTTGAATGCATTTTGCAAATCAGCGCCGTTTATTCTCATTTTCTCAAGAACCTTCATAGCCCATTTTCCTGAGATGTTTCTTGACCACCTCGGGGTCTGAAAAATAATGCCTGGTGTTGCCGACAACCTGATAATCCTCGTGTCCTTTACCAGCGATGATAACCAGGTCGCCTTCTCTGGCTAAAGTTAAAGCCTGTCCAATTGCCTCATCTCTTTTTTCGCTAACCGTATAGTTCACCTTTTCGGGAATGCCCTTAAGGATATCGTTGATTATTTTTTTGGGGTCTTCGGTTCTCGGGTTATCCGAGGTGACAATCAGCAGGTCGGCGTGCATTGATGCGATTTCCCCCATGATCGGCCGTTTGGTCTTGTCGCGATCGCCGCCACAGCCAAACAGCAGGATTTTTCTGCCAGCGGTATCAATCCCCAGAAGCAGGTTCTTTAGGGCATCCGGTGTATGAGCGTAATCGATAATTACCTCGAACGGTTGACCGGCATCGACTCTTTCAACTCTGCCCGGTATCCGGGGAGCGTTTTTTAAAGCTGTCACTGCATTTTCGAAATCGCAGCCGGCGCCGATAGCCGCTGTTACCGCCGCTCCGGCATTGGCAAGGTTGAATATTCCTAAAAGCGGCATGCTGCCGTTTATAATTTTACCTTGATAAGTTGCTTTAAAGCGCCTTGCGTTGCCCTTATATCCGTCATCTTCTATTGTGACATCCGCCATTTTCGACTGCTCTGAATTCGCTGCCGCTGAAAAAGTGAGAATTCTTCCCCGGGAAAGTCTCTTCAATCTGTCATAATAAGGATCGTCAATATTTAGAACCGCAAAACCGTCCGCATTTAGAAGTTTCTCAAATAAAATCGATTTGGCTTTGAAATAGTTATCCAGGTCTCTGTGATAATCAAGGTGATCTTGAGTAAGGTTGGTAAAGACTGCCCCGGAGAACCTGACATCATCGCAGCGATGCTGATCGAGCCCATGCGATGACGCTTCCATAACACAGCCGGCCATATTGAAATCCCGCATTTCTGCCAGGTACCTTTGAACATCAATGGAGCCGGGAGTAGTATTAAGCGCATTAATCGTGTGTTTGCCTGTAGAGTACTCAATAGTTCCGATCTTGCCCCAGCGCTGATCGTTTGCGTTCATAATATGGCTTAGCAGGAAACAAACAGTGGTTTTACCGTTTGTGCCGGTGATGCCTATTACCTTTAACTTGTCCGAGGGAAATTCAAAAAAGCGATCGGCGACCCGAGACATCGTTTTCCTGATATCATTACATTTTAAAACAGGGACATTATCTACAGTTATATCTGCCGCCTGTGTAATAACAGCATTCGCTCCCAACGAGGTTGCCTCGCCTAAAAACCTGACGCCATCGACAGCATATCCCGGAACCGCAAAAAAAAGATCGCCGGGCTTCACTTTCCGGGAATCACTGGCTAAGCCGGTAATCGTAATCATTGAAAAATCATCCGGAATATTAATCCTGGTACCGGCAAAAAGCTCACCCAGACGAACCGGCTTATGTTTAGCCGCGATGTTATTATTAATTGCTACGTTCACCAGCTTTTACATCCCAGTTTTACAGTATTGCCCTGAATGTATTTTTTGCCTGCCGAAGGCGTCTGGGAATATACCATACCCGAACCATTAAGCTCGCATTCAATACCTTTTGTTACAGCTAACGTCATGGCTTGTTTCATGGTTAAACCTTTGAAATTTGGAATTAGTCCTTCATCGCTGGGGTCTTCACAATAACGGGCAGAAACTTCAAGAATTTTTACAAATTCAGACTGTGAATCTCCGGTCGGTAGTTCGGCCTGCTCTTGCCGGTTTTGTTCTGATGCTAACATCCTTTCGACCATAAACTGCGGCAAACAATAATACCTTTCAGCGATGTTTTTAAAGACAGGCGCGGCGGTTTCGCCGCCATAGCGTGAATTTTTCGGTTCATCAAAAAGCGTCATTCCAACTATCGCCGGGTCTTCAGCCGGGAAATAGCCAACAAAAGACGACCGCGCTCTTTTTTGATCATAACCTTTTTTATCTTCTCTGAGCTTTAAAGCTGTGCCTGTTTTACCGGCTATTGAGACGAGCCGGGATGAGGCTTTATGGGCAGTGCCGCGGATTACGACCTGCTTTAGAAATTCGCCGATAGTTTCAGTAATATCTTCAGAGAAGACCCTTCTAATCCTAAGCCGGGGCGCCAGCGGTTTTCTGGTACCATCATCGCCGATAACCTCTTTGCCTATAAACGGACGGTATAAAAACCCACCGGAGGCGATTGCCCCGTACAAAGATATTATTTGAAGCGGCGTAGCGGAAACTCCATGTCCAAAACTGACATTGGCTAAGTAATGCTGACGCCAGTCAGGACGCGGCAAATAGCCACTCGCTTCCGCTGGAAAATCAATCCCTAAAGGCATAACAAAGCCGGCCTCTTTTATCGCTTTAAACAGAAGCTCATCCCCCAGTTCCAAAGCAATTTTGGACGCCCCGATATTGGAGGAATGAACAACAATATCCTCGACCGTGAGACTGTCAAATTCGTGATCATCACGTATGGTTCTTCTGCCTATCCGGAACTTACCATTTTCTACGAATAGAATATTGTTCGGTTCGAATAATCCCTGAGAAATCGCCGTTGCCACTGTGATAATCTTAAAAGTTGAACCCGGTTCATACTGATCTGTGACCGCGCGATTCCGGGCTGAGGGTTTTCCCAGGCTGTCTAAGACCGCACAGGCTAATATCTCGCCGGTATCGACCTTGATAAACAGGGCAATTCCACCGGCAGCATTATTTTCCATCAGCGTCTCTGTCATTTCCTGTTCGACAATCTGCTGCAGGTCTAAATCCAGGGTAAGAACAATATCGGCGCCGCTGCAGGGTTCAACCAGCGGTCTTTCATCAAAGAAGTAGCTCTGCCCCAGGCCGTCTCGCTTCAATATCGCCTTGCCATTTTTACCGGAAAGTAATTCATCATATTGAAGTTCAATACCCGAAAGACCGTTGACGTCGATATCGACTCTGCCCAGAAGCGACAGGGCAAGTTTTCCTGCAGGATAGACTCGTCTTGGTTCGACGATACGATTTAAAGACTCGATATTAGACTGTTCAAGCGTTTGTTCGAGTCGCTTATCGGCTTTTCGAGTCACCCATAAAAACCGTGGATGTTTTTTAAACTTCTCAAGCCAATTTGCGGAGCCGGTAATATTCTTTAATTTTCTGGCGGCGAGATTCTTGTTAATAATCTGCCCGGGTACAACATAATATGAATATGAGTCTATGTCCTGAGCCAATACTTTAAGATTACGATCATAGATTGAACCCCTTTTTGCCTGGATGTCGATAATCAGGTTTTGCTGATTATCGGCGGCGCTAAGAAATCTATCATGATCTAAAACCTGAAGCATAAACAGGCGACCGACGAACACTATCCCAATTGCGATAAATATAATTTTAATAACGATGAGCTTTGATTCTGACTTATTTTTCATTAATTCCCAGTTCTATTTTATCAGTGATTTATAAATCCCGCTTACGAATCCACCCAGGCTGGCAAAAAGACCCCGGTTTTGCCTTCGAATCTCCTTTGATCTGTCAAATAAAACTATCCTTTTCTTCACATCGTAGGTCATGCCGAAATTCTGACGGGCACAGCGGTCTATCCAGCCAATAGAGCGATATTTTTCAAGTTCGATATGCAGCAGCTTGTGCTGTTCGATTATACTTTTTTTTGTCCGTTCAAGCTCTGTCAGCTTTCTGGAGAGTTTATCGGCCTCGTTTGATTTGCAGACCCACATCACAGCCAGAACAAAGGCTATCGGAATTACCAGTTTGAACCGGTTGAAAGTTTTTTTTCTTTTACGACGCGGTCTCAATTCTTTCAACAACCCTTAATTTCGCTGATCGAGCCCTGGAATTTATGGCTATCTCTTCCGGGTCCGGTTTGACAGGTTTGGAATAAACCAGGCGAACAAGCTTTTGTTTTCCACAACGACATTCAGGCATGCCCGGGGGACAGACACACTTTCCCGAAAATTTTTTAAAAATCCTTTTCACATAACCATCCTCAAGCGAATGATAGGTGATAACCATCGCTATTCCCCCGGGGACTAAACATGCTAAGACGGCTTCAAGACTTTTTCTAATGTTTTCAAATTCATCATTGACTTTTATTCTGACAGCCTGAAAAACTCTGGCGGCGGTTTTTACAAAAGACCTGTCGCCAACTGTAGATCGAATGATCTGAGCAAGCTGACCGGTTGTGGTTATTTTATCAGGGCATTTTTTTATAGCCTTCGACAATGACCTTGCTTTACGTTCCTGACCAAAGGATTTAAACAGCCCGGTTAAATCATTTTCATCTAAACTGTCGATTAGATTTGCCGCCGCCAGTTTTTCATTATCGTCAAAAGACATCGATAAAGGCCCATCACCCAGATATGAAAAACCCCGATTGGGGTTATCTATCTGAAACGAACCGATACCTAAATCATACAGAACAGCGCTGATAGATGAGATTTTTCTTTTTTGAAGGTGGTCGGCAATTTCAGTAAAATTCGATTTGGTCAATTCGGCCTCCAGCCCAATTTTAGTAATATTATGTTTCGCTTGTTTTAGGGCCAGGCTGTCAAGATCAAACCCGATATACTTAAACCTGTTGCCGTGTGCCCTATAAACCTCTATTAAATGTCCACCGGCACCAACTGTAGCGTCAACAAAGACGCCATCAGGACAGTTAAAAAGCAATTCAACTACTTGATTAACCATTATCGGTTGATGTTTCATGCTAAATGAGGATTTTCCTGGCCACCTCCTCGTACGATTCACTGCATTCATCTAAATATCTCTCAAAAGTATCAGGATTCCATATTTCCATTCTATCAAGCGCCCCGTTAATCATAACTTCCCTATCCAGTTGAGCCAGTTTAAGAAGGTTGGCTGGAATGGTTATCCGTCCCTGGCGGTCAATTTGAACATCCGCCGCATTTGCCAGCGTTGATCTTAAATAATAGAGGGCGTCAGGGTCAGTCCGGGTAAGCGTGCGTAATTTCTGTTCCACTTTTTCCCACTCATCTGCGGGGAAAACATATAAGCACTCATTTAAGCCCCTCGTAATTACGTAGCTCTCAACAGATCCTGGCGTACGTCGAAACTTGGCGGGGATATTTATTCTGCCTTTCTGGTCAATCGTGTGCTTATATGATCCCTTGAAACCAGTCAAAATGGTCTTTCTCCTATTTCCCCCACAATTTCCCACAATACTATACTTTCACCCCACTATTGTCAAGAAAAAACTTTTTATAACTTATAGTCTCTTAAGGGATATAGGGCTATGGCGAACATTATGGGAAATTTCCAATATTTTAAAGGACTTTGACCAAATTATATAAAAACCTTTCAGAATAACTCATTTGCAATCAATTATATAACAACAAGTTGCATCGCCGTTTCAAATTCGAACAGGGTTTTTTAGGCATGGTATTACCTTTGCAGATTACTCGGCCTGAGATTTGGAAAACATTAATTTTTTACAGGAGGGGAAAAAATGAAAGGACTAAAAAACGGATGGGGAAACTGGCTTGCGGCTGTTTTCTTATTATTCAACAGCTTACCGCTAACAGCCGCAACGAATGATACAATTGTCCACAAGGTGACAACAGATTTAAGAGATATCAATGTTGTCAGCACAGACAGGGGTGAAAAATACAGCTTTAAGGATTGCTGGTTCCTTGAAAATGCCGGCGCCCCTGAGATTCCTTATAAAGTTGTCCGGCTGGCATTGCCGTCGAATACGAAAATTGGCTCAATCAAAGCCGCCGGCTTTCAGATTGAAATCATCGCCAGAGGAGTCGAGCATACCTGGTTTGAGGGAGATATCAAGACCGATATTTATGAGCAATACACTCCGGCTCCGAAAGATATCGATATTTATTTATCATCTGATCTTTATCCCGGTAATTATGTAGAGGTTTTAGATAAAGGGATGATGGGCTCTCAGTCTTTTGTTACAATTGCGGTTTATCCTATCCAATACCGTCCCTCAAAAAGAGAAATCATCTTAATTGGTGAAATTGATTTCACAATCAGTCTTGAGGACAATTTAGATTTTACATACGGCAGGACGCCTGTGGGGGCAAGCCTGTTAAGGGATATGGTGAACAACCCGGCAGATTTTTCTACTCCGAAACTTAACAGATTCGAAGGCGGAGGAACTATTCCCAGGATAGCAGTCGATGGAATTGAAGCCGAATACCTTATTATCACTTCAGCAGAACTGGCGCCCGCGTTTTATCCATATGCAGTCTGGAAAAATCAAAAAGGTCTCTTAACCGAGATAGTGTTATTGGAAGATATTTCGCTGCAGTATCCTGGAGAGGATGACCCCGCCCGGATACGTTCATATCTTCAGGAAGCGTATGTCGCCGGCGCTCGTTGGGTGTTGTTAGGCGGTGATGAGAATATTTTTCCAGTTCGCTATGCTTACCCGGGCAATGTTTCAACCCCGCCCGAATTATATCACCAGCAGGCTACAGATTTATATTATGCCGACCTGACCGGAAACTGGGACACTGACGGCGATGGGATTTATGGCGAGTATAATCATGATGATCCGGACATTTACCCTGAAATATATGTTGGCAGAGTGCCGGCGGAAAATTCTGAAGAGGTGGAAATCTGGGTTGAAAAAGCGCTTTTGTACGAACAAAACCCGGGAAATGGCGATTATTCTTATCTGACCAGGGGCCTGTTTATCTGCAACGATCAGATGAGATATCTTAACGAGCATACAAACTTAGCGGCGCTAATGCCGGATAATTTTGAGGTTGACGCTTCCAGTTGTGCGGAGGAACCCAGCGGTGGATCGCCAAATCCGACACAGCCAACCGGTCAAATGGTTATCAGCGCTATGGACGAAGGCTGGGGATTCATCTCCAACCTCAATCACGGCAGCTTTTACTATTATGCAGCCATGACTCCAAATTATAACCATTGGCCACGATCAAACATCTATGGCGATACTGTTGATTTTGAGGTAGAAACTACCAGTTCCCTTACCCGGCTTGCCGAAACCGATAAATATGGCGTTCATTACTCAATAAGCTGTTACACGGCAGCATTCGATTTCGATAGCGGTATCTGGGGACCGGGACCGTTTATTACAACAACCAGTTTTATGGAAGCATACCTGTTCTTGCCGGACAGGGGAGGCGTGGCTTACCTGGGCAATACTCGCTGGGGCTGGGTAACATCCTCCTACCTGCTTGAAAGGAAATTCATTGAATACGTGTATTCCGATACAGCCAGACATCTGGCGGTAGCCGAGGCGCTTTCGAAAATATACTATCCTAATAAACGCGATATCGGTTATGGACACAACCTGTTTGGCGATCCGGAGATGCAGATGTGGGCAAATCAGCCAACGCCGCTCAGCATTAGCGCTCCTGATTATATTAAAGTAGACACTACAGCCCTCTCGGTTGTTGTAAGCGCTGTTGACGGTCCGGCCGGTAATATTAAGGTTTGTATCTGGAAGCCCGGGGAACTGTATTATCGCGGATTTACCGACGATAATGGCCTGTTGGAAATACCGCTCAGAATAGCAAATCTTGGAGAAATATATGTAACCGCCGTCGCCACAGATATGATACCAGCTATTGATACAATTCAGGTTTGTTATCAGGCCGATATTGGTGATGAACCAGAAATTCCCAGGCAGACACTGCTTTATACAAACTATCCAAACCCGTTTAACTCTACCACCGAAATACACTTTAATTTAGCCGATCCGGGGCAGGTGAAAGTTGAAATATTTGATATCAGCGGCAGATTGGTTAAGACACTGGCTGATGATCATTATCCGGCAGGTCCGCATACTCTTAACTGGGATAGCCGTAATGAGTACAGCGACAAGATTGCCAGTGGAACTTACTTATATAGACTAAAAACTGCTGATAAAACTATTGTAAAGAAAATGGCGCTTCTGAAATAAAAATTATTTCCCCACCCTGTATAGTCCGAAACGGTCGGTTGAATATATTAACCGGCCGTTTTGTTTTGTTGTTTTCACAAAGTTTTCAACACCACGGCTGAAAATATCAAAACCGGGAGCAACGCTGTAAACTGAACCGGCAGAGAACTCCTCAACGACCATGCTGTCGATAAGAATATAGTCAATCGATAATTCCTTGAGCGATTTTTCCATTGAGCTTTCAGAACCGGTAAAATCGACAATTACCTGTTCGGTAGGGTTGAAATAATAATAGCGCCTGTCAAGATAAAATCCATCAGCCCGGTACCAGTTGGAACATAATATACCGACGACTTCATCATCCCGTGAATTGCTATTCAAAAACTGCCAGATATCGTAATAAGGCAAAGCCGGCTTCTTCTCTGCCGATGATAGAACATTCGGGTCAAGAATAGTCTCAGTCATCAGAAAATGATCTCGATCGATTATTCCAAATGCAGTCTTAATCCGGTTTACACCATCCCGACCTATCTGTACTCCCGTGAGCATAAATATCAGACATAGGCCGGTTATCGCTATAATGCCGCAAAATCTGCTCATCTTAAAGAGCCTGTCGATAACAAATGCGGCTGTAAAAGACAACAGCGGGATAACCGGCATCAAATAACGCGCATTCGGCCAGGCCAAGTACCAGAATACAAAAAATATTGCCGTTATCAGCAGAGCCTTTTTTACTATTCCGGGTAAAGGTTTAATAAAAATCAACAGGGGTAAAAAGACAAACAGCGCCGGTCCCAGCCGTCCACGGAAAATATCAGGGGAATATACAAGTCGCAACGGTGAAGTGATAAAATTCAGTAAGCTTTTATTTTCGCTTTCGACGAAGGTGGCTTTGTTATAAATATCAAAAATGTCGCGCCAGTATGGAGAGTCAAATATACTATTAAAAAAGGGATAAACCGGACTGCCGGTCTCGATATAAGCTTTCAGATACCAGGGGAAACCCAGAATAACGGCGCCCGTACAGAAAAGAGCCATGTCCTTTAATCGATGACGAGACATTATAATCAGCGCTAACATTGACAGAATAAGAATTACAGCGTTAGTTTTAGCGCCTGCCGCCAGACCGGCAAAGGCGCCCGCTAAAAGAATATATTTCGACTTTTTTAATTTCAGGTAATCAAAATAAAACAAGGCCGCCATGACAGAAAATCCTACAGTTAAGTAATCATTTTTTGCGTTGACCAGAACACTGAGATAGGTCGGCACTGCGCCTAATAGCAAAAAGATCAGCGCATGCGGTATATTTGTGTGACGGTGAATGCCCTCAGCCAGCAAGAACATGGCCATGAGTCCTATCAGGAATACAAAAAACTGAGCCGCCTGGGGAGAACAAAACGACAGAATCGGCGTCAAAAGCAGTTCAGAATTTAAAGCGGTGGCGGAAAATGCAATCGAGGGATAAAACCTGATACCGCCATCGGCTGCCCAGAGTTTGGGAAGAGCCAGGTTATAATATAATGTGTCGTCTTTTACAGGCGGTGAAAGCGATGACAGACCGATGATTATTAAAACCATACCCAGCAATACAAAGGGTATGATATACTGGGAATCAAACGAAATTTTTAATTGCGACAGCTTGCGAATTCCTGGAATGGCAAAAATAAAAACGACAAGAAATAAAACAATGAATAAATTCCTGCCGAATATTCCCAGAATACCGGTAATAAACAATATCAGGATTGCTAAACCGCAACCAGCAAAAAAACCGGTGAAAAAATCGATCTCAATCTTCAAAAGCTTTCTGAAAAAAACAGTTCCAAGCCCGGCAAGGGAAATGCATAAAAGAACCGGAAATAATATATCGATGATTAGTCTCATAATCCAAAAAGACTTTTTATTCTTTCAATCCTTGTTATGATTACTGATAGTAAATACGCTCCGAAGGCCAATATCAGGTAGACAGCGATCAGTCGATGTTTCAGTTTTGCGCCTGTTTGTTTATCCGATTTCATCATTGTTTGATTATTATTCCGGACATTTCTAAACGGTCATTCGTTTCTTGTTTCGCTTTTTATATCCCAGTCCAAGGTTGCCCCAGGTAACAAAATCAAAGACTATATCAGGCCAGGGAAAATTATGATAAGCGGAGACTAAATATTCTGCTAATTTAAGCGCTGGCCTGTTGATTGTTAAGGAAGCAATAAACTTATACATTATATTCGACATTGAAAACTTATCAGACATACCTAAGAGATGGGAAGGAATCTGGTTTAGAAAATCGGGGTGTTTCTTAATCAGCAGTTCAAACGTATTATTGCCGAAATTGTAAAAATCCTCAGCCAGCGACCGGACTGTCTTTTTATGGTGATGGTAAGTCAATGCCTCCGGTTTGCTTTTAATGGGAACACCCATTTTCTCAAGCCTGAGACCAAAATCGATATCCTCACCGCCCCATCCTTTAAAATCGGGATCAAACCCACCCGCCCTGGAAAAATTTTCCCGGCTTATCATGAAGTTGGCGCTGGCTAACAATCTGCCCGGTAGAAAATTGGCAGTTGTACTATCAACATAGCGGCCCCGTGAATAGAAATAATTTTCGAGAGGACCGAGTTTTTCATTGGGGGGTAGTCTGATACCGCCGACTTTTACAACATCTGATTCGTTATCAGCCAGCATCGCTTCAATATAGCCATTGGCCGGCACCATGTCGCCATCAAGGAAAATCAGATTTTTGCCGTTGGACTTTTCAAATCCAAAATTGCGGTTGGCCGATCTCCCAAGCGGCGGTTTATTTATGAAATATTTCAAAAATATTGGGAAGCGAAGCCGTTTTACACCATCCCCGGTACCATCATCGGAACCGTCATCACAAATAACTATCTCGAAATTCCGGCGATTCTTTATCTGCCGTTTCAGGCAGTTCAATGTCAAAAGCAACTGCTCTTTCTGATTTCTGACAGGAATTATGACGCTGGTCTCAATCATTTGCAAAGTCCCCGGTATATATTTTGAATTTTCTCCCCCTCAACTTCCCAGCGGTAATTGTTTTTTGCAATATTGCAGCCTTTGACTGCCCGTCCAAGACCATTTTCCAAAAAACCGTTGATCGCCTTTACATCATCTTTAATATCTGCATTATTTAAAACTAATCCCAGGTCATCTTTTTTTACAACCCGACTTAATTCCGGAAGGTTCGAAACAATCGGCGGAGTAGCGGCGGTAATATACTGAAATATTTTCTGGGGTAACGCTAAGTAATTATTCAAGGCTGCCGGTTCGATCAACATCAAGCCTGCATCGGCTCCGGCAGTATAATTGAGAAGCTCTTCAGGTGCAACAAAACCAGCGAATCTGATTCTGTCCTGTATACCAAGCCTCGTTATATATTTTTCTATTTCCAGTTTATAAGGTCCATCGCCGACGAATACTAAGGCAACATCCGGAAGTTCGGCTATTGCTTTTAAAGACCTCCCGATTCCCTGGCCGGACCTTAGAACGCCCTGAAAAATTAAAACGAATCTGCTGTTAAGGTTAAACTTCTGGCGAAGGTCGACCGGTTTTATGTCCCCAATTGACCTGGCTGTATTCATGACAACCTCAGGCCTTCTTATATTATAACGTTTCACAAGTTCATCGGCAATTGATTCATTCACGGTCACTATGGCATTGGCTTTATAGATCAGCTTCTTTTCCAGCATTCTCCAGAAAGCTTTTACCAGCGGTTTGTTCGATATCGAATATTGTTCGGTATAAAGTTCTCTTGATTCATAAACGACCTTGCCGCCGGCGCTTTCAGCCGCTCCGATCGCCGCCCATAGAGTATCGAGATCGACCGCATGATAAATATCCGCTTTGATTTTTTGAGCGACTGATTTTGCCCGCAAGTTATATTCTATGAAACGCCTCTGTCGAACAGGCCAGGCAGAAGTCGGAAGGCTGTGAATTCTTGCATTGCCAAGCGATGTTACCCTGCCGCCGCTCGGGATAATTATATCAAGTTCCCAGCCGGAAGCTAATATATCTTTACATATTAATTGCGCTCGCGAATCGAAGTCAATGGGATTCAAGACAAAAAAACAGATGCGCAATGGTTCCTCCACTTTTTGTTTATTTCATTCAAAGGCGCTATGTATGCGCCGGCGGCTTTCGCTTTCTCGAGAATCGAACAGTAGGTTTTAAACCAGCCGGGGAAATCAGGCTCATAAGCGGTCCGGGTATGCCAGTCCAGAACAAGAAGGCCGTGATTGGCAATACACGATTCAATAATCGTCTCAACTATTTTTTCACGAGTCGATTTATCTTTCTCAGAAAACAACGCGCCGTCCATCAAACCGATCGGAATTTCAAGTATATCAAATGTATCGCCGGTCTCAAAGTCAAATCCATAAAACGGGAAATTAATCCCACCGGTAAAACCGGCAATAGTATCCGAACCCACAGAGGATGAATACTCATAACTTTCTGCATTTCTCCAAAAATCGGGATAACGGCAATCAAGATAGTGCGGACGTAAACCATGAATTTCCGTTTTGAAAAGTTCAGCTAAACGTTTTTTAAGTGTATTCAGTTTATTTTTATCTGCCCAGGCGCCAATTCCATTATGCAGGGCTATTTCATACAGGCCGCTTTCATATTGCGTTAAAATCCTGTGAACATCATCAGGTTTATAGGTAGGGTCTTTTGAAGATCGCCTGTCGCCTGCAAAAATAAAAAGAGTGGCTGAATCCTCAATGCTAAACCATCTGTCAATCATCTTGTAGGGGTTTAGTCCGCCAGAAACTGCAGCTTTTAAAGAATCTGCAAGCCCCGTAATGGAGCCTTTTATACCGCCGGGAATTTCATCTGTATAAATAGATTTTGCCAGCATTACCAGACTTCCGGCAACTTTCCTTTTGAATATATCGATATCATGGCTTAGCCCAAGTGCAAACTTCGCCCCGTTGGGCCATGGGGATATCCGTTGGAAGCGCTGCGGTATTTTATTTAAGTCTTTTAAAGCCTGTATAAAATATTCGACATAACTATCAAACATCGGGTAAACACAAACTGCATTATTTTGTGATAACCATAAAGGATTTCTCTGGTTTGTTAAATTTATTGCCAGAAATCTGAACATCAGTTGGAATAAATCAAAAGAAAGTCTGGAATTATGAATATTAATTGATTCATTCGCCACATAACCAGGCAGCATCACTTTGAATTTGCTGTCGGTACGTCGCCAATCATCCGGTGAATCTATACTGCTTTTAGCCATGAGTTCTCGGAAAGGGATAACCAGAGCTTTTTCGTTATCGGCTTCGCCGTATATAATATCAGCTTTATCGTCTGTTAGGGTAAATTTCAGGCCGGTAAACGAGGAAATTAAATTCAGAATGTAGACTGTTTTCTTACGGGCTGGCTGTGAGCATCGTAAACTGATTTTCAGTTCAACCATTAAACCCTGCTTTGAATTTCATCAATTTCCGATAAATTTTTCCTTTTAAACTGAAATTTTTCTCAATTTGAAGATGGGTTTTAGGAGTTGAGCCGAACGATTTCTTAAAATCGCCTATCGATTTGATATCACCGCCCAGCAAATCCCAGTTTTTCACACCATTATGATAATGCCGCTCACCAATCTTTAATAAGAGAAACTGGTTCACGCCGAGCTTGCCGTAAGATGCATCTGAGCCGGCCAGCCAGTCATAAGCATAAGATTTATACATAAGCTGGGTTCTGAATGCCGTCGGTTTTTCATCAACGACAGCGATATAAGTCTCGGCAAGTTTCAACCGTGTTAATCTTTCGACCCAGTTTATGGTAGTTGCTTTATCGAGAGGGGGTTTAACGTCCTTACGTTTGAAGCTGGCTTCATATAATTCATAAGGAAACCTGTCGGCAGCAACGACTTTCACTCCGGATTTTATTGCCTTGTTGACTTTGTTTTTAACATCGGCAAAACAGCGTCCCTTCATGTTTTCAAAAGTATCGGGAGTAAGATAGTATGTCAGGCGTTCTGCTTTTTGCCAGCCCGAATAGGAGGATTTTGGATACTCCTCGGCGGTCAATGAAAATACAGCCATATCAACGTTATTTTTGATGACTTTGCAAACTGACTCGAATATACCGTTTACTGATGTCAAAGATATTGGACCGTAATATTGGAAAAGCTGAGGGATTATGGCGGTTTTTACATTAAATTTGCTGGAAGTGAATATATTGGCTATACCGACCAGTTCTTCCGAGGCATGGCATATTACCGGTTGAAATGTGAGGTTTAATATTTCGGAGGCGACTTTTAGAAAATCCGGATGATAGAATATTGAGCCGGAGAAATCAAGTATCGCCGATGTGACCTGGCTTCGATATTGATATTCATCTACTCTTGTCGCTTTAACTTCCAACAAAACTATCTGATAACAGCGAACTTGCCGCTTCCTGATTTGTCTTTCGAACGGACATGAAAGAAATATATACCGGCGGCGACTTTGTTATTATTCTTATTTCTAAGGTCCCAGCTGTTGGCCTCATAATAGTAGAACCTCTTTATTAATTCCCCTGCAGCCGTATAGATAAATATTTCAGCATCAGAGGGAACCCGCAAAAAATCAATTCTCTCATCGCCCTCTACCGGATTGGGATAGACTGCTACATCGCTTAAGTCGGCGGAGGGAGCGGCAAAACTCGATTCATAAACAGAAAGGCCGCTAATTGTGGCAATGTAAACAATTCCGGTAGATTTATCGATTACAATCTTTTTGACGGTATTGCTAAGCAGATATGAATTCGAAGACTTGAAGGCTCCTATCCAGTTTAATTGCCCGAATTCAACCGCGCTGGATAAAACCACCACTCCAGAATCCGACCCGATCCACTTGTTTCCCAGGCCATCGATAGTAATCGAATTTACTGCGCTTCTGTAGCCATCTGGAAGCTCAACCATCACAGTATCACCATAGAGAAAATCATAGTAGGATAAGCCGGAGGAACTGCCAATAAACAGCTTGCCTTCATTATCCATAGTCAGCGTATTAACTTCTCCCCCGGCTGTAAATACCAACGGCTCATCAGACCACTGGTCATCGGTAGTATCAGTTGAGTTCTGTCCGAAGTTCAGGTGATGGATATTTGTTCCGCCTATATAAATATCATTATCTACAACGCATATTTCGTGCTGGAAATGATCTGCTATCTGATCGGGGTTTTCCATGTAAGCGGCCCAGGTCGAATCGTCAGGATTGTGAACGACCATCGCCACACTGGGGTTGTCAGCCGTTATTTCCAAAGCCCATACACATCCCCTGCTGTCGATAGCGACATCGTTTACAGGTATATATTCCGAATTTATACTTAAACCTGCAAGAGGGCTGTTGGTCTCATCAAAGTTAACCCAGGTTGTATCATCATCAAAACTGAAAAGCCCACCTCCCCAACTTCCAAACCAGATAAGATCATGATGAACGTCATATTCAACAGCATATGCGCCGCTGCCGCCGAGTCCCGAATTATAGTAATTGAAATTTTCCCAATTAACGCCATCAAATCTGGAAACACCCTCATGGCTTGAAAAACCCGGCACGGCATGTACTAACCAGATATTCCTGGATGAATCGACAGCTATATCACTAATAAAACTCAAGGCCGGTCCGGGAACAGTATTCACTTCCCAGTAATTACCATTATACACGGCAAACCCGCCCTTAGAAAACGCAGCCCAGATATTGCCCTGATCATCTTCGGCAATACCGCGACTGTTAGTAGTCATCAGGCTGTCGTTCGGTATCGGCTCCCAATTTCCCTCAATACGCTGGAAAATTCCGTTATTTGTAGCTGCTGTCAGGCCATCGTTCAAGCGCTCTAACGAATAGATAATTCTTGATGGAGGACCGATGTTCTGCCAGGTTGAGTCTGGACCAAACATAAACACTCCATTATAGGAACCGGCAAACACTGTGTCGGCTATCGAGGCAATAGAATAGATTCTTGCATCAGTCAATCCATCCTGCCCTTCAATATAAGAACGCCAGTTTTGCGGGTACTGCGGATAGTCATTATTCTTATTTATAAAAGCCAGGCCAACGTCCGTCCCGACCCATAAATAATTGCCGATAACCCTGACTGCTCTCACCGGGGTTTCAAGCGGCAGATCTCCCAGGCGAGCGGCGATGTCCTTAAATTCGCCGCCATTTCTATATATCAAGAATTTCCCTATCCCGATCTCAGCGGCCACCCACAGTATATCGCCATCGGCTTCCATATCCAGAATATTGTAGCGCATATCGGAGGTATACTCAAATTCGTAAATTCTTATGTCGCCGGCAGGATTTATTTTGGTGATAGTACCGTTGCTTCCTCCAAGAAAAATCGCCCCGGAGGAATCGATTTCAATTGAGAGAATGTTTATATCGCCCAGCCCATCGGAATTTAAATATTTTCTATTTTCTCCGGATGTAAGATCATAACGGAGCAATCCTCCGGTTGTAGTACACCAGATATACTGACTATCACTGGCAATATCATTGCTGTTGTCGGAATAGGTGTAGTTATGCCAGGTACCGATGGCTCCAGACAATAGCGAGTAATTCAAAAAGAAAATAAACAATAATGCCAACGTTAACGATTTATTAATCATGCCATTCATTATATTTTTTCCTTTTGAAAAAGGCAACCGCTAAAATTATTAAAACAGTTCCCGCAATACATCCTTTAGGTAAAAAATCTCCGTAACTGTTATAGATACTTGTCGATGTTTCAGGTCTTATTGAGCCATATACCAGTTTTTTCTCGAACGTATTGGTCTGACCAGTAACACGCCCCCATCGATCGATAAACATCGAAATGCCGGTGTTGGCGCATCGAGCCAGCGGAACCCTGTTCTCAATAGCCCTCAGCACCGACATCCGGGCATGCTGGTACGGCATAGATGATGGTCCGAACCACATATCATTGGTGATAACGATAAGAAACTGGGCGCCCATACGGCAAAACTCGGCGCAGAAACCGGGGAAGGCGGATTCAAAACATATAACCGCGGCAAAACGTGTCGTATCTATTGTAAAAATAGTCATCTTTCTTCCGGATGAAAAATCCGCCTGGCCGAGACGAATCTCTCTTAATTTCTTAAATCTGCCTGAAAACGGGATATGTTCACTCATAGGCACCAGTTTGATTTTCTCATAAACCAGGATAGTATCTGTTTGTGGTGAAATTAAAAAAGCTCCGTTGAAATAAATGTACTCGTGAAAACCTACCATCTCATACTGAGGAGTCCCACTGAAAATACTTATATTAGCACTGTCAACAATATCTTTTACTTTTTTTAAGCGTTTTGGTTCATGCAGCAAATAAAAAGGGGTGGCGGTTTCCGGCCAGATTACAAGATCTGCACCGATAGAGTCAGCTTGATGGGTCATCTCGATATAAGTATCAAGGCTGAACTGTGCTCCTTCATCTTTCCATTTTAGGTCACGGGTTATATTGCCCTGCAGTAAAGCTATCCTGAAAGCTCCTTCCCCGCTTTCAGATGGAAGCCTCAGCCAGCCATAAACCAGAAATATAAGCGGTAAAACCAGGGCGGTTCCCAGCATAACAAGACACTGTTTTGGAAGGCGGTTTGATTTGACAAAGGCATAAAGAAGAATATTAACGATATGGATCATCAATGATACGCCGATTACTCCGAAGATTTCGGCGGGCTGGATGATTGGCAAATAGTAAGACTGAGTATATCCATAATCTGTCCAGGGGAAATTAAGTTCAGTTAAAGTGCGGAGATAATCCCAGCTAACCCAGATCAACGGCCAAATGATATAGCTGAGAGATTTCGACCTGCCTGAAATGAAAGCATACAACAAACAGTTTATCGCGGGGATCAAAGAGATAATGGCCAGCATTCCGAAAGTACCCGGGATAGTTGCCCAGAAGACCCCGTATAACGCAGCAAAATTGAAAATCAAACCCCAGATATATCCTATTATGAAAGCTTTGCGTAACGACAAATTCTCCAGGGCAATTAACAGTAATATTGGAGAAAAATAAATTATAAAACCTGTTTTATAGGGCGGAAATGCGATGGCCGTTAACAGGGCTGATAAACTGACCAGGTAAATTTTGTTTTTCATATGCAATAAGCCTGACAGACGATTTTACCCTACTTGTACCTTCTCGATGAGCGACCCTCCAGTCATCTGTGATGGTTGATCTATACCCAGGTATGCAAGCATCGTCGGCGCAACATCGGCCAGGATTCCATCGTCTTTAAGGGAGCCCCGGTAATCATCATCAACGAGAATAAAAGGTACTTCAAAAGTTGTATGCGCCGTAAATGGACTGCCGTCAGCCTCCTTCATCTTTTCAGCATTGCCGTGATCTGCAGTAACCATCACCACACCGCCGATTTTCCTGACTGCTGTTACGACCCTGCCCAGGCTCTCATCAACAGTCTCAACCGCCTTAACAGCCGCCTCGAATACGCCGGTATGGCCGACCATATCGCAATTGGCAAAATTCAGAATAATTACATCATATTTATCCGACTCTATTCGTTTCAGTACTTCATCAGTCACCTCAGGCGCCGACATCTCAGGTTTTAAGTCATAAGTGGCGACTTTGGGAGAAGGAATCAGCGCTCTGTCCTCTCCTGCCAGTGTCTGTTCTTTTCCGCCATTAAAAAAGAAAGTTACATGCGGATATTTTTCAGTCTCGGCAATCTTCAACTGTTTAAGACCGGTTTCTGAAATAATCTCCGGTAGAATCATATCGAGGTTAATTTGTGGAAAAGCTACTTCAGCTTTTAAGTCAACGTTATAAAGTGTAAGGGTGACAAGATCGACAATGACCTCGGGCTCACGCTTAAAACTATCAAACTTTTCTTCGGTGAATGCCCGGCAAATCTGACGGGCGCGATCGGCTCGAAAATTAAAGAAAATAACACTGTCGCCCGGATTTACCAGACCGGCTTTCGGAGCAATGTCAGAGACAGCAATCGGCTTCATGAACTCATCGGTGTTGTCTCGTTCGTAATGCTCTTTAGCAGTTTTGATAAAATCATCGGTCTTTTCGCCTTTGCCGCTGCATAGAAGATCATAAGCCATCCGGTTTCTTTCCCATCTTTTGTCCCTGTCCATGGCATAGTATCTGCCGATGACAGTAACCAGACGGCCAACGCCAATCTCCTTTATTTTATCAAGCAGGTCTTTTATATAGCCTGCTCCTGAATACGGGGACGTATCCCGGCCATCTAAAAAAGCATGGATGAAAATGCTGGTCAGGTCCCGTTGACGGCAAAGCTTCAACAGTCCATATAAATGATTCATCGAGGAATGAACACAGCCATCGGATAAAAGTCCCATCAGGTGAAGCGACCTGTTCTCATTTTTCACCTTATCGATGCAGGCGTTAAAAACAGGGTTAGTAAAGAAATCGCCATCGCTGATCGATTTGTCTATGCGGGTGACCTCTTGATAGACAACGCGCCCGGCGCCAAAATTGAGATGACCGACCTCAGAATTGCCCATCTGCCCTTCCGGAAGACCTACCGACAGACCGGAAGCTTTCAAAGTTGTATGTGGATATTCAGCCCACAGCTTATCGAAATTCGGCGTACTGGCTGTTTTTACAGCGTTATAATAACCTGACGGGTTTAAGCCAAACCCGTCCATTATTAAAAGCATTACCGGCCGTTTAGAGATATTGATTTTGCTCAATGTTTAATTACTGCCTTTTTGGTTCCGGCATCACAGACGCCGATTTCAAATGCCTTAACGCCTTCTTTACTTGCTTCCTCTATAATATGGCTTGAATCAGCCGCCTTGCAGAATAAAACCATCCCGACTCCCATATTGAATACCCGGTACATCTCGTCATCGGAAACAGAGGCGATTCTGGCAATGGCCTTAAATATGCCTGGCGCCTGCCAGGTGGAGGTATCGATTACAGCGGAAACGCCATCGGGTATTATCCTCTTGATGTTGCCCTCAAAACCGCCGCCGGTGATATGAGCGATCCCCTTGACAATCCCCTCATCAAGTAAAGGGGAAACGATATTCAAATATGACCGGTGTATCTCTAAAAGCTCGGTGCAGACCTCTTTACCGCTTTCCTCTATAATATCGCCTTGTTTCATACCGGCGATATCGAAAAACGCCCGCCTGGCCAGCGAATAGCCATTGGTATGCAGTCCGGTCGAGGCCAACCCGATAGCTTTATCTCCCGGTTTAATGGCGCGGCCATCGATAATTTTATCCATATCGACCCAGCCGATAATAAAACCGGCAACGTCATATTCGCCATCGCTATAGAAACCGGGCAACTCAGCGGTTTCACCGCCAAGAAGCGCTGTATCATTTTCTTTACAGGCTGTGGATAGACCCTTTACAATATCAACTACCGTTTCAGGCCTAAGTTTTCCCAGGCCGAGATAGTCAAAGAAAAACAGCGGTCTGGCTCCGCAACATAAGATATCATTGACACAATGGTTTACCAGGTCCTGGCCGATTGTGTTATGTCGATTAGTCATAAAGGCAAGTTTCAATTTTGTGCCGACGCTGTCGGTGGAACCAACTAAGACTTTATTCGTTCCGGTCAGCTTATTAAGCGAATACAGTCCGCCAAATCCGCCATGCGAGCCGATGACGGAATTATTATTCGTTGCTTCTACCAGTTTTTTTATCATTAATGAGGCTTTATCGCCGGCGCTTATATCGACGCCCGATTTGGCGTATTCTGAAGCAGGATCACTCATGTCAGCTTCTGTCCGTTAATTTCAAGTTCAAACTTTAGTCCCAGGTATTCAGCCGCCCGACGGCAAACTGTCATACGTGATAAGAATATCTCGAAATACTCCATCACCGACGATATAGAAGTATCGATTTTAATTTCCAGGATCACCTTTTTTTTAACATCATCAACCCTTAAAAAAGAAGATTTGGCCGCCCAGTTCACCCGGTCATGGATATCGATTTTCAGAAACTCAGTCGATCGTACCCGCGACTGGTGCACGTCTGATTTATCAGCTAAAATGACAGCCGCACAAATATCAGATATTGGCGACCCATCTTTTTCATCATGATTGCCGATAGCGGCAATGATTTCTACTATATCGCTGAACGCCATACCCATTTCGCTTAGTATACTCATAGCCATAACTGAGGCAACCTGGGCATGATAATCGCGGTTAATGACATTGCCCATATCATGAAGATAGCCTGCAATAGCCGCAAGCTGAGCCCGTTTTTCACCTTTGCCAAGCCTGATCATTATATTATAAGCGATACTGGCGGCTAAAGAACAGTGCCTGTCGCCATGCTCGGTATAGCCGATAACACCCAGGTACTCATCGGACTTGGCAATGAGCTCGGCAATCTTCTCATTTTGTTTGACATCATCTAATGTTATCAAGTTACCTCCACATTTTTTTGAAATGTACGAGCATAAAAGTCAGAGGTCAAGAGCTATATAGTAGGCTCCTCACATAAATTTGTGCATTAATTCTGGTTCTGGGAGTTTTCCAAGGCAATGGCAAAGCGTCGTACGGCTGCACCATTGTCGATACGCAAGCTGAAGTAGTTTAAGAAGGATAACAAATAAGCTACAATTGCTCTAAAAATTTTATTACCAGCGTTGATGAATTGTCTGCGGCAACCTTGAAAAATCCCTGTAATTCATCTTTTGCAGATTCCGACCCGGAACCGCCTGCCAGATCGGACGCAGACCTGAAGACAATGAAAGGAACATCGTTTACAGTACAAACCTGTGCCACTGCTGCAGATTCCATATCGGTTATCAGGGCGTGAAATGATGTCTTAAGCCAGATTCGCTTTTCGTAGTTATCGATGAAGGCATTTCCGCTTACGCCTGCTTCCCCGACTAAAACCGCTGGTTTGCGATCACCTATATTTCGAAATGCGATTGAATCAGCGCTTATCCCTGCAGCAACGGCAAACATTGTACTATCAACTGTAAATCGAGTCATTTCGATTACGCTGTCAAGATAGGGTGAATAAACCGTGATTGCATCAGGTACAGGACCATCAGCGCCATGATAAACATAATCGTGTGTAATCCAGCTTTCGCATATGACGATATCACCGATTTGTACTGCGCTGTCGATTGCGCCGGCTATGCCGGTGAATATAACGCCGACTGGTTCGAATTCATCGATGAGCCTCTGCGTTGTTATCGAGGCGTTAGTCATTCCGATACCAGACTCGGCAAGGATAATATCTTTTCCCGAAAGCGATCCGATGCACACATCACGGCCGAGTATATTCAGGCTTTGTTCTACCGTCATCTGTTCTTTCAATACTTGTCCTTCAGCATTGAAAGCATAGAGTATAAGATAGGGTTGTGTATTATTACAGGGTTGGCAGTTAAGGAGAAGAATAAAGAGAGTGGCTACAAGCAAAGTATATCTTGACAGTTTTAATCTGTATAACCGTATAACGCGTAGGGGCGTATTGCATACGCCCTTTAAGCCTCTATTACTTGTCTTGTTGAATGATTTCAAAAGGTTTTTTATGTCCATTATCAATCAACATTTTTAAAACGGTTCGACTGGCGTTAATCATCATTTTATAACGCTGTTCAACCGTTAATGATGCCTGATATTCAAGTTCCAATTCCAACTCGTCAATATCGTCATCCGGTCCTATTTGGTAAATTGGCGGCATGGGGTTAGTTCTTTTCCAATTATTTTTTTCCTGACACTTAGTACCCCACCCATCGGGTGGGCAAAATACAATAAATCATTCGCCTTTCAATTCACTCACCCGCTGGGTGAGTTATCGTTCACGCCCTATTTCTGGATGTTTTTTTTTAAAGAAATCTTCATTTGGAAAATCTCTAGGGAATTTCTCGTTTGGATAATCTGTTTTAAATTCTTCTTCAAAATGATACCTATAAGAATTTAAATACCTGGGCATAAATACCGTTCCTTCTGTTAAGTAAAAACCTAGGCTAATTTCCATCTTCTGAACCATATCTATTAATCCGTTATAATCAGTAAAATCACTCGCGTGGAACAGTTTTTGTCTCATATCTATAATATCGTCTATTTCCTCTAAGTTCTTGTTTAATTTTTTTATCCAAAATATTCTTATTAAGTTTTTGGATGTTGCGCTAAAAATGCTTGGTGAATTGCAATACTTACAAATCAATTCCTTTTTGCATTTGGTGTTTTCACACTTGCGTTCTATTTTTTCAGTTCCCGAAAGAGATTCAATCACTTTGAATAGATTTATAAATTTATCTCTATAAGCATCGACATATGTAGCGGCTCTATAATAATCAAGAGCAATACTATTTGCATTTCTAAATTCTGTTTCAGTAATATCTTTAAATTCATTTGCACTAATATTATCTTTAGTAAACCGTGGCTTAGGGTAATGCAATATTGTAATATAGCATTTCCTTAATTGATTTCCAATATTACTATCCAAAATATAACTAAATCGAGATACTACAAATTTACAGCGATAAACTAAGTTTATTTTTTTTAGAATTTCAAAACCATGTTCTTCAGCTTTTAACCTTGCGCTTTCTCTATTTTCTTCTTCTAAAATAAACTTAATTTTCTGTCCTTCACGATATCCATCTTTACGAATGAAGTCTATCTCAATTTCTACTTCATCTCTTACTAGTTTTACGACTCCGCAAGTATCATCAAAGCAGGTGTCAATATTATACTCTAGTAAATATCTCATAAACAGTCAAAATATAATCCCAGGCTGGAAAGCCTTAGCTATTATTTTTGTGCTGTCGACTCTCTGCAGTTGACAGCTTTCTTTGTCATTTCATGTTTCAGGATGGAAGTCCGCCCAGGCGGACGACATCCAGAATCTTACAGTCCTCCTCCTACACATCCAGATTCCGCACGAACTGTGCGTGCTCCTCGATGAACTTGCGTCGGGGCGCCACCTGGTCGCCCATGAGCGTGGTGAAAATCTTATCGGCCTCGGCGGCGTTTTCGAGATCGACCTGAAGCAAGGTCCGGGTTTCGGGGTTCATAGTGGTCTTCCAGAGCTGTTCGGGGTTCATCTCACCGAGTCCTTTGTATCGCTGGAGAGTAACGCCACCATTGCTGCCGCCGAGCCGCTCCATCAGGCGGTCGCGTTCGTCGTCATCATAGGCGTAATGTTCCTGTTTGCCCTTTTTGAGACGGTAAAGCGGCGGCTGGGCGATATACACATTACCTGCCTCAACCAGCGGCTTCATATACCTGTAGAAAAACGTCAGAATCAGCGTACGGATATGCGAGCCGTCGATATCGGCGTCAGTCATAATTATGATCTTGCTGTAGCGAGCGTTTTCGGCATTGAACTCTTCCCCGATATTTGTGCCCAGAGCGGTAATCATCGCCCTGATTTCTTCATTGGCAAGTATCTTATCCAGGCGGGCTTTTTCGACATTCAGGATTTTTCCTTTAAGCGGCAGGATTGCCTGGAACTTGCGGTCTCGTCCCTGCTTGGCAGAACCGCCGGCCGAGTCGCCCTCGACTATATATATCTCACAAAGAGATGGATCGGTCAGCGAACAATCGGCCAGCTTGCCCGGCAGGGCGCTCGATTCGAGCGCGGTTTTGCGCCGCACCAGTTCGCGCGCCTTACGCGCCGTCTCGCGTGACTGGCAGGCTGATTTGCATTTCTCAATAATTTTTTTGCCAACGGATGGATTTTCCTCGAGAAATGATCCAAGATGCTCACCGACGATCGATTCAACTATGCCTTTCACCTCCGAATTGCCGAGTTTGGTCTTGGTCTGTCCCTCGAACTGGGGATCAACAACTTTAACCGATAATACTCCGGTTATACCCTCGCGAACATCCTCGCCTATCAACAGCGAATCACCGTTTTTAAAGAGGTTGTTTTTAGCGGCATAGTTATTCAATGTGCGGGTCAGGGCAGTCTTAAGGCCAATTAAATGGAAACCGCCCTCAATGGTATTGATATTGTTCACATAAGAAAAGATATTTTCCGTGTAGCCGTCGGTATACTGCACCGCCAGCTCAACATCAACAGAATCGCGTTCTTTATGGAAATATATAGGCCGATTGAACAGGGCATTTTTGTTTTCATTAATGTATTTTACAAAGGCGGCGATTCCGCCCTTTTCGAAAAATTCTTTTACTTTTTCCTCATCACCGCGTTCATCGACGAGGATGATTTTCAAACCGGCGTTCAGAAATGCCAGTTCATGCAGACGGGAGGTGAGAGTATCGAAATTAAATTCAGTCTTTGTGAAAATTCCCGTATCCGGAATAAAAGTCGTTTTTGTACCGGTTCGCTTGCGGGCACCGATCTTTTTAACCGGGGTGACCGGGTTGCCGCGTTTATATTTCTGGTAATAGATCTCGCCGTCACGGGAGACCTCGACTTCGCACTTTTCCGACAGCGCATTGACAACCGAAACGCCGACTCCATGCAATCCACCGGACACCTTGTAAGTTTGATGGTCGAACTTGCTGCCTGCGTGAAGCATGGTCATTACCACCTCAAGCGCCGGTTTCTTCTGGGTGGGATGAATATCCACCGGTATGCCCCGGCCATTGTCATCAACTGTAACGGAACCGCCCTTGTTCAGAGTGATGGTGATTTTGTCGCAATAGCCGGCCATTGCCTCATCAACCGAGTTGTCGACGACTTCATATACCAGGTGATGAAGCCCGCGAGTTGCAACATCGCCAATATACATAGCCGGGCGACGGCGAACTGCCTCAAGGCCTTTTAAAACCTGTATAGTCGCAGCATCATAATTGCTGCCCGAATTTGAATCACTAACTATCACGTTCTCATCTTTGCTTTTTATGTTCAATTTCGCCTCGCATTTTAATAAAAATAGATATCATTAATTTTACCTTTACCTATCCGTCGGGCAATTTTTTTCAAAATTGCCTTTTTAAAAAAGACCAGTTCGTTTCGCCATGATGACGACACAACTTTTACTTTCAAGACATCCTTTTCAACTTTCAAGGCTGTGGTTTTGGAAGCCAATTTTGATCCGACAATTTCCTCCCAGAATGCCACAGCCATCTGACGGTCAACTTTATCCGCGATGCCGGCTGATTCGAGAGTTTTTCTTAAAAGCGTACCGATTCTTATTGTTGTTTCGCCTTTCATTAAACCTTAACCACAGCTAAAATACTCCACCATCTTTATATAAAATATAGCAGAAATTTACTAAAATTGCAAGCAATTAGACAAATTATTTTACCTTATAACGCATTTGTATTCAATATATTATAAAACATGGATAAGGGGTGCTGTTATATTTTATCAATATCTGAAAATTATACTTGATAAAGAAAAATATTTCAGACTGGCAGAGCAGTTTTTGCTTGTTATTTATATATCCAACATTGGTCGAGTGCGGCCATACGACTCTTCGAGAGACCTGATGACACGGGGAAATAAAAAAAGTGTATCGAACAAATGCCCAATACACTTTCAATATCTTCTTATAAAAAATCTTTTATCTTATAAGGGTCATCCGCTTGATGAGATTCACATTTTCTGCCTTGAGCCTGTACAGGTAAATCCCGCTGGCGACATGGTTGCCAAAATCGTCTTTGCCGTTCCAGATAATGTCATGGCCGCCGGCGGTCATAGCTTTAGACAGCATTGTCTTAACAGTTCGCCCCAGGATATCGTAAATAGTCAACTGCGTCAATCCGCCTTTACCAAGAGTAAACGATATCCTTGTCGAGGCGTTAAATGGGTTGGGGTAATTCTGGCTGAGTTCGAATTGCCGGGGAACAACCGGATTTCTGTCAGCAATGCCTACCTGCAATTCCCAATCGACTCTGAAATCATCTATATGAATGCCCTCACGGGTACCGGAAGAATTAGTGGTCATTCTAAATCTGAACCTGACATCATTTCCCAGGTAATCATCGAGATTTCTGCTTATTTCCTCAAAAGTGAAGCTTGAACCGTTGATCGGCATTCCTGCCTGTTCCCAGGTCACACCGTCGTCAGTGGAGACCTCGAAATAGACAAAATCTAAATTCGATTGCAGAATGTATCGCGCCTTGAAGCTGACGGCTGCAGAATCGGCATCATATAGTGGAATGCTGAAATTGCTTGTTAGAAACGTTTCGGCATCGTTGTTATAATACCGGTACGGGCTGTCGGTGATTGATATGTTGCCTGTGGCGGACCTTTCGGCGGTTATCGACCAGTTCCCATTGAAACCGGCAGTATTCCAGTAATAGAGGCCATTCTCAAAGGAGTCAAAGAATACAGCGCTGTCTATATAAACGGTAAAGAAATGGTCGGGAGCTCCGTGGGGATAAGTTGCATAAGAGCCGTGTATATCCTCGGCATAGATATAATACTGAAGATATCCTTCATCCAGCCCCGGGACAATACCCTCGAAATAATAAATTTCACTGACAATCATCGGGATTTGCTCGAATGACGCAGTTTCATCTGTGCGCCAGTAAAGGTAAACCTCTGATGGATTAATTCCGGCGCCGCCTGATATAACGGCTTCGATAATATTATTCTCAAGCCCTGAGGGAAAATATACCAGCGGTTCATGTTCGATGATGATATCGCCTTCAGGATGATAAAATAATGCCCGGCCGATATCGACTATTCCCCAGCCATGAGTATTATCCGGATTAGCGTTATTTGTAGCGGTCATCATCATGGCTTCACGCACCATCATCGGCGTCCAATTGGGATGAGCCGACAGTAAAACTGCGGCAACGCCGCCGCAAAGAGGAGTTGACAGCGATGTGCCCGAAGCCCAGGTATAGCTGTTCATATCTGATGGGTCGGCGCATACTGTATTGACTCCCCGGGCTAAAACCTCGGGCTTGATACGGCCATCGTAGGTGGGCCCAAAAGCAGAGAATGCCGCAATCTCATCAGTGTCCCAAACTGCGCCAATAGCAATGACCGAATCGCCATCAGCGGGCGCAAGCAATGAACCATCGCCCAGATTGCCATTATTGCCCTGAGCTGTTACAACTGTTATACCATTATAAACAGCTAAATCCGCTGCCTGAGTAACTATAGTAGAATCACCGTTCATATCCTCATATGTATAATTTTCTTCACCATATAGATCAAAAAGCCATCTATATCCAAGAGAAGCGGATATAACTGACGCGCCTAATGAATCGGCCCATTCGGCGCCGGCCGCCCAGTTGTCTTCCTCGATATGATGTTCACCGGTTAAATCTTCTGTTTTTGACAGGCAGAACATCGATTGATAAGCTGGTCCATAAAGAGAGCCCTCAGCCTGTCCACCCAGAGTCGACCAGGTCAGCGTTCCATGACGCGGTTGATTTTCAACATCCTGATCAGGATCGTAATCGGTGTTATCATCGTTGTTAATGAAATCATACTGGGCGATAAGCCTGCCCTCGTTAATGGCGGTTTGAAAAGCATCGTGCCCCTGACGATATCCGGTATCCATCATGCAGACTAAAACGCCCTGACCGGCAAATCCCAGTTCGTGAGCAACAACGGTATTTATCTGCTCGAGCTGGCTTAATGAAAAGCCATAATCGAGAGTTGTGCTTACCATAGGATAATCACCGCCTCCGCCGGTCTCTTTAACATAATCATCCGGGTAGTATGATGTGCTTACATGTTTGAACATCCCGACAAATGGAAGCCCGGCGATCTGGCTAAGCTGATCCTGGTTTGCTTCCACAGTAACAGCATTAAACCAGCGTAAGACACGGCGAAGCTTAACGCCGGTCGATAAGACCTGGTCAATGTAATTCTGGTTTACCGGAATATCCCTGAAATCCACCAAGTTGTTTGGACCTCTTACCTTGAGTCGCCTGTTTCTGGCGCGTTCGGTAAGCCGGCTTTCGGTTTCCTGAAGTTTGTAAGTATACTGGGAAAGTGTCGAAAAACCTTTGTCGGTGAAAAATATCCAGGCTTTTATGGCGCGGTCAGCGCCGGCTTTTGCTATTGTTTTCTGATAGCTTACCTGAACGAGGTCATCGTCACGCTGACAGGTAAAATCATCAGGAGGAGTAAAAGCATAAGCTGAGGATAGAAGAAAAATTGCTGCAAATGATGCTGTTAGGAATTTCATGATTCCTCCAAATAAATGTTTTTAATACCCCTCAGTACTTTAGACATTTCAATTTACAATATTTCAGAGATTAATCAAGCTAAATATTACATAGGAAGAACGCCGCCCCGGCGGTTAGTATTTTTGCTGTCTTTGATATCATAGTTAATTTTGACGGTAGGTTTTAATGGGGGAGTCTCTGTTAAACCATGACAAGCCGGGTTGTCTTTCTGGGGCAGCCAGTGAAACTTAAACTGGAATTTGGTCTTGTATGTTTGAACCAGACGATAATAAGGCTCAATATTTTTTAATATAAAGGTATCCTTGGTTAACTGGTAAATCACAACCGAAGCATCGGACTGAATCTCTATATTCTGATCTTTGAATAGCTTAGTGTTAGTCTCTATAAACCTGAGCAATGATAAAAGCGCGGCATACTGGCATTCAAGAAGACTGCCCATCCAACGGCTGCGAAAGATTACCCCAATATCAGGTATGGCAAAACTTACCGTTCCCATATGTTTTGACAATTCATCTTTTCCTAAAACCGAACCATGAAAATAGCACTTCATCGATTCCTCCGATATTTGTCATCAAAAAAAAGCAAAGAATATGCCTTTGAATGTGTTTACAATCAGGTCCTTTGACTTTAGCGTAATCTGCGTTAATTTAATTAGTTATAGATATGGATGAACTGATTATAAGACGAATTATATCAATTTACGGTTTATAGGTATGCATATGCCTGCATATCTTTTATAGGAAAGAATAAAAAATGCGGCAATGATTGTTGGCACAGCCTATTGATCCGGAATCCAATGGATGAGTGTAATGGATTCCCGTTTTCACGGGAATGACAGACGATAAACTCTGGTACCTCTCTGGTAAATGAGTAGATTCCTCGTTCCGTCATGTCGTGCCCGAAGAGTGTGACATGACGATCGGGTCACGTTTAAAGTGGCTGGTGTACGTCCTCGTGCACCAGCTTTTTGACATTTGCGCCAGCTTAGTTTTTCCTGTTACGGTTGTCTCAGTAAATAATTTAAACGATTTTCCGATTGAAATACAAATCTGATGGAGTTATACTTTCTCAAATTATTAATAAAAGGATTGACCGATGAAAAAGCTGATTGTTGTAATGATATTAATATTAGCCATCTCGGCATTCGCCGAGCCTTTGCGAAACATTACGTTCGATGATTTGTATGGCTATAAACAAATCGAGGAGTTTGACCTTTCGCCGGACGGTAAGACTATTGTTTTCGAGCTGACCGAATACGATCTGGATGGCGACAGCTCGTTTGTCAACCTCTGGACCGTTTCAACATCCGGCGGCTCTTCTGTTCAGTTGACCAACAGCGGCGATGATTCCCAGCCGCGCTGGTCGCCGGATGGCCGGAATATCGCCTTTGTATCATCACGTTATGATGACGCATACGGCGACAGTTCAATACAAATCTGGCTTGTTCCTGCAACCGAAGGTGAGCCAGCTTGTATTACAGATATTTCCACCGGAGCCAGCGGCGCCGAATGGTCGCAGGACAGCAATAAACTGTTGTTTCGATCAAAGGTGTATCCAGATTGCCCCGACGACCACTGCAACCGTGAACGTCTTCAAGAAAAGAAAAAGTCAAAAATTAAAGCCAAACTATACGATCATCTTCTGTTCCGTCATTACAACTCCTGGTATGATGGCAGAAGAAATCATACTTTCATATACGACATCCCTTCCGGCAAGATAACCGACCTTACCCCGTTTGATAAGGATGCGCCGCCTATCGCCCTTGCTGGAAAGTACGACTATTGCCTTTCACCGGACGGCAGCGAAGCCTGTTTTGTCATGAACACCGACACAGTCATCGCCGCAAGTACCAACAACGATATATTCACAGTTTCAGTAAGAGGCAGAAAACTAAGCCGGATTTCCACGAGCAAAGGCAACGATACTTCACCCGCTTATTCGCCTAATAGCCGTTATATTACTTTTAAATCGATGGCCCGGGCGGGATTTGAATCTGACCAGAACAATTTGATGCTTTTCGATAGAGTACAGAAGACTACCGTTAACCTTACCGAAGATTTCGACAGGTCAGTTGGTGAGTATGTCTGGGGGCCGTACTCTAAGTATATCTATTTTACCGCAGTCGATAAAAGCAAAATCAAGATTTACAGGCTGTCGGTGCAGAAACATCAGATTAAAACCCTGATCGATGACGCTGTTTGCCGGAACATCAGGATATCCCAAAACGGCAACTATTTATATTACCTGAAATCAACAACAATCCAGCCGTATGAAATATACGAGTACAGCATGAAAACGCGTAAGCAAAAGCGACTGACCTTTTTTACAGACGGCCTGTTTTCGACTTTGAAGCTGACGCCGGCTGAGGATTTCTGGTATATTGGCGCCGGAGCTGACAGCGTGCATGGACTGATGACATTGCCGCCTGATTTCGATCCTGAAAGCAGGTATCCGCTTGTGCTTTTAATCCATGGCGGTCCACAATGGTGCTGGCTTACAGATTTCAACTATTACGGCTGGAACACTCAGCTTATGGCGGCCCAGGGGTATGTCGTGGTTCAGATAGATCCGCATGGCAGCCGCGGCTATGGCCAGGACTTTGTGGATGCTGTCACCGGCGACTGGGGCGGGAAAGCCTACCAGGATTTAATGATGGGTGTAGATTACCTGCTCAAACAGTATGATTATATCAACTCTCAAAGAATGGCCGCGCTCGGACGCTCATATGGCGGGTTCATGGTTAACTGGATAGCCGGACATACTGAGGACTTTGCCTGTTTAGTAAGTGTCGCCGGCGTTTTCGACCATGTCAGCGACTACTACTCCACCGAAGAACTGTGGTTTCCAAACTGGGAATTCGGCGGCACTCCCTGGGATAATAAAGAAAATTACCTGAAGTATTCACCCTCGGAATATGTCAAAAATTTCACAACCCCCACCCTGGTTGTTCATGGTCAACTTGATTACCGGGTCGATGTCAGCCAGGCGGTGATGATGTTCACAGCATTACAATCGATGGATGTTCCCTCGCAGTTGTTGTATTTCCCGGATGAGGGGCACAGCGTATGGAAACTTCACAATATCAGGTATCTTTATGAAGTACAACTTGAGTGGCTGGCCAGATGGTTAAAATAGAAATAAGAAAATTGCTGACAAAATCAACAGAACTTTTTATGAAAAATTAATGAGCAACATTATATCATTTTAAACGAATTTCTAAATATTAAATGCATTGCATATCTATGATAATTTAGTATATTAATATAAGGAATATCACCATAATATCCGGATTTTAGATTATTTTAAAAACGGAGGAATGAATAATGATTGATGCAAAGACTGCTGCCTTAAAAGCAAGAAATTATCTTGTAGAAATCGTCGGTATACAGCCCGAAAATGCAACTATTGAAGAAGTTGAAGTAAATGAGACTGATAATATTGTATTAATAACTCTTGGTTACTGGGTTTCAATGCAACAATTTCCAATGGTTATGCCTACCAAACAAAAAGAATATAAAGTATTCAAAGTAGACAGGGATAGCGGTGAAGTGCTTTCTATGAAGATTAGGTCAGTCGATGTTAATAAATAATGAATATACATTCAATTGAAAGTAAATGTAAAAGAAATGGCGTATTGTTAGATACATCGTTGCTTCTTGTTGTGTGTATAGGCATTTATGATGTAAATTTAGTTGAAAAATTTAAAAAAACTGCCGCTTTTACCATTGATGATTTTATATTACTTAAGAATATTATCAGTAAATATTCTCCATTGTATGTTAGTCCTCATATCTTGGCTGAACTATCGAACCTCTCTAAGATGCTTCCTTCGAAAAATATGATTCGATATTTCAATTCTATAGAAGAATTACTAAAAAAACAATTCGAGATTTATATCTGTAAAGATGAAATTCTGAAAGAAGTTATTTTACCGGAGATAGGTTTTGCAGATACTTCTATATTCAAGATTGGTTTGAAAAAAGATTGTGTAATATTTACGACTGATTGGAAATTAACCAGTATATTAAGGTCGAGAAATTTAGCCGTCGTTAATTATAACGAGATAAGAACTTCTTTATGGTTCAATAACTTATGATATCATTTATTTAAAATATACTAATGCCCACAATAACCTCTCTCGAAACAATTAAACGCCAGAAAGCCTGGTATGAACTGCGGCTTGATAATGGTGTCACGTTTGCGGTCAACGATGAGTTGATACTGAAATATCTTATTAAAAAGGGCAAGACACTCAATGATGATAAAATCAGCAAGATTCGCAAGCAGGCTGAGTATCTGTTTTTAAAGAAAAAGGCGCTGGATATCCTGGCTCGTAAGCGAATCACCGAAAAAGAGATGCGCAAGAAACTGCAGGCTGTCAAATCATGCGCACATCATACTGATAAAGTCATCTCTGATCTGAAAGAACACTGCTATATCGACGATTACAGCTTTGCGGTGAATTTGATTCATTCAATCCAGGCAGGCGGCTTGCAGAGCATACGATATATCGGGCAGAAGTTGTTTTTGAAAGGCGTTCCTACCAAGACAGCCCAAAAGGCTATCGACGATGAACTTGGGGATTATGACGAGCACGAAGCCGCCAGGAAACTGGCTCTGAAGAAATACAAAACCGTCGCTAATCTGCCAAAGCTAAGAGCAAAGAAGCGAATTGCCGATTACCTGCGTACTCGCGGGTTTAACTGGGATGTTGTTAACGAAGCGCTAAACGAACTGTTTGCCAATATGAATTAGATAGTGTTCCTCATAGCGCTAAATCGCGGAACCTGAAGTCTTTGATGGCTAAATTCAGCTATAAGGTCTGTGCAAAGGCTTGATCGCAACTTGAAGCGCAGGATGCATACCAGCTTAATAGGAATGGGCAATTAACAGAAAAAATATATCTTCTTTTACCGCTCGCAATCGCCTCTAATGGGCTCTGGTCCTGTTAGCAGGAAATAACCTACCAGATAGGTCACATCTGAGGATATTACCTGGCAATCGCCATTAGCGTCTCCTGCCAGAAATGGAGCCGGCGGAGGATTTATACCTATGAAGAAATTCATAAGATAAATAACATCAGAAGATTGCACAAAACCATTACCGTTGGCGTCACCAGGGATAAAATCGGTAATGAATGCAGCGGTTAAATTTATATCGGCAGTAACAACGAAGGTGATGGGATTATCATTGCCATCATAATCTCCACTCCATCCGTAAAACTCCCAGTATTCACACGGCTCTGCTGTGATAATAACGGTATCTCCATACTGATAATATTCACTGGCTGGATTTAAATAAACGGTTCCGTAACCGATTATCTCTATATTTATAACATAATCCGGATCATAGGCATAGGCTGTTTTGAGCGGTGAGTTAGATAATCCTGAATAATTGCCGGCTTCATCATAAGCTTTAATACAAAAATAATAACCTGCATCGGGCACCAAACCGAATACCATCATCAAATCAATTTGCCCGGCAGGCGAGGGTTGCGGTTCACCATCCACCTGGTTGGCCGCCAGCCAATCCTCTTCGGTGTCGATCTGTCCCAGCTGGGAAATCTGGTAGCGAAGGTCATATCCTGCGGCCTGACCCTCATAGCCATCATCGCCCGGGGCAGTCCATTGCAAATCAACAACACCATTATCGGGGTCGGCGATTAGCGGCTGATCTTGGTCAGAAGAAATACTATTGTTAAAAGTGTATGCTGATTTTTGGCTTAAGATGACATTCGATGGTTTAGTTTGATTATGGCCGTCCGCATACTTGCCTGATATATCTTGAATTCCAGGCAAAGCTCTGGTAATCGAAAGAGTCAGAAATATAAAGCTATAAATCGATATAATGCAGAAAGTAATCGGTAAATGGAGTTGTTTGAGAAATACCCGCAGAATATTCAGGACAGACCGCCTTGTCATATAAAAATGTTAAATCTTTCCTTAGAGGATTGAAGCCTCGAATTACCCCTTCTGATGAAAGAAGGGCTTTGAAGAATTCCTTTCAAAATCACAGCATTTGCTTAGAGATTTCACCTCTCCTGACTAACCAAGATGTTTTATCACACAATCAAGCAGGCTGTCAAGAAATTTTATTATTATATCTGGGAAAAGGAAGGGAGAAAGTATCCCCCTATACAATCAGTATGAATTGCATGTTTAGGGCGCATAGGCTTTATTAATATTGAGCTTGGTGCCAGGCAACACACGCAAGGAACAAAATGAATCGACAAAACCTTTGCATATTATTAAGAAATTAATATAATCTAACTCGAAAACGGAAACTGTAGAATGAAGTTTGTAGTTTTATGCTGCAATATTTCTGAGAAACCGAGAAGGATAGGATTCGGAGTTTTTAGCCTATGTTTATAACTGATAATATCTTTAAAAGATGGATCGATTCATGAGTTTTTCATCTGCCAAACGCATAGCAATCCTATGGTTTATTGCTACAGCTATTACTCTGGCATCCGTTGTTTACCAGCGTATGACCGGACCTACATACCCTGTTAGCGGATCAATAAAAGTTGCGGATAAAATAGTAAAATTCAGACTGCTGCGTTCACACGACTCAACTGCCGATGCAAAAATGCCGCTGTATGTTCCTGATGCCAAGATAACGGGCGAAATCATGTGGCGCCGATATAAGAGCCATGATGACTGGACCGATGAAGAACTAAAGCGGGATGGAGAAAACCTGGTAATATCTATTCCTAAACAACCGGCTGCTGGCAAAGTGATTTACCAGATTAGCTTAATTGACGGCGCCGGCATCAAATATAATCTGACTCAAAAGCCGATTATAATCAGGTTTAAGGGAGAAGTTCCGCCATTTGTATTATTTCCCCATATCATATTAATGTTTGCCTCGATGATGCTTGCTGCAAGATCGGGACTGGAAGCGATTGTGAAAGGCGATAATGCTTTTCGGCTTTCAGTTTGGACAGCAGGTTTACTCTTTGCCGGCGGCATAATTTTGGGACCAGTTGTGCAGAAGTATGCGTTCGATGCGTTCTGGACTGGCTGGCCCTTTGGCCACGATTTAACTGACAACAAAACAGCAACTGCCATGATTTTCTGGATAGTAGCAGTATGGCGAGCCCGCAATCAAGCAAAGGGCCGGATCTGGATTATTATCGCCGCGGCAACGCTTCTGCTGGTCTATTTAATTCCTCATAGTGTTCTTGGTTCTGAATTGGATTACAGCGAGATGAGCTGAGCGGGTAATTGAAACAGCGAAGACCGATATTCATCATCATAGAAATAATCATAACCTGTATTGAATAGCATGTAATACTATCCGAATGAAACAACTCTTTTGGCAATGAGAGAAAATTTACAAATTCAAAAACTGAATTTTAAACCGTCGGCAAGTTCCTGGTCATAGTTTTTAATCTCTGCTATGTTCTGGTATCTTCTCCCGATGATAGTTTTTCGTATTCATACATTCCGGAGATTCCAATTGCGGTTATAGATGATTTATAGGTAATTGATATTCTATTCTATATCGTCTTAGCCAAAAGAGTTTCACTTCCAGTGATTTTTTCAATAATTACTAAAATAAAGATTGCTATCATTGAAGAGGATAGATTGCCATAATTAAAAAAGGCGGCTGGTATGATTCCAACCGCCAAAAGAAAAATACTATCTTTTTTTCTTATGCAGATGGCAATACTTCGCTGGCGGCATTACCATCAACTTGCACCTTTTTTTGTCTTTTGTTATAGCGGCACAACGGACTTTCTTTTTGGCTTTTTTCTTTTGTACCATTAACAATTCTCCTCCGGTTAAAAGTGAAACCAGCCAATTAACAGTAAGTATTTACATCAAATAATTATATGTGTCAACAAATATATCCCACTTTTTACAAACTTCACATAACAACGATTGAAAAATATTGTTAGGCAGTTTTCAATTATACTTAGACATCTGTGTTAATGCTTGCTATAATGATTAACGCTTGCTTAATATATTTAAGTGGCAAACCGATATTAACAATATGGCCAAACCGATTAAGATACCCGAATCGTTCCTTGTTAATCATGACATTATGCCGGCGCCGCAGGTCAGGAAAGCCGGCGTTTATATCGGCCCGACCGGAGATAAGATAAGTAAATTCGATTTGCGGTTTGTCAGGCCTAACATCGAATGTTTGCCGACCGCGGCGATCCATACTCTGGAACATCTACTGGCGACATATATGAAAGAGCTTCTCGACGGTGTTATAGATATTTCACCGATGGGTTGCCGGACCGGGTTTTATCTCTTGATGTGGGATGATGTCGACCCGGATATAGTAAAAGACGCATTGATCAAGTCTCTTAAAAAAATCATGATAACCGAGTGGGAGAATGTACCCGGCACAAAACGAAAAGAATGCGGCAACTACAGGGACCATTCGCTGTTCGGAGCAAAGGAATACGCTAAAAAGGTCCTGGAGGGTTTTGAAAAGTTATGATTGGATTAATTGGCGCTTTGACTGAAGAAGTTTCCCTTTTCAGGGAAAAAATGGAAAATATTAGGTTATCAAAATTTGCCCGAATGGATTACCTGACCGGTCGTTTAAAGGGGCAGGACGTAGTACTCTTACAATCGGGAGTCGGCAAAGTCAATGCCACGATAGGAACCCAGATGATGATCGACAGGTTTGAGGTTAATCAAATCATTTTCACCGGCTTGGCCGGAACCCTTGTGCCGCATCTGACCAGAGGCGACGTGGTTGTATCCAATTATGTCGTGCAGTATGATTTCGATTTGACTGCCTTCGGACGAAGACATGGCGAGCTGCCGGATATTGGCAGAATGATCGAGGCCGATCCCCGGCTGGTCAAGCTGGCCTGTTATGCGTTCGATGATAATTTCAAGTTTATGGGAGGATCACCCCAGCTTGTTGTCGGGACCGTTGTCTCCGGCGACCGTTTCGTCTCAGATCCAAGAAAAATCGAATGGCTTCAAAGAGAATTTGGCGCCGTGGCCACCGAGATGGAAGGCGCGGCGGTCGGATATACCTGCCACCTGAATGAGGTGCCGTTTGTAATCCTTCGCACAATCTCTGACGAGGCCGGTTCTAATGCTAAAGATGAATTTGAAAGCTACTTGAAAGATGCCTGCAAGAATTCTTTCAGAATCGTAAGCAGTATCCTGGAAGCCGTCTCGCACAAAACTTCGGCATATTAGCCCGAATTAGTTTCTCAAGCAATAATATACAACCTTCACCTATGAAATATTAGCAGGCAAATCATCAAAGGGCAACAACCTTCTTAAAGTCAAGAAGGGCATTAACCGTATCTTTCATATTCGTCGGCTGACCTACAACCAGTTTATCTTTTCTGCCATAATAATCCAGGCATGTTCCGCAAGAAAAAATTTTGGTGCCTTGTTCTTCATACTTTTTCATAGTTTCAATTACCGGCGATCCCTCGGTTGTAAGAAAGATTCCGCTGTTTAAACAGACTATCCTGGCGGGGACAGTTCCTGATTCAAAAAGCGTATCTAAAAAAGCCATTAAAAGCTTCTCGCCGAGGTTCGGCTCACTTTCACCAAGCACGGATGATTTTAAAACCAACAGCAAATTCTTTTCGATTTCCATTACATGTTCTCCATCGTTGTTACCTAAATAGTTTTCAGATAGATATAAATTCATCAAACTAAAATTTGTCAATTAAAATATTAAAATTTGAAGCTGATTGCTTATCTTTATTCCTTGTTATCAAAGATAAAATAATATTCACTCTAACATGTTTATATATCATATCATAATGAGATTGTGACGTCAGGTTTCCACGGTGAGCGACCTTTATGCTTGCTTTTGCACGCTTCACATTATATATTTAACTGCGCTTAATGTTAGGCTCTTTAACAAACAGTTTTGCTTAATACTGTTCTGTTGTTCCCGGCGTGTATTTTACTGTTGAAAAGCAAAATATTTGAAAATTTTGGCAAAAAGAATGAAAAAAATGGCTAAAAAGTGTTAATTTTAATGCTATATTATAGGCAAGTAAGTAATGTGAAGGAATTTCCGGCCGAACTCCGGAGGAAAGACCCGTGACCAAGCCCTCCAAATTAGATGAACGCGAAAGACTTCTCCGTGTTGAACTGGCTAAACGTACTATTAACACACATCGGGATGATGATAATGAACGTAAGCTGGCGGAAGATTCACCCGAAGTGTTGAGTATAGGTAAGCAAATCGCCAGTTTAATAGATGAAGAACGTCTCGAGGAAGCAAGAGAACGGCTTCATCGGGAACTGGAAAAACGTCCCGACGAGATGATGTTTTTAAACATTCAAGTAATTCTGGATGTTTTGGATAAACCATTCGGAAACTACGATTCAGCTAAGAAGTATTGCAGTCTGCTCATGGAATGCGCTGTAAAAAAAGACAATATTTATTATACATGGGTTGCTTTAAATAATATGGCTCTCATAGCTCACAATGAAGGACATGATGATTTCAGTAAATTAATGTATCTTGCGGCGCACTTTTTCGATAAAAAAGCTTTTACTCCGCTTATTAATTTGGCCGGCTGGAATGCTCGAAGGAATAACCTTGAAGAAGCACAAAAATGGATTGAATTAATCCTTGAAACTTATCAGGACTGGCTGAAAAATGAGGAGATAGTAACGGCCTTTAAAAAAGATGAATGTTTGCATAATCTGCGATCCTACGAACCGTTTAGAAAAAGGGTATTAGCTGAAATTTCAAAGGAACAAAAGCATGGAAATTAACGTTAGAATAGACAAGAAAGATTTAATTCATATAAAAGGAGGTAATATATCATGATTTTCGGATTAATCATGGCGCTATTTATCTCATTGTCTTTTAACCCCGTTCCTATGTACGATCCTGGCGATGATAATGGAAATGTCGTTCTCAATGACAACCGTGTAATCGACAAAGAGGTCAATGAGAAACTTGCTGGTCTTCCCAAACAACATAACAAATTTCGCAATCTGGGTCTCTCGGCGTCGCGCATAGCCGAAGAGTAGATAAAAGTCGAAAAACGGGCATGGAGGTTTCCATGAGCAAAACCCCGCGATTAGAAGACAAGATTCGACCGGAAATACAACAATGGTTTGATACCCGAGGTAATGCATTTATTCTATGCGTTAAAGAATTTTGTCAGGGTAACAGGGCCTCTCTCACCCAGTTATTGGCGATGGTCGAGGAATTATCCGCCAGGGTTTTTAAAGGAGAGGGAAAATCTTTAGATAAAGAACTGCTTGAAAATCTGGAATACGGCATTTTTGATCTTATCGGCAAGTTTACATCGACCCCCGGCGGCGATGCACTCCTGGAATCGATTCGGGACAACATAGTTGAACACCTCACCGAATTATTTGCTGAAACTAAAAAGCAATGGAATCTTAATCATTACAAGATTACCGCATCGTTCGATGAATTAGTCCCCTGCTGCGGTTTGATTCCTGCTTCCAGAACAGTTTGTGATGATAGATACAATTCAAGATCGATTCAGGCATCAGAAAGCGCTCAGCATCAGGCAAAAGATATACTTGACGAACTGGTTTTGTTTGCCAGAGACAGCTTCCGCGGCGAAAAGAAACGAAAGATTGCCGTCAACTGGCTTGAGAATCCCGATAAGATTAAGGATTTTTGCTGGTTATCTTCCCTTGTAGGAACAAGCGCCGGCAGTACCAAGGTAATTCTAACTCGCATCAAGCATTCATTCACAAAGGTATATGATTTAAAAACAGTAAGCAACAGGCTCATTCTGGTTAGATCGGAAGAACTTAGTTCGTAATAGCGTAACCGAACGTTCTGCTAATAAATTCATATCTAATTATCTCTGAAAAATCCTGTTATATATTTTTTACTAACCCGCCTAATAAAGCTGGCTTTTTATAGTTTATAAAGTAATTTATTATGATTGTCGAATGAATACTACATTAATTGAAAGAGCAGTAGGACGGCCCGTCTGAGATCTTGTGGATTTTCAACCTGTTCGGATAGATGGAAAGTCTGTCCTGCTTTATAATATGGTTTATACCTGAAGGCCGACAGATCATCTTTAAAAAATCGTGGAAACTCCTCAGAGTTTATATTGACATTATTTATATATGTAGAACCTCTTGCAAAATTCCAGATTGGTGTTTCGGGAACTACGTTTCCCGAAACTTTTTTATTTATAATTTATTTTCTTTCAGCAACATACAACTCACTGACTGCGGGAATCACAGTTCCCGCAGTACCAGGGATAGGCTTTTGCAAGAGGCTCTACTATCAGTAATATTAATGTAACAAATTGTGGAGAGAGTCATGGCTATTAGGCACGGTGATAGAGAACAACTCCAGATGTTTCCGGCATCGATCGATGAATACGTTTCGGCTGACGATCCGGTACGGGTATATGACGTTTTTGTAGAAGCCCTGGATATAAAGGCTTTAGGGATAGTTGTCGAAGACAACAAAGTCGGTAATCCCGCTTATGATCCGAAATCGATGTTAAAGCTATTGGTATATGGATATTCATATGGGTGGCGGAGTTCGCGGAAATTGGAGATGTCTTTGTTGTCGACCTGTTTTAATATTGCGAGGATAATAACGATACTGGGAATTAAGAAATTAACGTCAATGCTGAATAGATATGCTGTTATGATGAGAAAAAGCATCAATAGAGAAGTATATCAGTCTTGAATAACAGTGGAAAGTCGCCAATTTAGATAATTTGATATCGGATTATCTATACATATAAAAAATACCCGTGATTTATAAATAAATGGAAGATGCTAACCCAATTTAAATCGGATTATGACACAGCCTGGTAAGCGGGGAATGACAATTGTTAATTTATTATTTATAGAAAGGCCGGACAGTAGTGATCTATTCATATTCATTAATTATTCTTCCCTTCTGGTTGAAACAGAGTTTCAGGAATCAGTGCGTTCCCAAACAGAGTTTGGGAACGAGATTCCGGCGTCACCTATGAAAAGGTTGCTATCAAGTGCCGTTATACGGCTCGCAGCGAAATTCCAGTTCGGTCAGGTCGTAAGCCTCCAGGACGTGACCTGACCGTCATGTCACAGTCAAATGACGACGACATGACGGAACATTAAATGAATAATAAAATCCTTTGACAAAAGCTGTATTTATCTATATACATATAACTATATATGGATATGAGAAATAAAAACCGGTTTGCTTCAAAGATGATGTTCGTTTGCGGGATGGATGAGAAGATGTTCAGTAAATACTTTAAAGCATTCGGCGATCCCTCGAGGTTGCGAATCATCTGGCTTCTGTCATCTAAGGAAATGACAGTCAACGATATAGTTAAGGCGGTGGGGTTGTCTCAACCGACCGTAAGCCGGCATCTTGCTATCCTCAGGGAGGCTGAAATAGTTACCGACCGCCGCGATGGGCAGAGAGTATACTATGGTTTGAATAAGGAAGCAGTAGGGGACTGTTGTTCCGGCTTCTGTAACTGCCTTGAAATTCCAGGACAGGCAAGAAAAAAACAAAAAAAAAGAAAAAAATAGTTTTTTTTTGAAACAGTTATAGTTATATATACATATATAAATATGTGGATAACCAATAAATTATGAGGAGGTGAATCAGATGGAAAAAGAACGCTGTCAGATCAAATTTACCGAGACCGATGACGGCTTCCGGATTGATGTAACCGGTATAAGACTGAAGGAAGCGTTTTCCTGCTGCTGTATGCCGATGTTTGGCAAAGCTCAGGTGATTAAATCAGAATGCTGCCCAACCGATGAGGAGAAAAAGTAGCTTTTGAAAGCGCCCGAGATTGGGAAAACGTAGAAACACATAAACCTTTAACAAGGAGAGTAGTATGAAACGCTTTGCAATTCCCAGAGCCGCTCATTGCGGCGAAGGCTGTATGCGCGAGTCCCGGGCACGACACAAAACTGCCCTTTTGGCTAATTGATTGATGTAATTACAGGCGGTCAACCTTAAAATATCCCGGGGATTTCTCCTCCGGGATTTTATTTGTCTCTGGATAAAAACAAGATGAGTTAAGATCCCTGCGGTCTTGACGACCCAGGCTAAGAGATGGAAAACGTATTATTCTACAAACTGCTCATCAACAAGCTTAAACCATTCCGCGGTAAACTCCGGCTTTTCCACATTTCTCAACTTACCAATTTTTGAGTGGCGTCAGGTCGCCGCACCTGACGCAAACCGGCTGTTAAGTGCAGCCATATGGCTCGTAGAGAGGCTTGACAGCACTGAAATATTATTTGGTACACTTTTCGTCCGCCGTTTACAAATAAGCCCAGATTTTGCGATTGAAGCGTTTTAGGACGAATAAGTCAAATCAAGTAGTTTATCAATTTTGAATTATCAAATAGGTTCAAAGAAATAATGATATTAAAAAAGTTGCCGTAGGGGCGTATAGCCAATATCGTCTCTAAACGGTGTTGGCTGAGATAATACATGCTTTATCTTTTCATAGTTTTCTATATCGATCTCGTCGATTATTTCCATGTATTCGAGGATTCTATTAAGATCGGTTAAGAGACGCTGTTTCTCTTTTTTATCGGGTCTAAACCGCGCCAGTCTGGCAATTTTATCGATGTCGTTTTCAGTTAAAGCCATACTAAATAATATTCAGACTGCAATTACTTGTCAATGATAAATAAAAAAACACTTTTAACATATTATGCTTGAAATTTTGGCTTTACAAGAGGTTCAGGTTTTGATATAATAAACATGCTTTAAGCGGTGTAACCATCGCAGGTTACTTTTGAAATTTGCTTAAAGATATTGGAGGAGAAGATGAGTAGCAAATTTGGAGTTTGTTTATCCCTTCTTTTAATAACGTTTATAGTAATTGGAGGATGCGCCAAGAAACCGGCGGTAATTAAAGGCACGATTGTTGATGAGAATAATGCCCCGCTTGGGGGAGCCGCGGTATTTTCGGTTCCGCAAAAGTACAGCACCTTGACTGATACGCTAGGAAATTTTACCATTGATGGTGTAGAGCCCGGCCAGTACTCGTTATTAGCCAAACTTGGCGATGATTCAACGCTGGTTAATCTTGGTTTAATCGAACCCGGTCAGGTACTGGTAACTACAATCGTAATTAAAAAAGCGCCCCCGCCCCCACCTCCACCGCCGCCCAAGGAAAAAGTGGAAACCAAACCCAAACCAAAACCCAAGAAAGAAAAACCTTTCGTTGATCCGATCCTGCAAAGCGGGGAGAAGGTTTTGCTTCTGGCAGATAAAGAGTTCTTCAAGAATTTCGAGGTAGAATCGACAGATGGGTTTGTCTGGGAGTTAAAGCAAACATCGTACTCGAAACTGAAGTTTAAAGGCGGCAGGTTAAAGGAGGGATATTTTTCCGGACCGAATTATAAATATTATGAAACCGCCGCCAGACGATGTATATATGATAACAAATTATGGATTTATACACATGGTCCGGAACAAACTCCCGCTGGCGGACGTGAGGTCTACATTTCCATACCCCTCGGACTGCCCGGAAATGCCGATATTGATTCTCTGGTTGTTTTCTATGGTTTTCCACGTTTCCCCGATGGCGTTCCTCCCGGCTCGGTAAAATTTCGACTTGTGGGCGAAACAGCCAGCGGAGGTATTTCTATCCTGATCGATTGGCAGAAGATTGATCATGCCTCAAACGGTTCATTCTATAAAAAATCTATACCTACGCTGGGCGATAACCGAAAACTTCAATATGTTTCACTGGAAATAAATTCAGATGGCGACGCTGTCTGGGATGCCTTACTGATCAGGCCGCTGGTGTATTTCAGCCTTAAGTAATTACCTGGATTCCCGATTGCGGGAGAATAACAAATCCAGTGAACTAGCGCTGCAACATATAAATAATGCCAAATATTCTTGTCATTGCAGGCCCATCTCAGGCGGGTGAAGTAATCTCAGCTCTTTGTATGTCAAAAGAACCCTGAAAGACACAGCTCATATTTCATCATCAACGTTTTTTCCAAATCCACAGATAGGGCAGACTTTTTTATCCGGATAAAATGCAGGATGAGTTTTGTTGCACACTGGACTTAGCATATGAAACCAGCGGCATTCCAGGTTGAAAACATACTCCCGGTCATCAACGATCCGGAATACGAACCGGTCGGGAGATACTTTCTTCAGTTCATCCATTTTTTCATTTTCCGGCACGTGGCTTAACAATGCAAGTCTTAAGTTGTCGGTTCTTTCCAGATAGACAGAGCTGTTGTCCTCACTTTTAACAAGTATTAATATTCCAGGTTGATCCAGGACATTGGCAAGAATAGACACCCTGTTTAATGAAAAAGGTCCTCTTAGAGTATTATTCTCGCCAGTAATCACAATCTAAATATCGAATCAAGCGCTGACAGAACCTGTCAGTAGAATTTAAATTTTTATGAAATTTTTTATGCAATGAGATTTCAGACAAAGATAATATTTTATAGCAAATACAATAATTGATTATTTTCCAATAGCCCGGATAATAAAAAACCGCCCGGGAAGGCGGCTTATAATTTTTTGAATTATTGTTTAGAAACTATAGCGAATACCCAAAATTCCGCTTAAAATGTAAGGATTATCCCATTTTCCCCAATTAGTAATATATGAAAATTTTCCCTCGGCAAAGCAGTTAAAACTTTTAAACAAGTTTGCTTCAACTCCGACAAACGCAAGCCCATGAGCTTTAGTATCGAGATAATTATCAACCTTTTCAGCCGCCCAGAAGCCTGTTTCAGAACTCTGGCGAGCTTCCTCGCGTTTAGCCTGGATGAAATAAAAACCACCGCCGGCGCCCATATAAGGCCTGAAAGATGATCCATGCAGGAACTTCATACACGCCAGCACGGAAAAGCTTAATCCGCTTTGATTGTTTTCGGCATATTTTTTTCCATGCGTAATCTCGTATGTGGTATCGGCTCTCGAGGTATCATCCGGGTTTGTAGTAATTTCTCTTATTGTCCCCTGGAGATGATTCATGAGACTGTCATAAAGCTCATATGATCTGGACCATCTCTCAATTTCAAACCCCACAGTAAAACCCATAGTCTTGAACTCATCAGAAGGGCCAAACATGAACCTGGCGCCGAAACCTGAAGCCATACTGTTAGTATCACCCGGTACCGCAATTATACCATGTAAAGAAGTTCTTAAATTCCAATACTCCTGAGCGGAAACTGAAAGAGTTAACATCAACGCCAACAATGTGATTAATAAAACCTTTTTCATCCTCGTCTCCTTTAACTTCATTTATATTTTCGTCCCAATATAAAGACTCAGGTTTCAAATTGCAAGAATCTATATGCTTTTTTTTAAATTTATCACTTTTTTATCGGTTCTAAACAATTTTTTGAAAAACAGACGCCATACGCCGAAAACAGCCTCATACACGATTTTTCTCGACATCTTAGATGTTCCAGCCTGACGGTCGATAAAAATTATCGGGATTTCCTTTATTTTAAAACCGGCGCGCCAGACAAAAAAGTTCATTTCAATCTGAAAACAATAGCCGTTGGATTTTATCATATCCAGCCTCAAGGATTCAAGTACCTCCCGCCTGAAACATTTGAAGCCGCCGGTAGGATCCATTACCGGCAGTCTGGTAATCCAGCGGACATAAATAGCGGCAAAATACGATAACAGCAACCGCGACATCGGCCAGTTAACTATACTAATACCGTTAACATACCTTGAGCCAATAACCAGGTCAGCTTCCTTTATCATTTCTCTAAACTGTCCAATTTCACTAGGATCGTGCGAAAAATCAGCGTCCATTTCCATCAAATATCCTATTTGCGGCAGAGACAAACCGTATTTAAACCCGTCAATATATGCTGTACCCAGCCCCATTTTCCCTGGACGTCTCAAAAGATGGACACGATTGTTTGTTATTTTAATGGATTCAACGATGTCGCCGGTTCCATCCGGTGAATTATCATCAATAATTAATACCTCAATATCATCACCCTGCATTAAAGTTGAATCAATAATTTTTCTGATATTATCTTTCTCTTTGTAAGTTGGAATGCACACTAAAATATTTTTCATCGATACCTCGGCGATAGAATGTAATGTACTCCTCCAAATATAATAACTGACCAGTAACTAATCAACCTGTCTGCGATAATAACTGCTGCCGCGGACTCCCTGGTAAACCCCGCCGGCAGCAATACTGCAAACATGAAAAGCTCAACCAATCCCAGACCGGCAGGCGTCAATGGTAAACTCATTAAAATCAAGGCGGTCTGGGAAACGAAAACAGCCAGCATAAAATCAACCTGGCAGCCGATTGCCCAGGCTACAAAATAGAACCGGCCCGCTTCAGAAATCCAGATTAATATGCTCTGAAAAAGAACGGCCGGGATTTTTGCCGGCGACCTGAATAGCCCCTTTGTGAATGACTCATAATAATCACGAAAACTCCGGGGAAAGAAGCGAAGAAGCCATGTTGACCGCCATGAAAAAACAGCGAATATCAACACTATTGCGCCAATAACTACCAAACCGGTTATGATATAGCTGTGAAGTTCCGCTGAGACGATTTTCTCTAAGTAGAAAAAACCGCCCAGCAGGACTAAAAGAGCCGTGGAAGCCAGATCGAATACCCGCTCTGAAAAAAGCACGCCCAGGGATAAAGGAAATGATACATCCCTGTTTTTTTTCAAAAGAAACGCCCGATATATATCTCCAATCCTGGCAGGTAAAATCGAATTAACAAAAAAAGCCAGTAAATACATCCTGGTAAGCTCAAATGTGGGCAATTTGATATTCGATTCAATTAAAAGTACATGCCAGCGATAGCCTCGTAAAGGAATGAAACCGTAAAATACGACAATCCCTAAAAAGATAAACATCGGGTTTGAGCTTTTAATGATGCTGACTGTTTCAGTAATGTCGAACCTGGTTAAAAAGATATAAACGACCACAGCCGCAATCAAAAAAGCCGCCAGAGTATTAAGACGGAAAAACCTCTGTTTTATGCTAACACTTTGTACCTGGTTTGGTTGAACCATATCGACTCGTCAGTTTGCAGGGCTTTTAATCATGAATTTCTTTTGCCTTTATAAAAGCGGGAAAATCAAATTCTGATTTATTAAAGGTGACAGAAAACCCATGATGGATTATATAATATATGGATATTCTTGTAAATATAAATCTATGTTTACCTGAGTGACATTATGACAATCTTGAAATTGGTTGACTTGCAGTATCTTATATTATTACTTTCATTAATAATAGCATGATATTTCAGGCTATTATTAAAATCTATGCAGTTTATAGCCAAATTGTGAAACGTTTCGAAACTTGTTGAAGTTATTTATGATATAGAAGTTGAGGATTTAGCAAAATCGCCAGTTTTTTCAGGTAATAATATTTTCAGTATTTGTGTAAAATAAGCCGATAAACATGAAAGATAATTTAAAGAAGTAATACATCCTTTGTTTTAGAATTTCTAAGAATAGATCGAGAAAATCAGGACATCAATGGATAAACAAAATAAAGCTGAAGGGCCCACATTCAATGTAAAGGACTGCACTATTATTGTACGGATGGGCGGTGTTTCTCCTGCCATGAACCTTCGTGAACTTCGTGAACGGACCGCAATCTGCCCGATAGAATGTCTTTATCATCACTTTTGCGAAACGCTGGTGCGGCCCAGTTTTGATGACCCGGAATTTCGCAACGATTATGCCGTCTGGTCGTCAAGGTATCTTAGAGACCGTGTTCTTGCCGAACGCCTGGGAGTTATCAATCCCTACTCATTCGAGGATCTTGAAGAACTTCGGGCAATAGTTTTAGATCTTATTGATGAGAGATTGGATGAGGTGCATAGTCTTCCCTGGGTTTTTATGGGCGAAGAATTTCGGTTTTTGCGAGCAGTGACTATAGTTTTCGACACCGGTATGACATTTAGCCAGCCGGTTGATTTTATCAGGCAACTACCCAATTTGAGCAACAGTTCGCTGTATTATCATTTTATCGAGGCTCGAAGACGAACCAAGGAAAGAGTGGATGATTTTACAGCCTGGATGAATAAGTTTGAAACAAAACCGACTCGAATAATCCAGACACTGGCAAATGTCGATTTTTACAGCTTGAACCTGATAGAGCTAAAGACTGCTTTGTACAATTCTCTTTTGGGTTTTGAAAAAGAGGATTTATTTAATGGTTAGTAAACTGGCCGAATACGAAACGGTAGTTGGAAAATTGGCAATGTCTAAGTTACGCCAGCTGGCCAAACACCTTCAAGGCGCAACTGTAGTTCATGTAAACTCAACTAAGGAAGGCGGGGGCGTCGCTGAGATCTTGAACTGGCTTGTTCCGATGATGAACGACTTTGGCCTGAACGCCAGATGGGAAGTTATTGAGGGTAATGATGAGTATTTCAAAACAACCAAATCTTTTCATAATGGCTTGCAGGGAAGACCGACAGTAATATCAAAATCCATGCAGCAGGCTTATGAGGGTACAGTCGAGGAAAATGCCGATCGGTTGCGTCCAATTCTGGAGGAAGCCGATTTTGTGGTAATTCATGACCCGCAACCGGCGGCTCTTCTGGAACAATGTCCGAACAGGAAAGGTAAATGGATCTGGCGCTGTCATATCGATGTCAGCCGACCATACAGAAAGGTCTGGCAGTATTTGAAATCCAAGGTTTCTGATTATGATGCCAGTATTTTTTCAATGGCGGAGTTTGCTCAGCCCCTTCCTCATCCGGAATTTCTAATAGCGCCGAGTATTGATCCGCTTAGTGAAAAAAATTGTAATCTGCCAATGGATGAATTAGAAAGTATAATTAGCGACCTTGGTATCCCGAGGGAACTGCCAATATTAACCCAGATTTCACGTTTTGATAGATTTAAGGATCCAATTGGAGTAATCGAGGCGTTTAAAATGGTCACCGAGAGCGTTGAAGCCGAACTTGTGCTTGCCGGCGGTGGAGCGACTGACGATCCTGAAGGAGCCGCTGTTCTTGAGGAGGTCAAAGATGCAGCCAACGGAGATGAACATATTCATATATTATTCTTGCCAAGCAATGCTCATCGAACAGTAAACGCCTTACAGAGGATTTCGACAATTGTGATACAGAAGTCATTGCAGGAGGGATTCGGTTTAACTGTAACCGAGGCGCTCTGGAAAGGCAAGCCGGTAATAGGCGGCAATGTCGGCGGAATCAGGATGCAGGTCCATAACTACTACACGGGTTTTTTAGTAGATACGCCGGAGGGCGCCGCCCTGAGGATCAGATATCTGTTAAGGCAGCCGGGGAGGATTAAAGCTTTCGGAGAAATTGGAAGGCAGTTTGTAAAAGAAAATTTTCTGCTTACTCGTCACCTGCGCGAGTACTTCACACTAATGCTGGAGTTAAAGCAGAAATTGAGCAATCATCTGCTCGCTGATCAAGCAGTACTGTGATGGAAGTATTAAATCCTGAAATTGATCTCGATAAATACTTCAAAAATCTATATAATGCTGAAAAAAGCGCCCTTCTTCTCGACTATGACGGTACATTGGCCCCGTTCAAGGTTGAGCGCGATAAGGCTTATCCATACCCGGGAATTACCCGGATTTTAGATGATCTGCTAAAGTCTGATAAATGCCGGGTTGTTATCATTAGCGGACGCCGCGTAAAAGACCTTATTCTGCTTCTTAATCTAAAAAAAATGCCGGAGATCTGGGGTTCTCATGGCTGGGAGCGATTGACGCCGGATAACAGATATGAAGTTTTTGAAATAAATGAGCGTTTTATTCAAGGTTTAGCCAGGGTCGATAATTGGGTGACAAAGGAGGGACTCCAGGAAAGATGCGAAAAAAAGCCGGCATGTCTGGCTCTTCACTGGCGGGATTTAGAACCGGCAGACGTTAAAAATATCCGTGATAAAGCCTTAAGACATTGGCCGGCAATCTGTTCTGATTCGGGGCTAAAGATACATGAATTTAATGGCGGGGTTGAGTTGCGCGCTCCGGGCCGGGATAAAGGATTCGTTGTAAAAAAAATCATTTCCGAAATTGGAAATAGTATAGTATCTTATATAGGAGATGACATCACTGATGAGGATGCATTCAGGGCTTTGGGCGCTGATGGTCTTGGCGTGTTTGTCAGTGAAAAATTGCGTCCAACCGTTGCCGATTTGTGGTTAAAGCCGCCGGAGGAGTTGCTGGATTTTTTAAAAATGTGGGCAACTTCATTATGAGGGAGAGGTACAATGAGACAGTTAAGATTTCTTTCAAAAGGCGATGGCCAATCAAAGCATAAAAAACAGCAAAATCTATATGACCTGATTGGCTCGAAACGTCTGCTTATTGTTTCAAACCGTCTGCCGGTTGTTATCGATCATGAAGACGATGAATGGACTATTCGCCCCGGAACCGGCGGTCTAATCACGGCTTTAGCGCCCATAATGAAAGAAAATCGCGGTATATGGATAGGCTGGCCGGGAAACGTCCAGGGTGCACCATATAAAAAATTACTGGATATATTCAACAATGAATATTCTTTTAATATTAAGCCTGTTTTGCTTTCCGAGGATGAGTCGAACAAGTATTACTATGGTTTTTCAAATGAGACTATATGGCCGCTCTTTCATGACCTTCTCAGCTTCTGTAAATTCGATAAAGATAACTGGGAAACATACAAAAATGTCAACCGTAAGTTTGCCGAAGCAATAGCCGGTACCATCGAACCTGATAATTTTATCTGGATTCATGATTACCATCTGACCCTTGTTGGACATTACCTGAAAGAGATAAATATCAAACATGACCTGGCCTATTTTTTACATATCCCCTTCCCATCTTTTGATCTGTTTCGGCGATTGCCCTGGAGAAATGAATTAATCAATGGCATGATGTCTTATGATCTCCTCGGCTTTCAAACGTTGCGGGACAGACGAAATTTCATTCATTGTGTAAAGAGCTTGAATCCTGCAGTGAAAATAGTTGTCAAAAGGCGGTATTCAATAGTTTTTGATGGAGACAGGACTGTTAAGGTAGGAAACTATCCTATCAGCATTGACTTTGATGAATTCAACAACCTTGCCAAAACAAAAGAGGTTGCTGATGAGGCCTGGTTTTTCCATGAAAAATTCAATGCGAAACGACTGATTCTTGGTATCGATCGTCTCGATTACACTAAAGGGATCCCGAAAAGGTTTCTGGCATTTGAACGAGCTTTAGAAAAATACCCAGAATTGCAGGGTCAACTGACCCTATTTCAATTGCTGATTCCAAGCCGAACGCCTGTGCCTGAATATAAACAGCTAAAAGAGCATCTTGATACGATGGTAGGCAGAATTAACGGCAGGTTTTCCAGCCCGGGCTGGGTACCGATTCATTATATGTTCCGTACGTTCGACCGTATAAAACTGCTCGGCGTTTACAAAGCCTGTGAAATGGCCCTGATAACGCCTCTTCGTGATGGCATGAACCTGGTAGCAAAAGAATATTGCGCCAGCTCTATCGATAATAATGGCGTTTTGATTCTGAGCGAATTTGCCGGCGCCGCCGACCAGCTAAAAGACGGAGCAATAATTGTCAACCCGTACGACCTTGAACAGACTGCCGACGCCATTTATCGGGCCTTTAAAATGGAGCCGCAGGAGCGAAAAAATCGCATGAGTAAACTCCGCGGGAAAATTAAACGCGAGGACGTTCATTTATGGGTTAGATGGTTTATTGAATCGTTTCGTGATCGAAGACTTCAGCCCCGGGGCGAGGATACTGTAATAATTGGTGAAGAACAAGAACTTCTGGATGTAAACCTGAACGCTCCTGGGCAACAGGTCATTGAAGACAGCTGAAGTTGTTTTTATCTTTGGTTTATTTCGAGTTCAGTCAGGTCGTAGCGAAGCGTGACCTGACTGTTGTAATTTCTGTCAGATCACACCCTTGCGGGCACGATCTGACAGAACAATAATGGTAATATTTTGCTTGTTTCAAACAAAAAATGATATTACTGCACTATGCAGATCAATACTTTTGAAGTTTTAATAACCTAATTAAAACAGAACAATGACAGCACAATAAAATTTATATCTACTTCTTGGCCTTATCCTTCGTTTTTTCAGTATCCTGTTCGGATTTCTCTTCCCCGTCCAAACCATATTTCGATCGGATTTGCTTTTCAATTGTTGCTGCCAGTTCCGGGTTTTCCTGGAGGTAGTTTTTGGAGTTTTCACGGCCCTGCCCCAGGCGGTCGTCATTGTATGAGAACCAGGTGCCGGCTTTCTCGATTACCTCGGCCTTGACCCCGATATCGATCAATTCGCCCATGTGCGAAATACCCTGGCCATACACCATATCGAATTCGGCATCTTTGAACGGTGGAGCGACTTTATTTTTGACAACCCTGACCCGGGTTCTCGAGCCGGTTATCTGCTGACCGTCCTTGATAGTGCCAATCTTGCGGATATCGAGCCTGACCGAGGAATAGAACTTGAGCGCGTTGCCGCCGCTGGTAGTCTCGGGGTTGCCAAACATCACGCCGATTTTCATCCTGATTTGATTGATAAACACAACGCAGGTTTTCGATTTCGATATTGTGCCAGCCAGCTTTCTCATCGCCTGCGACATAAGCCGCGCCTGAAGACCCATCTGGGCGTCACCCATATCACCCTCAATCTCAGCCCGTGGTACAAGCGCTGCCACCGAGTCGATAACTATCATATCAATAGCGTTGGAACGAACCAGGGTCTCGGTAATCTCAAGCGCCTGTTCGCCGGTATCCGGCTGGGAAATAAGCAGGTTGTCGATATCGATACCGAGCGCTTTGGCATAAACAGCGTCAAGGGCATGCTCGGCATCGATAAAGGCGACTATTCCGCCCGCCTTTTGAGCCTCGGCGATTGCATGCAGGGCTAATGTCGTTTTACCGGATGATTCAGGTCCGAATATCTCGATGACTCGGCCACGCGGCAGACCGCCGACGCCAAGAGCAATATCGAGCCCAAGCGAACCAGTGGAAACAGTCGGTATCTTCGATGGCGTTACGCCTGCGCCAAGTCTCATTATCGAACCCTTGCCAAACTGCCTTTCTATCTGAGTTAAAGCGCCATCAAGCGACTTCTTCTTTTGAGAATCTATCTCAGCCATATTTGTCTCCTTCTGGAAAATATTATCATTCAAAATCCTCAAAAGCATATAACATTTGTTCAGTAATATCAAGCATTTTCTGTCATTCGAAATATTTTTATTTGGAATGTATCTCCCGCAGATTATGGTTGTGTCTTTACGGTAAAAAACCAGGATTAAAGACATAGTAAAAATATTCGTTTATTTGGTAGTCGAATTATGTTAAAGATAATATCAGTGATTGAATTTGTTTCAATAATGGTTTTAAAAACAAATTGAACTAAATGGCCATCAAAAGCAAATACAGAACGCCTCTGGCAAACATTGGTTTGTTTTATTCGGCCGCTATCTGGGGTTCGACATTTTTTATAGTAAAACAAAGCCTGTTGAGTATCGATCCGGTAATTCTGGTTAGCTATCGTTTTTTAATAGCGGCTATCATTCTTGCCGGTTATTTAATTTATCGCGGGAAAGCATTGTTTGCATATCTCAAAGAGGGATTAATCCTGGGTTTTTTCATCTGGCTTTTGTATATCGCGCAAACTATCGGGCTGGGTATCACCACCGCGGCTAATTCCGGCCTAATAACCGGGTTGTTTGTGGCTTTTGTGCCGATATTTTCGCTATTGATATTCAATAAAATACCTTCACTAAAAGGTATTACAGCGACCATTATATCACTCACCGGCTTATGGGTTTTAACCGGCGGCCTGCAAAGAGTCAATGCCGGCGATATCCTTACTCTGCTGTCGGCGATGGCGTATGCGGTACATATTCTGTTTGCGGATAAATATATAAAAAGCGGTATCGATCCGTATGTTTTAAATTTTCAGCAGTTTTTATTCGTTGGTATTGCCAGTCTAATAACCGGCTTAATTTTCAAGCTTCCCTTTTCAGTGACTCAGACAGACGTCATCTGGGTTGTTCTGTTTTTAGCTGTATTTCCGACTCTTTCGGCGTTTGTCATTCAGCTTGCAGCCCAGAAAATCACCGCTCCGGTAAGGGTATCGTTAATACTAGCTTTCGAACCGGTATTTGCGGTGCTGTTTGCCTGGACGTTCGGAAGAGAGCAATTTGAATCTGCGAAGGCGATTGGCGGCTTTTTGATTTTTCTGGCCCTGGTGATTTCAGGATTGCCCGTTAAAAAGAAAGCTCTTTAGCATTTTAGCTCCGGATAAGCTTCAACAGTGAAATTTTAAATTTGTTTTGACTTTACATTATTGAAAATATTAATCATATTGTGTAGAATTATTATGAATACACTTTGGAACAAAGATCAGGAAAAAGATTTTTTTAACAATGCTCTTAGTTTGGCAAGTCCAGAGAAGCTTTTTTATCTTACGAAAGATGGAAATTATTATGCATATTGGCCCAAAAAATATAAAGGAAATAAAACTACATTACAAAGCAGGAATTCTTTTATAGGATCATATACCGAAAAATACACTTCTGAATTATTTGAAGAAATTTCAGGAAAATTAAACTGCTATTCTGTACAGGGAATTATTTGTGATGAAATTGGTCTTACAAAGAATTCTCGTGCAGATGTTGCTATTTGTAAAACTAACAACATAATTCAAAAAGCTGAAGATATCAGACTGATATTAGAAGTAAAAATGTCTGTCGTTTGGAATTGGCAATATAAGCAATTCAAAGACTCATATGAATTGACAAATATTGGAGATTATAAATCTCATCAGGGAACCCCAGGATTATTAAGATCAGACACAATGTTAAAAGCAATAGGAAAAAGTATTAATATAAGAGTCTCGGGTTTTGATGGTTCAAAAATTCCAATAATTATTATCGGTAACACACCAATAACCAAAAGCTACTATAAAAAGGTTGACCACCTTAAAAAGTGCGGTGTTATTCAAGGTTTTTGGTCAGTGAATCATAAGCCAATAGACAATCCTATTGATAATATAAAGCGAACTGAAGAATACGGATTTTTTAGATTTGATGATTTAAATGAGTTTAATCAAGCAACTATAGATATTGTGCAAGAAGATAGAGAATATTTTTCGAGTATGCTTAAAAGGAAGCGCTTGGGTGAAATTATTGAGATAGCCAATAGAGAATCTTCTTATGAAAAGAAGGCGCAAAGTTTTTTAGAATTATTGAAAAAACAATAGATATTTATGAAAACAAATAGTCCAAATAAGAAAGTAAGAAAATCTACAGAAACGGCTTCATTTGGTACACCTGGAAGAATCAATCATGATTCATCCAAATTTTATAAGGGTAAATTATACGAAGGATTAATTAAGAAAGAAAGTGTTAAGTATATTGAGAATGCTTTAGACAATTCGAAAAGAAACAAGATTTTCATTAAAAGTAGTGAAAACATGTTAGAATTACCTGACCATAGTGTGCATCTTATGGTTACTTCTCCACCTTATAATGTTGGTAAAGACTATGATGATAATCTAACGTTAAATGAATATAGAGAATTTCTAAAAAGAGTTTTTAAAGAAACATATCGTGTTTTAGTCCCAGGTGGCCGTGCATGTATTAATATTGCAAATTTAGGAAGGAAACCCTATTTGCCTTTGCATAGCTTTATTATTGAAGATATGCTTGAATTGGGATTTTTAATGAGAGGGGAAATCATCTGGGATAAAGGATCAAGCGCAAGTCCTTCCACCGCTTGGGGAACATGGTTAAAAGCAAACAATCCAGTTTTAAGAGATGTGCATGAATATATTTTAGTGTTTTCCAAAGAAACTTTTACTCTTCGAAATCCTGAAAAAAGAAAAAGCACTATTACTAAAGAGGAATTTTTAGAATTGACTAAAAGTGTCTGGAAATTCCCTGCAGCACAAGCTAGAAAAATAGGACATCCTGCTCCTTTTCCAGATGCGCTACCTTACAAATTAATTCAGCTTTATACATTTGAAAAAGAAATAATTTTAGACCCATTTATGGGAAGCGGTCAAACAGCAATTGCCGCCTTGAAATCAAGAAGATTTTTTGTTGGGTATGAAATCGAGGATGAGTACGTAAAGCTTTCAGAAAAACGTATTAAAGAGTATCTTTCAACGCTTTCCGTTTCCGATCCGTTTATATAAATTCTAATTTTTGCATGTATCAGGATGGAAGCCTTGCGACATCCTGATACCGAGACCCGCTAATAATTAATTCATATTCGCCCATTTAGTGCATGAGAACATACACCACCACTTGTTATAGAGAGTGTTTATAAAAAACCAGGGAAAAATCCCTGGCTTTTCTTTCAAGTTCTTTTTCAAACGGCTACTTAAGCAATATCACCTTAGTTTCGGTTGACTTATCGCCGCATGAAAATCTGACAAAATACGTTCCGGACGATATGTTTTTAGCGTCCCATAACATCTTATGTTCACCTGCATTCTGGAAGCCGTTGTATATAGTTGCGACTTTCTGACCGAGGATGTTGAACGCCTCAAGTGTTACCGCACCGGCTTGGTGAGCGCTGTACTTTATGGTCGTGGATGAGTTAAACGGATTAGGATAAGCCGAATACAAAGCGAACCTGTCGGGCAAATTCTTTGTGTCATCATTTATACCGACCTGTCCGACATTCATCACCAACGGAATGTCGCTGATACCGTTAAGCGGGTCGTTGGTTATCAATCTGAATATGCCGTCATAGGCGCCATCCGGAAGACTGCCGGCATTAAAAGCGAGATTCACCTCGACGTTGTTATCGGGTTCGATGATTCCGCTGCTGGGATCAACATCCAGCCAGATTTGCGGCGGTACCGGAGGCGAACCAAGATCGAACTGAATTGCCAGCGAATCGCAGACATAATCCATGTCCCGTACAACCTCGAGGCCGACCGTACCGGTTTCATTCTCGATACCGATAGAGCACTCATTCAGACGACCCGGCCCCATACTCAGGTACTGGTATTTAATGCTACTTGGCGCCGCCAGAATAATCTGAAATGTAAAGATTCCTTCCTGTCGCCAATCGGGGACCTCCTGCCAGGAGATAATAGCCGTATCGGCGTTGTTGCTGTAGAAATAGATGTTTCCGCCATTTTCAGGGTTAAGGTCATCATAAAAAGATGCCAGCATATTGTTTGGCGGTTCGGGATCGGGAATACCCATGTTTCCGAATTCAACAGTGTAATAATCGGTAAATGACGCCCAGCCGTTTGTGCAAACATTTATCGAGTCGAAAATGTTGCCGTAATACTCAAACTCGAATCCAAAAGGCAGCGGTCCGGAATTGCCATCATCAAGGTCATAAGGGAATTCAATTATCTCGCCAATACCTGTAATGTCTATCCAGTCAAATTCAGGATTTTCCGGAGAATTGCTGTCGTTCCAGTAATAGCCGAATGAATCCTGATTAGTTGGATTTATGGTTTCTATCACATATAATAGATCGGCAACGCCGATATTCGACAACTCAAATATCTCATTAACCTCTCCGCCGGAGGGAACGTCAACTTCGATTGCGTCGGATGAAAAAACGGCTTCCGGATAACTGCCCTGTGTATAGACAGGCCGCTGAGTGTTGCTTCCAATATAGCAAGAGCCATACTTCATATAAAAATAACCATTCAAACCCCAACCCGGTCCCCAGCTATTTTTAACGATCCAGGCGCCATAACCGTCACACATGGCATCATCCCAGCCGATAATAACAACAGCATGGTTTATGGGGGCGGTATCCTCATGCTCATAACAGCCTCCGTTATAAGAGAAAAAATCGTCATAGACGGTGAATGTAGTCGATAAAGGTCCGCTCAATAATGAATTCTTGATAATTGCAACATTATTGGGAATATCCTCATAGCCGATCATATAGGCGAGCGGATCATATTGCTCCTGAGTACACGGAACGGTATCATCGGCTTCGTACGGCATACAGGACTCATCAATCGCCCCATAATCCATAAAGAGATTATAGGCATCCTCCATCCAGCCGCCATCACAGCTTGAACCACCGGTGTTGCAGGAAAGCACCTGCTGTTCCGAAAGGTCGAGTTCCTCGTCATCGGCAATCAAGATAGCCGACTCAAATGAGCCGACAGCCGCAAAATCCCAGCATGAGCCGCAATTGCCCTGGGCCTTTACCGGTGTTACCCCGTTGAGATCGCGCCAGTCAAAAACATCCTCGGTGTCTAAAAGTAATGGCGGGGGCAGCTTATCAAGCTCGGCAAACCTGCGTTCGACATTGGCCGGTACTTTCAACCCAAGCCGCATCTGTCGTTCTTCAGGAGTTAGAGCCATCATCGACGTATAACCGGCTTTCCAGTGCAGACCTTTTTTTTCAATCATCTTCTGAATCCCCTTTACCTCATCGGAAACCCCGGCCTTTGCAGTAAACAGTGGCATAACAAGTATTGCAATGCCAACAAGACAAATAATAATTCTTCTCATTTTTCCTCCTTAAAGTAAGCTGAAAGTTATTACCAAAATTTACTACATATTTATCCGGTGTCAACCAAAATATGATCAAAAATGCAAATCGCGAAATTAAAATCGTATAAACAAATTTCGATCTTGCGGAACGGATCAATAGGGTTAAACGTATTAACCCTGTGTGATTATAACCTTGACATGCCGGGTTAACTGGCCTAAAATGATTTCAAAAAAGGAGAATTGATTGGATAAAATAACGACTCTATTGCTAATGCCGGATACGGTAGCGGGGAAAAAACTGACTGACCTGATAATCGAATCATCTGTTTTCGCCAAATTAGTACTTATAGTACTTGTTCTTTTTTCAATCATATCCTGGGCCATTATCATATATAAATATTTTGAAATTAAGGGCGCTTTAATGGCAACAGAGACATTCTTAAAAGAATTTCGACGCCGCCGGAGCCTTGGAGCAAGTTTTTCAAGTTTAAGTCGAATGAAAAAATCGCCGATGGCCGTTATGTATGGGACCGCTTTTATCGAACTTGAATCATTAGCCAACTCGAAGGACAAAAGCGGCAAGATCATAATTGATGATGAAAATCTGGACCACGTCGCCGAGGCGATTGACCGCGCCGGAACTGACGAGATATTGCGGCTCGAAAAATATGTGGTGTTTCTGGCTACAACAGCTAATGCCTCGCCATTTCTGGGTCTTCTGGGCACAGTCTGGGGGATAATGGAATCGTTTGCACAGATAGGCGTAACCGGCATCGCCACGCTGGCCGTTGTGGCGCCTGGCATTGCCGAGGCGTTGATTGCCACAATTGCCGGACTGGCTGCGGCCATTCCTGCCCTTATTGGTTATAACTTCTTCATAAACAAGCTCCGAAGAATTGCCGGGGAGATTGACAATTTCAAGTCTGAGCTGTTCTCAGCCATCAAAAAGGAGTTAGGTACCGTTGCGTAAGTTTAAACGAGAATATCGGGCGATGGCCGAAATAAACGTCACCAATCTCGTGGATGTGGTGCTTGTGCTGTTAATAATCTTTATGATCACCGCGCCTATGATGCAATCGGGCGTCGATATAAAACTGCCGAAATCGACCGAGTCTCCCAGGGATGTCTCCGCCGGTATAGTTGTCTCGATCACCAAGGACCAGCAAATCTATATAGATAATTACAAAATACCCAGAGACCAGTTCGAATCCCGTCTTAGAACGATAAGAGAGGTGAAAAAATTCAGGCCGGTTTACGTGAGGGCGGATGAAGAAACGCCATATGGCGTTGTCATGGAAATCATGAGTAAAATCAAAAAACTTGGTATCCAGAATGTCGGGCTTGTCACCGAGCCGGAGAGCACGCTTTGACCTATGCCGTTGTAATTTCATTTATTCTTCATCTGGTTATATTTACTTATATGATTGTCGGCGGAGAACCCGGTACGAAAAAAGCCTACCCCCGGATAATGACTGTCGATCTGGTTTCGATGCCGCCCATCTCAAAAGGTACTATAACCGGCGCTGAAACGCGCGGCTCACCGCCGCCTGAAAAAGCTAAGACCAGGATACAGTCAAAAGTAGAACAGCAGTCAAAAGCCCCGCATGTAGCAGAAGTTATAAAAAAGAAAAGACCAGCCAAAAAAAGGCCGGAACCGAAAACTAAAACTGAAATTGACGAAGAGGGTTCGAAACCAAATGATTTAACAATAACGGGCGTTGATGAGGAAAATTTCGGGCTGCCGGAGGGCGTCGAGTTCGGCAGTGAATTTGGCGCCGTTCAGCTTGAGGGAGCAGCCTTCGAAACGCCAACATATCTCAATATCCTTTTCGCGAAGATTAAATATAGATGGGATAATCCATTTCAGGGAACCGAAAAAGTATCCTGCATAATATACTTTTCTATCCTGCGTAACGGCAATATCATCGATGCCGCAGTTGAGCAATCATCCGGTATCGCCGCTTTCGATCAATCGGCTCTAAGAGCAGTATTCTTGTCAAAGCCGCCTCCATTACCGCTTGAATATACCGGCAATTCGCTGGGTATTCATCTGGAATTTCAATACTTGCCTTAAAAGAAGCCAAGTCGCCACGGGGCATACGAGGGGAGGCTGTTGCCCACCGAACACCCCGAAAAGATTTCAAAACATTTAACTCCAATATTAGCTACCGGTTATTGCCACCGTTGATTTGCCTTACATTTCCGGCATCAACTTTGCGTTATACTTATAACGAATATTGTAAGATTTGAATGGTTTTTTGTTGTAACACAACGAATTACGGATTTCCTAAATATTAAGTGGTTGCAATGGTTTTCACACAACCGCAAGAGAAAACAATATAATATGCCTTTCAATGCGAAAAGAGATAGCAATCGAAGCGATACAGCGGTAACTATGGTTGTGCTATGCGTCATGCTGCTGGCTGGAGGAATATCCATAGCCACAATCAACACTGATCAAAACTCTCAATTACTGGATAATTCTATCCTTGAAACAGTGGATCCATTCGACAAGGCCGAACAGGCGGCAATGGCCGGCATAAAAGCGGCCAAAGGGCATATTGAATGCCACGGACTAAGAGAAAACGGCAGTCTACCCGAGCAGTATTTCGTCAACGGCGGTCGTTTCGAGGTTGCCTGGGATGACATTAACGTTAATGATTCAACCGTACACATAGTTTCAACCGGTTTTTTCGAGTTAAGTACAGATAAAATTTACGCGTCGCAACTCGAATCTGTCATTAAGGTGGACTATTTGGCAACCTACAGCCAGAAAATATTAAAAGATTATTATAAACGCCATTCACATAGTTATGGTAATCATCCGGCAGATGACAAATAGCCAAAACTATTCCCCGCTTTATGCGTCTAAAAATCCAGAAGCTATGATTAAACTAATGTTGACATGATGCAAATGCCGTCTATATTGTATTTCAGTTTATGCAGGCGAAGATACTGATTTAATGCGAGGTGGCGATTAAACCCATCGGAATTAAAATAACAATATTAATAGGCATTGCTGCTTTATCATTTTATTTTCTATCAACTACAGGTAAGACCTATGGAGACAACGAAAATAAAGGCAGATATATTGCGGGAATATACTATGACAACAAAGAACAAAGCCGCTCCTTTTTTCAACCGGTCTCTCCCTGCGACTCAATAGCATTTCCTGCACCGGGCACCTGGCCCACAGGTTTAACCCGTCAGGATGAGTACTTCTGGATTGCCGATCAGGACTCTGCTCGAATCTATAAATTAAACAGCAACGGGCAGGTATTAAATTCATATCCAGTTCCGGATTCTTTTCCTGCCGGACTGGAATGGGATGGGGCAAATTTATGGCTTGTCTGCGAGGAGAGCGCTGTGCTTTACAAGATGGATACAACCTGTGCCGTTATCGCCTCATTCAATCTGCCTGATACCTTGTGGGATCCCGATTCCTGGGGGCTGGCCTGGGATGGGCAATATATGTGGCACAGCCAGTATGGCGACTCAGCCAGAATTTATAAACTTGATCTGTCAGACAGTCTGGAGATCAAAGCTTCCTATACTCCTATATCTTCATTTATGCTGGGGATTACCTGGAACGGCAATTATCTATGCGGAGTGGATATCCATGATTCAACACTTTACTGGATGGATACAACAAGCGGTGTTTGGCGTGATACTCTCTGGCAGGTTCCATATCCGCTGGGGTTATACCATGATGGTGAAAGCTTCTGGAATGTGAGCAGCAGCAGCGCCCACGGCGGCCATGAGGCGGTTTATCGCAGCGATTTGATAACCGGAATAGATGAAGTAGTACCGAAACCAGAGAATTTCACTATTATTTCAGCCTACCCTAACCCGTTTAATGCAAAAACAACGATATACTACTCACTTGCCAGACAGTCATATATTCAGCTTGATGTTTACAATCTTCTGGGACAGCATATCGGAGCATTATTCGAGGGCGTTAAGCAATCGGGCGAGCATTATGCAGTCTGGGATGCCAAAGGTTTTACCTCGGGGATTTACTTTATTCGATTGGTCACAGAAGTTGAATCTTTAAGCGCAAAGCTATTGTTATTAAAATAGATCAATATTTCTGCCGTCGTTCGATCATATAATTTGAGCCGGGCAGGGTCTTAGTATATTTTTTCAAATCGGCAATCATATGCGACATTTCACCGACATGAGTGAACGCCTTTCTGTGGTTAGGCAATACCGCTATTGATACAGTCATGATCGGGAACCGTTCAATCTCGCCTTTTCTGTTGGCGATTTCGATAAATCCCTTTTCGCGGTCGTCCTCGCTGTATCTAAAAGGAATCATCCTGTCGAAAGTGGAAATAAAGTTTTTGCAGACTATGTCAACTTTTTGAAAAGGAATAATAAAAACAAAATCATCGCCGCCAATATGTCCGACAAAACCGTTTTCAACAAGATCGTGTACTGTATTTCTAATGATATGAGAAACCATTAAAATTATCTTATCGCCATACACATAACCATGATAATCATTATAGGCTTTGAAATCATCCAGATCGACATAACAGACCGCAATGTTCTCTTTGTTATTAAGCCGTATATTGATTTCATGTTCGATAGCGGCAGGTCCGGGTAATTTTGTAGTCGGGTTTACACCTAGGTCGCGCTTCGAGCGAGAAATGAGCATTTCAATTTTAGCCGTGACTAACTCAAAGTCCCAGAAGTTGGTTATGACCTCATCGACCCCATTACGATAAGACTCGATAATTACTTCTTTGTCCGGGCTTGGATGGAACAGGACTATTGGTAAAAACCGAAGCGTTGAATCCTGCTTTATGCTGGCCAGCAAGTCTATCATCCAATCAGTTGGGCCGCTGCCGGCAATCACGATCATATCTATAATCATTCGCTGGCCATGGATATAAAGTTCATTAATAGTATTAAACTTATGGATATTAACATCATAAGTTTTAATGGAGCGCAGAATCCGATCCTCGATCGCTGTTCCTTTCTGGATTAAGGCGCAGTTAAATTTCAATCCGGTTTTCTTTTTTGTTTTGCCGAATGCTGATGATGTCTGTGTCAGTGCGCTTTCCATTTTTCCCTCGGATGAAATTCCCGGTGCTCTGATATTAAAAAATCACGATCTAAATGCGTATATATCTCTGTTGTCGATATATCGGCATGACCAAGCAATTCCTGTACTGCTATTAGGTCGGCTCCACCCAGCAATAGATGAGTGGCAAAGCTGTGGCGAAAAGTGTGGGGAGAAACATTCTTAGTAATGTCAGCCATTAAGCAATATTTTCTTACTATTCTCCAGCCTGCCATTCTTTGAAGCGGGTTGCCGCGATTGCCCAGAAAAATGTAATCGGCGCTTTTTCCGTTTGCAAGCCTGGGACGGATTTCATTCAAATACTTCTTTACAGCCGACCAGCCGGCCTGGCCCATCGGCACGACCCTTTCTTTTCTGCCTTTACCATACAGCCTGACCAGCATCATCTCCGGCATTAAATCATCCTGGCGGCAGTTTAAAGCCTCTGATATTCTTGCTCCTGTTCCGTAAAGAAATTCCAGTAACGCTCTGTCGCGGACTCCGAGTTTATCATTTAAATCGGGCATTGAAAGTACTTTGAAAATTTGCTCAACAGTCAATGTTTCAGGCAGGGGACGAAATATTTTGGGTCCGGCTATGGCGGCGGCTGGATTGTTTTCAATTATTCCTGTCCTCAAAGCATATTTAAAAAATCCTTTAATTACACTTAAATTTCTGGCAATAGAACCGGACGATAGATTCGCCTGCTGAAGAGTAATCAGGAAATCGGTTATATCCAGCGATGTAATATCTGATATTTTTTTTTGAGCAAAATGTTTGATAAATCGTTCAAGATCGCGGCTGTATGCTCCCATGCTATGCTGCGAGGCGCCCTTTTCAAGTCTCATACTTTCTAAATATATTTCAGCAGTTTCTTTCATAATCGAATAATATTACAAATTCAATCCTACAGTCAAATATATCGGCAGATAATAAAAAAAAGACCCTCTTGACGAGGGCCTTTTCACATAAAAATGGATAGTTAATTACTTGATTAATGTCATTTCGCGGACTTCAGTTTGATCACCAGCGGTCAATTTGTAGAAATAGATACCTGAGGATATAGATGACGCATTCCAGTTAACCTTATGATAACCGGCATCCATCTTACCGGAAACCAGAGTGGCGACTTTCTGTCCGAGCGTGTTGTAAACAGTCAAATCAACATTGGCGGCTTCCGGAATAGCAAACATGATTTCGGTACGGGCATTGAACGGGTTGGGGTAATTCTGGTCAAGGCTGAAGCTTGTCGGCAGATAACCTTCCGTACCCTCAATACCTGTTGTCAAATCAACGTTCACATCAATTGAAACGGTAACGGGCGAGTTGGATGCAACATTTACAGTAGCGCCGAGGAATAAAACGGTATCCGGCACATCGGTCATGTCTAAGGTGAACTCGATATCTTCACTTTCGGCTGGAGCGACTGTTCCTGACATCGGATCAATCACCAGCCAGTTGACGGCTTCGGCTAACTCATATAAACCTATCCAGTCATTTACCGTAGCCTGTCCGAGGCAGATAAGCAAACCAAAAGCAGGATCCCATTCTCTTGTAAAACCAAGACCGCCTGCAATGTCACCACCATCATGGTCAATAGCCATAAACTGAACGCCGGTCATGTAGCCGTTAATCGGGTCAAACTGGGCAACCGTTAATTCGGCGCCGGTTTCCTGCGAGAATACCCACAGCCAAGGACCATCAGGAGAAACATCATCCCAGGCAATTCCAAAAACGGATGATAGCGGCGACTGCGAGTATGAACTAATGACATTACCATCACGACCGAACTCTATGATATTGCTGCCCCACCAGTTGATTCCCCAGAAATGATCTGTTGCGGGATCATAAGCGATACCAAGGCCGGCCGCAGTAGGATTGGGTACGGTGCCTACGATTTCACCGGTTGCCGGATCGAATTGGCTGATAATATCAGTATTAAAATCAGTGCCATAAATATACTGACCATCCCAGGTTAAATCGAGCCAGCCCCAGCCACTGGTTCCCTGGATATGAGTGTCTACCAGGCTGCCGTTACGGTCGAACTGGTAAAGGTTGTTGGGATCGCTGCCGGAATTACCCCCGGAAACCCAGAAATGATCCAGTGCAAAAACAGCGCCTAAAAGCTGGTAATCACCGCACTCGCCCTCAAGATTGAAGTAAGCCACTTCATCGCCAAAGTCTAAAATGACCGGCGGTTCGCCATTGGAATTTCCATTATGAGCAATAGCGGACTCATCGGCAGGAACAGCATTTTTGGCATCAATAACCGACTGATCAGCCTGGCCAATCACCGGCTCATCGGCAAATGAAGGCTCCCTTGTGTTCATCAAACGATCATCATAAACAACAGAAATACTGAATTCGAGTTCTCCGTCGCCAGTGTTGGTTACTTCCCTGTAGACGGTTTGAATTTCGCCATGGTTCATTTGAACATCAATCGGGGCGTCATCCATCTCCATCATCGGAGCTGTCAGGGCGAAATCCTGCCTGGTTGTTTCATCCTCTTCCACAACTACGCCCGGTATTGTCAACGGGTTATGATATTCAGCCGAGGCTGTAATTGAATATGTGCCGGGGAAAAGCTCTAAAGTATAAAAGCCATCAGCGCCGGTTTCATCAGATGTGCCGCCGGTCTGAACGGTAGCGCCTTCAATCGGATCGCCGGATAAATTATCTGTAACAACACCGGTAACCCAGCCCGGCTCGACGCCGCCGCCACCCATCAGGGTGAAATCATCAACATACCAGCCGGGATACATGACAGAGCCGTCACTGCCAAGATCAAAACGGAATATAACTGACAGACCGGCATAAGCCGAAAGATCAAATGTCTCGTTCCTCCACATTTCTCCAACATTATGGCCGGTGAAAATTTCCTCGCCAGAAAGTGGGTTGGATGAATTAGCAACATCATCGTAGCCGCCATCGGGTACGATAACAGTCCAGGTAGCGCCTTCGTCAGTGGATATCTTCACATTGCCGCCATCGTAGCGGAGTTCAGTATCATACCAGTGCCAGAAACCCAGCACCGCATTCGATGACAATCCGAATGGAAGAGTTGTTAATAAGGTCAATGTATTGTTAGGATAATTTCCACCCAGGACAGTCGCCCAGAGATTCACTCCTGAATAAGCTTCGCCCGGACCGGAAGTGGGAGTTCCCCATTCCCAGATACCATCCGATGACTCAAAAACGCCATTTGATTCAAAATCATAATATACAATCTGAGCAAATGCCTGGAAAGTATGTTCGATTTCATTATTGTCGGGGTTTTCATCACCGCTGAGCTCGGTATAAGCGGTTAAAACATAGATGCCTTCTGAATCGGGAGTGAAATCCGGGAAGGTGACATCCTCATAACCATCCACCGGCAAGTCGGTAATGGTTTCTGTCTCATTGTAAACCTCGGTCTCGTTAAGCTCAATTATCAAACGGACATCAAAAGTTTCCGAATATTGACCTCTGTTCCTGAAAGTAACCTCAGGCGTAATAGGATCGCCAACCTGACCCAGATCGCCGGGTGAGATGAAAGCTACAGGGGAAACATCATGATCCAGCGGTGTACCAACTATGACAGTATAATCCTCTGTTTCGCCAAAAGAGGTGCCGTGAGGATCACATGCGCCATCTCCGCCCGGATCAGTATAATACTGCTCAATTACACGCAGTCTGGCTTCACCATAATCGGCGCCCTGTGGAACGGTTATATCAATAATCAACGTGGCATCAACGCCGCTTCCGAGATAATAACTTTCATCCGAACCGAATATTTCATCCAGGTTCCAGTCAATCCAGGCTCGAACATGCTCGGTCCATATCCCCTCTGAGTAGAAGGTAACTGAAAGAGTATAGGTCTGTCCCGGTTCAACATTTGTGGAAAGATGGGTATAATCTCCGTAACTACCAGAACCTTCCTGACCGGAATTATTGTTTATATCGCCAAATGTGACATTGGTGATCCAGTCATCGTCGGTATTGGAATAAGTGGAGAGACAATAGTCTTCGGTATCAAGTATAATACCGCGATTTTGACGATCTTCGAAAGCCTTTCTTTCCTCCAGAGTCATAGGTGGTTTCTGGGGTTCAATCGCGCTGGCTCCGGCTAAGCTAAAAATAAAAATAGCCAGAACCGCTGCGACTACAAAATTTACGCTTTTTAGTTTCATTACTACTCCTTAAAATTAATTTAATTCATTCTTTTTCATTGCGTTAAGCAATGCATTCTTTCAAGATATTGCGGCAACACCTCCTTTTAGTATCATAATATTAAAATCTTATTATAGCGTTGATTCTTACAACTCATTTTATCTTAAAATAACTAAGAAAAAATATTTGTCAAGATGTTTTTAATCACAGCGCCCATTTTAACCTGTTGTTTGGCAATGCGTTACAATTTTGGTAAAAAATTGGACAGCTTGACGTCAGGATTTATTCTTAATTTTTTTATTACATATTCCACTTTGGCGCCAGAAAGACGTGAATTGATAGTCATGCGGCCAGGGAATCTACTGACAGGCAACCGGTTCCAATCATAATATTCGATAAACACCGTATCGGCGGGATTATAAAAAATCTGCCTTACAGGCGTTAAAGAATCCCTGTTTATTTCCACTATTTTCTTGCTTCCATTATAAGTAGATGAGTAAACAAATCTTGAACCGAGTTGCTTTTCGAATTGGAAATTCGAATTATCCCTGAAAAAAAAGACTGCCTGTAACAGTTGCTCGATGTCAATCCAGAATTGGCCATCCTCAAAGAAAATACGGTCGCCGTATTTAATTGTTTCGTGAAACTCCTCCCGGGTGATTTCCCAGAAGCCTGAATCTCCGATAATCGCACCTCGTGCCAGGTCGATGCCAAGAGCGCCTTCCGTCAAAAAAGCAAAACTGTCCGGGGAAGCATAGATTAACTGAAGCTTGCAGTCATATACTTTTCCAGCAGTGATTGTTAAGTTTCCGCTGAAGGCAAGCGAATTAATATTATCATAATATTCCAAATAACCATCCCAGACCTCCTGAAAACTTTTTAAAACCTCCACTTTAATTTCGGGCCTGGGTCCGCAGGCGGCAAAAATTGTTAAAAAAAATATAAAGACTCTAAAACGCAAGATTTTGTCCGGTAAATAAACTCCCAAAAATCGCCAGAAATGGATTGAAAATCATTCTGAAAATGCCGACTCCTGTAAAACTGGAAATAACAATCAATCCCAGAAGAACCATTGGTCCGACTCGTTTGAAATCCTGAAGTTTGATATAGGTTTCGTGTGAAACAAGTCCCTCGAGAATGTGAAAACCATCAAGAGGCGGTATGGGCAAAAGATTGAAAATCGTCAGGATTAAATTAATCCAGACAGCCATAAAGATCATAGTCAGCAATATAATCCCTACACCGGAATTTGTTAACAAAGGGCTGAGAATTCTGAAAAGCAAACCGAACACAAAAGCGCTGGCAAAATTTGAAGCCGGTCCGGCCAAGGCGATCCACAGGTTGTCACGCCGCGGATTTGCCAGGTTGTAGGGATTTACCGGCACCGGTTTAGCCCAGCCAAAACCGATAAAAACAAGCGCTAATAAACCGAACAGGTCCAGATGAGCAAGAGGGTTAAAAGTCAGTCTGCCGGCATCTTTGGCGGTGGAATCTCCAAGCCGATAGGCGACATACCCATGAGAATACTCGTGAACGGTTATCGCCAGAAGGAATGCCGGCGCCAGTAAAATCAATCTTTCGATACTGAACAAATTATTTACCCTTCATCTTATAGCCCTAATGATACACATTCAGACTGTTCTGAGCAAGCAATAGTTCTCATCAGTATGATAATTCAAACTTTCAAAAAAGTTTTGCTGTGTTATTCACTTTCCTGGATGTCTTCGAAACGTGCGGATTGTCTTTGATGTAAAAACGCCAGAGCTTATCGGCGCCGTTGTCGCCGATTCCTATCCGTGATGAACAACAGATATCGTCTGACTGTTTTTTATCATCGACTACAGTAATTATATTGCCGGTAACATCCAGCCCTTTCTGTTTGGTAGTGATACCGAGGGCTTTGGCGAGCTTGCCCGGCCCGTTGCTGATATCGGTTATTTTTTCAACGCCGCGATTTTTCATCATGGTTTCAATTCCATAAATCGGTTCCATGCCTCTTATTAACACGGCGGCCGGAAAACCCGCTCTTTCGGTAACGATATTCAGCATGTGATGGTTGCCATAGGTGAAATAAACATATAGAAACCCCGCTTTTCCATACATTATCTCATTGCGGGACGTTTTGCCCTTAAAAGCATGACAGGCCGGATCGTCCTGACCGATATATGCCTCCAGCTCAACCAGTCGTCCGCCAAGTTTCTCGCCATTGAAAATGTAGATTAATATCTTACCCAGAAGGTCAACCGCAACCTCAAGCGTCGGTCTGTTGTAAAATGATCTTTTTAGCTTAACGATTCTCATAAAACGGATTAAAAGGTAATTTATGCTCAGCTAAAATGGCAAGCGAATTGTTGATATTCAGTCCAAGGCTGTCGACATGATGAGAATCAGTACCGATAGCATTGATCACAGCTCCCCTTTGGACGGCCTGTTTTAAAAAATCTATGCGGGGAAAGAAAAAATCGTTGCCATGCCTTGACTGTGACGCATTTATCTCAAAACCTGTATTAGCGCGCACAGCCGCCTCTACTACCCGATCAAGCCTTTCCTTGTATGCCTCTAAAACCTTCTCGCCATAATTTAAAATCCCATAACGCAGGTAATAATCAGCATGACCTATAACATCAAAAAGTCCGCAGTTGGCAACATTGAACAACAATTCATAATAGCTGTCGGCCATCTGATCGAATGTATGGGAGTCAAAATAACGAGGCGCCTCTTTCCTTGAGGAAATAGCCACTGCCTCGAGACAATGTACGGAACCGATCAAATAATCCAGCGGGAATTCAGATTTCAACCTGACAACCTCCGCCTCAACTCCAATAAAATAATCGACTTCAAAACCGATCAGGATTTTCAAATCGGGAAACTGCCTTCGTGTTTCGAAGCAATCATCAAAATACCTGCCGACCGCATAATCATCAATTCTGACCTTTTCTCCATCCACCATCATGAAAGGATCGATATCGTCACGATCGGGGTTTACATCGTAATGAGTGGCAAAGCCGATAACCTTAAGGCCAATCTGCCTGGCTTTGATACAGTATTGCTCGATACTGGGTTTTGCATCGATTGAATAATCAGGATGAACATGCAAATCGCAGGGAATCATATCAGGAAAGGATTGATTTTCCTTTCATGACCAATCGTAGTTTTCGGACCGTGACCTGAATAAACGATTGTGTCATCGGGAAGCGTCAAAAGCCTGGTTTTGATAGACCGGATTAGAGTTTCATGATTTCCGTTGGGAAAATCCGTCCGACCAATAGAGCCCCAGAACAGGGCATCCCCTGTGAAAACAATACCTTCAGTAACAAGCGAAATTCCGCCTGGAGAATGACCCGGAGTATGCAGTACTCGAAACTGAAACCGGCCGACTTCTATAGTGTCACCCTCATTTAAAAAGCCATCGGCTGTTTCAGCGATAAAAGCGGTAGAATGAAACGCCGAAAGATTGGCTTTGGCGTCTGTAAGCATTTCGGCATCCTCCGGATGAATCAAAACCGGGGCGCCGGTAATTTCTTTTATATGGGCTAAAGCGGCAATATGATCGATATGGCCATGGGTTAAGATTATTTTCTCAATATCCACATTGCTCTTTTCGATAAGTTGTTCTATCCTCAGAGAATCATCGCCCGGATCGATCAGCAGAGCATGTTTTTCATCACTAACCAGGTAACAATTTGTAAAATACGGTCCAACTTCCAGGACCTCTACTTTTAAGGATTCAGTCATCTATCTCTCCTGTATGAAAATGTTCATAAATTTTTACAGCTAATGTTTTAGGAATTCCGGCAGCGCTCAAAAGCTCCTGTAATTTAGCCTTTTTGATACCCTCAACCGAACCGAAAGCCCCCAGCAGAATAAATTTTCGCTTATCGCCTATTCCCGGTATTTTATCTAGTTCGGATGAATCTACCTTTTTTGCGCGCAATTTACGGTGGTAACTTATGGCGAACCGATGAGCCTCATCCCGGACGTGCTGAAGAAGCCTTAGCGCCGAGGATGTTCGCGGTATGCTGATTGGTTCGGACCGCCCAACAAGATACACCTCCTCGAACCGTTTGGCTAACGAGATGCATTGCTGGGAGGCGATTCCCAGCTCGCTTAAGGCTTTTAATGCCGCATTAAGCTGTCCCTTACCGCCATCGATCAACAGCAAATCGGGGTATTCATGGTTGTTTTCCGCAAGATGGTTGAAATACCGGCTCACGACCTCTGCCGTCATCAAAAAATCATCCTGTCCCTCAACAGTCTTTATTTTAAAGCGGCGGTAACCCTTTTTTAAAGGTTTTGCATCCGAGAAAAATATAACCGAGCCAACGGCATCGGTTCCGCCAAGATTAGAAATGTCACAGGCGGCAATTGTTCGGGGAATCGATTTCAAATAAAGATCCCTCTGAAGGCTTATTAACACTGCCGGCGGTTTCCTTTTGGTCACACTTTTCTGGGCTAATAATTCATCCAATAATAGCCTGGCATTTTTTTCCGCCAGTTCGACAAGCTTTAATTTTTCTCCTCTTTTAGGTTGAAGAAGTTTAACATTGACGTCTTTTTTTGAAACAAACCATTCTTTTATCAGTTCAGGTTCATCAAGTTCAACTGGTATAAATATTTCATCCGGCAGCATGGATGCGGTTTTATAATACCTGATAATAAACGATGATAATATTTCTTCGGCGCCGGCTTCCTCCGGAGCGGTAAGGTAGAAATGCTGTCTTCCGATTAAAATCCCTTTTCGAATCTGCAGAACCACAATACAAATATCACCAGTCGCTTTTGCCTGCACAATAATGTCACGATTTATCAAATCACCGGAAACCACCTTTTGTTTCTGAATGACTGATTGTACAGCCTTAATCTGGTCACGGGTTATCGCGGCCTTTTCGAATTCCTGTTTATCGGACAGTTTCAGCATTTTTTCCGTTAATCTCTCAACCACCTCATCAGATCTGCCGGAAAGCAGCATAATGACTCCCTCGATTATTCCGGCGTACTCCTCCGGAGTTGTCTTACCGGACTCACAACAGCCCGGGCACCGGTCTATAAAGTAATCCAGGCAAACCCGATATTCCCTTGATGATGGCAGAGCCAGGTTGCAGGACCTTACCGGGAATATCTTACGGATAAGTTTCAGAGTATGGCGCATGGCCTTTACATTGGTGTAAGGACCGAAATACTTGGCTTTATCATCCTTAACCTGACGAACGACCAGCGTTCTCGGATATGTTTCGCTGGTGATTTTAATATATGGGTACCTTTTATCGTCCTTGAGGTTAACATTATAGTGCGGTTGATACTCTTTGATGAGGTTCGATTCCAGGATTAAAGCCTCAAGCTCTGTATCGGTAGCCATCGTCTCGATATCGGTAATAGATGAAACCAGTTTTTGGATACGGGGATGATCTGCAATTTTGGTGAAGTAGGATTTCACCCTGTTTTTAAGAGACTTGGCTTTACCTATATATATTACATTCCCGGCAGAATTTTTAAACAGGTATACGCCAGGTGAGTCAGACAGGTTTTTCAACTTGGTGGAAAATTCAACTTGCTGATTAATTTTCCCGCAATTAGTCATTCTGTATATTAAACTTTAAAAAAGTTGAAAGTCAATAACACAGCTAATAAAATCGGATAATATATAAGACTTGTTTAAGGGCTTTATCCTGGGATAAGAACGATGGCAGCCAATAACGCAATCAAAGCAAATATATAGAATATTATCGGTTTTGGCTCGTCAATTTTGTCTTCATTAAAACTAATCATAACTTCCTCCGGTTTTCAATTTGGTTGTAAAATTCAATGTGGGAGCGGCGGAGGGGGGATGCCCCGAATCATTCGGGGTAGCTGAATAATCAGCTTCACCGCTCCCACTATCTTGAAACCCTAAAACCATTCGATTGACAAAAAGGCAATATATATGCCAAAACATGAAACAGATGGCCGCAAAAGGAGAAAAACAGCTATAACTGTAATTGATTTATCTGCAATATATTATGAATTATTTTGTTGATGCTTTAAGTAATGAATGGATTCGCTTTACGATATCAGAAAACGGGTGTGCAATTTCTTTCACATTAATGATGTTGCTGATTTCAATTTCCTGTATTCTGAATCATTCTCTGTTTTCTATAAAAAGAAACGGCCGGGAGCGAACCCGACCGTTAATAAACATCAAAGTTGAATTCTGCAATTTCTCTACTTGATTAAAACCATCTGCCTGGATTCAGAGATATCACCGGCAGACAGTTTGTAGAAATAGACGCCCGAGGCAACATCAGAAGCGTTCCAGGCCACTTCATGATTACCGGCAGCCATAGTCTCATTCACCAACCTGATAACTTTAGCGCCGGTGATGTCAAACACCTCGACAGTCACAGGAGTCGTTTCCTGCAGGCTGAACGAAATGACCGTGCTGGCATTGAACGGGTTGGGATAGTTCTGACTCAAACTGAAATTAACCGGACGGTTGACATCCTCATCTATGCCTGTGGCCAGCGGATTTGGATGAGTTAAATACTTAACCGGATTTTCCGTAGGTGAACCCTCTGGCGGAGTTTGAATAACACCGCCGGCATCTTTATCGTTGATATAGATGATATGAAGGTTATCATCAACCACATCCGCTAAAGTTGACCAGTGATCGCTATCACACTCACCGGGATAGCATTCCGGGGTTGGCGAGTCGGTCAGGTTTACCGGTTCTGACCAATTCGCTCCGTTGTCGATCGTATAAGTCATATAAATTTCGCCGTTGCCATAGCCGCCATCTGAAATATCAAGGGAGTCGAATCTGGTGTATGTCATAAATATCGCATCAGTGCCATCATCAATATCATATACTCCCAGATTCATCTTACAGAGTGGTTTACACCAGGCGCCGAAAATGTCATAATAGCTCGAATCAACATGGGTTGGAACAGCGGTGTGTATCTGACCGGTCTCCTCGCTGTAATATTTCAGGTCGGTACGGAAATATGTGCCGCCTTCAGCCGAGGTCCACGATTCAGTCCAGACGAAGTGGGCATAATCATCGTAATCGATTATCACGTCCATATCGGTATAAGCCCAGAGCGAATCGTTGTCATCGAGGTAATTTGTAATATTGACCTTATCGTGGCGGAAGTCCCATATAACGCCATCCTCGGAGACAAAATAAGAAATATCATTTCTTGTCTGAACACTGGTATCCTGAGTTTCGGAGTAGGCCAGCACAACCCTGTCCGATACCGGAGAAGCATCGATAACGCTGCTTATCACCGTCACGGTATCGACAAACTGAAGAGCCGACCAGGTATTACCGCCATCGGTGGAATTGCAGTAACACATTCTCTGAAACTGACCGGCCGGATCGGAGTTTTCCGAAGCGACAATGTGAATGTTGTCGTTGCGGTCAGCAGTGATATACGGCCAGTACAATCTGCCGGGGTTATTGGGATTCTGCGGGAAGATTTCATCCGGGGCATCGTAGTGATCGAAAAAGCCTTCACCCGGAGGATCCCAATCGACTGATACCGTAACATAAGTTGGATTGGCGCCGCCAGGTGAGTGATAGGTAATAGCGCCGCGATTTCCATAGATCA
>CBFDEC010000001.1:0-143263 GCA_965603725.1 uncultured bacterium | reverse complement strand
AAAGCTGCCGGAATCATAGTTCCGGCAGCACCTGATTGGACTTTTGGCACAGCCTTCAGAGGGTCGACACCACAGTATAATATAATTCTTCAAGTAAGAAGCGGATTTCTTTCAACATTAATATCCAGCCGCTATCCCCTCCGAGCGGCTGTCGGTGCCGCCGGTTATTAAGCCTGTTTCCGGGTCAATCCAGATACACTGAGCCGAAGACCAGAGACCGGCCTGATAGATTCTATGCCCCTTAGCCTGAAGATTAACCAGAACATCTGTGGGGATTCCATCCTCGACAAACACAACATCCGGTTTCCACTGGTGATGCACTCTTGGAAAATCCACTGCCTGCTGTACATCCATACCGAATTCAACGATGTTTAGAAATGTTTGCACAACTGTTGTGATGATTTTCGGTCCGCCCGGCGAACCGAAGATACCGGCAGGCTTGCTGTCTTTGAGAACAATTGTAGGCGACATGGAAGAGAGAGGCCGCTTGCCCGGTTCAATGGCGTTGGCTTCAGACCCGACCAGCCCGTAATAGTTGGGCGCTCCCGGTTGAAGCGAGAAATCATCCATATGGTTATTAAGCAGCAATCCCCACCCCGGAAGGATAACCGCCGACCCGAAACTAGTATTCAGACTGGCAGTAACAGCCACCATGTTGCCCTTGCTGTCTATAATCGAAAAATGTGTTGTTTCAGAGCTTTCGCGTGCAGGAAGAATACCCGCTCCAGGTATATTTGACGCCTGATGCGGTTTTATTGTGGAACGGTGGTCTGCAAGATAGGTCGAATCCAATAGCCCGTCAAGGGGGATATCTACAAAATCGGGATCGCCAAGGTAATAGGCGCGATCGGCAAAGGCTCGTTTCATCGATTCAATTATAATATGAAGCGGCTCTGACGACCCCGGCTCCCAGTAACGCAAATAAAACGGTTCAAGCATCTCTAAAATCTGCACGACATGGATGCCCCCCGATGACGGCGGCGGCATGGAATAAATATCATAACCGCGAAAACTTCCCCGAATCGGCTGACGCTGGACGGCTTTGTAGGTTTTTAGATCATCTGCAGTTAAATAACCCCCGTTTTCAGTGATATAATCTGATAAGGTTTTTGAAAAACCGCCGTTATAAAACCAATCAATACCTTGTTTTGATAATTTCTTAAGAAACTTTGCCAGGTCCTTTTGAACTAATCGATCACCGAAACCGTAGGGAAGCGTATCATTACCGGGGAAAAATATTTCCCGGCTGGAGGGGTATTGATAAAGGCGCTCTCTTGAATATATAAGTCTTTCCGCATAGGTGCGTGAGAGTATAAACCCGGTATCGGCCAAAGCAGCAGCGGGTTCAATCAGTTTTTTCCATGGATGTTTTCCCCACTTCTTGGCAATCATTGCCAGGGCGGCCGGCTCACCCGGTGTGGCAACGGCAGTAACGCCCTCTGTAGACAAACCCGGGATTACAGTTGAATCAGCAGAATTGATATATAGATTGCGGTGGGCATTTATGGAAGCCCGCTCTCTGCCGTCAATGGCAAACACCTGTCCGGTTTCGGACCAATAAATTAAAATGAAACAACCGCCGCCCATTCCCGAGTTGCAGCCTTCGGTTACATTCAGCGCCGCAGCGACAGCAATGGCCGCATCCGCCGCATTGCCCCCATCCTGAAGAATTTGCAGACCGATTCCTGCCGCAATGGGTTCCGATGAAACAACCATGCCATTTTGTGCTGCAGCCGGTCTGGGTGAAGCCGACCAGACGGAATATGCTAATACAAATAAAATTAAAATCGCTGTTTTTATAATTAATAAACGTTTCATTTTTCCTCCAAAAAGCGCCAATGACTGCAATTACAATAAATTACAATATTTGCGTTCATTAATCAAGACTGCTTTAAAAATGCCTAAAATATGTTGAAGGAATGATTTTTATAGTCAAATATACCTAATTAATGGTTTGTTGCGTTTCATTATTAACATTATTAATGCTTCAAACCTATACTTTTTCATTTACATAATTCATTTCAGATAATCCATTGCCGATAAAATGATAAACATCAGTCGGGTGTCATTTAAAGTCCCGGTGAAGATTTTTATAGGGACCAATGAGAATTATTATTGAGATAATCTTTGTTGAGGAGATATATGTTAGAGGGAAGAAGACTTAGAAGAATGCATGTGATTTCTTACCTTAAAGTTCATGAAAGAAACACGGACGACTCAATCGGACGGTTAGTAGATATTACAACTGAGGGTATGGGATTATACAGCGAGGAACCGATTGATATAAATAGAATTTATCAATTCAGAATGACTTTGCCTACAGCATTAAAGAAAAAAAAGGATATTACATTTGACGCTAGAGTAGTATGGAGCAAACGGGCTGTTCATCCGGGTTTTTATGATTCCGGTATTCAGCTTTTAGATGTTCCTTTAAAAGATATTGAAGTGATCGAGCAATTCATTGAAGAGGCGACCTTAGAGGACCGCTGGCTTTCTGTTGATTGACTGTTTCGCCATGGTTATTGATTCGATCGAGATGATGTTGCTTTTCTTTATATAAATATCGAATGTTTCACAGATTAGATCCTGGAGATCATATTTAAATTCTTTACACATTACCTCTTTATGTCATTCATTCAACGGTCTAAAGGTCCCTCAAATGCCAATAAAAACACGACAGTAATATAATAATACTCTTTAGAAGTTAAATCTTTTTTAATAACAATTCGTATGTTATGATGTGAATTAGTATTATATATTGTTGATCATTAGTGTCCGGACTTTTTTAAGAACAGGATGAATGATTTAAAGATTGTGAAATATTATCATCAATTAAACGACTTTGTTTTAAGGGATTAGAATTCTCACATTTTGTATGGTTGTTTTCAAAGATTATAGATTTTATTTTGAGATACGAAAGGTGTCATTCCCCGCCAAGGCGGGGAATCCATGATGATTGATGCTTTATCCGTTGTTTTTAAGTAATAGTGGTTGAACAGTATATACAACGTTATGGATTCCCTCTTTCGAGGGAATGACAATTGTTAATTTATTATTTATAGAAAGGCCGGACAGTAGTGATTGTTGATATAAATTTAAGATGATTGACAATTAAATTTGCTCAATATAAATTGAATACAAAGAAAGGAGTATAAGCAATGACAAAGCTTAAGGTTTTATTAATTCTGATCGTTGTATGCGCAATCTTTATTGGCTGTGGTGAAAAACCGGCGGGCGAGGTTACAAAAAAAGTGCTGAAAAATGGTTTGACCGTACTGGTCAAGGAAGACCATAAGTCTCCGGTTGTGTCAATTGTCACCCTGGTCAAGGCAGGTTATTTCAACGAGCCTGACTCAATAACCGGCATATCGCATTTGCTGGAACACATGTTCTTCAAGGGTACAAAAAGAAGAGGCGTCGGCGAATTAGCCCGAGAGACCCGGACAGCAGGAGGTTATCTCAACGCCGGTACAGGATACGAACAGACGACTTACTATACCGTGCTGCCATCAAAATCGTTTGAAAAGGGGTTGGATATTCAATCTGACGCTTTAGTCAACAGCGCTATCGATCCCGATGAGCTTCGTAAGGAATCCAAAGTAGTGATTCAGGAGATAAAAAGGAAACTTGATAATCCCAACGCGTATTCTTATGAGAAACTCATGGAGCTGGGTTTTGACAAACATTGGCTCAGACGCTGGCGGATGGGTTATGAAGAGCAGGTGGCAGGCTGGCCTCGAGACTATCTGTATAATTATTATCAGACGCGATATCGTCCTGAGAACATTATTGTTGCCATTGTAGGAGATATCGACAAATCACAGGCATTTAAGCTGATCGAAGAATATTATGGCGATATACCGGTAGGGGAATTCCAAACAGAATTTTCTCCCTCAGAACCGCCGCAGAACGCTTTGAAATACCGGCGGATGACCGCAGATATAACTCGCAATATCGTACATGTCGGTTTCCATGTCCCCGGCGCGCTCGATGACGATTATTATCCGTTAACAGTCCTTAATTCTATTTTAAGCGATGGCCGTGCCTCTCGTCTTTACCAGGAGATCAAGGAAAACCTGGGACTGGCGCAATCGGTATCATCATATAATGACGCCTACAAGGATTTTGGATGTTTTGTAATCAGCGCCGAGCAGAACAAAGGCAAATTGTTGGAATTAATAAATGGCATTTTTGAGCAGGTAGAACGGCTCAAAATCGATAAAGTAAGCCGCGCAGAGCTTCAAAGAGCATTGAATCGGCTTGAGTCTTCATACCTTCATTCTCTAGAGGAAGTAAATGGCCAGGCCAGAAATTATGCTTCTTATGAAGCCTATGGCGATTATAAGCTGGCTGACACCTACCTGGATAAACTAAGAGCCGTAACCGCCGAAGACATTCAAAAAGTTGCTGTAAAATATTTTACACTTAACAACGCTTCAATTTTTGAATATCTGCCGGCTGATAATAAATATAAGGAACTTTCTGCAGAAGAATTTAACCGGTTGCTTGCTGAAACACAGGCAAAATACCAGGCAGGTTATGAGCCGTCCGAACCTGGGACAGCGCCGGAGATAACAGCACCAGCGGTTGGCGGGCAAGATCTGGCCGATCAACCGGCACAGAAAAAAGTTTTAAGCAACGGTATAACGGTTATCTGCCGAGAAAATCACTCACTGCCGATTGTATCGACCGCCGCTTACTTTTACGGCGGCAGGTTCACCGAAAATGAGAATAACTCCGGTATAACGCAATTGATGGTGAAAACAGCTATCAAGGGAACAGCAAACATGTCCGCGGCCGATATAGCCAGCGCTGTCGAGGGTATGGGAAGCAGTATATCTTATGAAGTCGACAAAGACTATTTCGGTTTTACTTTCGAAAGCATGTCTAAGAATTTTGAGGAGGGATTTTCGATTTTCACCCGGGTAATATTGAACCCCTCATTTCCACCTGATGAACTCCAAAAGGAGAAAAAGGATCTGCTGGCTGCAATTAATCGTCAAAAAGATTCCATGAGAAGCTATCCGATCGAACTTTGCGCTCAGGCGCTTTATGAGAACCACCCGTACGGGATGCCCTCTCTGGGAAATATAGAAGCTATCGAAAAGATAGATATAAATGACCTTCTCAATATGCACGCAAGCTTGGCTACAACCGGTAATCTCGTTATCGTTTTTGTTGGTGATATAACATTAGATGAAGCTGTTGATCTAACCTCTAAATATTTCAGTGAAATGAATGCCAGCGGGAGAACAGAGCCGCCATCAGCTGATGTAAAACTGTCATCGATCCATTCGATAATAAAGAAACGGAATAAAGCGCAATCTGCGCAGGCATTTGCGTTTTTCACCTGCGATTATGCCAGCCCTGATTATGAACCTTTAAAGATCTACCAGAATATCGTCAGCGGTATGGGAGGACGTTTGTGGACAGAGGTCAGAGATAAGAGATCTCTTGCTTATTCTGTTTATGGATACCAGTCATCGGGGGCTCTCACAGGATCGTTCATATGCTGCATGGCGACCTCTCCGGAAAATGCAGTATCTGCGCGCCAGGTCGCTCTCGATGTCCTGACCGGTTTCAAAGATAAGCCGCTCAGCGATGAAGAACTGCAAAGAGCAAAGAATTACATCGCCGGTTCATTCAGCATCTATTTACAGCCTAACGCAGTCCAGGCCGATTTATATGCCCGATGGGAACTGACCGGAAAAGGATTTAAAGCGGTTAACGAATACCCGGATTTGATTTATCAGGTGCAGGCTGAACAGGTGTTAGCGGTTGCGACAAAATATTTCAGCGCCGACTATTATGGTCTGGGTATGATCGAGGGTAGGGGCGCCACAGTCGAAGAACGGGAATAAATTTGTTAAAAGTTTTTACCGATCCTGCTTTTATTAAACATGATACCGGCTCCTGGCATCCCGAATCGCCATCCCGGTTGGAAGCGGTTACGCGGGCTTTTACATCGATATCAGAGCTCCGCATTGAGTCGAGTTGTCCTCAGGCAAATCGTGAGGAAATAGAATTAATCCATATCCCAGAATATTTTGACTATATCAGCGGCCTGTATCCAGATCGCATTATAATGCTTGATCCGGACACTGCTTTTTCACCAGCCACCAAAGAAGCCTCCTTAAAGGCAGTCGGCGCTGTTATCGAAGCGGTCAGGTTTTCCTGCCTTGCTGAAAACAATCGATCATTCTGTGCGGTCCGCCCGCCCGGTCATCATGCCGAACCCGATAGGGCAATGGGATTTTGTATCTTTAATAATATTGCCATTGGAGCGGCTTATGCCCTGGCTAACGGTCTGGCTGAAAAAGTCACTATAATAGACTGGGACGTTCATCACGGCAATGGCACACAAAAGGCTTTCTATAACAATCCACAGGTCCAGTATATATCACTTCACCAATACCCTTTTTACCCCGGTTCGGGCAGCGCTGATGAAACTGGAGAAGGCGAGGGAAAAGGCTATACTATCAACCTGCCGATGAAATCAGGCAGTAGCGATGACGATTACGGAAAGGCTTTTTTAGATATTATCCTGCCGGCTATTGATGATTTTAAACCGGAACTGATAATGATATCTGCCGGGTTCGACGCTTATATCGAGGATCACCTGGCAGGTATTCAGCTTTCGATGGAGTTTTTTGGCGAGATGACCCGGATGATTGTTGAGTCCGCCAAAGAATACAGCCGGGGAAAAATTGTCTCGGCGCTTGAAGGCGGATATGATCTTTACGGATTAACTGAAGCTGTTAAACTCCACTTGAAGGTATTAAACGATGGATAATGATTATAAGCCCGATTGTTTCCTTCGGTTTAAAGCAAATGAATACACAGATTCTGGATGTGTTGCTGACAATAAAGTCTACCCGATAAGCGGCGATATTTTTAGTCAATACACTGTTGAAGATATTTCATTTCCTCTCGATGCAATTCAATTTTTGCCGCCCTGTGTTCCGCAAAAGATTATCTGTGTCGGTCTAAATTATGCCAAACATGTCGCCGAAAGTACATTGTCTCAAATCCCCGAGGAGCCGGTGTTGTTTTTTAAACCGCCCTCAGCTTTGATTGGGCATCACGAAAATATTGTTCTGCCGGGCTGGGTCGACAGGGTTGATTATGAGGGTGAGTTGGCGGCTGTGATCAGCAAAAAGCTCAAATACGCATCAATGGAACAGGCTGAAGCTGGTATTTTCGGTTACACCTGCTTAAACGATGTGACTGCCCGCAACATTCAGAAAAAAGATAACCAGTGGACAAGAGGGAAAGGATTCGATACATTCTGCCCTGTCGGACCATATATCATCACGGGCATCGATGCCTCATCACTGGATATCCAGACGCGGCTTAATGGAAAGGTGGTGCAGAAAAGCAACACGAAGCTGATGATCAGAAAAACTGCTGAAGTTATAAGTTTTATCTCAAAGGTTATGACATTATACCCGGGTGATATTATCTCAACCGGCACTCCCGAAGGGGTTGGTCCTTTAAAAGAGGGCGATCAGGTGGAAATCGAAATAGAAAAAATCGGGGTATTGAGAAATTATATAGTATCGGAATGAAATTTTTTTACGGTTTTAATATACGTTCATTCATCTTACATCTATTGATGTTGTCTATTTTAATTTTGATGTCCGGTTATGGAATTACTGTTAAAGCGGGCGATTTAAGCTCTGAACTTCCGGCTGATTATGTCATCGACGCAGTCCTTGATACATCCTCCCGGATGTTATATGGACATGAGTCTGCCCGGTTTTACAATCTCACCAATCATTCGCTGGATGTAATAATTTTTCATTTGTATCCTAATGCATTCAAAGACACGCTAACTTTGATGGCTTCAGGAAGCGGCAGAATTAAAGCTGGAATTATTGAAAACCCGGGTTATATAGAATGCGATTCAATCACAATCGATGGCTGTCAGCCCGATTCTATCAGGCTTGAGGAAACATTGTTGTATCTGTATCCGGCCAAAGAGCTTCCTCTAAGTTCGATATCAGAGATAAAAATGCAATTTAAAATAAAAATACCAGAGTTAATTATGCGGTATGGTTATGATGACAACGGCAACTACCTTTTCTCACACTGGCATCCGATATTAGCAGGCTATCAAAAAGGCAAACCAGTAGTTTTCGATTACAGCGTCAATACTGAATTCTTCTCCAACTTTTCCAACTATCGTGTAAATCTGACACTGCCTGAAAATTTTATGCTCGCTTCAACTGCCGGGATAGCTAAGCCGGATTCTGTTTTTGATGGAAATGCATATTTTTCCATGTCTGCCGAATGGGTTATCGATTTCGCTTTTGTTTGTGGTCCAGCCTGGACGGTTAAATCGTTTATACATGATGAGATAAATATTTCCCTTTTGTATCTGCAAAAAGATGAGAACAAGCTAATTGAATTAAAAAAAGCCATCACCGGCTCACTGGACTATTTTAACGACAAGCTGTTTCGGTATCCATACACGGATTTTATCTTTGTTGATTTTAATCCCGGCGCTGGCGGAATGGAACTTCCCGGGATGGTGATAATGCCATTTAGCAAAGGTAGACGAGGGAAGTGGAGGCTTCCTATGACCGCAATTCATGAAACGGCTCACCAGTGGTTCTATGCAGCAATCGCTACCAATGAAGCCAACGAACCCTGGCTTGATGAGGGATTTGTATCATACCTGACCGACCGGGCAATGGAGCAGATTTATGGCCAGGCAACTATGATCGATAGATGGGGCGTCAAAGTATCATTTACCGATTTCAGTTTATTGGCGGTCCGCCTGGCAAAAACACTGGACCCGCTGGTAACGTCAAGCGATGAGTTTCATGGCAACAGCTATTTTCTCAATGTCTATGGACGGGCGGCCGCGACAATAAAGACATTGGAGGGAGTACTCGGCAAAGAAACATTCGATGATGCGCTTAAAGATTTTGCAATAAATTACAGATTCAAGCATCCCGACACTTACGATCTTCAGGAAAGTTTTGAAAACGGCGCCAGCCAAAATCTTGAATGGTTTTTTGATAGTTATATTTTCGGCGTTGCCCGGGTCGACTATGAAGTCGTATCAATACAATCGAGCAAACTGACTAAAGCCTCAAGCGATGATGCCGCTCATTCTGAATATTACGAAACGGTCGTCGAGGTGCAGAGGCATTATGAGGGCATTTTACCGCAAAAAATAGTTGTTGGTTATGACAATGGTGAAACCGCCGGTCAGGATTGGAATGGCGAGGAGAAATATAAACTGTTTAAATTTGAATCTGAAACGCCGGCAATCTGGGCGGCAATCGATACGGGTTATTGCTATTTAATAGATGAAAACCTGGCTAATAATTCCCGCAAGGCTCAACCGGAATCGCTGCCAGTTTTTTCTTTTGCCTCGAGCCTGGGCTTTATAATGCAGATGGTGTTTGCTGTGCTGGGGCTTTTATGAGTTCGCCGGTTATAAAATCTTTTTGGCCCGCTTTAGTACTCTATGCCGTAAAAACAATCGCTGTTCTGGTAATAGCGCTGCCGTTGTTCGTCTACTTCAACGAGGCGTTTGGATTTTCACGGTTGGCTGATGATCTCTGGCCGGTTCCCGGAGGTCTTATGCTGGCTGAGTTCCTTTGGAGCTCCCGTGATTTATTTTCAGTTATAATTCTGCTTTCATTGATTGTTGGATTGCTTTACTTTTTAATTGTACAATTTATTTACGGCGGAATCTGTGCATCTGCTTTTGATATCGATAGCAGTCCAAAGCAAGGATTTCTCGAAGCTTGCGGAAGATATTTTAAAGGATTCATAAAAATTGCCATTACAGCGATACTGCCTTATATCTTTATTATTTCCCTGGGCGATCTTATAGGTCGTTTTCTGAGCGCGCTGTTTACAATCGTCCTGGGTGAAACAGCCGGCTGGATCGTTCGTCTTGTTGTGATATTATTAGCCATATTCATATTAGCCGGCTATTTAATAAACCTGAGATTTATCCAGATTCAAAATAACAATTCTTCTTTAAGATTTGCCATAGCCTCCTCAAAAAAAATATTCGGCAAGCTGAAATATTTTTTAGCCTTGAATATACTAACCGGATTCATGACTTTAGCATCAATGACAATGTTATTCTATGTGATGATCTTAATTACCAGGCTGGAATTTGGACTGATTGCTTTTCTTCTCATGCTGGCTGTTCAGCAGTTTATGATTTTTACCTGGTCTTATTTTGAAGCTTTCCAAATAAATTTGAATGTCAAGCTTTTCAAGGAGTAAAATTATGGAACTTAGATGGAACAGGCTTAACTGGAAAGAATTTGAAGACCTGCAAAAACGGGGTTATACAAGAGTTATCCTGCCAGTAGGAACTATCGAAGCGCATGGCGTAACACCCCTGGGCACTGATAATATCATCCCCAAAACCATAGCTGAAAGGATTGCCCCCGAAATTAAAGCCATCATAGCGCCAACAGTATACTATGGCATAACCAGGTCGCTTTTGAAATATCCTGGTTCATTGACAATCACCCCCTCTACTTTTAAGGCATTTATTACAGAATTGCTGTTCTCGTTTGCAAAATGCGGAATGAAAGAGATCGTGGTAATAAACGGACATGGCGGACAAAATAATGAATTAAAACAGGCCGCCTATGAAGTACATGAAAAAACCAGCGCTAAAACGGCGGTAATTCACTGGTGGGATTTATGTGAAGAACAGACCGAAAAATATTACGATACGTCGGGAGGACATGGCGCAGTAGATGAAACCGCCGCTATGATTGCCTGTGCGCCCGATACTATCCATGAAGACATGTATAACCCTGACATGCTTTATCATGTGAAACCCGGAACCAATGTCTACCCCATCCCCTCATCTATTTTGATTTATAAGGAAAACACCGGCGCGCTTGATTTCGACAGACAAAAAGCAAATGATTACTTCAAGTCGGTTTGTGATACTATCAAGGATTTTCTTCTGGATATATTTAAACGCTGGGAGCGTTAGAGAATCCAGGCAGTGTTATGTCTTTGGAGGCTGTCTCAATAAATGGTTTTGCATGATATTCATGGTCATGCGATTGTGCTTTGAGACTGCTTCGCCCGCCGCGGGCGGACCCCTGAAAAACAAATAGACATCCGTAAACCAACATGTAAACATATAGATCGCAAGGCTAAGTAGGATAGACTTTCAGTCTGTCCGGACAGGTTGAAAACCTGTCCTACTGCTCGGCTTCTAAACGAAGTCGGGAACCTCATATAAGTGGCACGACCTTTCCTAACTCGAGACAGCTCGGCTGCATAAAACCGTCAGGAAGGGGTTCCTGACGGCGCGAAACTGCTCGTGAGAGCAATTACTGCGCTTCGAAAAAGATTTCCAACTATAAAGATTAGTGCATTCTCCCTTGAGCAAGCACAATTAATGTGCAATTATTCTTTATATAAGCAATAATGCTCTGATTTAACATCTTGATTGTAAAGCGCTTATGCCCTCATGGAGTTCTGGCACAGCCTTTGCTTTTTATTGTTATGGTTCTTTGATAATATAACAGACAAATCTCCCTTAAAATGTTTGACAGAGTTTAGTTTTGATGATACAATCGGCTTCCGGAGGAATGATGAAAATATTTTTGGGATTCTGCATTGTATTGTCTGCCATTACAGCATTTGGCCAGACCGGACAGACTGATTATGGTTTGACTGATGATGAATATACACCTATTCCGCCGGCTCGATGCGATATTCGATGGCTGATTGACACTCCTACCGCTCATATGCTGCCGCGCAGCTCGTTCGATATTGATGTCAGAACTATCCCCGAATCCGGCGTTCAAACATCCTTGTGTATCGGTCTGGCTCACAGGTTTTCCATAGGCATTGCTTATGGCGGTGAAAAGATACTTTCCGAGGGAACCCCCGAATGGAGTCCCCGCATCTCTTTTAAAATCCGTTACTGTCTGATAGAAGAAACCAACTCATTTCCACAGACCACTATCGGTTTCAGTTCCTTAGGATATGGTCTTTTCCGTGAACAGGATTCAACTTTAGGCTATGAAGAAGACCGACATTTCGTCAAATCTCCCGGTTTCTACTTAGCATTTTCAAAAAGATATCCAATACACCTTAACAAATTCAGTCTTCATGGCGGCATCAATTATTCACTTGAGAACGGCATCGATTCGGATCCTAATTTTTTTAGCGGCATGGCGGCCAGTTTCGGGTATAATCTGATTTTTTTGGCCGAGTACGATTTCGCCATAAACGATAACAAGCCTTCCGGAATTTTTGGCAGGGGCAGAGGCTATTTGAATGTTGGCCTTGCCTGGTATATAACACCTGAGCTTTCTCTTGAAATCGATTTTAAAAACCTGTTGCTCAACCGCATGAACCGCGAAGATATTGGCTATGAAAATAAAGCCTTAGACAGGGAGATTCGTCTGGTATATCTGCAATTTTTTAAAGATTGATGAGGAGCTTAATGCTGAAGTCCGGAAAAGCCGTGGTTCTCGTCACGGTTTTTTTAATGCTCGTATCCGGGGGATGCTACACGAAACTGAAACATCCCCGACCGGTTCTCTATGCCGATGGCGCAGGCGTCTGTAAAAGTGACAGAGCCTGGGACTTCAGCTATGGCTGGTATGGTTCTCATCTGGAGGTGTATCCCGAAGCTTACAGTTATTATTATCTTCAATGGTGGGATGACTATTGCTGGCGCGATGGCGGTTATTTTGTTGAGCCGGATAATAATGATGAATATGCATATGGAAAGATTGTTCGCCGGGATGATATTTATATTCCCCATGGACCGGCGCTATATGATTTCCCGAACGGCCCTGATCAGGGGCAAATTGACGTTGCGCCACCAACAGGCAGGCAATATAATCAGCCGCAACCGATACAGCCAAAAGTAATCGATAAAACAGATAACAAAAATAAAACAAATAAAATTACACACAGAGGCAGGAGATAAAAATGAAAAGATATTTAAAAATGTTAATAGTGTTCTTGCCGGCTTTGTTATGGGTAAACGCAGAAGGTGATCCTTTGGACGTTTATGAGATGGCCACCGAGAACAACATTTTCGTGGGGGCGCGGGCGGCCGGTATGGGCGGCGCCCAGATTGCCGCCGGTGATGATGGCTCATCGATCTGGTATAACCCGGCTCTTCTTTCCCGTATCCGCCGGATCGAGTTGTCTGGAGCATTGACTCATCAACGGTTTTTTAATCAAACAATATACGGTATGGTAAATTCCAATCAGGCGCAATTAAACAATACCCGGCTGTCATCGATATGGGCGGTGTTTCCTGTGCCGGTCGAACAGGGAGGCTTAGCGTTTGCCCTGGCGGCTAATCGCATTAAAAGTTTCGACCGGATTTTTCGGTTCGAAAACAAACCGGGCTGGTTTGAAAGCGGAACCGGAAGCGGGATCGGCGGCGGCGAGGATGATATTGGTGGATTATGGGTCTATTCAATCGGGAGCGGCATTGAGGTTTCTCGCCGCACTTCTCTAGGAATTTCGTTAGACCTGTACAGCGGCAACGATAAATATTCTTATATCGAGGATGAAATAACCGATTCGAGTTTTACTTCAATAAGATGGGAACTGAAAGACAGCTATTCCGGATACTCGGCAAAAGTCGGGTTAGCTTATTCGGTAAACCCCCATGCTCATTTTGGCGCCGCCATAAAATTTCCAACGTCATTAACTGTTGAGCAGGAGGAGTCCATTTACCGCGGTGAGTATAAATACACATTACCATTCAGCTTTGGTGTGGGCGCTTTGTTTGTCATTCGTGATTTATTAATCACCGGCGATATTAATTACACGGATTATACTCAGCTCGAATATGTAAGCGGCCTCGAATTAGCCGATGCCCACAATGATGTTAAACTGCATTATCATGATGTGATTGCTATGAACCTTGGCCTTGAATACTTCCTGCCAAAATGGGGTCTGACTCTAAGGACGGGCTACTGTGTTGACCCGATACCATTTACTTATTTCACCCTGGATGATGACCTTGATGTTTTCACGGTCGGTTTCGGATACCTGCTCGACCGCACATTAAAACTCGATGTCGCAGTCAATTTTTTAAACTGGACCAGGTGTGATCCATACTTTAATGACGTGGGTACGGTAGAGAAATATAAAGCCCAGAGGGTATTTCTGGGTTTTACCTACCGGATTTAATTTCATAATATAATGCTGTTATTTTGTGCTGTCGGAAGTTACTTCCGACAGCTGCACATGTAACAGATTTTGGTAACAAGGAATAAAATTGTAAGACTTGGTGTGTTTTATGGAAGCATCCCACTCCCGCTTTAGGCGGGAGTGGGGCACCCGACTTTAATGGCGTGGGTACTGTAGAGAAATATAAAGCCCAGAGGGTATTTCTGGGTTTTACATACAGGATATAATGCCATAAGTTAATGCTGTTATTCGGGGAATATTTTAAAATAAAAGCTGATATTAGGCTTCTTTTATTGTAATTCCGGGGAATTATTTTCCTCTATAATTGTATTAATAATAAGGCTGATGATATTTGCATAATATTGAATATTTATCTGTAGATTCAAGCGGGACGGGTAAGAAAAATTAAAAGGTGATATGATCGGTTTGCTTTTAACATTACCTGTTCCGCTTATTGTATTTATTGATGAGCTTGTCAATTACATTTTAGAAGGAATTCCCCCAAATTAGCACAGCTTTAGAGTGCGGTCAAGTCGGCGTACTTGACGGCTATAAACGCCAGGTTCAGCCTGCCCAGCCAGGGAGACCTGACATCAAATAAAAATCGATTTGGGGCTTGCTTTTTGGTGAGCCTGGATTATCTTTGTTAATGATAATGTAAATCAAAGGTGTATTTACCAAATGATAAATCTGGAAAATGATAAACTCTATTTATGGAATGTTACCTATGTGCCAGAACGTACATTTGTGAGCATGAATCGGCGCGCGCCGGGGAAAAAACTTTTTCTATCTAAAATAATCTATACAAATTACTGTATTTATCGTATAACATACAAAAACGTAAGGAGGAAAAAGTGAAAAAAGCTACAATTCTTTTATTCATTCCATTAGTTTTATTATTATTGGGAGGATGCCAAGGCATGAAACAAGAAATGAATGTCGAAGCGGAAAAAGCGGTAATCAAAAAAGTAATCGAAAACAGTATCGGCTGGGCGGCGAATAAAGATAAAGATTTAAGCTACAGCTGTTTCTCCAAGGATGAGGATTTATTCTATTTCAGTCCCAATGATGCCGGCAATATCCAAGGTTTTAAAGCATTTGCTGATTTAACGGAAAAATTCTTCATGCTCGATGAGTTCAAAGCTATCGGTTATGAAGTCAAAGATCTGTATATAGGTTTGTCAAAATCCGGTGATGCCGCGTGGTGGCATGCTCGTCTGGATGATTTCAACGAATGGAAAGGCCAACCGGCCAATTGGGAGAACGTTCGCTGGACCGGTGTATTGGAAAAGCGGGAAGGCAATTGGCTGATCGTGCAGATGCATTTCTCGTTTGCCACCGACGCGCCGAAAGAATAAGACTTTGTACCCAACCCATCGGGTAGGTATACTTGCGGGAAAAGGTTTCTGCCAGCGCAAAAAAACAAGAATGTTTTTATTCCATATTGAGGTATAAAAAAAATTTATCCATGACTTTTAATATTAACTTATTTGCCGACCTCGAGCATGCGTTCCAAAGCAATATACGCATACTCGGCAACATCCTGAGGCACCTTGATCAATTTGGCTTTATCGAAATTTTCGAGGGTAAAACATAAATCCTGAAGCGAGGTTCTGAACATATTTGAACACATGACACACATGTCCCCTGCCAGGCTGAATATTTTTTTGTCGGAATTATCAACCGACAGGCGATGGACTAAATTAAGCTCGGTGCCAACGGCTATCGTAGAGCCTGAAGGCGCGTTATTTACATACCTAACAATATGAGAAGTCGAACCGACCGAATCGGCAATGTTTACAACATCCTCAGAGCACTCAGGATGAACCACAATTTTGACATCAGGAAATCGCTTTCGAGTTTCAGAGACGTGTTCAGGCTTGAAATTGGTATGAACATAGCAATTGCCATACCACAGAATAACATCAGCCCGTTCAATATCAGATTCCGATAATCCGCCGTTTTTCAAATTTGGATCATAGATAACGATTCTATCTTTGGGTATTCCTTTTTTATTGGCGGTATTTCGTCCCAGGTGCTGATCGGGAAAGAAAAACAGCTTCTTCTTTCGGGCAAAACAATAATCAAAGGCGGCATCGGCATTCGACGAGGTGCAGATTAAACCGTCATACTTGCCGCAAAATGCTTTCAATTCAGCGGTCGAGTTCATATAAGACAGCGGAGCTACTTTTCCCGGACCTATCACTGATTCTATAAATTCCCATGAATCACAGACCTCGTCTTCAGAGGCCATATCAGCCATCGGGCAACCGGCAGTTGGATTGGCTAAGTATACTTTCTTGTCATCATCGCTTAAGATATCCGCCGCCTCTGCCATAAAGAGTACGCCGCAAAAAATAATTTTATCAGCGCTTTTCTGTTCTGACGCATTCTTGGCAAGAGAATACGAGTCTCCCAGAAAATCGTGAAATTTGACTATGTCATACCGTTGATAATGATGAGTTAATATCACAACCTTATCGCCAAGCTCTTTTTTCCTGGCGCTTATACGCTTTTTTAACTCCTCATCGGTTGCGATACGATACTCATCGGGAAGATTAGCAACATTATAATTCAATTATTACTCCGGCACTTAAAAGTCGATTTTTCATATTCCTAAGATATTATTCAGTTTTCGCTTTCTTCCGTTTCTCCCAATCCTCTAAGGCCGATTTCAACGCCTCTTCAGCCATAACCGAACAATGGATTTTAACAGGCGGTAATCCATCAAGCGCCTCGGCAACCGCTTCGTTGGAAATTCTTAATGCATCTTTAATCTTTTTGCCTTTCAGTAATTCAGTCAGCATAGATGATGATGCGATTGCAGCGCCGCAACCGAAAGTTTTGAACTTAGCATCAACTATAATGTCATCCTTGATTTTCAGATATAATCTCATGACATCCCCGCAGATGGGATTGCCGACATTGCCTACTGCGGATGGATTCTCAATTTCGCCCATATTGCGGGGATTCGAGAAATGGTCCATCACCTTATCTGAATAGGGAAATTTGTTACTCATGTCGCTCTCTTTGTTTTAAATAATCTTCATATACCGGAGACATTCCCTCGAGACGGTGAACGATATCCGGTAAAGTTTCTATCACATAATTAATTTCGTCATCTGTATTAAAATAGTCAAGGCCGAAAGTTATCGAACCCGAACAATACTCCTCGGGTACACCAACTGCCGTCAAAACATGCGAAGCGCGCAAATCATGCTCATCCGAACCTTTCAAATTGGATGAACAGGCCGACCCCGAGGCGGCAATTATCCTTTTCATGTTAAGGTGAAGAAGCAGCGATTCACCCTCGATAAATTTATGCCAGAAACTGACATGTCCCGGAAGCCTGATCTGCGGATGACCGGTAAATTCAACATGCTCGATTTTGCTCTCAATGCCCTGCCGCAGTTTTTCTCCAAGTTGCCTTAACCTGTCAGACTCATTAGCCAGTTTGGACTTTATCGCTTCAGTGGCTGCCCCAAAGCCAACTATACCCATCACGTTCTCGGTTCCCGGCCGCAAACCGGCCTCCTGGTTGCCGCCGTCAAAAAGCGGTCTAATAGATGTTTTTTTATCGATATATAAAGCGCCCACTCCCATTGGTCCGCCAAGTGTTTGAGCCGAAACAGACATCATGTTAACGCCGGCCTCCTTAACGTTGATTGGTATATATCCAACGGCGGAAGCGGCATCGGCGTGAAATACAACCTTATGATTTTGACAAACTTGCGCCAGTTCATTAAAGGGCTGGATTGACCCGATTTCGGAGTTGGCAACATTAATCGAAACCAAAAGCGTATTAGCAGTGATCATTTTTTCAAGATCATCCGGGCTGACTATCCCATTACTGTCTACATGTAATATCTTGAACCTGTAATTAGCTAAAGCTGGATTTCGCATCTGGTCTAATATAGAATAATGTTCAATTTCGGATATTATTATTTCACCGCTATTTTTCCCGGCAAGAAACCCTTTGATTGCCAGGTTATTCGATTCAGTTGCCCCGGAGGTAAAATATATTTCATCATCAGATGCGCCGATTATATCTGCAATTTGACGCCGTGCTTCACTTATATATCCATCAGCGGCAATACCGGCAGAATGTATGTGAGCCGAGGGATTGCCGACATTTTCCTGCAAAAAATCTGTAATCGCCTTTTTAGCTTCCGGCGCCATTAAAGCTGTTGCCATTCGATCAAGATAAACCATCTTATTCATAATCTTCGCCAGCAACTAAAACATCTCTTTTATATTAACTCCATTATAGTGAAATAAGTTAAAAATTTTAACATTTTCGTCAAGTTTTATCTTAAAAAGAAAATAAAAAGGGTAAAGACGTTTTAAAACTGATATTTCGACCTGCAAGGTATTGACCTGCAAACTTTGAAATATTATTAAACTTAAGGTCATTAATTTCGTATATTAGCACAATAATTAATTTTACCGGGCAGTTTTTTTAATTGCCTATCAGGGTTAGAATTGTTATCCTGTATATCAGCATGTTTACAGCTTTGGAATTTTCACTCTTTTATAATTCACAACTAAGCCAACCTATGGAGGTTTTATGAGAAAGTCGTTTAAACTATCGTTAATTTTGCTGGCGGCGCTGATTGCGATCATGCCCACAACAAACCTTGAGGCAAAAAAGAAGGATAAGGACAAAGACAACGACAAGGAAAATGGCAAAACTTACGAAGCTGTTATCAAGGATTTTCAGAAAATTGAGGGATTGTTTACTTTCTATATTAAGCCTGATGAAGGCAAGGTGTTCCTGTCGATAAAACCTGACCAGTTAGGGCAATTATATGTTTGTAATGTTACAAGGTCGGCTGGCGACGGCACATATTATGATAATGGCGCCGACCAGGGCGAGTTTCCGTTTGAATTTAAAAAAATAGGTGAAAAAGTCCAGATGATCGTAAAGAACGTTCGCTTTCGGGCTGATTCTACATCTGCGCTGGCTCGCGCTATCGATAGAGGTGTAAGCAATTCTATTTTCGGCGTGGCTAAAATCGAGGGTGAGCCGGATAAGGAGACAAAAGCTATACTGGTTGATCCCTCGACGTTCTTTATCCAGGATATAGAAAATACCAGCTATTATCTCGGTAAACAGCGTAAGCTGGAATATTCTTTCGACAAAGACAACAGCTATTTCGGGATAATAAAATCTTTTCCACTTAATAGCGAGATCGATGCTCACTATCATTTTATAACTAAGAAACCAAACAAGGCCCAATCATTTCCCAGCTCATATAGCATGATGCACACTTATCATTTCTCATTATCTGCTCTTCCTGAAACTGATTTCATGCCGCGTCTGGCCGATGACCGTGTTGGCTATTTCCAGACACTTTATCAGGACTATACAGACCTTGAAAAGGAAACGCCTTACGTTCGTTATATAAACCGCTGGCATCTTGAGAAGCTGTATCCTGATTCGGCGATTTCTCCGCCTAAGGAACCGATAGTCTACTGGCTGGAAAATACAATTCCCGAGGAGTATCGCCCTTATGTCAGGGAAGGTGTTTTGCTATGGAATAAAGCTTTTGAGAAGGTCGGTTTCAGGGATGCTATTGTTGTCAAACAGATGTCGGATACTGCCAGCTGGGATCCCGCGGACGCCCGTTACAGCACAATCCGCTGGGTGGTGTATCCCGGTCAGAGTTATGCTGTTGGACCGTCGCATACTAACCCGTTCACCGGGCAGATATATGATGCCGATGTCAGGATTTGCGTTGATTTCATCCGCTGGATGTTTATCCATTCAGATTACTATGTCGATCCGCTCACCGATGGAACTGGTGAAATGGATATTTCTGGTGATGGTATATTCAATAATCGTTACTACTGCAACTATGCCGAGGAATCTGCCAAAGATGCCAGCTTTGCCATGGCTCTTTTAACCGCTCGTAATGATTTCGATGGAACCAGCGAAGTAACAAAAGAATTTGTCAAGTCATATATAGTAGACCTGGTCACTCATGAGGTAGGTCATACTCTTGGGTTGCGGCACAACTTCAAAGCATCTCTTATTCACACCAATGAACTGCGTCATGATCGCGCCCGAACATCGACAATGGGCATCACCGGTTCTGTGATGGATTATAATCCGGCCAATATAGCGCCGGAAGGAGTCGAGCAGGGAGAATATTTCCATACCATTCCGGGCACTTATGATTTTTGGGCAATTGAATATGGCTATAAACCTATCGATGCCGAAACTCCCGAGGACGAACTACCCGAACTCGAAAAGATCGCCTCCCGGTGCGCTGAGCCATTGTTGACTTATGGCACTGATGAGGATGTGTTCGGCAATTCCATGAGAGGAATCGATCCCCTTTGCAACCAGCGTGATTTGAGCGACGACCCGATCGCTTTCTATAAAGATGAAATAGGGCTTTCCAAAGAGCTGTGGAGTAAAATCGAAGAGAAATTCGAGAAGCCGGGGAACCGCTATCAAAAGATGCTGACAGCATTTGGCCGCGGCTGGCGGTCTTACTATTATGCCTCGCGAATAATCCCAAAATTTATCGGCGGAATTTATCACAACAACTATCATGTAGGAGACTCTGAGAACACTTTACCATTTGAGCCTGTTTCAGCCGCCAAACAGAAAGAAGCTATGCAATTTATTAAAGATTATATACTTGCTCCGGATGCTTTCGAATTCCCTGCCTCTTTGCTGAACAAACTTCAACTTGAAAGACTTGAGGATTTCGCCTGGTCTGCAGGCGATGTAAAACGTGTCGATTATCCCATACACGACCGGATATTTTCTTACCAGAGAGAACCGATTAACCGATTATTCGATCCGATCGCTCTTCAGCGCCTTCAGGATATCGAATTGCGTTTTGAGACAGATCAGGAAAAATACACTATGGCTGATATGTTTACCGATCTCAGACGCGCTGTCTGGACTCCGGAAATTATCAGCGGAGCAAATATCAACAGTTTCAGGAGACGGTTGCAGAGCTATCATCTGGAAAAAGTAATCGGGATGGCGCTTCAAAAACAATCAGGCATACCCGAGGATGCCAGGATATTAGCCCGTAACGACTTGAAAGTTTTACAGCGAGCCATCGGCAAGGCGTTGAATGCATCGGGTTTGGATACCTATACCAGAGCTCATCTTGATGAATCAAAAGCGCGAATCGATGCCGCCTTAAAGGCTGGAATTGAAAGGAGCCTGACTTTACAGCCGAAAAAGCAATAGTCTCGTTTTAGTAGGGTATATCTCCCCGAGACTTGCCAATCAATAGGCAGGAGTCGATGACTCCTGCCCTACTAACTATAACAGTGAATTTGTTATACGCAGGCGATTTTGTTTGACCGGGGTTGTTTTTTTGTTGTAAATTAAATGAGGATTAGATTCAGTTTGGTGAAATTGTGATAATTCAGATAAATTTCAAATATTGGGAATCAAAACAAGGGGAGTATAATGCGAGAAAGTAAAAGAAATTGGATACTAAAACCTTTTAGATATATTTGGAAAGGTTTAAATATTTATTTTACACTATTAATTCTGGTTGTTTTTTTTGTGATTTTGTATAAGGATCCTAATGTTGCAGAATTCTCAGTTTCATTTAAAGGTATACATGTTAAATACTTTGAAAAATTTAATTTGGGTAAGCATGTATTCGAATTATATAATGGAGACTCAAAAATGCTCTTTGATGAAGAATTCTTAATCAAAGTTTCTGGAACAGAATATAGTTCGGCTTATGTAATATTTGACCGTATTTATGGTGATTCTGATAATTCTTTTAATAATGATAAATATGAATTGCTAAAGGTTGGAGAGTGTCTATCTAAAATAGTTGGTAGTAAATGGTATGGTGTACGTTTGTTATCAATTAAATTTGATTCAAGAGGAAGTTCCAATAATAAAGTAGTTTTTCAATATTTCAAATCAGACAATAAGCCAAATTATTAATGCACGTTTACTTTGTGGGCGGCAGACCTCCCGGTCTGCCCCTCTTACCATATCGTCACCGACGACTTTAAAACCTGCCCTGTATAAAAACCCCTGATAATTTATATCTCAATCAGCTTTAACATTGACAGCCATAAACAAGCTGATTATATTCTTTGCTATGCTGTCAAAAGTTTTCTCCTCAACTTTGCTCGGTATTGAAGCGTATATTGTTGAGGTTGAAGTTGATGTATCCCCCCAGTTGCCGGCGTTCACCACAGTTGGTTTGCCTGAGGGCGCAGTCAAAGAGGCCAGGGAGCGTGTTACCGCCGCTATTAAAAACTCCGGTTTCCTGTTTCCGGCTAAACGTGTCACAGTAAATTTAGCGCCGGCTGATGTTAAAAAATCCGGTTCGGCATTCGATCTGCCTATGGCTGTTGGAATTTTAGCGGCAATAGGTCAGTTTGAAACGTATCAGCTTGACGATTATATCCTTATTGGCGAGCTTTCCTTAGATGGCAAACTAAGACCGGTGCCGGGAGTATTATCGATTGCGCTGGAGGCCGGTAAAAAAGGCTTCAAAGGTATAATCCTATCTGAAGAAAATGCCGATGAAGGCGCCATTGCCGACACTGTTGATATATACCCGGTTGCAGATCTCAGGCAGGCGGTTGAGTTTCTTGAAGGCGAGTTGGCTATCAATCCTCGCCATGTCGACCTGGGCGATATTTTCTCCAAAAGCCGCAACTATCCGGTTGATTTTTCCGATGTTAAAGGCCAGGAGCATGCCAAGCGGGCTTTAGAGATTGCCGCTGCCGGCGGACATAATATCATCATGATTGGTCCGCCTGGTTCGGGCAAGACGATGCTTGCAAAACGCTTTCCTACTATCTTGCCGGATATGACTCTGGCGGAAGCCCTGGAAACAACAAAGGTATATTCTGCCGGCGGCCACCTGATGCCCGACCAGGCGCTGGTGGCAACTCGCCCTTTCAGATCGCCGCATCACACTATTTCTGATGTCGGCTTAACCGGCGGCACGAACCAGCTCATTCCCGGTGAGGTCAGTCTTTCAAATAACGGCGTGTTGTTCTTAGACGAGCTTCCTGAATTCAACAAAAACTCGCTCGAAGCACTTCGTCAGCCTCTTGAGAACGGCTATATTAATATAACACGGGCCGCCGGTTCGGTGTCCTATCCAGCTTCGTTTATTCTCGCTACCGCCTTAAATCCCTGTCCCTGTGGTTATTTCGGTGATCCCAACCATAATTGCTCATGTTCAAGCGGTCAGATTCAAAAATATGTTTCAAGAATATCGGGACCGTTGTTAGATCGTATCGATATACATATAGAGGTACCGGCAGTTAAGTTTAAGGAACTGGCCAGCATTGCTGATAGTGAGTCATCCGAGGAAATACGCAAGCATGTCAATAAAGCTCGCAAGATACAGATAGACCGTTTTGCTGAACATAACGGAATATTCAGCAATGCTCAGATGGAAACCCGCCTGGCCAGGGAGATTTGCAAAATTAACGATGAGTCTTTGACTCTATTGAAAACTGCTATTACCCGTCTGGGTCTGTCTGCCCGGGCATACGATAGGATTTTAAAGGTAAGCCGTACCATTGCCGACCTGGACGAGTCGGAACAGATTGAAGCGCACCATATTTCCGAGGCTATCGGCTACCGAAACCTTGACAGAAATTATTGGTCAACATAAAATCTTTAACTCTTAGTCAACGGATCTTATTATGGTTAAAAACCAGCGTACTATAAAAAAACGCGCTTCCTTAAAAGGGATCGGCCTCCACACAGGGGTTCAATCAACAATAACCTTTGTCCCGGCGCCGATAAACCATGGCGTAACATTTTTCCGCACCGACGTGGAAAACTGTCCCCAGGTTCCGGCGGATATCGAACATGTAGTCGATATCACTCGCGGCACAACTCTTGGCGTCAAAAAGATCAAAATACATACAGTAGAACATGTACTGGCGGCAATCGCCGGTCTTCAAATAGACAACCTGATTGTAGAACTGTCCGGCTCCGAACCGCCGGTGGCCGATGGGTCGGCAAAGCCCTTTGCCGATACGCTTCTTAAAGCCGGTATCGCCGAACAGGATGCGCCAAAGGATTATCTGGAAATCGATACGCCGCTGTCATATTCAGAAAAAGACAGAGGAGTCGATATCGTTGTTACCCCATCGGATGATTTGCGTATTACGTTCATGATTGACTATAAAAACCCGGCGCTTGGCACACAATATACCACGCTGATAGATCTTGATAAGGAATTTATCGATGAGTTTGCCGCATCACGTACTTTTTGCTTTTTGAGCGAGGTTGAGGAGCTATACAAGGCAGGTCTTATCAAGGGTGGTGCCTTAGACTCGGCAATAGTTATAGCGGATGGTGAACTGACGGATGAAAAAGCTGAAGAGCTTCGCCAGTTGACCGGTTTAAAAGAAAAGATATTTATCGGTAAGACCGGCATAGTAAACGATATCCCGTTGCGGTTTCCCAATGAGCCGGTCCGTCATAAATTAGTCGATTTGCTCGGAGACCTGTTTTTAATCGGCGTTCCAATAAAAGCACATGTCCTGGCAGCTCGCTCAGGACACGCCGCCAACGTGGCTTTAGCTAAGCAAATTCGTACAATCTTCGAGAAAAAATTGCTGACATCAAAATATGGATCAGACAGGGGCAAGGAAGAATTTTTATTAGATATTAATGCCGTTATTAGAGCCATGCCGCATCGTTATCCGATGCTGTTGATAGACCGTATAATAGATGTTGAACCGAAAAAGAAAGTTGTCGCCCTAAAAAATGTTACTTTTAACGAACCTTATTTTATAGGCCATTTCCCCGGTCGTCCAGTTATGCCGGGTGTGTTGATAATTGAAGCGATGGCACAGGCCGGCGGATTTATGTTATTGAATGCTATCGAGGAGCCTGAAAAGAAGCTGGTTTATTTCATGGGGATGGACGGCGTTCGATTCCGCAAACCTGTCATACCCGGCGATCAATTGCGTTTTGAAATGGAAATGATTCAGTTCCGCCCGAGTTCCTGCAGAATCGGAGGCAAGGCCTTAGTCGACGGCAAGGTCGTTGCCGAGGGTACACTCCTGGCCGTAGTTGTCGATCGATAGGATAATCATGCACATTTATAGTAATGTCGGGAATTCATTGTTAGAGTCTTGTGCTCATTTTCTTATATTCAGAGTTTTTAAATTGTAATTATAAAATAAAATGAAGGCTGCTTTTATTAACGGTATGTTATTCATATTACAGATTTACCGATATAACCTTGTATGTTAATCATTAGACTTGCATTTGATAGAACCAGCTATTAAAATAATGCTGTTATGAAAAAAATTGCTGTCACAAAGATAATTAAAAACGCAAGACAACTCGTTACATTACATCTGCCAAATAAGATCGGTCCTCGTGGCGGTAGGGCAATGTCCGATCTTGGAATTATTAAAAATGGGGCTGTTGCAATTGCCAGTTCACGAATAATCGCTATCGGGGAAACATCCAAAGTTCTGAGGCAAGTTGCTGTAACCCGCCGGACAAAAATAATCGATGCCTCCGGACTGGTAGTCACGCCCGGTTTAGTCGATTGCCATGCTCACCCGGTTTTCGCCGGCAACAGATCGAACGAATTTGAAATGCGTCTTCAGGGTAAGGGTTATTTGGAAATTGCCAAAGCCGGCGGAGGAATAAACGCTACTGTTAAGGCCACCCGGAAGGCCTCACCCAAAATGCTATTTAAAAATGGCATAAAGGCCCTCGATGAAATGCTCAGATGGGGAGCAACAACGATTGAGGGGAAATCGGGTTATGGCCTGACTCTTAAAGATGAACTCAAAATGTTGAGAGTTTTAAAAAAGCTCAACCGGGAACATCATGTTGATGTCGTTCCTACTTTCCTGGGAGCCCATGAAACGCCCGCTGAATATAAAGATAATGTGGACAGTTATATAGGTTTAGTTTGCGGTGAGATGATTCCCGCAGTCGTGGAAGAAAACTTAGCTGAATTCTGCGATGTTTTTTGTGAAAGAGGCGTTTTTTCTCCTAAACAGACAAGATTAATACTGCAGACTGCCCAGGCATTCGGTATGAAGTTAAAAATTCATGCCGACCAACTGCACTCAACCGGCGGCGCGGAACTGGCCGCAGAATTTGGCGCAGTTTCGGCTGACCATCTCGATTGTATCAGCAATGAAGGCATGCATCTATTGAAAAAAGCGAATGTGATTCCGGTTTTAATACCCGGAAGCTCATTTATTCTGAAATCCAAAAAGAAAGCGCCGGCCCGAAAAATGATAGAAGATGGTTTGCCGGTAGCTCTTGGCTCTGATCTCAACCCGGGCAGTTCTCCCATTCATTCGATGCCGATAACGATGAGTTTAGCCTGCATTCAATTTAAAATAACGCCGGCAGAGGCTTTGTGTGCCGCCACGCTAAATGCCGCTTACGCTATCGATCGGGGCGACATAATAGGCAGCCTGTCCCCCGGCAAAAAAGCCGATATCGTCATCTGGGAAGCCGAGGATTACCGAGACATACCTTATTGGTTCGGAAAAAATTTGGCCCGCCGCATCCTTAAAAATGGCCATGATGTAAAACTATGAGACGTATTCTGATTTCAGCCACAATGATATTTGTTGCTTTCTGCTCCTGCGGCATTTACACATTCTCACCCTCCGCCATGGGCGGTCTTAAGACGATAGCTGTCAGAGTTTTTGAAAACAAAACCACCGAATACGGCATCGATGACTTGATTACTCATGAGGTCAACCAGTCGTTCATCGATGACAATACTCTCAAAGTTGTGCCTGAAGGGCAGGCGGATATTGTTCTGATTGGGGAAGTCTCCTCATATTCGCATGATCCTTACACGTATGACGAAACCGAAACCGTACAGGAATATATATGCCGTATCGGTCTTAAGATTAAAATTCAATATACCGATTCCGAGAAGATTTTATGGGAGAATGATAACCTTTCGGATTACGGGGTGTACTCGATAGCGGATGGCAAAACCCAGGATGACGGCAACGAAATGGCTATTAATAAACTTGTATATGAAATTTTGAACCGAACTGTGAAAGATTGGTAAAATAAGTATGGCTTAGAAAGATAATGTGGATTATTACACATGTCTTGCAGGCGGTATTGATAATAGAATTTTGGTTTAGATTTTGACAATAAATAAAAAAAATGCGGAGTGTTTATGAGGAATAAAACTGCAATTATAATCATCATACTTGCGATAAGCGGCACAGCGTCAGCAGGCGGTTCCAATGCCGGTGAAAGCGCTTATCCATTTTTAAAAATTGGCGTCAGCGCCAAATCCCAGGCTATGGCGGGCGCCTTTGTCGGGTTAGCCGATGATTTAACCAGCCTGTATTGCAACCCGGCTGGACTGACAGCTGTGATATACGATCTTAGAAGTCCTTATGACTATTATGACGATTTTGGCGAGGATGAGGAGGTTGCTTTCACTCCTAAAATAAAAACCGGTAAACAAAACAAATTCTTCGCCACATATATTAATTACCTTCTCGATTTCCAGACCGGCTTTCTTGGTTATGCCAGGCAGGTAAACGACATGAGTTCGATTGGCGCCTCAGTTCAGTACCAGGATTATGGCACTTTTGATCGGCTTAACAGCAGCGGTTCGCCCCCCTCAACCGGCCCGACAACGTTCAGCGCTTATGACATGGCTTTTGGTTTAACCTATTCAAAAAGATATTTCACGAATATATCATTTGGTGTTACCGCCAAGTTTATTATTGAGAAAATCGACAGCTACACCTCAGACGCCATGGCTTTAGATATTGGAGCCCTTTATCGTTTTGACAGGGGCAGAACCAGTATCGGATTAGCTGTACTGAACCTGGGGACTCAACTTAAAGGACTAACTAAGTCGCATAAAGATCCATTGCCGTTAATTGTTGATGCAGGCTTGTCTCACAGCCTGCGAGGTTTGCCATTGACAGTCAATGGCGATATCACATACCCGTTCGATAATGAAATATACTTTGCCCTGGGTGGACAGTTTGAATCATTCAGTCCGTTTCTTCTTCGAATCGGCTGGTCATCAGCCGGACAGGATTACAAAACAGGCTCAAGTAAAGATAAATACGGGGGTTTTGCCGGCGGTTTTGGCTATCAGTATCAGGACTATTGTTTCGATTATTCATATTCATCTTATGCCGATCTTGGCAATGTCCATAGAGTAACTTTAAGCCTGGAATTTTGACTTTTGGTCCCCTTAATAATAACTCGCTCAATCGGTCATCGATAGAGTATAATAATAGTAAACCGCTGCAAATTTGCGTAAGCTAATAACATCCCAAGATGTGCCCGGGCACATTCAACGCTTTGCGTATCAAGAGCTTACAAGGGCGTTCCTGGCTGGGCTGACAATAATTAGTATTTAACCATGATTTTTAGGACGGGACATTAGGTTCGGACGTAATAATACTGTATTCTATTTGAAATCCAACATATTCGAGTTCAGTCAGGGCGTAGCGAGGCGTGACCTGACTGTTGTAATTTCTGTCAGATCACACCCTTACGGGCACGATCGGACAGAACAATAATGGTAATATTTTGCTTATTTGAAATAAAAAATGATATAATATGATAAAGATGCTGCTATCCCGATTTTTACATTTGACTTTTAAGCATTAGCTTAAGGCGTTTATTTTTATATCGAACGCGTATGGGCGCCATCCGAATTCTTCGGATATTGTCAATTTTATCTTGCAATTATGAATTTTTCTATTATCTTTTTTTTTATCGTTTTGGGGGTAACGGTGTAGTATTAGTATGTTTGAACAGTTAACTGAAAGACTCGAATCGGTTTTTAAGAAGATCACCGGACGCGGCCTCTTAAATGAAAAAGACATTGAAGAGGCTATGAAAGAAATCCGGATGGCTCTTTTAGAGGCTGATGTCAACTATAAGGTCGCCAAACGGCTTATCGCCGGTATTCAGAAAAGAGCGATTGGGCAGGAGGTTGCCAAATCCATTAAGCCCGGTCAGCAGGTTGTAAAAATTGTTAACGATGAACTGGTAAAACTTCTCGGAGATAAGCACGCTTCGCTTAATGAATCTCCGCAACCGCCAACAGTTATAATGATAGTCGGTCTTCATGGCGGCGGTAAAACCACCCTGTCCGGCAAGCTGGCAAAACTATTTAAAAAACGCGGCAAACATCCGCTTCTGGTGGCGGCTGATATTTATCGTCCCGCCGCAAAAAAACAACTGGAGCTTCTGGCAAAGTCAATCAATATTCCGTTTTATACGAGCGACTCAAACGCCGTCGGCATCTGTCAGGATTCTATTAAATATGCCAGAGAAAAGCTGTATGATTTTGTTATTCTTGATACAGCGGGTCGCCTTCAGATTGATGATGAATTAATGGCCGAGCTTACTGAAATTAAAGCTAAAGTGAAACCCCCGGAAGTGTTATTTGTGGCGGATTCAATGACCGGTCAGGAGGCTGTCAATGTTGCCTCAGTATTCAATGAAAAAGTCGGCATTACCGGGGTTGCGTTGACCAAGCTTGATGGCGATGCCCGCGGCGGTGCCGCGTTATCGATAAAAGCAGCGCTTGACGTTCCGATAAAATTTGTCGGTGTCGGCGAGAAACTTGACGCTATCGAGGAATTCCATCCCGATCGAATGGCCTCCCGGATACTGGGGATGGGCGATATTGTTTCACTGGTGGAAAAAGCTCAGGACGTGGTTGATATCGAGAAGGCCAAAGAGCTTGAGAAAAAACTTCTCAAACAGGCATTTACTTTCGAGGACTTTCTTGATCAATTGAAGCAGGTCAAAAAAATGGGGCCGCTGGAATCTCTGCTGGAGATGGTTCCGGGGATCGGAGGAAAACTGAAAGGACTTCCTGTTGACGATAAGGCGTTGCCGCGAATTGAGGCTATTATCAATTCAATGACGGTGCAGGAAAGACGTAATCCGTCTATTATCAGCGGTTCCAGGAGAAAAAGAATTGCCCGCGGCTCGGGAACTTCTGTACAGGATATTAATGTTTTATTAAAGCAGTTTTCACAGATGCAGAAAATGATGAAGAAGCTTTCAAAATTTAGTTTCAAAGGTTTTCCACAAGGTTTTCCGATATAAATGAATGGATTTAATTATACAGGAGGATAATTGGCACTTACAATTAGATTGCGAAGAATGGGAACTAAGAAACGCCCTACTTACCGAATTGTTGCTATTGATGCAAGAAAGGCTCGCGAGGGAAAGTTTGTAGAGATTCTCGGCTGGTATAATCCTATAGAAAGACCGGCCAGAGTAAAATTTGAAGAAGAAAAAATCTTTAAACATTTTGACGAAGGCGCTCTGGTTTCTGAAACTGTGGCCAGTCTTTTTAAACAGACAGGCCTGATAGGCAAATATCAAAAATTGAAAAAAGGCGAAGATGTTTCTGATATTGTCATTTCTGATACCATTAAAGAAAGGACGAAAAAGAAAAAGGAAAAAATCGCAAAGGCTGAGTAAAATTGCTCAAACTGAACCACTTACAGTAGAAGGAGGCGATCATGAAGGAATTCATCGAGTCCATCGCACGGGCGCTGGTTGACAACCCTAACAACGTTGAAGTTTCTGAAGTCGAGGGTGAAAAAACAACCGTTTATGAACTGAGAGTTGCTCCGGAAGACCTGGGAAAGGTTATTGGACGCAAAGGACAGACTGCAAAGGCTATCAGAACATTGATAGCGGCAGTATCGGCCAAGAAAGGGAAAAGGGCTTTACTGGAAATTTTAGAGTAGTGTGAGCCCGAATGATGATACTCTGATTGCCCTGGGGCTTATTCAGAAGCCCCGGGGCCTTTCAGGGGAATTGGCGGTTTGGCCATACCAGGCTAACAGCTGCAGCTTCCGCCGGGGATTGCCGGTTGTAGTTAAAACCGAAAAAACTTCCCTGAATACAACAATTGAATATGTTAAACAAATTGCCCGGCGCTTCGCCGTCAAGCTAGAGGGAATTGACACACGGGAAACGGCGGAAGAGTATAGAGGGGCAGAGTTGTTATGCCGTTTTGACCAGTTGCCCCGAAAAAAAACCGGCGAATATTTTGTTTTTGAACTGGTCGGCCTAAAAATCGTCGATGACACCGGTGAGGTTTATGGAAAGATAAAGGATGTTTTAAATTTACCCGCCAATGATATTCTGGTTATCGATTCAAAGCAGGGTGAATTTATGATACCCTTTATTCAGCAGATTATTGATGAAATTTCGATTGACAAAGGTTATGTAAAAATAATTAAAATAGATGATTATATTGTAACATGAGGATCGATATCTTGACATTATTCCCCGAAATGGTTAAGGCGCCGCTGGCTCATAGTATTGTAGGACGCGCCTGTGACAGCGGGGTGATGGATATTCATATGCACAATATTCGAGATTATACTGCTGATAAACATCGCACTGTCGATGACGCTCCGTTTGGAGGCGGCAGCGGTATGGTGATGAAGAGTGAACCTTTATATAATGCCATAAAATCAATCGATCCTGATAATAAGGCAAAAAAAATTCTTACCGATGCATCCGGAGAACGGTTTGATCAAGTGGTTGCCAAAAAACTGATGCTGGAAGATTGGCTTTTGATTATCTGCGGTCACTATAAGGGAGTTGATGAACGGATAAAGCAGTTGTATGATTTGTATGAGTTGTCCATAGGCGATTATGTCTTGACCGGCGGCGAGATTCCGGCAATGGTAATAATAGATGCGGTTGCCAGGCTTGTTCCCGGCGCTATCAAAGAGATATCGTCGGCGGAGAGCGATTCTTATTTTGACGGTTTGCTGGATTATCCTGAATATACACAGCCCCGTGAATTTATGGGAATGTCCGTACCAGAGGTTTTGACCAGCGGCAACCATGAGTTGATTAAAAGATGGCGACTTCAAAAATCATTGAAAAAAACGTTAGCCAGAAGACCCGATCTTCTTGAAAATAGAAAACTTGATGATGAAGAAAAAGAGCTTTTATATATGGAGGATAATGATGTTAAAAGTAGTTGAAAGTAAATATCTAAAAGAGAAATTACCCGATTTTAAACCGGGCGATAATATTAAAGTTCATGTTAGAATAAGGGAAGGCGACAAGGAAAGAATACAAGTTTTTCAAGGCGATGTGATCGCCAGGCGCGGCTCAGGTATAAATTCAAGCATTACTGTCAGGAAAGTATCCTCTGGTATTGGCGTGGAAAGAATATTTCCGCTTCATTCGCCGAATATTACTAAAATCCAGGTTATGCGTAGAGGCGATGTCAGCCGGGCAAAGCTTTATTACCTGCGCGGCCGCACCGGCAAAAGCGCCCGAATTGAGACCAAAGCCAGAGAAAAAAAATAATCAAGATGTATGACGGAGGGGGAATATCAATCCCAAAATAATTTGTGGCGTCGATGAAGCCGGACGCGGTCCGCTGGCCGGCCCCGTTGTAGCGGCGGCCGTTATATTAGATCATGATACTGCAATTAATGACTTGACTGATTCAAAATTACTCTCGCCGGCAAAAAGATACCGTATTTTATCAGAAATCCTAGATAAAGCCGCCGGTTATGCAGTCGCCGGCGTTTCATGTTATATAATCGATAGAATAAATATCCTTCAAGCCTCTCTGCTGGCAATGCGTACAGCGGTTGAGAAATTACCGATATGCCCCGATATAGTATATGTCGATGGTAAATTTGAGATACCCGGTTTAAAACTTATGCAGCGGATCGTTGTCAGCGGTGACAGGAAAATACCGCAAATCTCGGCGGCCTCGATTTTGGCCAAAGTTGCCCGCGATGCATATATGACCGTGATATCAGGACAGTTTCCGGAATATGGCTTTGAACGTCATAAAGGATACGGAACCAAAGAACATTTTGAAATTCTGGAAAGAATAGGTCCATGTCAAATCCATCGGAAAAGTTTTAAACCGATTTCACAGTTGTCTTTTGGGGAGAATAATTGATCGAATTGCTTAACAGGCCTCTACTGGGCATTGCAATTGTGCTCATTCTGGCCTTTCTGGATTATCCCTTAACCCTTATCGCCCAGAACATGTATAAAAATTACATGTCCCGATATGTAGAATACCGGGCGTTAGAAGGCAGGAGAAAACCGGCTTTCGGTATCTTATGGTTTTTAATAAAAATTGTAATCGGACTTTTGCTTTACGGAATATGGATAATTTACTATTATGGCGAACTTGAAATTGTGGGCATATTCTACCTGTGGCTTGTCGGATTTGCTATCGGTTCCTATTTCATTATAAATCTCAGGCATGTTGAAAGTATATTGCTGTCTCATCTCTATCGCAATACCGACTCTGTACAGGGCAATATAACCTATCATTCAAAAATCTCTGTTAAAATATCCGCCGTTCAGTTTTTTTCAATGTTTATAATATTCTGTTTGTTTTTAATTATAGCGCCCGGTTTTTTTACATTGGGTCTTGCCTGCGCCCCTCTCTTTTTAACTGCAAGAAACCTCTTGTTGTCATAATCACGTCTTGATTGTATAATTGATTAGCTTAAAGCATATCTGTTTGTGTATCGATATGCTTTTTTAATAAGAAGTTGCTATGGCGAGAGATCTGACAAAAGGTTCCATACCGGGGTTGCTTTTCAAACTGGCAATGCCAGGCGTTTTATCTTTGCTTGGTATCACTGTTAATCATTTTATTGATGGTATCTGGGTGGGCAGGCTGGGTCCGAAAGCCCTGGCCGCAATTGCTCCCGCAGCGTTTATCATCTGGATTGTATATTCATTTGTAGATACAATGCCGATTGGATTAGTTGCGGTTATTTCGCGTTATTTCGGCGAAAAGAATCTCGAAAAAGCATCGGAGATATCAAAAAAGATTTTCCAGTTTATAGCCCTAATCTCGTTGGTATTTGTTGCAGCTGGCTTAATGTTCTCAAGAGATATTTTTATTCTTGTTGGAGTATCGACCGAGGTAATCAGGCTTGGCACGATTTATTTAACGATTTTTTCACTATGCCTGCCGGCGCTTTTTTTAACAGAAGTCATTGCCAGTATATTTCGGGCAATCGGCGATACCACCACTCCCATGAGGCTGGTTCTGGTGGCGATTATTGCCAATATCATTCTTGACCCGCTGTTGATATTCGGGATCGGCCCATTCCCCAGGCTGGAGATGGCCGGAGCGGCTCTGGCCACAGTAATAGGATATTATCTTTCGCTGATCTGGGCATTTATTGAAATCAGGAAGGGCAAACTTCCCTTTAAAGTTGTCACATTTAAGATTCTTGCACTTGATTTTTCATTGTTATGGAGAGTCGCCAGGGTCGGGATACCGATTTCTATTTCTGGAATAATTTTTTCAATTGTGTATTTAATTCTGTCAAGAGTGGCCGCTCCCTTTGGCGATCATGTTGTTGCCTCGTTCAGAGTAGGACAGCTTATTGAGTCGGTTTCTTTTATGATATGTTTCGGCTTTGCCCAGGCGACAGCCAGCATGGTCGGGCAGAATCTTGGGGCGAAGCTTCCCGACAGAGCTGAAAAATCAGCCTGGACAGCTATCAGCATGATTTCGGTTGTTACGATTGTACTCTCATTTATGTTTTACTTCTTAGCCCGACCGATAACCACAATTTTTACCACCGATAGCTCAACAGTTACTGCCGCCGTCTATTACCTGAAAATCATGGCTCTATCGCAGTTGTTTATGGGATTTGAGGTCGTGTTTGAGGGGGCTTTTTCAGGCGCCGGCGACACTTTCCCGCCAATGATAATATCTGTTATCGGAACGACACTTCGCATACCGCTGGCGGTTATAATGGTTGACTCATTGGGATTGGGATATACAGGCATATACTGGGCGATAACTGTTTCAACGGTTTTAAAGGGAATAGTTATTATTGCCTGGTTCAGGCTGGGAAGATGGAAACTGAAGACAATTTAATAAAAAAAGGCTCGCGGTTGAGCCTTTAAGAGAGAAAATGCAGCCGTTGTGACAGCATCAGGTTTGGAGCCTGATGCTGTGTGATTAATAGATTTGGCTAAACCTATTCCCTTTTTTCATCTTTTTCTGCGTTCTTCTCGACCTTATAGGATATGATAAGAGCAATACCTATAAGAACAGGTATAGCGCTTACTGACATGCCAGAGTTGTCACCTTCAGCCACCATCATAATAAAAAAGCCGATACCGACAGCCAGCCATATCAACGCCGCCTTGAGTGTTCTGATTGGTTTTCTGGCAATTTTAAATTCCGGTACCTGAATACCTTTTTCGACGGCCGCCTTATACGCATCAATTTCCATCTTGCGTTTTTTCATGCTGGCAATAATTATTGTCACACCAATGATCGCAATGACTGCGAAAACAATGCCAACTATAAATACCGGCAGTATTCCTTCTAAAAACCACATTTTTTTCTCCTTTCAGTTTAAATTATTTTAGCCTTAAGACACATATATCCTTGATTTTGTTACAAAAAATATCTTAAGAAACTATGTAACAAAAATACCGTATCGAGTGTTATGAACAATAAACGGTAACAATAAATGGCGACTGTTTATTCTCTAACAATTTTGGTTGGCGCAGGAATAAAGAAAGCGACTCGTTATATTCAGTCGAAGATGGTATTGACTGATTCGAATCTAGTTATCAGGGCTCAGGATGGCGACAGTGAGGCTTTTAACGAACTTGTCTGCCGTCATCAGGATTTTGTCTATAGACAGGCTTTGAGTTATCTTCATGACCGCGATTCGGCAAAAGATGCCGCTCAGGAGGTTTTTATTAAGGCTTACCGTGGTTTAGCATATTTCCATAACGATTCGCTTTTTCAGGCCTGGCTTTACCGGATTTGCAAAAATCATTGTCTTAATATTATTCGTAGATTAAAAATCGAAGAAGACGCCCGGTTCGAATTGGGTGTCGGTGTTAATCCCGACCTGTCATTGCAGTTAAGGCTTAAAAAGTTGATTTCTAAGCTGGGTGACGATTACAGGGAAATAATTATTTTGCGATATTATCAGGATTTAAAATATGATGAGATTGCCCGGCTTTTAAGTATTTCTATAAGTACTGTCAAGATCAGGTTGTTCCGGGCAAAAAAAATGCTTAAAGATATGATAGGATAAAGCAACAATGAATTGTGATGATGTAAACAAAGCTTTCAATAACGATACGATAGATACCGAAAGAGTCAAGCGTCACCTTGAAATCTGTCCCGAATGTGCCCAAAAATATTTATCGGATTTAGAGCTTGAAACGGCGCTTTTAGGCTTAGCACTTTATAAAAATCCTGTTAACATTGCAAATGAAGTTGGAAGAAAACTGGCTATCGATAACAGGCGCCGTTCACGTCTTAATTATATCCGGAAATGGACCTGGATAACTGCCTCGCTGGCTGTTTTAGTTATACTGGTTGCAGCATTGCCGTCACTTGTTAGCTGGCTGAATGCTATCGATAATTTCTCATCAACTGTATTATCTGAGTCTGGCAAATCGTTTTTTGTATATGGCAATAAAATTCAGGCTTCTATAGAATCATCCAGGTATTATCTGCATTTTTGTTACCTGATGATAATAACTCTGGGCGGAGTTATTGCTTATCTGTGGCGAGAGTTTAACGGTATTATCGGCAGTTCTTCATAAAAAAGGTGTACCGTCAAAGATACACCTTTAACCAGACAGGGAAATCTAATTATTGAGCTATTTTCTACGGCTGATTGCTTTCATTTTCTCTTTAAGTTCAGAGTTTTCTGCCATTTTTTCCAGCATCATATCAGCCATGCCTTCATGTTCTAAAAGCTTTTCAAACATCACTTCACGGTTGTCAATCTGTTCTGTTAGACGGTCGATTATAACGGCGACCCAGACTGTATCGGCTAACAGCTGGTTGACAATATCAGCTTTGATGGTTTCATCCTCCATCATGTTGCTCATCAAGTAGCTTTTCATTTCTGGCTTTTCCAAAATCTGGTCAAGCGCTTTTTGCTGGTCACAGCCCGTTATAAGCAAAGCTGTAACGAGCATCACAGCCAATAAAATAATCAGCTTCTTCAATTTTACCTCCATTGATTAAACGATCTTATCTTTCAGCGTTTTAATAAACGGTTCAATTATCAAGTGTCAAGTGAATTTAAAAAATACTTGACCACCCTTTGCAAAATAATGTATAAAATTAGCTGATTATGTCGGAGTTCGATCAAAATACGGCGCTGGAGAAGTTTAACTTATTTCTAAAAAGCAAAGGGCTTAAACCCACTGCTGAGCGGTTGACGATTTTAAAGGAAGCCTTTGCCACCGAGGGACATTTTGAGGCGGATGATCTTTTGGTCATTCTGAAAAAAAAAGGACAGAAATCATCACGGGCAACAGTTTACAGGACACTGGATATTATGTCTCAGTCCGGAGTTCTGCGTAAGGTCTGCCTTGGTGAGACAGCGTTTCAGTTTGAAAAAGCAAAGGACGGCCCCCGCCATGATCATTTAATCTGCCAGAAATGCGGCAATAAAATCGAATTTTACCTGCCCGAACTGCCAGAGCTTCAAAAGCAAATATGCGACAGCTTCGGTTTTGTCATGAAGGATTACTGCTTTCAGATTTTTGGCCTATGTTCTGATTGCGCTGAATCAATCAAGTAATTCATGTTTTTTCTGCATATTTGTCGCTAAGATATACAGGCGATTTGCGTCGCTGGGTAATAAATACAGATCAGCATATCAAGGAAAAGATTGACCGCTATTGACGATATTCTTATATTGGCTGTATGGTTTTAATAAAGTATAATCCGGCAGGTAAATTAACCTCGCTTTCAGCGGAAACAAAAATCATCTGGGCTATCGGTTTTTCAATCTGGATACTTTTATTAGGTTCGGGAACGGGGCAATTGATTTTATCATTGATATTATTAGGTTTTGCTTTTTATGGCGGCTTGAGATTGTTTGATATCTTACGTTACGTCCGATTATTCATGCCGGTATTTATGATAGTCTTCTTATTGCACCTGTTTTATCATTCGGGGGATATATTGTTCAGGCTCTGGTTCTTGCAAGCCACTGATACCGGATTGAAAGCCGGTTTATTTAACGTTCTGAGGTTTATCAATTTCATTATAATGGCCATTTGTTTTTTTAACTGGACATCTCCGGTTGAATTTGCCGGAAAACTTTCATCGGGTTTTGGTTTGAAAAGAATACGATTCTTCCAGGATCTGGCGTTGGTATTTTTCATTACCATGCGATTCATTCCGGTTTTGACTCAGGAAAGAAACATTGTTAAAATGGCAATGATAGCCCGGGGCGCCAATTTTAAAGGTGGGTTGATTAATCGATTGAGGATGGAAACAAGGCTGTTGTTGCCCCTTTTTAGCAGGGTAATTAGGCAGTCTGATGATGTAGCCCTTGCTATTTCAGTAAAAGGACATAATGGAGTATATTTTACCGGAAATAGACAATCATTGCGGGGAACAGATATTATTTTAATTATTATTACAGTATCTATAACGGTTATTTTAATTGTATTATGAGCAGGTTTTACTACAAAATGATAGTCGAATACAACGGGACTGATTTTCGTGGCTGGCAAATCCAGCCCGGTAAGCGTACCATACAGGCTGTCTTACAGGATATGATCGAAAAATACACCAGGCAGAATATAAAACTCCTGGGCTCCGGCAGAACCGATGCCGGCGTACATGCGACCGGTCAGGTCTGTTCGTTCTATACTGATAAATATTTCAACCCTGCCCAGATGAATTATCGTCTCAACCGGATGCTGCCGGATGATGTTGCGGTTAAGAAGATGTGCAGTACACATTACGGCTTTAATCCGCGCCGAAGCGCTGTGAGCCGGACATACCGCTATTATATAGCCGAATCGCCCAGTCCGCTTTACCGTCATTTACAGAATCAAATTTATAGGCGCCTGGATGTTATCGCTCTTCAGAAAATGGCCAGGTTATTTAAAGGATATCATGACTTTACCGCCTTCTGTAAAAAGAAATCTTTAAAACATAACAATCATTGCAAGGTTTACAAATCCCGCTGGTTCCGTTATGGCGGCGCCCTGATATATGAAGTTACTGCCGATAGGTTTTTGCATCACATGGTACGACGGATGGTTGGGGCGATGCTGGCTGTAGAGAAATCAAAAATAAGCTTGACACGTCTTAAGACTTTTTTAAATAATAAAGACAATGTGCGATTTAACGTTCCGGCTAATGGTCTGGTACTAACTGAGGTTAAATATAGAAGGGAAAAAAGATGAAATTTTTTATTGATACCGCCAACGTTGGCGAAATCAAAAAAGCGGCTGAACTGGGAGTACTTGACGGCGTAACTACTAACCCATCGCTTCTGGCAAAGGAAGACGGCAACTTTAGAGACATTCTAACGCGTATCTGTGAAATTGTCGACGGTCCAATTTCGGCCGAGGTAACGGCTATCGACGTCGAGGGCATGTTGGCCGAGGCCAAAAGCTTGAGCAAGATTCATAAGAATATCGCAATTAAAGTTCCCTGCATACGTGACGGTTTCATTGCTGCAAAAAAACTTACCGATGACGGCATCATGGTCAATATGACATTATGCTTTTCGCCTTTGCAGGCGTTGCTGGCTGCCAAGGCCGGCGCCACATTTATTTCGCCGTTTATCGGCAGGCTGGATGATATCAGCCATGTCGGAATGGACTTAGTCGAGCAGATCATTGAAATCTATGACAATTATGCATTTGAAACAGAGACGCTGGTCGCCTCGGTCAGAAATCCGCTTCATGTGGTTGACGCCGCTTTGATGGGCGCGGATATCGTTACGATGCCATTTAAGGTGATCGAACAGATGGCCAAGCACCCCCTGACAGATGTTGGATTGAAGAAGTTTCTGGAAGATTGGAAGAAAGTAAAAAAGGATTAAATGATACAACGTTATACATTGCCCCGGATGGGGCGGCTCTGGAGCGATGAGAATAAGTACGCAACCTGGCTCGAGGTAGAAGTTGCCGTCTGTGAGGCATGGGCAAAGCTTGGCAAAATCCCGCAATCCGCCGCGGAGGCTATAAGAAGAAATGCGAAATTCAATATCGATAGAATCAATGAAATTGAGGCGGAAACAAGGCATGATGTCATCGCTTTTTTAACCAGTGTAGCGGAGTATATCGGACCAAACGCAAGATACATCCATTATGGTTTGACCTCCTCTGATATCCTTGATATCTCACTATCGATTACAATTCAGCGGGCGGCTGTGATTATCAGAAAAAAGCTTATAAAAATATCCTCTCTGCTTAAAGCCTTAAGTAAACGTCACGCAAAAACGGTCTGCATAGGCCGCACCCATGGAGTCCATGCCGAACCGACAGTTTTTGGTCTTAAAATGGCGTTATGGTATAGCGAATTGAAAAGAGGAATCGAACGTTTCGACCACAGCGTTAACGGGCTGGCAGTTGGCAAAGTATCCGGCGCTGTGGGGAATTTTGCTCATGTCGATCCGCGAGTCGAAAGATATGTTTGTAGGAAATTCAAACTTAAGCCCGCTGAAGTTTCCAACCAGATCATTCAGCGCGACCGGCATGCCGACTTTTTAAATGCGACAGCAGTCCTCGGCGGCTCGTTGGAGAAATTCGCCGTCGAAATCAGGAATCTTCAGCGAACTGAAATCGGCGAATTAGAGGAGGGATTCGGGAAAAAGCAGAAAGGCTCCTCAGCCATGCCGCATAAGAAAAATCCGATCACCTGCGAAAGAATCTCCGGTCTATCACGAGTTCTAAGAGGCAATGCTCTGGCAGGCATGGAGAACCAGGCGTTATGGCATGAACGCGATATCACTCATTCGTCGGTTGAACGGATAATTATCCCCGATTCCTGCATACTGCTCGATTATATGCTTCACCTGTTTGAGGAAATTTTAAACGGTCTGGTTGTAAATAAAAAAAGAATGCGGGAAAATGTTTTTGCCGGCGGCGGCCTTGTATTTTCACAAAGAGTATTATTGTTATTGACCTCTAAGATGCCCAGCCGGGAAGAGGCATACAAAACTGTTCAAGCACTGGCGATGCAGGCCAGATCGAAAGGTGAAAGCTTTAATATGCTGGCACTGAATTCAAAGGAAGTGAGCAGGTATCTGTCCGATAAGGAGATTGAAAGCTGTTTCGATATTGCGTATTTTACCAAGAAGGCGGATTACATAATTAAAAGGTCTTTGAAATAATGGCTCGTGAGGGAATTATATTCTTTTTACCGTTTTTAATTATTGCAATTGTTTTCTTTTACATATTTAATAAACAGCCAAATATGACTTTTATCTATCTGGGCGTTATCTCTTTTACTTTTGCCTGTATGCTGATACTGTTTTTTCGTGATCCTGAGAGGAAAATACCCGAGGACGAAGACTTAGTTGTCTCACCCGCCGATGGCAGGGTAATGAATATTGAAAGAACAGGCGACCGGATCGTTGTTAGTGTATTTATGTCGATTTTTGACGTTCATATTAACCGGATACCTGTTACTGGCCAGGTCGAACGATTGAATTACAGACCCGGTAAATTTAAAGCCGCTTATAAGAAATCCGCCTCTGATATAAACGAGCGTTTTGAAATAGAAATCAAAACCGATAAAGGTAATGTGACAGTTTATCAAATAGCCGGCATTCTGGCGCGGCGAGTTGTATGCCGTCTTAAGAAGGGGCAGTTTGTGGCCAAAGGGGACAGGTTCGGTTTAATAAGATTCGGCAGCAGAGTGGATTTATTTTTGCCAATCACCTCACAGGTTGATGTTAAAAAGGGTCAAAAGGTCACCGGCGGTGAAACAGTTATAGGGAGATTGATTTGAACGGGTATCGTCAAATTTTCCCCGGTCTGTTTACGATGGGCAATCTCTTTTGCGGGTTTGCATCGATTTTAGTGTCCGTCCAGGGCGAAAATTTAACGGAGGCCGCCTGGCTGATTATTTTTGCCTCTTTTTTTGATTTTCTTGATGGCCTGGTCGCCCGGCTTTCTAAAGGCGCCTCAAGGTTTGGAGTAGAACTTGATTCATTAACCGATATGGTTTCCTTTGCTGTGGCACCGGCAGTGCTTTTATATTCGTTCAAAATGATAGGATTCGGCAACTGGGGCTGGTTTTTAGGTTTTACATTTATCATGGCCGGCGCTTTTCGTCTGGCCCGGTTTAACCTTGATGTAAAGCTTGAAACAAAAGGCAGTTTTTTAGGGCTCCCTGTACCGGTGGCGGCAGTAGCTATCGCCTCATTTGTAATCTTTTGTGATCACCTCTGGGGCGAGATTCGCCTTGACCGTTTTCTGGCGATTATGATAATTCTCTTTTCGGCTTTGATGGTGTCAACGATTGAGTATGAAACGATGCCCAGGTTTGATTTTTCGATAAGAAAGAACAGGATTAAATTGATTATCCTGCTCGGCGCAGGGTTGCTGCTTACTATTCAAACTCGTCTTGTCATGTTTCCTATGGTTGTATTATATATATTATGGGGGATATTTAAACTTGTGCTTGGGCTGATTGCTAAAAATGGCAGTAATGATCGGGTTAAAACTAAAAAATTCATTAAGAATGAAAAAAATCAGAGGATTAAATGAGAAAATTTGCGGCAAAAATCGAAGTTAAATTTAAGCCTGGAGTGCTGGATCCTCAGGGAGAGACTATTAAACATGCCCTGTTAAACCTTGATTATACTGATGTTGAATCTGTGAAAACCGGTAAATTGTTCTGGGTTGAGCTTGAATCTGAATCAATCGCCAGCGCAAGGAAAACCGTAAAAGAACTGTCAGATAGACTTCTGGCAAATCCGGTCATCGAGGATTTTGAGGTGGAGATCGTGTGATGAAATCTGGTGTTGTTGTTTTTCCGGGTTCCAATTGCGATTTCGATTCATACCAGGCTGTCAAGACTATTAACGCCGGTGAAGTGGTTTATCTCTGGCATGCCGATACCTCGCTGAAGGGAGTGGATGTCGTAATATTACCCGGCGGCTTTTCTTATGGAGACTATCTCCGTTCCGGAGCGATTGCCCGTTTTTCTCCAATAATGAAATCAGTCGTCAGCTTTGCAAAAAAGGGCGGGACTGTTATCGGCATCTGTAATGGATTTCAGATACTTCTTGAAGCCGGTTTGCTGCCCGGCGCTATGCGAAAAAATCTGGGGATGAGGTTTGTTTGTAATGATGTTTATCTTAAAATTGAAAACTTTAATTCGAGATTTACCCGAAAATGCCCTCGGGATAAAACATTAAAAATCCCAATTGCCCATGCCGAAGGAAATTATTTTGCCGACGATAAAACACTAAAAGAACTAACGGAAACAAACCGTATTGTTTTCAGGTATTGTAATAAGAATGGAAATGTTACCGACAACGCCAATCCCAATGGAGCGCAGGATAATATCGCCGGAATAATCAACAGCGACGGTAACGTGCTGGGAATGATGCCTCATCCGGAAAGAGCCAGTGAGATGATTCTGGGTTCTGAGGATGGAAGGTTTATTTTTGAATCTATTGTTGAGGAGACGAATAAATGAAAAAACGTGAAATTTTGTTCTTAACGGTAACCCTGGTATTGGGGGCGGTTATCGGCGGACTTCTCGGAGAGTTGGTCGGCTCTTTTCTACCTGATGGGGCAGTCAAGACATTGTTCATTGAATCATTAGAAATCGGTTTTAAAACACTAACCGTTGAGCTATATGCATTGAGTTTCACTCTCGGATTAATGGTGAAAATTAATTTCGTTTCTGTCTTGATGATTATTTTTGTTATAGTATATTTCAGATGGTGGTATATTTAAAATTAGAGAGGTGAATATGATGAGTTACATACTTATAGGCACTCCCGGACCGACTGAACTGATAGTGATTTTGCTGTTGGTTTTGGTCTTGTTCGGTGCTAAGAGAATCCCGGAGATTGCTCAAGGCCTGGGTAAAGGTATCCGGGAGTTCAAAAAGTCGATGAAGGAAATCCATGGCGAAATAGAATCTCCCGAGCAGAATAAGAAAAAGAAACCGGAAACAAAAAAACCGGAAGAAAAAAAAGAAAACGAGAAAAATGACCAGTCCTGAAGATAAAGGAACCACTCCCCCCATATTTACTGATCACGACATACAGGCAATTGCCAGGGTATTAAACAATGCCGAGGTCTCAAAACTTCAGGACCACTGGCGTATCAAGGTCGTAAATCCTGAGGAAAAGAGGCGCCTGTCTATTGATATCTACCCGAGAGCCAGTTTATCCGAAAAGAAACTGGGAGCCCTGATCTCCGTGTATGGCGCAAACAGCCATGTTCAGCTTCACGAATGCCGCGGTTTTGTGATTTCCGAAGAGCTTGGCGAAATCACTTTCGTCAGTGATGCCGACAGTAAGCTAAGCGGTCTTGTTATTGAAAGGGAAGCCGCTTTCTCGCTGTATGCGAACGCCGATAAAGACCTTCTTTCTGATGATTTTACTCAGCTCGGGGTTGAGGTGATGCTTTCGGGAGTTGCTCTTTCGCTGGCTGAAGAGATAATTGAGCAGAACGAGTAGCATCTTATTCTTTCATCGTGTAAACTTAACTATTCCCACCCGCTGGGTGGGTTACCGGTTAAATCTAACACTGTTGCTAACTGGTGCACGAGGACGTACATCAGCAACAAAGTAGTGATATGAGTTAATTATTGTGAGTGAATTAAAACCAAATCAACCAGAAATAACTTTCTTAAGTTTAGCTTACAATAGGTTCTATGATATTTTTGAAGAAATATTTGATGATTCTTTTTGGCAAAAGGATAAATACTATAGATTTTGTAAAATAAAAGATGGCTTCACAGTATATACAGAATTATTGAACTATGAACCTATCAAAGTGATATTGGAATGGATGAAAAAAGGTGGTAGACCACCAATGGAAGGGGAAATAGGGGAACAACTTTTTAAATTTATAAGAAACGTTTTAATACATATTCCGTTTTTTGAGAGTTGGGATGATGTGTGGATTACTAAAGAAATTATAAATTGGAGTAGAGAAAAACAGACCATTGATAAATTCCTTGAAAAAAACAAAGGGAAAGAGCAAGTTAAATATAGGTTTTGGGAAGAATCAAAAAAACAAATGACATATTTAAGTATAAATTTCGCTACAGAATACACTAAAATGAAAAAAGTTTTTCTTAAAAATATTATCTCCGAAAAAGAAGGTGTTAAGTTTTCTTATATTTTAATGAAAAGAATAATGGATTCTCAAGTTGAAGAAATAAAAAATCATAATGCTTGACCAAGAATTTCCGTTTCCATCCTGAGAGACATAAATGGAGATTAACGTGAACAAAAAATATGTTCGGAAGGAATTGGATTTCGAGAACAAGAAAAAAGAATTTCTTGAATTTATGAACACGGATGATAATATGATCATGGTACTTGCCACATCCGCTGGCAACAGGGTAATGGCTCGAAATGTGCTGGTTGCCAATGATGGCTTTGACTTGTATATTTTCACCTGGAAACATTCTCGGAAATATGCTCAGATTAAAGCCAACTCCAAAGTTGCACTATGTAGGGAAAATGTACAAATTGAAGGCACGGCTGAAATCCTGGGTGAATTTACTGACGAAGATGTTAAATCCTTTATAGAAATCATCAGGAAACGATATCCTGAATCCATACAATACTGGGAAAAGCGCCCAGGAATGACTATCATACGAGTGAAGCCAACCTTTATTGCAATCGGAGGAACTATCGGTGACGAGATATTTATCGAGTATTTAGATTTGATTTCCAAATCAGCCTACGCCGAAAAATGGGCTCATTATTGAAGAGGGAGATTTTTAATGCTTTTATAGATGAAATTTTATAATTTTCTTTTATTTAAACTTGAAAAACCACCTTCTTTGAGGGTGGCAATGTTTTTAGAGCTTGGCATTTTAGATAACGAATTTTCATATATTTTATGACGGCGCACCTTTTTATCCCTCAGGATGGAAATGAAATGACATCCTGAGGTTTTTTGGATTTGGTTTCAGGATGTCGCAAGGCTTCCATCCTGAAACAATAAAACTTGTTATATAACGCAACAATACGCCCAGCAGGTAGGTCGGGTTCTGACCAGAGGGAAAAACCCGACATTTTAGTTTCGAGCTTGCTTTTTGGTGAGCTTATGTTATCTTTTTAGTGAAAATGTAAAACAGAGGGGTAACAATCAAATGATGAATCAGGAAAATGATAATTTTTATACAAGGGAGGTTAGCTTTAAATATAAGTAATAACCGGGCAGGCAACTATTCCCACCCGCTGGGTGGGTTACCGGTTAGGTCATATAAAGAGCAATCTAAAGGCGGGTTCATTTTTACTGAGAGGTTTACCTGGCGTAAATGCGGAGATGTCTTTATTGTCGACCTGTTTTAGTATTGCGAGGATAATAACGATACTGGGAATTAAGAAATTAACGTCAATGCTGAATAGATATGCTGTTATGATGAGAAAAAGCATCAATAGAGAAGTATATCAGTCTTGAATAACAATTTACTATAAATGTGGTTTTATTCTTCAGGATGGAAATGAAATGACATCCTGAGGTTTTTTGGATTTGGTTTCAGGATGTCGCAAGGCTTCCATCCTGAAACATCAAAAACGTCGCTTAGACGGCAGATATGGCGTTTTGCATCTGCCGATTGTGCTTATACTGTGCTGTCTTGTTGCGAATGTCAACTGCAATAAGCAACATTAAGCGCCATCACTCAAGACCTCTTAAATATCGCTAATACCATATAATAATAATAATGGGTTAGGTTGTAAGTTACTGGCAATAAAACAATACGCCCAGCAGGAGTCGAACCCGCAACCTTCTGATCCGTAGTCAGACGCTCTATCCATTTGAGCTATGGGCGCATTAAAAAATCTATATTCGGTTGTCAACCAGATACTATCAACAGGTTATCTTGCCGTATCATTGCAACGCTATTAATTGTATCTTTAAATTTCAGCTTATATAAAAGATTTTTTTCCTATCTTTGGCAAGCATTTTATTTCATTTTTTCAGCGACTTCATTTTAATCAACCGACGGGTATGTTCCCGGCGCCAACATCGGCAGCGGCCTGCCGCGGTGTTCGTTAAGCATCAGGATATGCCTGTAAACCGGATCGTCTTCAACTTTATTGGCGGCAAAGGGTGAGGGCATTTTAAACTTAAATAGCCCCTTATACCTGGGGATTTCCTTTAATTCCACTCGCTGATCTGGTTTAATACCGGCTTGCTCTTTGGCAATATCTATAGCCAGCATCAACCCGCCGATTTCATCAACCAGACCGTTTTCCTTGCCGTCCAGACCGGAATAGAAATGCCCCTCGGCGATTTTTCTCACTTCATCGACCGACATGTTGCGGCTATCGGCAACTTTTTTCACAAATATATCATAAAAATCCCGGAAAATCTTTTCTATTTTTCCGCGTTCTTCGGACGTCATATTTCTGGCGGGAACCGTCAAATTTAAAAGCGGCAATCGCACTCCAGATCCCAGGTCGGCATGTTTACCGCGCTGGACATTGTCCGAGGTCATTCCCAGTTTATCGCCAAAACCCGTGTCATACAGCCAGCCGCCAATAACGCCGATCGAGCCGGTTATTGTATTCGGCCCGGCTATTATTTTATCGCCGTACATCGATATCCAGTATCCTCCTGAACCGGCCACCTGACCCTGGCTGATGATGACCGGTTTTTCTTTGGCGCACTTTTTCAAAGCCTCTGCCACCAGGTCGCTGGCCAGGGTCTCCCCGCCGGGTGAATCAACTCTAAAGACTATGGCTTTAACCGATTTATCTTTTGCCAGTCTGTGAAATACTTTCTCCAGCCATCTTCCTTTTATTCCGGAATCCATAGCACACACGCCAAGGCCATAAACAACGGTGATCTCCGGCATCGCTCCCCATTGTTCCGAAGGCAGCGAATTCGCATAAAGATCGCTGGCCGGTATTTTTCTCAGTTTCTTTCCCGTTACCTCTTTAATTACTTTATTGATATCCGACCAGCGGGCAAGAGTATCGACCAATCCCTGCTTCACTGCATCATCAGGAAGAAAAAATACCTGCTCATCTATCAGCAAATCGAACCTGGCTGAAGTCATTGAACGCGATTGACAGACATCTTTTCGCATCGTCTCATATAAATCGTCGACATAATCCTGGTACTGCTCCCTATCGGCATCGGACATGCTGTCACGGCTTAATACCTCGGCCGCTGATTTATATTTGAAAAACCGCCACTCATCAAAACCGAGTCCCAGTTTCTCGAGTGTACCCTTAAGATATGTTTTGCCCATAGTATAACCATAAAGCATAATCCAACCTTCAGGGTCGAGGACTATCTTATCAGCGACGCTTGCCAGATGATAACTGGTCATGCCGACATTGTCGATAAATATGACAACCGTTTTTCCTTTATGGCGGGCTTTTTTCAGCTCCTCGCGGATTTCCCAGGCATGTTCGGGCGCAATCTTCATCGATGATAAATTCAACGCGATAGCGTTTACCCTTGGATCATCAGCCGCCGCATTGATATCCCGAAGCACATCGATGAAACGATTAGCATTCATATCAAAAAACCTGTAATTCAGATAATCCAATCGGCCCTTCAGGTTGATTTTTAGATATTTTTTCTCTTTGAAAAACAATGACGGAAAAACACTTGATCGTCTGCCGCCGCTGCGGACCGAATATGTGTTATACGAATGCTTCTGTTCGTTATTGAAATGCAATTGGCTGGCCAAATGAGCTCGTCCGAAATCTATTGTCAGCCCGGCCGAAAAAGCCTCATTCTCAAAATATCTGCCTGTCAGACTTACCCCCTGAACAATTTCAATGGCGGCGCCGGCGCTCCAGGGCGCATCATTAAATTTGGTATCTTTTTGCATGGCCATGTCGGCAAACAGTGTGAGCAAGGATGTACCCAGCGGTCGGATTCCGATCTCGGCGACACCCTGACGGGCGCTGGTTTTAAATGAAAAATCGCCTGTCAGACCCAGCGATACAAATCTCACCGGACGAAATATTAAGCCCGTTTTGAAAAGACTTTCATTTTTTAAAGTATCGATATTCGATGTTGACCAGCCATAGGCTATGCCGCAAGCGATCCGGTCATCGCCTCCACCCAGCGAGATACGATAATCGGTTGATTTAAGACCGCCGGCTTTTTGATGAAGCATGCCGAAACCCAGCCTGCCAAGACCGGTGAATAATCCCCAGTTGTTAAAAGAACCGGCGTTGGTGCCATCAGTAGACCAGTAGAAACGGCCTTCGTCGCCCTTCAAAAACGCAAGGTTGGCGGGATTGGAAAACCCCAGAAGGCCATCCCGGTAAACGCTCGATGGCGCCATCAGAAAATCGTTCTGAGAATAGTAGGGTGGTATACCCTGTCCGTTAGCTATAGCGCTGAATAATACCAGAACCAGAATAATTGCTGATAACGTTGATTTCATGACCTCTCCCTGTTAGTTTTTTTCGACTTTTGTTTTAGTATTTGTATACAAGATAAGATACGCAGTTGTAAATATTAAGTTGTAATTGTTGGCAGTTATTTGTTTTCTTCTTATTCCAAAAAAAATACATAATTATGCAGATTTTTATTGATAACTTATTCGACTTATAGTAAATTTGAAAAAAGGAATAACGTAAAAGCGAAATATAAGTCAAAAAAATACTTCAAACAAAAGGGTGAATTTTATGAAAGCAATAATATTAAAAAAAGATTCAATGATTTATTATATAATAGCGCTGCTATTATTTTTCTTGCTTTCCCCTGAAATAAAAGGTGAAACATGTACAAAGCAGGAAGCTGAACAGGTATGTAACAACTGGTTGGCGTATAACACATATATTTATGGAGACTGGGCAGGAGAGAAAAACCCATATTTAATAGGCTGCCATGAAATTATCGAGAGCGATACTTTATTGGGCTACCATTTTACTATTTATCCATCGGGTTATATTAATATCCCTGTTTTAAAAGAGTTGCATCCTATATCATCATATTCGGAAACATATGAAAAACAAATTACCAAACAGTCCCCCTTCCAGCGTTAGGAGGAGGTTATACAAACCTTGCAATCGAATGTGATGTAAATGGTGATTGCAAAATTAGTGGAGCAGATTATACGCGTTTGTTAAGCTATTGGACAACCACGCCTTATATTGATAGAGACATAATGATTAGGCTTGGTTCGTGTCCATATTTTGGAGGATGATTTATTACAATCATGAAATAGAAAACTATTTAAAAGAATGGAATAATTTTTACTCGGAGGAAACATGAAAATAATACTAATCTTAATTATGCTTTTTTCTGTTATATCAATAGCGGCTCAAGAAGCTAATGATAACACGGAAAATAAAGATTACAATATGCAGGAACCCGGTACACTTTCAGAGCATTTTTCTTCTCAAATAGCCCGGGAATTTGGTACAGATAAAATAAGTATAAAATTTTCAGAGAACGGGTCGGCAAAAGAAATTTATGGAGACTTAAATAAGAGTATAACTGCGACAAACCAATTAGAAAAGTGTTTCCAGCTTTTTGAACTACACAGAAACCTCTTTGGAATTGCTAATCCTCGCCAGGAGTTGAAGTTATATAAAACCACTCGAGACTGGAGTAACGGCACTGCAAGCGATATTGCGTTAATCCAGGTTTATAATGATATAAAAGTAATTGGCGGCGGATATACTATTCATTTTTATAAAGATGGTAGTATTATTGGAGCTCATGGTTCCCTTTACCCATCAGCCAGTCAGGTAAGTACCTCACCATTAATAGATGAAGGCCAGGCCGGAATAATAGCCATAAACGACCCTCGCGCTAAGAATTCAACGGCCGAGGATATCATGTCTGCAGAAATTGTTATAAAAGAATATCAGAAAGTGTGTCGTCTTGCATGGAAAATAAATATTCTAAATCCGGAAGACATGTTGGGCGCGGATTTTTATGTTGATTCTCAGACAGGCGAAGTTATAGGAGTATCTAATAGTTTAAGGATAGATGATCCAAATTTGTCAAAATAAATAACCCGAATGGAGGAAAGAATGTTTAAAGAAATCGATATAAGAGCAATAGCTACTTTATTTTTGCTGTTTTCGGTTATTTTTTGTATTGCAGTAAATGCCAACGCATCAGATCCAGATGATCCTTATATGCCTGATTCGATAATTGTCGGGAACTTGGATGGTACGCCCCTGCATGCTAGTCCTGATGGTATTGTAAATATTCCTGTTTGGGCGAATAACGATGAAGATATTGTATTAATATACATTCCAATCGCAATTGGAAATAGCTATATTTCTCAAAATATGGAAGGTCATTTTTATGGGTTGTTTGATTCTACAAATACACCTCATTGGGATCATTGTGTATTTACAATGAATTACTATGACTTTCCTGAGCAAGGTATAACAAGTTACCCACTTTTATGTATTTCGGAAAGAGAAGAACCCTTTGATTGGCTTGTGTTCAATACTGACAGTTCCTGGGTTAAGATAGCTGAGTTTGTATTTGAATTAAATTCCGACTCTTTGGTAATAGGTGATACTATTCAAATTGTCGAAGGTTTAAATCCGGTATCAGGCCCTTCTGAATTCGTGGTCCCCAATGGTGATTACTCATTCAAACCTGTTTTTATCGGTGGCCGTATTGCCATAGTCCATCCGCTTTATGAGTATCTTCCGGGCGATGCCAACATGAATGTCGGTCTTTGGCCTCCTGCCGTTTTAGGTAGCGACATTACTTACCTTACCGGCTACTTTACAGGTAACCCATCATGCACACCCTGTAATCTCGATGGCTTCTGGGCCTCAGCAGACGCTAATGGCGACTGCAGTGTTACTGGCAGCGATGTTACCTGTATAGTCTACTATTTGATAGGTCTCGGTACAATTGACTATTGCCCCGATTATGAACCGGTCTGGCCAACCCCAGCTGATTTGCCGCCGAATATGCCTTCAGGCTGGCCGAACTGTGAACCTGTTATGAAGAATAATCGAATAAATCCTTCAAGCAATATTGGCGCTGAATAAATAACTTCTTATTATGTTGGGTGCGTGGCGGTCTAAAAATTACGACAAGGTTATTTTTAAAATATTCATCTATTCAAAAACCTCCGGCACCAGGCTCTTTTTTTCAGGCTGTTTGGCAGAGTCTTCATCAGTCTGCTCTATCTTCAGATCAACGGGCAAAGTAATAGTAAAAGCAGCGCCCTCGCCCTCTTTACTTTCAACCTCGATATTGCCCAGATGTCCGGTGATAATCTTTTGTACAAGCGACAGCCCCAGACCGGTGCCTTTGTCACGGGTTGAAAAGAACGGGTTAAAGATTTTAGGCAGGTTCGCTTTAGATATTCCCCTGCCGGTATCGGATATCAATATTTTTAACTGGTTGTCGCGGTTATCATAATCAACCCTGACATTTATCTTCCCGGATTTATCTACAGCCTGACAGGCGTTGATAATCAAGTTGTTCAGGGCGTTTTTTAAAAGTATCGGGTCCCCGTTAATCGGCAAACCGTCCGACCGGTCATCGACATTGACATTAATCTTTTTATCCTGGTGCATCTCAAGCGCCATATTAATGCTTTCATCCAGCAACTGTCTTATTGCGATTTTTGCCGGGACAACCTTAAGCGGCCTGGTGAAGTTTAAAAACCGGCTCAGCATCTCTTCTGTTGCCAGTGATTCAGAGATAATCATTTGAGCTATCGAGGCGGCTTTCTTCTCTGATGGCAGTATTTTTTTCAAGAGCTTGCCAAAACCCAGTATAGCCGCCACTGAATTGCGAAGTTCATGAGCCAGGCCGGCAGACATCTCTCCCAGGGCCGCCATTTTCTCGGTGAAATCAGATATTTCCTGAAGCTTTTTGATTTTTGTCAGGTCGGTTAAAAGCGCCGCTGCGCCTATTTTATTATTGCTATTATCGGAAATCAGAGACGAGGACAACCCTATCCAGAGATTTTCATTATTTTTACGAGGGATTTCAAATTCTTTCCGGGAGAAAGTATTATTATTGTTCAAGGCCTCATCGAAGATTTTTGCGATATGATGTTTTTTGCCAAAGACCTCACTGTAATGCCTTCCCTGGCTGTATTGCTGATTAAAGCCGATAATTTTTTCTGCGGCATGGTTGAACCTGGTAATTATGCCCTGGTTATCGCATATAATGACGCCTGAGGAAATACTGCCGAGAATATACTCGTTGTACCGGGCTAATGAATCGGCTCTTTTTTCCGAGCTGTTGTACATTGCCTGGAGAAGCGTCTCTTTTTGTTTGAGCTCCCGTATAACCTCCTGGAACATTCTAACAGCATATTCAACACTGTCGACATCATCGAAACCTATTCTGGACAGGTCCACTTTTTTCGCCTCTTTCTTAATTTTTCGATAGGGATTCAGCACCGATCGTATAAAAAAGTAGGCAACGAAAAGCCCGACTATCAGACCGGAAATTCGGAAAATCGTATCGAAAAGAGCCAGTCGCTTCAGATTTGCCCCCTCGCTGTTTACTCCGCTTGCAAATATATGATAAACAGTCCGATCATTCTTGCCAGTGACAGTTACTGAGTTAATTATTCGGTTCTCGACAGGTATTGTCCTTGAGGACCTGATATCAATGAGCTGGTTGCTCAAGCTGTCGAATATTTCGATTTCATCCACCCCGGCCTGGTTGATAATATCATTAAGGTATGAGGCGTCAGGAAGATACATAAAATTTGATTTGATATTTTCCTGTATGAGATTGAGGGCAAGTTTCATCCGTAAATTATAGTCATTTTGCTGGGCTAAACGAGCCTTGCCGAGAGAATAAGCAGAAATAAAATTCAATGAGAGAAGAAAGCCGATCAAGAGGATCAGCGAAATTTTTATCTGGGACTCATAGCCGCCGGAAAAATAGTGTTTTTTCTTAGACTTTTCCACACTATAGGTATCGGCATGAAGTATAATAGATTAAAAATGAATTACCGGCCTATGAATTCTAAATAGGCTGCAATAATTTCATTGCCCCTGTAAAATACAATCAAGGCGGCGATAACAAGGAACGGTCCGAATGGCACGGTCCGGGCGGATTCTTTATTTTTGGCGATAATCAAAAGCAGACCGCCAGTCAATGCTCCCAAAAACGAAGCAATGCCCAGTACCAGAAGAATACCTTTCCATCCCAGAAAAGCTCCCAGCATTGCCGCCAGTTTGATATCCCCGCCTCCCATACTTTCCTTTTTAAACAATCTGTCCCCAAGCTCGGCCACCGCTAAAAACAACAAACCGCCGGCGAATAGACCAATCAGCGAATCGTACCATCTTAGAGGCGTAGCCGGTAAGAAGCTTACTGCCACTCCAATAATTATTCCGGAAAGAGACAAAGAATCGGGTATTATTTTAAAATCGAGGTCGATAAAAAATATTATCAGGAAAACCGATGATAAATATAAACCGACGATAAACATATATATGTTGCTGCTCGAAAGGTAAAAGTAATAGAAAGCGCTCAGAAATAAAAGTCCGCTCAACAACTCAATCAAAGGATATCGCCAGCTTATTTTAGCTCCGCAATAGGCGCATTTACCGCAAAGAAAGATAAAGCTTAGCAAAGGAATATTATACCAGGGTTCTATCGGTGTCTGGCAGGATAGACAAAATGAGCGAGGTCTGATAATTGACATATCACGCGGCAGACGATAAATACAAACATTGGCAAAACTCCCCACACTCAATCCTGTAATAAACACAAATATCCCGACAAGAAAATCTAACATAAAAAGATTTTACATTATCATCAACGTGCTGTAAATAAAAAAATGACTAAAGTAAGCAGAGTTGGCCGTCTCGTAATCTCCTGTAAATCATTTCATATCTATATTAACCATACACTTTCAACTGATAAGTTCAATCTATTCCTATAAATGACAAAATTACAAAAATCTTTGATTTCGAAACAAATAATATATTTGTCGGTTACGTGGAGAATGGCGCAACCCGTTTTATTGCAACGACTTCCATGTATCGATTAAAAATTAAAAAAAGTTCTTGACATTTCCAAATATTCTTATATCATAATGGGCAGGGTGAAACATCCTCGCTTAGGTAGTTCCAGCCCCCCTCTATCTAAGCTAAGTTTCACCCTGTTTTTTTATTTAATTTGCGAGCAATCTTATATGGTTGGAAAAAATCCAGCCTTTTTCATTAATGAAGACTTCTACCCTGTAAAGACCATGTTCCGTTGCCTTAATCTCGAATTCTGTTCCTCTTCCTGAAAAAATAATATCCCCGTTTCTAATCAATTTCATGCCGGCGTTTTTGGGCAACTTTATATAAAATGTAGATTTATCATCCCAGCATAATTCGTCTCCGCTATAAGCTCTACCTGAGTTATTTTCAGCATAAAATTCAAATCCCCGGGCATCTCCCCATCGATAATTTGAGATATAAGCCCGGCAATCCCTTAATGAATCATAAACAGCCTGTTTAAACGATTCAAAATCTGAGGGCACAGGCTGAGGCAGAAGGATATGTGTCCTTATTGCCTTAAGCTGCACTTTATAGGGGAATATTGTCACTCGAAACGGTCCCAGACGGTATGGGTAAGCATGCACATCGATCGAGCCGACGCCAACCACTTTTCTTTCAAGATTGACTTCATCCCAGATTTTCAAGATTCTGTCAGTCGGGCATTTTAAGGCGCGACGAGGCATGAAAGCCTGTTTTAACATATTCCAGCGACTCAACGATTCCATCCACTGTGACATATGGTTCCAGATCTCGATGCCGTCATACCCGTCCACATGCCAGGCAGTCCAGGGATAACCAGGGTATTTGGCAAGCTCGGTGCGGACCTCGTCCGGGTGAGCGATGATCCCCAGGCCATTTTTTTGCCTTACCCTGCCGACATATTCCTCGGGTTCAAGATCAAACGGCAAAACCTCCTCAAGCCCGAATGCCAGGTAATGATTTTTATCCTCGGAATCATTAATCTCATAGCCAATCAATACCGCAGTGTTATTGTAAAATCCCTCAAGACCCAGTTGAAAAGGTTTCATGGTCCGGTGATCTGACACCATTATAAAATCGAGGTCGACCTCGTTAGCTATCGAGGCGATATCTTCAATCGATTTAGTTCCATCGGAAAAATTCGAGTGAATATGAATAGCTCCGACGATTTCGCAATAACTACCTGGCATCAGGAATCTTCCTCAAAATGATAAGACCAACAACCATCATCAGAAAAAGCGCTTCGATGGCAAATTTATATTTTATAGTTCCCAGCGGTTCGGCAAAATATACAATCAAACCCCAGATTAGCGGGCCTATAACCGCCGCCAGCCTGCCCGACAGAGCATACAGCCCAAAAAATTCACCGAGTTTGCCCGGATCATTTATGAGGTTTATCAACAGCGGCCGGTCTGATGTCCAGACTCCGCCCAGACCTATTCCAGCCAAGCCGCCCCAGAGAAAAAAGAGCAATTTACCCGGAGAAAATACTATCCCCGTCAAGGCGATAAGCCATAAAACCACTGCCCAAAGAAGCATCTTTTTGGGCCCATACTTCTGAGTCAGCAAACCCCAGATAAAAGAACCGATGATCGTAAAGGATGTTACCGTTATCAGGTACGCTGTAACTTCATCAAGCCCCAGGGTGTTCTTAGCGCCCTCGCTGAATCCCACAGCCTTCACGAGGTAGATAGCCATAAAAAGGATGACTGTTTCCATAGCCTCAACAATGAAGAACCGGCCAAGTAAAAACCTTATCAGGCCGGGGATATGCGACGCTCTTTTCAGGGAGACGATTAGGCCCTTGCTGTACCGCTGATGATTCCCGGCAGTTACTGTTTTTGACGGCTTATCATCTTTGACCCAGATAAAAAGAGGGATTGAGAAAATGAAAAATAAAAACGCCGTCCAGATATATGGCGAGAAGATTTTCGATGATAGAATCGCTACCAGGAATAAACCACAGACGCTTCCCAGATAACCAAGCGAAACTCCCAGACCGGAAACATACCCCATTTTCCCCGCAGGCGCAACAGCGGGAAGCAATGCATTATAAAATGTCAAAGCCGACTGGTAGCAGTAAATCGCTAAACTGAAAAGTATCAACTCAATTATAAGAATGTTAGTCTGAGTTAGAAACGCTGTAATTAAACAGCAGGCCATGGTGAAAAACACCAGCGGCAATTTCTTATTGTTATACTGGTCGGCCAGCGCTCCGAAAATAGGCACAGTGACAGCTACCAATATCATCGCCGCCGACCGCGATATACCGATTGATAGGTTACTGGCTCCCATCGCCGTTACCGCCAGAACAGGGAAATAACGAGAGACTATATTCATCGAAAATATGGTATTGGCAAAATCGTAGCCCGACCAGCTTAATACTTTAATGTTCATATTCTTCTGCTTCTAATACGTCTGCCATGTTTACATTTCAAGCACAAACCTATTATTTTACAGGGGCAGCATCATTAAATTATATCACGACAGAAAACAGCCTGCTTCTCTGTTCATTAAGTTGATAATATAAATACATTAACGGAATTTTCAAAATTATAAAATGGGAGAAACAATTTTCGAACCCAATTTTATTCCCCGTCTTTTATGTCGATATAATGAGATAGATGTTAAAGTAGTGGAGGAATAATGACATTAAAAAAGAAATTGATTCTGAAAAATAAAAACCAGGGATCGATTATCTATACGGTAAAAGCCGGAGATAATGTCATCTGGGAAGGGAAAGATCTGCATAAAAAGTTTAAGGATCTAAAAGCTTCCAACAGGGGTAAGCAACTTACTATCAGCTGGAGAAATATGAAGGAGTATCTGAGTGTCTAAAAAGCTGATTGTTCCATATGTCAACGAAGAGTCAAATGTCTTCCACAGGATAAGAAGGCCGAAAATGTCATTAGCCATTTACTCAAGATGCTTCAAATGCTGGATAAATATCGAGGACATTCTGGCTGATACCGGAGCCGATATTTCGGTGCTTCCTGAATCCCTTGGGATATTACTGGTTGGCAACTATAAAAAAGGCGATAAACATAAGATCACAGGTCTGTTGCCAAACAATGTCGCCAGCATGTATATCAACAAATTGAGTATTCGCCTTGGCGATAAAGTATTTCGTACTGATTTTGCAATATCAAATTCAAATGATGTCCCTCCCACTTTGGGAAGAATCGGCGGCTTAGATAAACTCAATATACAATACAACCGCGGCAAAAAACTCATAATACATTTTTAATCAGTTTTTAAAATTCCATGTAAACTGCCACCAGACCGACCCCGGCGGCATTACATATTCACCCCAGACATTGTATTTATTGCCCGTTAAGTAATCCAGAATATTATCCTCACAAAGTCTGAACTCGAAAGAGCCGAATTGAACGACTATTGATCCATCGAGAACGATTGCTGCATTATTGGAATACATGTTTTCAACAACCGAGGAAAAACCTGAATATTCTGTTTCTGTAATGTAGCGAAGATGATAAACGCCGGATAGATCGATACCCTTCAATACGTGTTCAATTTTCAGCTCGCCCATGGAATACAATATCGCTGACGGTGAAAACCTTATCCCGGGGATCGGGCTGTCCGGGTCATATTTAAAATAAGTCGCCCCGGAGGAACCTTCAAAATATTTTGTTGCGGAATAACCAAGATTTAGGGTGAGAGTCATTCTTTTATAATTGATATTATTTTGATAAGATTGCCATACTGTAGACGACTCTACTATTACCGGAACCATATCATCATATACTTTTTCATAGGACAAACCTGCCTGCAATGTCAGGTTATTATATATACCGCAATCGGCATCTGTTTCAATAAAAAGAAATCTGCGGGAATTCAAATCAGGGTTTGCAATGTAGGTATAAGAGCTGATATAGTTATTTTCCTCAGGAATAATTGCCGGGTGATTATAATAAAGACTGTATATATCCGGCAAACAATCGAATCGTCCGGCAGACAAGCTCCAGGCCGTTTTTTCATTTAGACGCCAACCAAACTTTGCCGAACCGGCTATTGTATATTCATTTATATTGTTATGTCGGGCCCTGGCGGTCAAAACAATATTCTGCTTGTGATTTAGCGTGATTGAATCGCTTAAGGTAATGCCCATGGTGGTCGACCTGGCCGATATCCTTCCCGGGCTTTTCAGAAGATGTCTTTGCCCGCCAATTTCCAGGCTCAGGTTATTCCGGTCTTTTATAAAGGTAACAATGCTTTTGCCGCCCCATATATCATCTCTAACAAATAAATGATAATTGACGCCATCATCAAACAGGTGGTTGTAATTTTTTTGATGGAATAAATTAACCTCAAATCGGAGCAGTTCTGAAAAATAGTGTTTGCTTTTAAAAGCATGAAGGTTCTGGTCATGGTTTGCCCGCAGTGTGGGAAATATAACCCTATCAAACTGCAATATTCCCTGTTTAGCTTTGTGCTGGTAAAAAGAGTACTTAAATTCAGTATCGGGCCTGGGTCGAATGGCAAAGGAGCCAGCAACGCTGAAATCGTCATAATCGGCGCCGCCCCCATAATAGCCGGATGATTCTTTAAATCCGGCGGTAAAGGTTAAGGCGGCATTCTCGGTAAACCTTCGAGAAAAACGCCAGCCGGATCTCTCATAGTTATAAGGTCCGCGAGCGACAGTAACGCTCGATGGATTGTCATTTGACGGCCAGAACATCGATTTTAACGTCAAGCTCTCTCCCTGGCTGAACAGATCGATAGAATGCATCGGCGCAATATCAACTTCCCCTACATTTTCAAACATCATAACATTGAGATCAGCCCCGCTGCGAAACGGGAAGAAGTTTCCCTGGTGAAAAACCGGTAAGCCATTATAAACAACTCCCAAACCCGGAAGCATCACCGACCTGGTTAATATCTCTGCCTGTCCGGGCGAACCATGCTGAAGCGGCAACACTCCGTGCTTATACCACAGATAATCGCCATAGCTTTTACCGGCTATTATCGTCTGGTAATAAGGCGGAATGCTCTCTTCCGGGAAGTATGAGATTTTTTGCTCAGCGAGCGTGTCGGTTGTGCCTTTCGTTAATCTATCAAGTAATAAATCAGTTTTATCAACAACATCAGATGAATCAGGCACAGCGGTAGAATCTATCCGCGTTGAATCCGGTGGCTGGATTGGCTCAACCGGCTGATCCTGCCCATACAGAAAGCCGAAACTTAAAACGATAATTATTGGAATTGATATAAGCGAGGACCGGCTGCATACCATAATTTCACCATTAGCGGTTCAAAGAAGCCAAAAATCAATCCGTTTGATACCATATGCATTAAGGAAAATGCAATACCGCTGACTACGGTTGGCCAGAACGGACCGATTGTCAGCCCGAAAGCGGCGTTGGTTAGAAGGTCATATATAAAGGTTAATACAACTCCTACAGCCGCACAAAACGTAATGCCAATCATGCGGTTTTTATTTTTCAGAAGGCTCTTACTCAGGACCGCTCCTGTCAGGCCAAATAGAATCATGCCAATAATCTGGGCAACTGCAACAGTTATAAGCGAAGGCGGACCATTGGGATTGAAAATCACAAAAATCGAACCCGCCACTAAAGGCACAACAAAACCTCCCCAGTAACCAAGAAAAACCCCGGCAACAAACAGGCAAAGACTGAACAACTCAACGTTCGGGATGCCAAGCAAGGGGAAGTTTATAACCAATGCTAAGGCGGCAAAAAGCCCGGCGGCCGCTATTCTTCTAATCCTGTAATTCAATTTATCTGATGACGGCAAATTTACCGGAAGCGGTTTTGCCGCCGGCTCTGAGTTTAATTATATATATACCGCCTGCCAGCCTGTTGCCAGCGGCATTACGGACATCCCAGGTAAGGGTTTGTTCACCTTCATCACCTGAATATTCAAGCTTTTTGACAAGGTCGCCATTAATATTGAAAATATAAATCTCAATATCACTGTAATTAGTTGGAAAAGGCCGTATAAAACGCAATATTGAATTACTGCTTTCGTCATAATTGAATGGATTCGGATACGCCACAACAGAAGATTTCTGGATGGCCGAGATTATATATAATTTAATCTGACGGGCGTCATAATGACCGGCGGTATCGCTGGCATATATTTTCAGGCTTACAACTTCACCAATTGAATCCGAATAGGCGCAATAAGTTAATTCAGCCGTCGTATCGCTTGTGTGAACTATTGCTACACTATCGCTTGTAGGTTCGGCATAAAAGAATACTGAATCGCCGAAGGGATGGTTGGCTTGCAGGAGTATATTGTCTTTACACTTGCCAACACGGATCTGCACCGAATCCGGGATATTATAAAAAATCGGACTGTCGCCGCGCAGATTTTCATCGTAATAAGCCTGGAATGAATAGCCTGTACTGTAGGAACTGAAAGTGTACCCAAAAATGGATGGTATAACTACTAAAGAATCATATCGTGACCAATCTCTTAAACTTCCAGCGCCCTGGCCATCAGAGGGATTAATATTAAGCGTCATCAGCGTATCCCGATCATTAGCATAACCAAGGATTGCAGCCTGCCAGTAGTCCTGCGGGGCAGTGATATTATCGCCGTCAAAATCGAACCATAAGCCGCCCAGGAATTGATTGTAAGCGCCGTAGGTCGTAAATACGAGATAATTTGCCGAAAGCGGTTCGGGAGTAAAATCTTCAGATGAAAACGAAGTGTCTATTGGATTAATAGCCGGGTCATCAGGCACATTCATATAATCCTCCGGCGACCGGTTTGTAAAATATCTGGTTTTTACCGTATCAGGTATGCCGCTCAGCGGATTTATCCAGAGGTCAGCCTCCGAATATTTGTTAACAGTATCTGCCCGGTTGGCGGTAAAATAGTTCCAGCTTGTAAACTCCATGAAGGCATCCTTGAATGAGGAGCCATAATCGTTCAATACCAGATCAGTCGCCGGTAAAACATTATAGCCGGGGATACTGCCGCAAATCTCCCATATCTGTCTCATTACGTCTCTATCGAATCTCTCCTCGAGGAACCTGCCCCATACACATGCGGCATACGGATGCATAAATCTTGGAATATCACTAATGCTGGTTGTAAAAGTTTCCAGACTCAGCCAGGGATAATGGAAGAAATATTTCAGGTAATAAAGATAGTCATTAACTTCATCGAAAACCACGTCCTCCATCCAGACAGCGGAGACCTCATACCACCAAAACCTGCCTCCACTGAATTCATAGGCGTCAATGGAGAAATGAATGGCATGGAAAAACTCGTGGGCTGAAGTTACTTTAACAGCCGCCATCGGATTGACATCATAACCCATAGGAACAAAGATTGTATTGGCGTAATCGTTTTCCTGTTCTATATAACTTGACCAGGTCCTGCCGTCAGGTTGAATGGTTTCCGGGTACGTTACCCCATAATAGCCCATACCTCCAATGTCCGACAGGTATACATCGTAATGCAAATCTCCGCCCTCGCCGCCGTCGGAAACAGGCTCGATAAAGCCAAGCGTATCGATCTCAAAAGACCAGACATATTCAAGAACCAACGACATACTGTCAACATAATCAGGAATACCATTGGCAGGATTAGTATCATCAAGCGGTGGAGCATGCTGGCCTGAGGTATCATAATGGATACGAAAATGGTCAGAATCAAAGTATTCATGGCGAACGGGACGTTCCAGAAGTTGTTTAAACAGCACCGGCTCAATTTCATCCTTTAACTGAATTAACATCTGGCCATAACGAGTGCCGCATTTAAGCGGCATCTCCAGTGAATCTATCAATTCATCAGGGAAATCATAATTTTTCATGTATTGTATCTGCCTGATTACTTCATCCTTGTTGATTCCCGATAAATCATCCATATCGGCCAATACTGCCTGACTGGTCAGGGCGATTAAAAGTAACGTAAACCTGATTTTAAACCTCATCTTTTCTCCAACGCTTCTTTCATTTTTTCAAGGCAACTGTAAGGGACTTTCTGTGATCCTATCAGGATTGAGCCCTTTCTTGGACCATGGCAGTCTGATCCCCCTGAGCAAAATATACCATATTTCTTGGCCAGTTTTTTATAATGTTCCACGACGTTCTTTTTATATGATGAATGATACGCTTCTATACCATCAAGTCCCATGTCTACGAAATCAGGAATAAATTTATCATGTTTTAACGTGCCGGGATGCGCCAGCACACTTAGTCCGCCTATTTTATGAATCAGATTTACAGCCTCTCCAACGTCGAGATGTTTCTTGGGAACATACGCTGGAGCATGGTAGCCAAGGTATCGGGCAAATGCTTCATCAAAAGTCTGCACGTACTCTTCTTTAAGCAGAGCTTCAGCCAGGTGCGGTCTGCCAACAGAGGCATCACCGGCGATTTCAGTTACAGTATCCATTCTTAGGTTTATGCCAATCTCGTTAAGCTTGGCAACTATGGCCTTTCCCCGACTATATCTTTCCTGGCGATATATATTGATATTTTTCATAAAACCCGGATCTTTATAATCGATAAAATACCCAAGTATATGAACATCAACATCCATATATAAACAGGATAGTTCCACACCCGAAACAAGTTCCAAACCGTTATCGCGAGCATCTTCGATAATTTTAACGAAGCCATCAGTAGTGTCATGATCGGTTATGGAAATAGCTTTAAGTCGTCTTTCGACGGATATTTTTACAACTTCTTCAGGGCTTAAAAGTCCATCGGAGGCGTTTGTATGAATATGAAGGTCGATATATCCTCTATGCATTATATTTTACCATTCACAATCTTTTTTGTTTTTTCATAGAACTTGGCGCCCTGTTCCAGAAGTCTGGTCATACCGGAACTTAAATCATCAGCGAAAGCCTTGTCTGCGATTCCGCCAAGATTAATTCTGACATTTAATGCGGCTCCCTCGATGGCCGCTTTAGCCATAAGGTTAGCGACTCCGGCGTCAGAAACCGAGTTTACATTGCCCTTTTCAGCGACTGTGGGAAGGAGTTCCATTACTTCAACAGTTTTTTCCATGACCTCAACCGGAACGCTGGCTGCGCGTTTGGTCGCCTCCTCGATTGCGGCATCACGGATTTTAATTTCATGTTCGGTTGATTTCGGTTTTTTCATAGCCAGCATCACTTCATCGAAACTCCGGGCATCCTTTTCAATTAAGTATGTCAACTCGTTGCGAAGCAGGTCGAGCTTTCTTCTGATATCCTGGAACTCTGGTTTTACATCGGCATATTGCTTCTTGATTATTGTCAACCGACAAACCATTTCACCCAGGGCCGCGCCCAGAGCTCCGCCCAGAGCGGCAACCGAGCCGCCGCCCGGAGTCGGTTCTTTCGACTGGACCTGTTCTATAAACTCTTTCATAAAAATCTTGGCGGTCAGTTTAGGCGATTTCATTTTCGATTCGAGGATTTGTTCAGATGAGAAGTTTTCCAGCCCAAGATAGTAATCTGCAACCTGGAGCATTGAATCAAGCGGCGTTAGGCCTACTATTTCGGAACTGGTGACAGTCACGCCATATCTGCGGGCTTCAGCTTTGATCGCCTCATATACTCTGAAAATCGGTGTGCCATGGTAGTTCACGAGGTTCATTGATATCTGCATCTGGCGACGTTCCTTAATATCGAATCCCATTGCCTTTACATAACGGAACCCGCCGGTCTGGAAACGAATGGCGTTGGCAATTTTCTTAGCGATATCGAGATTCTGCGTGTTTAAATAAACATTAAAGGCAACCAAAAATTGCCTGGCTCCGATAGCCATAGCCCCGGCTCGGGGATGAGTTTTAAGCGGTCCGAAATCGGGTTTGCGATCCGGGTTGGCAGCGATTTCATCACGGATTGCCTCGTACTCTCCCTTACGGACAACTGCCAGGTTTTGACGATCAGGCCGGGTCGCCGCCTCCTCGTAAAGATAAACAGGAATTTCAAGCTCATTGCCGACTCGCTCGCCCAGACGTTTGGCCATAGTCACGCATGTCTTCATTGTGACGCCGGAAACCGGTATAAAAGGACAGACATCGGTAGCGCCCATTCGGGGATGTTCACCCTGATGTTCTTCCATATTTATCAGCTCCGAGGCTTTCTTGATAGCCCGGAATGCCGCTTCTTCAACGATTTCCGGTTCACCCACAAACGTAACTACTGCTCGATTATGGTCTTTGTCCATCTCTGAATCGAGAAGCGTTGTACCCTGAACCGCTTCGATTTCCCGGATTATTTCGCCTATTACCTCGGGACGACGTCCCTCTGAGAAATTCGGCACACATTCAACAATTTTAGCCATATTGATCCTCTTATTTTTTCAATGAGTTTATAGCCGCCGCCAAGAGGGGCATCATAATCTCATGATGACCGGTTATATTATATCTCTTCCCGCCATTGATGGTAGGCCTTTTAACAACATTTTCATTAGGACGATAATGTTGAATCATATCAAAATTAGCCGCCGAAAAATATGATATATCGCCATAAAGGTTGCGGGCGACCGTGAGCGCCTTCAAGAATACCTCCGGCAATATCACAGCCGAACCGAAATTTATTACTACTCCTCCTTTATGAATATTCCTTATATTTTCAGCCAGCATTTTAAAATCGAGATGGCTTTTCTGCCCCCATAATGATGCATCAAACTCCGGATGCTGACAGATTGTATCGGTACCAATCGCTACATGAACGCTAACTGGCGTCTTTTTTTTATAAGCCTGAGCTAATACTGAATACGTTACATACTCAGGTTTTCGTTTGTTAATGTACCTTCCAACTGCTTCACCTATGCCGCTGTTACTGCCGGATTTCGTCAGCGCTTCTGCCAGATATGCCGGCGTTTCTTTTACCATGCCGAAAGAACCATTGGCTAAGGTCTCGGAAACCTCCTCGGAAGTCCTTCCCCAGAAAGCGATCTCCAGGTCGTGAATCACACCGGCGCCATTTAGCGCAAGATGGGAAATATATCCGCCCCTGATCAGATTAATAATTATCGGCGACAGGCCAACTTTCAAAGGATGCGCCCCCATCATCCAGATAATCGCCTTGCCTCGTTTGTGAGCCCTGATTATATCCAGAGACAAGTTTTTAAGTTCAGCGGCTTTTAAAAAATCCGGAAGTGTTTTGAAAAACGACCTGATAGGCTTTGGCACACCTGCAAATGACCTGGTATCTGATTTGGTTTTTCTGTCTTTAACAGAATAGCGATTTATTTTATCCAAGTCTATTTTAACCACTATTGCTACCGCCGGTTTCTATTATAGATTCATCAAGGAATTGCCCGTATCTAAATTTTTTTAACTTGGCCGTAATCGATCCGATAAAAAATACTTCTGTCTGCATTTTCACTGGAATTTTATATCGATCATCAGACAACCATATCTTAATTCTACCTTTAGCTTTGAAAATACCCTCGGCACGCATGACCGGTTCAATTATAATACAATCAAATTCTCCGGCCGGGACTTTAACAGTCTCTTTGCCGTGCACGATAACTTTGAGAGGATAGTTTTTCTTGTCGGTATGGTTATCGATCTGTATGTTGGAATCGAGTTCGATAACCTGGGTCCGGACATAATACAATGATGAAAAAGCATCCTGAACAAACGAATATGTTGGAATAGTATCTTTACCTGTAATAGCCAGGTGCCGCCTCTGGTCATAGATTGTTTGTTTCTCAGTTCGGTATCCCCCTTCACGAAGACGTTTACGGAAATAATGCGTGAATATTCCATCATAGTCTATGTAGCTGTAAACAGTATCCACTACTTTATAGAAGGTGGAAACAAATCCGTTAGAGTGAGCGGTCGATATCACCTTGAAACATTTTATTCCGTTATATTCGATTATTTCCGGTATTTGCATGATAGCGGTTCCGGCTGGAATCCTTGCATAACTGACGCCAAACTCCAGGTATTCACCAACATTAAACGCCCGATTTTCGATTTTTCGTTTCCACCAATTTGGATCGGCGGCGCGAGCAATATAGGCCGAATCCGGAGGAGAACTTTGCGTCTCATTTGCGACTCCGGATTGATAACCCGAGGTATCGACCCGGGTCGAATCACCGGCAAACGCTGTCTCAAAAAACAACAGCGCAATAAAAGCTGTAACTATTATGATTTTCAGCTTAACCATCAGCCCGAAGCAACTCAGCGATTTTATGAAATATCTTTCGTATAACTTCATCAAGCTCGAGAAAAGTCTGATTATACTGTTCAAGACTTCCGCCAATAGGATCATCCACTCTTGCCTGAGAGGAGTCGTATGGTTGAGGAAATCCTTTCAATAAATATGTATTTGATAAAGCCGTACTGTCTAAAGATAATATGCTTTCAATATGTTCGGCGCCCATAGCCAGGATCAGATCAGAACTATTTACAAGATTTCCAGTCAGCTTCCTCGAACGATGATTTGAGATATCGATATCCCAATGTTTAGCCGCCATTATGGCGAAATCGGTAGCCGGCATACCATCTATAGCTACGGTCCCGGCTGAGCCGATTTTCAGATTGCTGACATTATTTTCTCCCGCAACTTTCCTTAAGATGCCTTCAGCCATAGGCGAACGACAGGTATTGCCGGTACAGACAAATAATATTGAAAAACCGGAAATGTTAGTCATAAATTTATGCAATCCCCATGATACGGTCAAAGCTGACTGCGCCCTTCCGTATGAGTAATAATTTGTCCGAGGTGCAGTCGACGACAGTTGAGGCTTTTCCTGATGGGATAATATCGAATTTACAGGTATAAGCGATTTGTTTTTTTATAAAATCGGGTACATTATCATAAGTTTTTGGCGGCAACTGGCCGGAAATATTGGCGCTGGTGGCCGCTATAGGTTTGCCATAAAGTTTAATGAGATTAATTAATTTGTTCGAATCGGGAATTCGTACTCCAATAGAATTATTCACTCCCGCTACATGAAAAACATTCTTCGAACTTGAATTTAATACCAGAGTTAACGGACCCGGCCAGAAAATCCCGGCTATTTTTTGGGCAACAGGAGTAAACCGAACCTGGAGTTTTTCTATGCTTTCAAGAGATTCACACAGAACTGCCACGGGCCTTGGTTTAGTTTTTTTGAGTCTGAAAATCGCAGTTAACGCTTCTTTGCTTTCATAATCACACATTAAGGCCCAAACCGTATCAGTGGCGGCAAGCAACACTCCATCATGCTCTAAAATCTTAACAGCTTTTTTAATATCAACGACACGATCAACATCAATCATTGGATCACCCGTACCAACCAGGCATTTCTAAAGCCCATCTGCTTGACATCCTCAAGGAAATTTTCGCCTTCATCAGAATCATAAAACTCGCCGACTCGTACTTTATAGTAAGGGGCCTGGTATTCTACAAACACTCCCTCGGGAAACAGCGGCTCGATTTCGAGAGCAAACTCCTGCGCCTCATCAAAAGATTTAGAAGCAAAGACTTGAACTCTGAATACAACTATCGACAGGTCAATATCCAGGCCCTGAATCGAATCGTCAAATTCAGTCAGCATCTCCGGCCTATCTGCTTCAACGGCGCCTTGTTTATATTCAACAGGTTTATCCGACAACCTTCCCCCACCGGTAATGACGTCATCATCTCCATAAAAACCAAGAGGAACAAAACGTTTTTCCGCCCGAGTACGTTTATCAGATTGTGCATCTGAACGGTGCAATCTGGTATTGCAGCCGCCGACAAAAATAAAAAATACCAATGTCAGCTTAAAGATATTGTTGATAGTTGTCATCTTCTTCCAGCTTATTTAAAAGTTCCTTAATTTCGTCTACGTGTGCTTTATGAGCCACCAATATTACTTTATCGGTTTTCACCACTACAAGATCGGAGATGCCAAATCCCACTACCAGTTCATCATCGCTATTATTAACCACGGTATTTTCAAAACTGGCATCTAAAAGCACATTTCCCATCAATACATTATTTTGTTGATCGAGTGAATGAATTCTCTGAAACGCCAGCCACGACCCGATATCGTCCCATTTAATTTCACCCTTTGCACATAAAACATCATCAGCTTTTTCCAGGATAGCAAAATCAACTGAGATGCTGTCGCAATCGCGATACAGGCATTTAAGAGGTTCATCGCTGTCGTTGTCATCGATATTGGAAATATACGCTTGAAGACAGGAATACATATTTGGCATATACTTTTCCAGGTCTCTTAGAAATGTCTTCACGCTCCAGACAAACATTCCTGAATTCCAGAGATGTTTACGGTCAAGGAAATATTCCTGAGCTTTTGGTCTTTCGGGTTTTTCTTTAAATCCTGAAACCTCACAAAAGCATATACCATCTATTATAGCAAAATCGGGTCCCATCTCAATATACCCATATCCGGTTTCAGCGCGGTTGGGCACGATCCCTATTGTAATAAGCTTATCCTCTCTTGCGGCAAGTTCCGAAGCCGCTTTAACAATCTTAATCAACTGTTTTCTCGGATTAATTAAATGATCGGAGGAAAGCACAATCATTATTCCATCGGGATCTTTCTTTTGAATATGGGCGGCGGTTAATGCCAGCGCCAAACAAGTATTTTTCCCCTCGGGTTCCAATAGCAGATTTTCGCGCTTAAGCTTTTTCACTGAATTAAGTATTTTCCCCTCGAGATCTGCGCCGGTTACTACAATGACTCTTTCAAGCGGGATAAATCCCTCGAGACGGTCGATGGTTTCTTCAAGCATGATCTTATCCGATGTAAGTCTCAACAGCTGTTTTGGGCGCTCACGTGTTGAGAGAGGCCAGAACCTTTCTCCCCTGCCGCCTGCGAGAATGACGCCATAATTCATTTTTTTTCACCCTTTTTCTTTCCGGATGGTACTTTCATTGGCTTATGTTCATAGAGGTATCTTTTAATTTTCCTGGTCGATGTTTTCTCAAAGTCCTCATCACGCAGGACTATATATTTTACACGTTTATAGTCGGCTAATTGTTCACATTGCCGGGTGACTTCGAGTGTAATTGTTTTTTCAATATATTCTTCATCAAGGGTTAATCCCTTTTCTTCCGCCCGGGCATCAAAATATTCGAGGTCAGGGACAATCATCGCCTTGATCTCCTCGCCCCCTGATGATTCAACAGGTTGTCCCAGCGCTAATGACTCAAGTATAAACGGAGACTTATTGAGAGCGTATTCAACTTCTTCCGGGTAGACATTCTTCCCACCGGGAGTGACAATTAGATTCTTTTTTCTGCCGGTTATATAAAAATATCCATCATCGTCTACTAATCCCAGATCTCCCGTATATAACCAGCCATCCTGCAGAACCTCGGCCGTGGCTTTTTCGTTTTTATAATAGCCTTTCATTATCATCGGGCCCTTTGCAACAAGTTCGCCCACGCCCTGCTCGTTCTTATCGATAATTTTTATCTCGGTTTCCGGAAGAGCTACACCTATAGAATCATTTTTATAATTATTTATCGGATTAATTGTCAGTATTGGAGATGACTCTGTCAGTCCGTATCCCTGAATAAGGCGAAACCCAAGACAGTTAAAAGACCCAGCAATATCAGGCGACATCGGCGCGCCGCCGGAAACCATCAACCTGAGCGTTGACATGCCTGCTTTTTCTCTCAGACCATGAAAAAGTTTGCCGCCTGCTTCAACGTTTACAGTCTCTTTCAATATCTTTGAAATACCGTTCATAGTCCTGAAGACCGCTCTTGTGAACGGTGGTTTTTTAGCAATAGCTCTGGTCAAACCGGCAAACATCTTTTGGAAAACCAGAGGTACCCCGACCAGTATGGTCGCGCCGGTGTTTTTAATATCCTCGACAATCATTTTCGAAGCCAGACCTCTGGCATATGTGATTGACGCACCATTGCTTATTGGAATTAAAAAGCCGCAGGTGCATTCGAATGTATGATGAATCGGTAAAATTGAGATGAAATTGTCTTCCGGATATAAATCCAGCAGTTGAAGCGCCCCATGTATATCGCTGGTAATATTGCCGTGTGAAAGCATAACTCCCTTGGCCAGCCCGGTCGTACCGGAAGTAAAGATTATGGCGGCCGTTTCATTAATATCAGTGGATGGCGTTTCGATTTCGCGTGGATTTTCATCGGCAAAAAGGTATGGAGCAGAATTATTATCTTTATCCATAGAGATAACCGTCTCCAGAGATTCGATTTTGTCGAGAAGCGGTTCGATTTCAGGGAAAAACCTGCTTGAGGTAACGATTATTTTCGCTCCCGAACCTCTAACTATATGACTCCATTCGGGGATTTTCAATAACGCATCAAGCGGGACATTGACAGCCTCAATAAACAGGGATGCAAAATATGTGGCGCCCCAGGCCGGGCGGTTTTCGGACAGGATAGCGACTCTATCTCCGGCTTTAATGCCGGCTTTACGAAGCGCAGATGCCGCCTGCATTACCATATGCCAAAAATCATCATAATTGATATCGATGAATTTTTGGCCATTATGTTCCCTCATTAATACTCGCGACCCAAAGTTGCGGCGACTCTGCGCCAGCATCCGGGGAATATTTAATTTGTTGACAGGTTCTGAGTTAGACATGATAATCACCTGTACTTAAGGTCAAAATATTTCATTATATCTCATAAGTATATACACAATACAATCCATTTGCAAGCTTTAATGGCGTTCATAATTTCCAAACTACTATTAGCTTAATCAAATACTTTATTTAAATTTAGCAAATTATCGAAAAATTTAAATAGTATTAAATTTTAAAATTGAATAAAATTGAGCCAGGCGGGTATTTATTTATGGATAGAGAAATGGAAACAACGGATAATACACTTGCGGCAGAATGCCGCACCGGCAACACTATGAAATTCAGGGTATTGGTTGAACGATATAAGAAACCGGCTTACTTTTTCGCCTTGAATATGGTTGACAATCCGGATGATGCTTATGATCTTTCGCAGGAGGCCTTTATTAAGGCTTACCGGTCGCTTGAAACCAGTCCCGGTCAGCACAAACTAATATGGCAAGTTACTGCAAGACATGGTGTTCTGAGAGTGTAAACAGGGAGAGTCTGCCCAGAAACGGTTTCCGGAAGGCTGGCAACGCAACAAGGCCGTCATTTTTGTGCTCATTGGAGCGATCACTCAGGGAAACGAGTAAATTCTTGACCATTCGGGGAGCTTTTTGCATATTCAGAGTGACGGAAAGGACAAATTATATTTTTGAAAACTCTATCTGGGAAATCTCGGCTGAAGCAACGCATGAACCGCTTCAAGGAGGGACTCGCACGATCCGGGATTAAAATAACCCATCAGCGTTTGGGGATCTTCCGTGAAATAGCAGAATCCGGCGACCACCCCGATGCAGAGAGGATTTACAAAGGCGTTCGCGAGAGAGTTTCCACAGTATCGCTGGACACAGTGTATCGGACACTATGGTTGCTTCTTGACCTCGGGCTGATAACCACTCTCGGACCATCTCGGGGTAGGGCAAGGTTTGACGCGAACATGAGATCTCACCACCATTTCGTGTGCTCCGGTTGCGGCATGACGCGCGACTTCTACAGCGCCGAGTTCGATCAATTGAAGATTCCGGATAGTGTTAAGGAATTGGGTAGGGTGGAAAAAACCCAAGTGGATATTAGAGGCATCTGCTTGCAATGCTCAACTAAAAAAGAGAAAGCTTAGGAAAAAACTATTTGAAAGGAGGAATTGCCATGACAAAAGACAGGAAAACTCTGACCACCGGCTTTGGGATGCCGGTCGACAATGACCTGAACTCAGTGACCGCCGGCCAGAAGGGACCCGTGCTCATGCAGGATGTACACCTGTTAGATAAGGTGGCCCATTTCGACCGAGAGCGGATTCCCGAGCGCGTGGTACACGCAAAAGGAGCCGGCGCACACGGTTACTTCGAGGTAACCCACGACGTGACCAAGTACACGCGAGCCAAGTTCCTCTCGAAGGTGGGAAAGAAAACCGAGGTCTTCGCGCGGTTCTCCACCGTCGGCGGCGAGAGAGGATCCGCTGACTCGGAGCGCGATCCTCGCGGCTTCGCTGTGAAATTCTATACCGAGGAGGGGAACTATGACATGGTGGGCAACAACACCCCCGTGTTCTTTATCCGTGACGCGCTGAAGTTTCCAGACTTTATTCACACCCAGAAACGGAATCCGGCGACCAACCTCAAGGATGCGGATATGTTTTGGGACTTCCTCTCCCTAACCCCGGAATCCATCCATCAGGTTACCATCCTCTTTTCTGACCGCGGCACGCCCAAAAGCTACCGTAATATGAACGGTTACAGCAGCCATACCTACATGTGGTACAATAAAAAAAGCGAATACTACTGGGTACAGCTCCACTTCAAGAGCGAGCAGGGGATTCATAATTTCACCGGCGTGGAAGCGGAACAGATGCGCGGCATCGATCCGGACTGTACCACCCGCGACCTGTATGAGGCGATTGCGAAGGGTGATTACCCGTCTTGGCGGCTCGAAGTCCAGATCATGACCCCGGAACAGGCAAAGGACTACCGTTTCGATCCCTTTGACATTACGAAGGTCTGGCCGCATGGTGACTTCCCGCCCATGGACGTTGGCAGATTAGTGTTGAATCGGAATCCGGAGAACTATTTTGCAGAGGTGGAACAAGCCGCCTTCTCGCCCGCCAATTTCGTCCCCGGAGTTGGCCCGTCACCGGACAAAATGCTGCAGGGCCGCCTCTTCAGCTACCACGACACTCATCGTCACAGGCTTGGCCCGAACTACCACCTCCTTCCGGTCAATGCCCCGAAGGCCTGCCCCATGAACAACTATCAGCGGGACGGCTACATGCGGTTTGACAACAACGGCGGAGGGGAACCGAACTACTGGCCGAACAGCTTCGGAGGTCCGGCTCCGGAACCCAAGATGGCTCCTCCGCCCATCGACGTGTCCGGAATGGCAGCCCGCCATGCGTATGAGCTTGGTGATGTGGACTTTGTGCAGGCGGGCGATCTTTATCGCAAGGTTATGACCGACACGGATCGAGAGCACCTGGTGAATAACATCGTTTCTCACATGAAGAATGCCCAGAAGCGTATTCAGCTTCGGCAAACCGCCCTGTTCTACAAAGCAGACCCGGACTATGGCCGGCGCGTCGGCAATGGTCTCGGCCTTGATTCGGAAGAAGTCAAGCGCCTCGCCGCCATGTCCCAGGAGGAGCGGGTCCAGGCAACATTGAAATAACTTGCGAGATCGGTGAAAAAGGCCCAACGACAACCAGAGAATCCGAGCCCTCTTGATGCCGTGTCTCATCAAGCTCGGCCGCGACGAGGACGCTACCGCCTACCGGGGCCTGGACGATTGAAGCCGTTCCGAGCTGTGCCGAGTTGCGACACCAAGGTATGAAATGCTATGACACGAGCTGTGGCAAGCTGTGACTCCGGTTGCCCGGTCTCAGAAAATGGAAAATTAGGCTGATGCCGCTTCCGCTCAGCCTGAAGTGGCCCGATATAGAATATCTAATATAAGTATTATTATTCATCCGTATTTGAGGATTGAGACTAAGCGAAACACTCGGAGTAAAAAGCCTTGAATAAAATTGATCCAGGCGGGTATTTATTTATGGATAGAAAAATGGAAACAACGGATAATACACTTGCGGCAGAATGCCGCACCGGTAACGCCATGAAATTCAGGGTATTGGTTGAACGATATAAGAAACCGGCTTACTTTTTTGCCCTTGGTATGGTCGGCAACCCGGATGACGCCTACGATCTCTCGCAGGAGGCGTTTGTTAAGGCTTACCGGTCGCTTGATCGTTTCGATGAAAACCTGAGTTTCAAAAGCTGGCTGTTTACTATTCTATCAAATCTCTGCAAGAATGCCTTGAGATCAGCCTCGGTGCGTAAAAAATATATAGCGTCTGATAAAACCCTTGAGGAAGCTGCGGCGCCATCGGAAACCAACCCGGAGGTCAGCTATATCGCAAAAGAAACTAAAAAGATGGTCTGGGATGCGCTGGCTGAACTCGACAATGAGGCGAAAGAAATTATCATATTAAAGCATTTTCAAGACATGTCATACCAGGAGATTGCGGAGGTGCTGGATATACCTCTTGGCTCTGTTATGTCACGTCTTCATTATGCAAGGCAAAAACTTAAAAAAAGACTCGAGGGGATGCAAAGATGAATTGCCAGCAGGCGATAATATATATATCCGGTAGACTCGATAGAGAACTGACCCCCGAACAGGAAAGGGAGTTGGATTTACATCTCCAGAGTTGCCCGGTCTGTTCGAAAGAATATCAAGAAATGCTAAAAATAAAGGAGGTAACCACCGATATGCGTTTTACCGATCTGCCGGACAGGTTCTGGGCCAGCTACTGGAATGGCATTTACAACCGTCTTGAGCGCGGAATCGGCTGGATGCTTTTGTCAGTCGGCGCTATAGTGTTATTGGCTTTCGGAGCCTGGGAGTTATTAAACAATTTCTTCCTTGATGAAACCGTCTCGTTTGTATTAAGATTAGGCGTTGGAGCAGGCTTATTGGGCGTAATCACCTCACTGGTATCTGTCTTAAGAGAAAGACTTTTCGCCCGCAAACATGAACGTTACGAGGAGGTAGAGCGGTGATAGTTGTGACATCAGATGAAATTCATGGCAAGAAAATTGTTGAAGTATTCGGCCTGGTTAAAGGCAATACCATAAGAGCCCGTCATGTGGGACGGGACATACTGGCTGCGCTTCGAAATGTAGTGGGCGGCGAGGTCATAGATTATACTAAGATGATTGCCGAATCACGCGAACAAGCGCTGGACAGGATGAAAGCGGAGGCTCAAAAGCTGGGCGCCAATGCAGTGGTTACTCTTCGATTTTCCACCTCCTCCATCATGCAGGGCGCGGCGGAGCTTTTAGCGTATGGCACGGCAGTGCGCGTGGAGAATGAGTAATCGATATCGGGCTAATATTACGATAGCTTCTTATGGTGCGCGGCATCCGCCCTGGGCGGACCGGTCTGCCTGTCAAGGGGCACACGGGGACGTGTGCCGCCCACATAACAATTGCTTCTTCGAATTAAGTGCCAGACAAAGACAGCCCTTTTAAGTAATCTTCTGCATAACAACACGTTACAAATTCTCTTAAAAATAATTTGATTTTTTATCAATTTACTCATAAATGCATAACAAGTGAGTTATGGTTGGTGATAACGATAAATATTTCATGGAACTGGCGCTGGCAGAGGCTGAGCGGGCCGCAGTTGAGGGGGAGACTCCGGTTGGATGTGTTATCGTGCAGGAGGGGATGGTTATCGGCAAGGGGCATAATCGAACCGAATCGCTTTGCGATCCCACAGCGCATGCCGAGATACTGGCAATAACCGCCGCGGCTAACCATCTTGAGAGCTGGCGTCTTGATGGCTGTTCGGTCTATTGTACACTTGAACCCTGTGCCATGTGCGCCGGCGCTCTGGTATTAGCCAGGGTCGATCGTCTCGTTTTCGGAGCCAAAGATCCCAAGTTTGGAGCCTGCATGTCGCTGTATAACATTGTGCAGGATATCAGGCTAAACCATCAAATGGAGGTCGTTCCCGGCCTGCTCGAGGAACAATCTTCCAACCTTCTGAAATCGTTTTTTAAGACCGCGAGACAAAAATGATACCAAGAAATATTTTGGTTAGGCAGATCGGCAAGGCAGCGGTAATAGGAACCGCTATTGTTTTTTTTACCAATATCTTTTGCCATGGAGCAGGTGTTCTAATAAGCGCCGACCGTCAGCAAAAAGACATTACTATGATAATAACGATAATACTGGGGATATTTGCAGTTATCGACGTTGCCGCAGGATTTGTGCTCAAAAAGAAATTATTAGCCCCTCTCTTTGATCCTGATAATCCACCGACTGAGGAACTATTGGCGCAAACAGTTCTGAAAACAGCAATTGTTATATCGGCTTTATGTGCGGCTCCCCCTGTATACGGCCTGGTTACAGTACTGCTTGGAGGCACAACTGAAATAATGGTGGGCTTTTCGATTATCAGCCTGGGGGGATTTCTGGTGATGCGATTAAGACCTCGTGACTTTAATAAGATTTTAAGAGAATATTAGTTTAATATTTGATCGGCAAATCGAGAAAATTTAAAAAGCATTTCCTTAAATTGAAATATTTCCTATATTCATTCCCGGAGAGGTGCCGGAGCGGTCGAACGGGGCGGTCTCGAAAACCGTTGACCCTTCGGGGTCCCAGGGTTCGAATCCCTGCCTCTCCGCTTTATTATTGACAACCCTTTTAAAATCAATATGTTAGCTTAATCGGTGGTAATAAGAACTGCCAGAATTCTGCCAATTTATAGGGAAGGGCAGTGAATTAGGAGGATATTCATGGGTGGGGTACCCAAGGTCAATATTTACCAGGATAAGAAAAGCGGAAATTGGGGGGTCTCTTATTCAGTAAAAGGTAGAAGATATAGAAGAATCTGTTTTGCTTAAGTTAAAAACAGTAAACCTGTCATATTTCTCTTGACACAATTTCTTGGAATATTATATTAGAAGTGTTAAGGATAGATATTGTTGAAAAAAATAGTATAAACTGGTATTGCTTCAACATAAGGTTTTTTTGAAATTACTAATAAATGTTTAGCAAGCGATTGTTAAGTTGGCAATATAAAGAATAGCTTAGTTCAAGAAATTTGTTTCTTGAGAACTATGGAACGTTAATTTTCATCACTGGAGGTGGTAACTTTTAAAAACAATTAATTAATCTCGAGATAACTAATTAACCAGGGAATCAGGTAAATTTACTGTTAGATTAAAAAAAATATTTTAAAATTAAGGAGAAGTTTATGAGAAAATCCTCATTTTTACTTCTTGTTTTAACGTTAACAGTGGCTATGTCCTCCTGGGCTTTTTCGGGCCCTGGCGCAAAGGGCGACAAACCTATCGCGCCTCCTGCCAAAAGCGATGCCGCTAAAAAAGCAGAGATTGCGGATCAAACAGCCCTTGAGCAGGCCAGACTGCAAGCCATAGAGCTGGAGGCTGCAAGAAAACAACAGGAAATTTCCAAAATCCGTGAAAAGGTAGCCATTGGAGAGCCTGAGAAGAAAGAGGAAGCCGATCTGAAAGTTACGGCCGCACCGGAGGTTATACCTGAGGAGGTTGAAGAGGATACCAGGGGCGCTTTGCCGTTCGCTGTCAATCTTGCGCCAAGACCAGCCCTTTCAATATCCGGCCGCGATGACCAGCCAGTCATTTTAACCGAAGTCCTTTTTGAGGATTTCAACAACTGGGGTCCTTACGGCGACAACCCGCCCGCCGGCTGGACGATTATCGACAGCGGCTATGTTAACCCATGGGACAATAACGACTGGTATAAATACTATTATTCCACATGGTCGAGCAATGTGGCCAGGGTTTATTACAGCCCGATCGAGAATCAGGACGAATGGCTGATCAGCTCGGCGATTGATGCCTCCACTTATTCTAACCTGCACCTCGTTTTCAAATCGTACCTGTCTTCTCCAGACAGCTCGGATGTCCTCGGTTCGACCGATGGCGGCAGCAACTGGACAACTATCGCCAGGTATACCTCTTCTCACTCCACTACCGACTGGGATTACGATATAAGCGCCTGGGCAGATGGACAAGCCAGCGTTATTATCGCTTTCCGCTATATGGATTACAACGGCTATTACTGGATGATTGACGATATAGCGGTGCAAGAGGATGATGGTATCAACCCGGTCAATGTCGTATTTTCCGAAGACTTTGAAGGTACTTGGGGTCCGTATGGCGATAATCCGCCTACCGGATGGACCATCATAGACAACGGCGATTACGATTACTCAGTATCCTGGGACAACAATGACTGGCACAAATACTATTACTCCACCTGGACCGACACCGTGGCCAGAATATACTATTTGCCTGCGGAAAGACAGAACGAATGGTTAATCAGCCCGGCCATGGACTTATCCACCGGCGCTGACCAGATACTGCTGAAATTCAAACATTACTACAACGACGGAGGTACAACCGCTGAAGATACTGCCTGGGTCCTTGGAACAACCGATGACTGGGCTACCGTTCAGACAATCGCTATGTATCTTGAGGACCAGGGTAGTTCGTCCGCTCCTTCCTACCCGGAGTTAGACATAACCGCTTGGGCCAACAACGAGTCCAACGTCAAGATCGCCTTCAAGTATGTCGGCGAAAGCGACTACTACTGGTATGTCGACAGTGTTACGGTTGAAACCATTACCCTTCCTGCTCATGATGTCATGGCGGTGGATTTTCTTGCTCCCGGTGACATCATGATTGAGGGCTACGACTGGGATGTCTCCTCCAGATTTAAAAACGTCGGCACCAATACTGAAAGCTTCAATGCCTATTACGATTTTTCCCATCTTCTCTTGACACCCTTCTTCTCCGAGGGTTTTGATCTCGGATTGCCCGTAACCTGGACCGTGATCGACTCTCTTAACGATGGTTATACGTGGATGACCGGCAGTCAGCATGATACTCAGTACCCGGGTGAGGAACGGAGCAGCTCCTGGTGGAATGGCGAATACATGATTGCCGATGCCGACGCTCCCGGCTCTGGCGTGCCGGATATGTCTGAAGAGCTTTTGTCCCCCTGGGTCAATTGCTCAGGCCAATCCGGCATCTATCTGTATTTCACACATTACTATTACCATAGTGGCACCCAGTTCGGTGATGTCGATATCCGGACCAGCCAGGGAGATAGTTGGACGAACCTGGCGCATTACGATGTGACAAAAGAAGGCGAAGCTACCATAGATATTTCCACGTATGCTGATGGCCAGGATTCGGTCCAGATACGCTGGTGGTTCCATACCACTGGATGGACCTGGTACTGGGGCATCGACAATGTGAAACTGGCAACAGGTACGGTTATATCAGATTATTTAGATTTAACAGCTGTCAGCAATCTTCCCTCGCTGGGAACGGCAGATGTCGTGTTTGACGATTTCATGGACCCCGACGTTGGCGCTTACACCATTACGACATACCACAACCTTGCCGGCGACCTTGACCGTTCCAACGATACCTTGGTCAGCAGCTCCGTCTGCTATCCGCACTTTGGCACCGGCGGCCCGGATGCCGGTTACTATTCCTGGAACGATAACATCAACGGCGGCGGGCCGGCCTTTAGCTGGGTAGATATTTCCGGAATCGGAACACCGGTCACCTGGGATCTGGGTTCAATCGACAACCGCTATACAAGTGGCATTGCCATGGGAATGTCGTTTTATTTCTACGGCAACACCTACAGCCGCATTTTCCTCTGTGAGAACGGCCAGGCAAGTTTTGACTCGATAACAACTACTTCCACTTCTTCCAACTACGGAATACCGACTACCAGTGGCCTGGAAAATCTGATAGCCTTGATGTGGGATGACCTCAATGGAGCCGCTGGTACCGCCTATTACTATTACGATTCCGGCACCAACCAGTTCATAGTCCAGTTCGATAGCTGGGACTACGATGCCGACCTTGGCCAGAACATCCAGATGCAGTTTATTCTCGACGGCGATGACGCCAGTATCAAATTCCAGTACAATGATGTTGGCCCCACAGTTTATGCCAGCGCCACAGTCGGAATTGAGAACGCCGATGGAGATGTGGGTCTGGAGTATGTCTACAGTGATGACCCGCTGGGTAATGTCACCATGCCCGGATTGGCAATTACATTCACTTACGACCCGCTGGATCATGATGTAGCGGCTGTGGAAATCGTCTCGCCTTCTGACATGACTGAAGCCGGTGACCCATTTACGCCTACTACGATTGTCAGCAACCTCGGTGCTAACACCGAAACGTTCAATGTCCATTTTGCCATTGCTGATTCTAATGGTCTAAATATTTATAGCGACGTTGCAGCGGTTACAGGTTTAGCGCCATTAGCCAGCGATTCGGTTGAATTCACTCTGTATACCATTAATGTCGGCGGAACTTATACTTGTTCAACCTATACCGCTCTTGGGACTGACGAATATCGCGACAACGATACGCTCACCTCAACTATCGAAGTCGCCCAGCATTATAGCCAGGGCGGCCCTGATGATCACGGTTACCGTTATATCGACAACTGGAGTGACCTGTCGCTTGAGGAACCACCGGTTTTCGACTGGATTGAACTCAGTGACGGTACCGGCATACTCATTGACCCCTGGGATAACGGTTATTCCGGAGATAGTTACTATACCAATCTCATGAACATGGGGCTTACTTCCGGTTTTGAATTCTATGGTACCAACTACACCAGTATCATGGTAAGCATTAATGGTTGGTTATCCTTTGATTCTCAGACTTCCAGTTGGCATTATCCGGATACAATACCCGACCCGGCAAGCCCGAACAACCTGGTTGCCTTGATCTGGTCTGATCTGCATCTCCGCAGTGGCGGAGTTTACTACTACACCGACACCGCCAACAACCGCTTCATCGTGCAATACCATAACGTGGAGTTCTACTCCCCGAGCGGTTCGACCATCGATGCCGAGGTTATCTTCAATGGTGACGATGGAACTATCATCATGCAATACCTGGCCTTCGGGCCCGGCAAGAACGATGATATAAGCATCAGCATCGAGAATTCTGACGGCACTATTGGTCTGGGTTACGTCGAATCGTCGGGATCCGCTGTTCCGGGGAGACCGATACTGAACCTGCCCGTGGACAGCCTCGCCATCAAATTCTACATCGAGTATTACGACCATGACGTTGCGCTTACAGAATTCTTATCACCTACAGGAATGGGTTCTATTGGTGATCCGGTAATTCCGGAGGTTAAGATCACCAATCGAGGCATTAATGATGAAACTAACGTTCCGGTACATTTAGAAATTACTCCTGGCATATATTCCGAGATTGTTTATACAAACGTCGACTCAGGCGCTACTGCTAATGTCATATTCCCATCATTTACTCCGACAAGCGGTGGCATCTACACGCTTACAGCCTTTTCCGATCTAGCCACCGATGAGGATAACAGCAACGACACCCTGCAAATGACCTACTATGTCTACGATACAGTAATCGATTTCGAGGCCAATGACGGCGGTTTGACTGCCACCGGTGACTGGGAGTGGGGTACACCCACAACAGGTCCGGGCTCCGCTTATTCAGGTGTAAACGTCTGGGCAACAAAACTCGATACAGACTATACAGAAGGTTTCCATACGCTTGAATTTGACCTTGAAATCGGAACCACTGATCCTGTATTCGGTTTCGCTCAATGGTATGACACCGAGGCTCGTTTTGATGGTGGTAATTTTGCTGTTTCCACCGATGGCGGTTCATCCTGGATTGCAGTATCGCCAAGCCGTGGCTACGACGATACGTGTTACATAGACCCGATTGAAGGAGATTCTATATTCACCGGCCATGATCAGCAATTCTGGGAGGTTGTCACATTCGACCTATCTGCCTATGCCGATATGATCGTTGATGCCAGGTTGGCGTTCGTTGCCGACGGTAGTGTCTTCTATCCGGGCTGGTATGTGGATGATTTCATCTTCATTAATTGCCAATTCTTCATCGCGGACCACGATGTGGCTGTTACTGAGTTCTTAGCCCCATCCGGTTCGGGGGTAGTTGACGAACCCATTTCGCCAGAGGTGGAGGTCTCTAATCTCGGTGCTAACGATGAAACCAACGTACCTGTACATTTAGAAATTACCCCCGGCATATATTCCGAGATTGTTTATACAAACGTCGACTCAGGCGCTACTGCTAATGTCATATTCCCATCATTTACTCCGACAAGCGGTGGCATCTACACGCTTACAGCCTTTTCCGATCTAGCCACCGATGAGGATAACAGCAACGACACCCTGCAAATGACCTACTATGTCTACGATACAGTAATCGATTTCGAGGCCAATGACGGCGGTTTGACTGCCACCGGTGACTGGGAGTGGGGTACACCCACAACAGGTCCGGGCTCCGCTTATTCAGGTGTAAACGTCTGGGCAACAAAACTCGATACAGACTACACACAAGGTCTCCATACACTTGAATTTGATATTGAAGTTGGAGCTACTAACCCCGTATTCGGTTTCGCCCAATGGTATTATACAGAGGGCGACTACACTGCTTACGATGGCTGCAATTTTGCTATTTCCGAAGATGGAGGCGCAACCTGGATTGTTATTTCACCTGATCGGGGTTATGATAAAGTAGCCGGCTCAGCTAACCCGCTTTATCCAGACTCCGTATTCTGCGGTTCTGGCCAGCAGTTCTGGGAGGGTATCACATTCGACCTGTCTGCCTTTGCCGGTACGATCGTTGACGCCAGGCTGGCTTTAGGCGCCGATGGTAGTGGCTTCTATCCCGGCTGGTATGTCGATGACTTCGGTTTCATCGATTGCGACATGTACTATCCAAGAGATGTTGCGCTTGTCTCAATCGACGAGCCGACAGGATTACTGTCCGGTGATGCCGTGACTCTTGATACTTACGATATCAAGGCGACTGTCAAGAACAGCTACAGCAGCCCCTTGACCTTCACGGTAGGCGCCGAGGACAATTATACTTACACCGGTTCTGCAACCGTTACCGACTTGGCCCCGTTTGCAACGACTCAGGTCACGTTCAGCCCCGGCTGGACGGTACTGGCATGCTCAAGTTATACTCTTATGGTATATACTGAGCTTGGTGATATTGCTGATGACGACGATCCATCCAACGATACCCTCAGTGCCGATTATGAAGCGATCTCGGTCTATAACGAACACGTTCAGTACGATGACGGTGTCTACGACAATGCCTGGCGCTACGCACGTCAGGATTGGGTCATCGCAAACGAGTTCATAGTCCCCTATCAGGGTGCCACGATTTCAGCTATTGAATTCATGCTCAGTGATGATACGGGAACGCTTGGCGATACTGTCAGGGTATGTATCTACCTGGACGGCGATGCTGATGGCATACCCGATACCATCCCGGCTTACTGTGATACAATATTAGCATTCGATGACCCTGAAATCGCCTTCTGGCCAATCGGCTGTGATACAACCATAACCCTTAACTGTGAATCATTCTGGGCTGGCTGGATCGTTGATTATTCTGGTATAAATCAGAAGTGGCTGGTGATCGACGATGGTAACGATTACGATATGGGCTGGGGTATGGAGCGAGCGGGAGATAACCCGGATAGCAATTGGGTCTGGGTGAAAAGCGACCCGTTTGATGGCGACAACTTCATCCGGGCTTACTTCTATGGCGACCCGCTCACTGCTCCCGACATCGCGCTTGGAGCTACCGAGGTATCGCGTCAGGCTGATTTAGGCGAATGTGATACCGTTAGTAATTCCATCGAAAATGCCGCTGTTGCCGGTTGTGACCTTGTTTACTCGGTTTCCATCCAACAGAATGTTGCTTCTGCTGGTGTGATGGCAAACCTGCTAGATGCTAAATTTCACGTGGAGCCGATTGATTGGGTGCCGATAAACGACAAAGTTAAAGATAGTCCCGCGGTAAGCGTTAACCAGGAGAAACCCTTGCAACCGGTCTATCCGTCGATGACCCTCGGCTCTGGTGGCCCCGATGCGTTCGGCTACACCTGGATCGACTCCGACGAACCGGGCGGCCCGACATACAGCTGGGTTGATATCTCAACAAGTGGCACAGATGTCATCTGGGATACCTGCGATGCTAGTTACGGATGCTATGATGCCGGTCTTAGTGAGGCTATTAATATTGGGATGACCTTCAACTATTACGGTGTTGACTATACCGAGGTAGTTGTTTCCTCCAACGGCTGGGTATCATTCCCACCCCAGGACGAATGGTATAACTTTGAAGATCCCATTCCCAATACAGATGACCCGAATGGCATTCTGGCAGTTTTATGGGATGACCTTGATGGTGAGGACGGTGTTTCCGCAGGCTGGGTAAAGTATTACCGCGACGATACCGAGAACCAGCTTATCATCTCCTGGATCAACTGGGGACACTGGAATGAGAGCACTACTGACATCAATTTCCAGGTTATAATTGACGGCGATGACAACTCGATTCTTTATCAGTACGGACCAGGTGCGGGAGTTCAAACCGACTATTGCATTGGTATTGAAAATCTGGACGGCACAGACGGTCTGCAGGTTGCTTATGACCAGGCTTACGCCACGGATAACCTTGCGGTTGTGTTTTACGCACCGGTCTTCTGGCTGTCGACTGACCTGCCGGATAGCACCCTATCTCCTGGTGGGTTACGGGCCTTCGATATCTTCATGGATGGGACTCAACTTGAGGCTGCGACCTACAACGGAGCGATCATTATAAATTCAAATGATCCCGATGAGTCGGTTTCGACCATTGATGTCACCTTTGAGGTCTGCGACGGCGGTGAAATTGCCGGTACCGTTTTCGATGAAGATGGCACGACACCTTTGGCTGATGTTGTTGTGGAAGCATACAATAGCGTGCCTGAACTTGTTGGAAGCGATATCACGGATGCTGAAGGACTGTACGGCTTCAATGTCGATCCGGCGGGTATTTACAGCCTTACGTTTACAAAAGCAAATTATGTCGATACCTCATTAACTGATCTTACAACAATTCTTTGTGGGACAACTCAGGCTGATATGATCATGTGTATTGCCGGTTTTGCCTATCTACCAGGCGATGTCAACATGGCTTTAGGTATCTGGCCTCCGCAATGTATAGGCGGCGACGTTACCTATCTCGTCGGCTACTTCATTGGCGGCGGTCAGGCGGCATGTATGCTGGATGGTTTCTGGGCATCTGCCGATATTAATGGCGACTGTACCATCATCGGTGGTGACGTAACTGCTTTAGTGGGTTACTTTGTTGCTGGCGGCAGTTTGGTACCCTGCCCCGCTTACCAGCCGCTCTGGCCTCCTCTTCCTTTTGAAGCTCCTGAAGGCTGGCCGAATTGCGATACACCTGTGATTAACAGCAAACTTATTCCGACTGGTTCGGTTAAATAGAAGTAACGTAAATACGAAAACTCAAGGCGGTCTTCATGGCCGCCTTTATTATTACCCCGCGTCAACAATACGATAAAGCCGCTATGGGGAGGATATCAATACTAAGCGAGATAGCTGCAGTGTCTTATGGATAAAAAAAGGCAGTCGGCAACTACCTTCTTTGTTGATAACAGGCAAATATCAAGCAGCTACAATTTAGCCACAGGGCAGTACATTTTTCACCCACCACCTGGTACACTTTTCGCCCGCCGTTTACACAAATGTATCCTTTATTAATTTTATCTCTTTTTTCGTTTGGAAAAAATCCAGTTTTGGTTTGTGGTCCTTTAGTACAATCTCCGGATTCAATTTATGTTGATGTTAATAGCAGCAGCTCTGGAAGTTTTATTCCCGTATCAACTGAGAGGATAGATGTTTTAGCATATTGTTTTTGCTTAGATGAATGTGTAGTATCGGGTGAATTAGTTTACTCCGATACTACAACAATAGAAAATCTAACCAACAAACTCAGCCACCTTTCCGGGCAATCCCCAAACAATTATGAATGGGACGATAAGGGCTGTTTAATCGAGGATAAAGACAGTAACATCGAATATTTCTTCGATGAGGCCAATCATCTCGATTCGGTTGTTGTGGACAGTATCAAGCGTTTCGAGTTTAAGTATGACGCTGCCGGCAACAGGGTGAAAAAGATATTCTACACCGGTATTGCCTGCGATTCTATAGAAACTTGTGAATCCGGTTCCAATGATAAATGTGAACATGATACCAGCACCTGCATGTTTGTGCCAGGTGATGTCAATAAAGACGGAGATTGCGATCAATCGGATGTGACATATTTATCCAATTTTATTAGCAAAAAAGGACCTCCGCCTCCCTATCCGATATTCCGCGGCGATGTTGATTGTAATGGTTATATTAACGGCATAGATGTGACTTATTTAGACAACTATTTGCGCTATATGGGCTATCCTGCTCCGAAATGCTGCTACTGGCTGTGTAACGATACACTGGTGACTTATTACATCTACTCCGGCAACCAGGTGATTGCTGAATATGATGAGGATGGCGATTTAATCCATAATTACCTCTATCTGGGCAGCCTGCGCCTGGCCAAGTTTCAAACCGGACATACTTTTAAGCATTACTATGTCAATGACATCCGGGGTTCTGTGGCAGCGATTTTAAATGAATTTACCGGAGGGATTACAGCCTCGTTTGATTACTACCCCTTCGGTGATGTTCTCTCACAAACCGGCGATTCGCACCTAAAATACACCGGCAAGGAGCTTGACGAGGGCTATGGTTTCGATTTACTTCGGAAGTCATAATTACATAAACACAAAAAAAGACAAAAATGCTTTTGATCCAACATAAAAAAAGGGAGCTGAAAACAGCTCCCTTATTCGAAGTAATTGTAACGCTAACTATAGTATTGAGTCGTCTGATACAGGGGTTAACGTTCCATTCTGGTCAATTGTCCAGATGTCGTTAGCCGGATCATCGTCGAGGTTGGCCGTGGCAGTGCAGAGAAAGGCATCGACGCCGGCACCCATAACATAAGTATAACGGGCGGTTGCCCCAACATCAACGCCGATTGCCGCAAAACCGGCCGGGGCAACAGCGCTGGCAGTTGCGCCGTCACATGTATAAGTATCATGTTCCTGACGATATGCCCTTTGCATTGTGTAAACCTGTTTCAAAAGCTGTTTTGCCTCTGACTGTTTGGCCTTGGTTGTCGAACGCATAAAGCGCGGAATAGCCAGGGCAGCCAAAATACCGATGATAACGACCACGATCATCAGCTCGATCAGTGTAAAACCTTTTCTGTTGCTTTTGTGCATCTTACATAACATCTTTCACCTCTCAGGTTTTAGGGTTAATTGTTTCTAATTACTTTATCGTTTTCCTATCTTCTTTCTTTAGTTTCGCTTTTGTTATTTGCCTTCCACATGGACAATTTAAACAAATGTTGTGCCAGAATGAGTCGCCCGCCTTTAGTAAACTGTAACTGTCTATTCAATAAATGGTTATGTTTAACTTATCGGACAGTTGATGGTTTTTATGATTTTAAATATCAAAGAAAATCCGTTGCATTTTGCAAAACGCAAAATCGATTTATTGAATATTCGAAAGATAATGGGCAAATCGGCAGATATTTGCGGTCATAATTCTGGTTGTATTTTGTTAGTTAAATGTAAGAAAAACAGGATAATATAACCCTGTATTATATTTTTATATGATAATGATATTTGCCGTGATTTAATTAACTATTATAACTTCAATCATAGTTGCGAATCATCAACCGCGCATTGAAGATTTCCGGTGTTATCAATTGTCCAGGTATCTATAGCCACATCATCGTCAAGATTGGCCGTGGCTGCACATGAAAACTGATCGGGATTGGGAACCGTCATAGTGTATGAATACCGTGCCCCGGGCATGATTTCTATTGCCAGTAAAATAAATGCTAAGGGATCGCCGGCACTTGCAGTTACGCCGTTAAGAGCGTATGTATCATGTTCAATAAAGTAGGCTCTCTGCATGGAATATATCTGTTTAAGAACCTGTTTTGCTTCTGATTGCTTGGATTTGGTTCCGGCGGACATAAATCTGGGTATTGCCAAAGCGGCGAGAATCCCGATTATAACTACTACTATCATCAATTCAATAAGCGTAAATCCGCTTTGAAATTTTTTCATAACAGCCACCTCCAATTAATTTAAATATCGGCAAAACAATCAGTAACTTGCCCGTATTATAAAACATTTTCCAGACAGTCTATTAAATCTTCTAATACTGTAACAGGCCATAATAACTTATCATTAAGCATAATCTGTGCCAGGCAGGAATAGCCATGAAATTTCCAGATATTTTTGCGGATATTACATTATATACTAATGAACTAAAGGCATATATGAAATAATAGGCGTCTATTCCGCAATAACCAATATTATCTAAAAAAAGGAGTCAAATTTCAGCGGTATTACCATTTGTTTAATTTGCTCAACCGGTAAATCGCCGGCAAGTAGAATCATATCTCCGCCGCCGGCTCCGGTGGGCTTGGCTCGCCCGCCATGCCTTAGCGCCCATTTTTCTATCTCATCATGGATTGGCAGCCTGTATGATATTCCGGCCTGTAAGGCGCATTTTTGCATGGCCTGATTGAATATATCGATTAATTCAAACAATTCCTGTCGGGATGAATCAAACCACAACTCTGCCAGTTTGTTGCTGGCATCTATAAGATTTGCCAGATACTCTTTAACTTTTTCATCGCCGCTTTTAATATATCTCTGAAATTGTTTCACCATACTGCGGGTATCGGCAGATTGTCCGGTCCAGACTAAATAAAAAGGCATCTGAGTCTTAATCTGGTCAGGATCAATCAAACTGATATTATAACCGTCTTCCAATATTCTAAACTTCAATGGCTTGCCGTATGAGCAGACGGCAACATCGGCGCCGCTGCCAAGTTTGGATTGCGCTGTATTATGAATTTTAACGGCATGTTGAAATATTTCATCGGTATAATCAGAATAAGCTCTTCCGGCTCTTTCATATCTCAAAGCCACAACACCTACAGCCTCAGCCGCTGAACAGCCAAGGCCAAGCTTAATTGATTTCATGTTGTCGCCATGATAATAAAACTCATGGCAATCGACATGCAAATGGGGAACTCCGGATTTTTTTTCAAATTCCGCAATCTCCGGTATTATGTGTTTCAAGGCGATATCTATTACCTTTGAATATGATGATTGCGGGGGCAAGGAAGTTTCCGCAATCTCAAGATATCGTGGTACCGGCGCTAAAACTGCAGTCGCTCCATACAAAACTGCATATTCACCGGAAAGCATCACTTTACCGGGAATTCTAACTCTTTTCAATTCCATTTTATTATCATCGCGCCATCACCCGGACCGCTTTTGATAACTGATTTTACACCGCTAATCTGCCTGACATATCGGGAAATTCTGGAAAGGTCTTCTTTTTTGCCCAGCAAAACCGCATTCGGGCCGGCATCGATAGTGATATAAGTTTCAAGTCCCTTATCGCGCAATCTCTGGGCTGTTTTAATTATTTCAAGAGTCGTCGGTGTCCAGTATAAAAGAGACGGTCTGGCGCCAATCATACAGGCATGCATAGCCAGGGCGTTAGCCTCGGTAATCTCCCCAACAAGGGTGAAATCAAGTTTGCGCAAGGCAGAAAGCATCCGCTTATAATCAGACACTGCCCGGGAAATCCACGATTTGTAATACGGGCTGTGTTTGCGGCATATTTCCATTCCCTGCCTCGAACCGATTTTCTTCTCACCATCATCGACTATGGTTATAACCATACCCCAGGGCGCTTCACCGGATGGGATTAGCATCCTGGCCGCCGGGTCAGAACTTAGTGGAAACGCCGCCAGACCGCCGACTACAGAGCGGGCAGCCGAACCGCTGCCTATACGGGCAAGACGTGACAGCTGTTGCCGTCTTAATTTCAGTTTGCAAAAAGCGCCCAATCCAACCGCTAAAGCGGCAAAACCGGATGAGCTTGAAGCCAGACCGGCTTTTGTAGGGAAATTGTTAACCGATGAAATATCAAAGCAGCCATCTATAAGATTATTATTACGCCAGTAATCAAGGTAATTTTTCAATCTTCCGGTTGTTTGTTTGTCGGCAGGTGTGCCGTTTAAAAAAAACCTGTCTTTACCGGTAACGGATCGTTCTATTATAGTATCGGTTCTTAGAGCTTTCAGAGTAAATGATATAGACGGTGTAGCTGGAATGTTTCCGGGTCCCGGCTTTTTACCCCAGTATTTAACTAAAGCGATGTTGGCATAAGCACGGGCAGTAACCCGAGTTATCATGCCGAGGTCCCCAATGTAAACGGAAATATCATGGCGAATTCTTTAGCAAGCACATCTAAAAGGTCATACTGAACATGCGGCTCTACCAGGGCGATTACGGCTCCGCCGCCGCCGCTGCCGGTTAATTTGGCGCCTAAAACGCCATAATCGAGCAACAGTTCAACCGCCTTATCCAGGGCGGGAGTTGATACGCCCAGACGAGCTAACAGCTCATGGTTGCGAAACATCAAATGGCCAAGCTCATTGCTGTCGCCGGTTCCGAGGGCGATTCCAGCATCGACAGTCAGGCTGCCAATCTGTTCGAGGATGTTATCAATATATATGGGGCTTCTCCGACGTTTGTTCTTTACCCGTTCTACCAGTTCGATAGTCGACACTCCCGGCTCTACCAGGCAGACTATACCGGTCATCATGTGCGGCATTCTAATCGGGAGAATTTCCCGCGGGGGTCCTTTGCGGAACCAGAGCACGCCTTCTGACAAAACTGTTGCGGCATCCATCCCGCTTGGATGACCATGAAAGATCGATTCGAGTTGCTGCACCTTTTCAAACAGACCAATATCAAATTGGCTCGGCGGTTCTTCTCCTTTGTATTTGCTTAAGGCTTTGCACAGCGCTGTAGAAAATGTAGCCGATGAGCCCAATCCCATCCCGGGAACAAGGTCTGACTCGACTTCAATTGCAATCGGTTCGCTTTGAAGATTGTATGTTGCCAGCGCCAGTTCAACGGCCTTTGAAAAACGCCGGACATCCAAATCGGAACTGGAAACAGGGAAGACTTGCTTATAATGAGGTTTTAAAAATCGCGGTCCATCGAGATCGTTGCTTATACGTACTTTCAATCCAATATCTAAAGCCGCTGTAATACCGGGATAACCATAAACAGTAGCATGTTCGCCAAATAAAATAACCTTGCCCGGAGCAAATGCCTCGACCGGTAATTTGTCTTTACGGGGTTTGGGTTTTGGCAGATCCTGCAGTTTCTGATAAATATCTTCAGCCACTGAAACCTTAATTTCACCACGGCGGATCATCTCATCCGCCACCTTTTCGACCTCATCAGTGGGAACGCCAACGCTAAGAGCTACGCTCCTGGCATGAAGAGCCATATGCCCCCTCTGGATACCCTCGGTACACATTGCATATAAAGCGGCGAAATTCTGACCAAGTCCGACTGCCGCCAGCACACCGGCCAATTGACGGGAATTTTCAATGCCTGAGATATTCTGCAAAGTTTGTATACCGGGATGAGACTTGACTGTGCCTCCTACCCAGCCGACTTGAAGGGGTAATTCTATGAAACCCTTTAGAGAGTTGCCTTCGATTGAATAGCTGCTGAGCCCGCGGTATTGTCCATCATGGGCGGCGTAAGCATGACCGCCTGCCTCGATTGCCCGCCAGTCCTGTCCAAGGGCTAAACCAGCGGCACAGATTCCATTAAATATACCTTTATTGTGAGTTGCGGCTCGATAAGGATCAACTCTGGCCAAATGGTCAGCCTCAACTATGAATTGCGCAATTTGATTGCCTTTTAATTTTTTCGTTGAAAGATGTTCAAAAGGCAAACTGAACCATGCTCGAGCCAGACGCCTGTCTGCAAGATTGGATAAGATTTTCAAATTAGTTCTACCGCCTGTAATTTTCTCAATGACAGGTCCAACGGTTTCACAGGCGGCGCTGACGGCATTGGCTCCCATAGCTTCCCTTACATCGTAAAGCAAATGGACAACCAGCATAGGTCCAATATCCTTGCCGCCGTCAATGATGCGGGTCTCAATGTCAAGCACACCGCCGCCGCGAGCGACCATTCGCGGATGAGCTTCATTAGCGCTGTCTATTATTTTTTGCTTATTTTTTCTAAGAATTGCAGCCGATTTTTCAGGGTCTGCCAATTGAAGAACCTGGATCTGGCCAATCATCACCGGCTCATCCACCCTGGTATGAAAACCACCGCCGGACCTGATCATCAGGGCGGCTCTTGATGCCGAGGCAATTATAGACGCCTCCTCGATGGCCATTGGTATGATATGTTCACGGCCATCGATGAAAAAGTTCAAGCCTAAGCCTAATGGAATTCCAAAAACACCCACGGCGTTTTCAACTAAATTAACGGCATGCTCAACACGAAGCGCGTTGCCGTCCCGCAACATGGCGATTTCTTTTTCAGACAGGTTGAAGCTTCGAGATAGAAAAGCCAGCCTTTGCTCAACAGACAGCCGATAGAAACCGGGCAAACGGGAGGTTTTAAAATTCTTAAAAGTCAGACGCTTACTTTTGTCGACTTTGTTATTCCTTTTTGTGCTCAATTCTTTTCCCCCTCAAACCAACCGTAAGTTAAAAGCCATTCTCGCAATTCGCCAGTATAAATCCTTGGCGCTTTCTTCAAAGCGGAAATATTCCGGCAGCCTGTTAAAAGCATTGCCGTTGTCAACTCCTTTTTAAATCGGTCAATCAATGCAATTACTCCATCAGTTTCTTTGTCAAGATATGATAATAAAACCTGCCGGGCAAATCCTGCAATATCAGAACCGGCCACAATAGCCCGGGCAACGTCCAGTCCTGATAAGATGCCGCCGGAAGCTGCCAGGCAAGCTTTGTCTCCAAAAATATGTTTGGCTGCTATAATGCTGAAAGCGGTAGGTACTCCCCAATCGGCAAAGGTTTCAGCCAATTGACGGAGTTTTTGATTGGAGGCTCGATGCATTTCCACTTTTGTCCAGGAGGTGCCTCCCGAACCTGAAACATCGATATAGCGGACTCCTATAGAGGCCAGCTTCTTTAGAGCCTGAGGCGATAGTCCGGCGCCAGTCTCTTTTACCAGAACCTGGCCGTCAAGGTGGTCAACTAATCGGCCAATCTTATCTGTCAGACCTCGAAAATCACGGTGGCCTTCCCGCTGAACTAACTCCTGGGCGGCGTTAAGATGCACACACATCCCATCCGCCTCGATAGATTTTGCCAGATCAGCGATAGCATCGAGCGAATATTCCTGAAGTTGAACCGCCCCGATATTGCCAAGAAGGACGCCATCAGGGATCTCTTTTCGAACCTGAAAATCCGATGTTATCTCAGGATGACTGAGCATTACCCGCTGACTACCGACGGCAAACGCAATTCCCTGCCGCTGAGCGGCGCTCGCCAGGGCATGGTTCATCCTGCCCGCATATTCAGCTCCGCCTGTCATACTAGTTATCATCAGCGGAGCCTTAAGACGCTTGCCGAAAAACTCAACCGATAAATCGATCTCATCAACCCTCAGCTCCGGCAGTGCCTGATGCATCAGCTTAACGTTTTCAAGCATTGTGCTTTGGCTGTAAGTAACATCATGATCCGCGGCAATCTGAAGATGTTCGCTTTTGCGCCTTGATATCAATGTGTCGGGAAAATTGTTGTTCCTGTCATTAACCATTTTTTGCACAATCTATTTTATAAGATAATTCTCAACCCGTTAACAATGCTACTGCCTAAAATACCATATGCCTTAATTTATAATAATTTATTTTCAAAACACAACAAAATAACGCCTTAAATATAATATTTTTACCAGATTGATGTAATTAAGTTCAGTGAGAATATGAGATTGCGGCCGTCCTCGTCTGCCAACCTGCCTATGATTCATCTGTGAATCTAACTGATGTCTGATGGCGCACCTGAGGTACGCCATCCACGAAATTTTAGCTGGTTATAAATAGGTAAGAGTTTTCGCCCTTAGCCAAACTCTTTCCTGCTCGAAAGCGTCACGGCTTTTCAGCCATAAGTCATCAAATCGTTCGCCAGACGAGTCTCCGACAATTAGCGTTTCCGGCGCTTTTTTTTTGCTGATGGCGGCCGCATGGTTCGCCTCAGGGTCAGTTGGCTTTTATCCTCGATGATCCATTCCACAACCTCGCTGGGCACAAATTGCATCGCTTGCGCGACGGCAGATGGTAAGAAAACATACCACTGTTCGCTGTTTTGACGTTTTATCCTTTGGACTTTAGTTGGGTAACCCATAATCACCTCCTAAAAAAATCTATCACTAGTAATACACCCAGTTATCATAAATCACGATAAAATGCAAGAAAATAATTGATTGGAAGATGAAAATATTTAAAAAAGGTTATTATTTATAGTAAAAAGCCAAACTACGGCTGTCGGAAGTTACTTCCGACAGCACACAGTTGCTAATAAAATTATAAATATCGGGACTGGCAGCCTGCGTCTTGCGGCCAGCCAAACCGTAATGATCAAGCAGAGCCTGGTAGCGTCGGGTGAACTCATCCGGACTGGTTGTCTTTTGCACCGCTACCGTAAGCCGGTCTGTCTGATGAGCTTTCGGTACTCCGCCAAGCTCCCACAAGGCATTCTGCAAACCCTCGCTTAAACTCTCAAAACTCTCCGAAAAACAGATCGTGCCAGCTTCCCAGTTCGAGTAAGTCAGAACAAAATGATAGATCATGTGTCTGAACGGATTATGATTAATCGTAATATTAAGATCGTTGATATGAGTAAAATCAGACTGGCACAACTTGCCCGGCTTATGCTCCTGAGGGAAATACACCTCTTTAGATGGTCCCTCTAAAGCTCGCCAAGCCTTCACCCGTCTCTGTAATGTTCGCAGCTGACCATCCAAATAACGGCCAGGATAACGCCTTTGCAAGTCTTCAAATAAAGTTTTGGATTCAAATCAGGGATTATCCTTCAAAAGTAAACTAATATCATCCCAGACATCAGCAAAAGGATCTTCTCGTGTCCGCCAGTTATGCTCTGTCTTGACCTCGCTGGGCAATTTACCCAGCCCCGCATATTTGCGAGCTGTCTTAGGATCCATGCCCGCTTTGGAAGCGGCAATTACAAGTGTTTTCTCTGTTTGTCTCAGCTTCATAAGCCTCCTTCCGCCTTAGGCGGATTCATCTGTAACCATCCAGGTTCCTCCTTCCGTCGGTTCCTGAATAGTCTACTATCCCTGACAATAATTAGGGAATTCTAATTGTCGCCAGACGGGAATTATAAATGTCGCTGATCAGGTAATATTCTGGGACATCATCATATAATAAAAACACCCCAAGCCTGAAAGCTTCTTCCAATGAATAATCGCTGCCATATATGTAAACTATCTTTTTATAATTATTTCTAACAATTCTCGATATAATTATATCTTCGTTAGAATCTATACTTCTTGCGATTAATAAAGAATCCTCATTATTATTATACTGCATACAGAGCATCGTTATCGTTTTTTCTATATTTTCTTGTTTCTGTATTAAACTCCGCAAATATTTTTTTTGATTTGCATCGGAAATATTATAATTGCCAACCAGAATATAATTATCATCCCAATAATATTCTACAAGGCTATCATCAGGCATATAAAATGTTTTTGAATGGTAGATTTTACCTAATTCCTCAACATCATCAACCTGATAAAAATCTTTATCCAGAATCTCTCGTACCCATAAATTATAGGCAGTAGATCGATCCGGTAATTCAGCTAGTACAAAAAAGATCAATGTGAGTATCAACAAAACTTTCGTCCATTTCACCATTCCTGCTTCCCCCCATAATAAATACATGTTAATTCAAGCTTAATATTAGGATCATCACTGATAAAAGGTTTGGCAAATTCCAGAAAAAACTCGATCCCTTCTCTTGATTTATAAATACTCACTATCAATTTCTTATTCGGAATCATTATTAACCCCGTAGTTTTATATCCATGTTTATGGTCTTCTATAAAACTCAATGAATCAAAATCGAATAGAAGGTATACCGGTCCTTCAGATGTACAATATTCATATAGAGTAGCACTAATATCCATAAAATCTGAATCGTTCAACATGTTTAATGCAGACTTTTCCCAAGATATATTTTCATCTTCAGAGGCAACTAAATACTCAACAGTTCCAAATTCATAAAATGCCAAATATGAATCTGTTGAATCCTCTTTTCCAAATATGAACGGTTGTTCTAAAGTCAACTTTAATGAGTTGAGTTCTATGGTTTTATCGGGGAATAATGATTTAAACATTAAAAATACCTTTTCAATTGTACCGGTATTAGAATAATTATAATCTCTAAATAAAAAGAATATTGAAACTATTAAAAATAAAACTGTAGATACAAAATACAATTTATTAATTATGCTTTTATTTTTATAATCCATCAAAATCCTTTCTATTATAAAGGTATCCTTTCTAATAATAACATAACCTAAAATAACATAAATCAATCATATTTAGATGACAATTATAATTCAAGTGTATTTTTCCTGTTAGTGGCTGGTGTACGTCCTCGTGCACCAGCTTAGACAGCTCGCTTCAACAGCGGTCTTATCAATAATGAAACAACATACCCGGCACAGGCTGCTATTATTATTGTCGCCCCCGAGGTAAGATCATAAGCAGCTGAAATCAGCAAACCGAACGTGATAAATGCCGCCCCGATTATCATAGAGAAAATCATTGTCTTCTTAAGGCTGAAGCGGAATTGCACGATTGTTGCCGGTGGAATGGCAAGCAAGGCGATTACCAGGATAATCCCGACCGCTCTTATAAGGATTACAACAGTCAGGGCAATCATGCAGAAGAGTATGATGTTTAAGACGGTTACCGGTACGCCCGAAATCGCTGAATATTCTTCATCGAATGTGAATGCCTTGAGTTCTTTAAACAGCAGAATCGTAACTGATATAATCAAAATATTAAGAATGGCCATTAAGATAAGGTCAGACATGGGAACTGCCAGGATGTTGCCAAACAGGTAGGTCATCAAGTTTGGCGCATAACCCGGAGTCTTATCGATAAACATGATACCGATGGCCATACCGGTTGCCCACATTACACCGATCAATGTGTCCTCGCGCTGGCTGGCGTTTTGTCTTACCCAGGCGATCCCGAATGCCGCGGCAAGACTGAAAACAATGGCGCCGATTATCGGATTTATACCGAGATAATAACCGATCCCTATTCCACCATAAGCCGTATGCGAAATTCCGCCGGATAAAAAGACTATCCTTTTAACCACAACAAAGGTACCGATTATACCGCAAGCGATACTGACCAGTAGACCTGTCATCAGCGCATGACGCATAAACTGATACTGCCAGATATCGCCTAAAACCTCAATCACCGGAGTCTCCATGGTTATTATGCTTTTTGAAAACTCTGTGCGGCGTACCATGAGCGATCAGGTCTACCGGACAGCCATAAGTCGATTCTATAATTTCCGGCGTCAGTTCTGGGGAGCCATGGTGATACAGCTTCCGATTCAAGCAGGCAATCGTTTTCACATGCCGGGAGATTGCCCCGATATCGTGAGAGACTAAAATTATGGTTAGTTTTTTATTAAAATCATGAAGCAGTTCATAGAGATTTTCCTCGGCCTCAGTATCGACGCTGGCGGTCGGTTCATCTAAGAGCAGTATCATAGGTTCCGAGGCAAGCGCCCTGGCGATCAGCGCTCGTTGAATCTGCCCGGCAGACAGCCTGCCGATTTGCTGGTGTCTGTGGTCATACATGCCAACCAGGTTGAGCGAATAAGCCGCTTTTTCTTTATCTGTTTTGTTATATCTTCTAAGCATACCGGACTTGCTCAAACGACCCATCATTACGACATCCCAGATATCGATAGGATATTGATTGTCAAATACCAGAACCTGCGGAATATAGCCAATTATTGATCTGGCTTTAACTGGCGGTAAGCCATTGATAAGAACTTTCCCTTTGTTTGGCTTTAGCAAACCCACCAGTGTTTTAAGAAGAGTGGTTTTGCCTCCACCATTGGGACCGATAATCCCTAAATAGTCGCACTGGCTGATTTGCAGGTTTACGTCCTCTAAGGCTATGAAATTCTCGTAAACCACATAAACGTGTTCCAGGTCGATGATAGGTTTGTTTTCCATATTTATTTCATTGTTCCGGACAGCTTAGATGCTGTTTCACGTAGATTGTTAAGATAATCTCCCCGTAAAGGATCGATATACTCCACCTTGCCGCCGATCTCAGTGGCGATTATCCTGGCGCTTTCGGCATTGGACTGCGGAGAGGCAAAAACGGTTGACAGCTTTTCTTTTTTAGCTATTGAAACCAGCTTCATAAGATCGCCTGCTCCGGGTTCTTTTCCCTCTATCTCAATCGGTATCTGGATTAAATTGTAGTCCCTGGCAAAATACCCCCAGGCAGGATGGAAAATTACGAATTTGCGACTGGTCTTGTTCTCGAAGAGTTTAATTATTTCCAGGTTTAGTTCATCGAGTTTTTGTATGTATGAAGCTGTATTTTTTTCGTAATCCGATCTATGCTCCGGGTCGATTGTGATGAACCCCTCAGCCATGTTCTGAATGATTATTCGAGCATTTACCGGCGAACACCAGATATGCGGGTCCTGGCCATGATGATGAGAGTGTTGGTGTTCGTTATGTTCAGATTTTTCTTCGCCGCTTAGGATGTCGACCCCTTTAGAGCAGTCGACTATCAGCATGTTGGGATTCAAACCAGCAATTTTATCCAGCCACACCTGTTCAAATGGAAGCTTGGCGCCGATTTTGAAATAAATTTTGACCTTGCTCAACTTTTTCATTTGTGACGGCGTCAGTTCGTAGGTTGCCGGACTTGCTCCCGGCGGTATCATTACAAGCGTCTGGATATCGATTTCCCCGGCTATATTTCCAACGAACTCAAGCTGTGGAAGTATAGAAACAGCCGCCAGCATTGTGTCACTGGCGAGTATTGGCGAAGATAAGGCAATTGTCAAAAATGAAATTACCAGCATTACCATTACTGGTCCGCCCGGCAGTTTTTTGAAAAGGATGTTATTGTCAAAAAATGTCATAGTATGCTTATTCGTTAAAACTGTTAAACAACTAACAGGCTATGCCAAAAGTAGATTGCAGGGTTAAGTAGGACAGACTTTTAGTCTGTCCGGACAGGTTGAAAATTCGTAGAATCTTGGGACCTGTCCTGCTGCTTGGCATACATTCCTGTTTTGTTTCTTTTTCAACCTCTTGCCTCACAGGTCAGATGTTCGTAATGACTATTCTTGCAAGTCATCGCGATCCCGGCTAAAGGCGGGGAGAAGCAATCTGACAGCTTAATATTATGGTCAGAATTTTAATCCGAAACCGTCTTCTGGCACATCCTGGTTAAGACCCAACTTTCATCTTCCTGATCATCAATGACGGCGAACTAAATGCTCTATAGAATGCAATATCATCACAAATCGCTCCTATACCATTGAAAAGATCATCGGCGCTGGCGGCAATAGTGACACTGGCTACAGGTTTAATGCGCTTGCCATTTTTTACAAGAATGCCATTAATACCAGCTGAGTACTGACCGGTCACACTATGAAGCCCCCATCCCTGCGTACCTTCCACAATGATGCCTTTCTTGCATGATGAAATAACATCATCGATATTATCATCGCCTGCGGCAATGTAAAAGTTGCTTGGCCAGATTCCGGGAAATCCGTTATAGTCTCTTCGCGAGGCAGAAGCAGTCGAACTTGTTCCCGCTTTAGCGGCGGTTCTGGTGTCATACATCGGGCTTTTGAGGATTCCATTTTCGATTAGCGGCAGTTTTATCGAGGCTGATCCCTCAGCATCGGCAGGCCTGCTGGCTACACCACGTTTCATCAGTTGGTCATCATAAAGATTGAATTTATCTATTGCTATTTTATTCCCTTCTCTGCCGGCAAGAAATGATGAACCCTTAAGGTAGTTTTCACCGTTCAGAGCAAACAACAATCCCCACAAAATCGAGTCTGCGGCTTCAGGGGCAAATATTATTTCATAATCGCCGCTGTCAACTATAGAGCCGCCGATAAGCCGTACGGCTTTTGATGCTGTATGTTCAACAATCTCCTGCGGTCGGGGCAGGTCTGCAAAATAACGGGCTGAAAATTCACCCTCACCGGGAAACATCTCACCCTTCCGTACAGCCGTCACGGATAGTCTAATAGTATATAATGTCGAATCAAAACTCATCGCCATACCATTAGTATTAACCAGATTGATAGTGTTGAGAGTTTCCTCATAAGAAGCGCCGTTGGATTTTTCAATCAGCGGATCATAATTCAATGCTTGTTTTTCAAGGCTGACTAAATAATCAATCTTATGATCAATTGGGATACTAATAAACTCCGGACCATATATATCGAGGTTTTGCTCGTAATCTTTTACGCCCGGCAATCCGGCATATTCATCCTCGCCTGTTTTTCTAACAAGTCGTGACAACCGGGCAATCAGGCTGTCTAAAGCTGAATCGGAGGTATCTGTAGTATGACCGAAAACGGTTTTCCCGAACGAGAAATATCTTACTGCCAGGCCGCCCGGAGTAGATTTTTTTATAGTTTCAACTTTGCCGTCTCTGACTGTAACAGCCAGTTTCTTTTGCGAGAGGGAATATACCTCCGCCATCTCCGCGCCCGAATGAACACATTTATCTAAAATTCTGTTTAACAAATCCATAATCGCCTCCTATGCCATTCCGCCCACGGTTATACCTTTGGCAACTCTTATAGTGGGTACACCGGCAGTAACCGGAACCCATTGACCTTTACCGCAGATTCCTACGCCCAGATTCAGGTTGTTGCCGACGATATCGATATTTGTCAATACGTCGATACCCCGGCCAATCAATGTTGCCCCCGATACCGGCGCTGTAATCCTGCCCTCCTCGATTAAATACGCCTCACGCACGATAAAATTAAACTGTCCTGAGATAGTATCAACCGAGCCACCGGAAAGTGTTTTCACAAAAATGCCATTTTTAGTATCAGCGATTATGTCATCATGGCTGGCATCGCCATTGGCCAGGAACGTGTTAGTCATCCTGGGGATCGGGTAATGCCGGTATGATTCACGCCGCCCGTTGCCGGTTGGTTCGGCTTTCAGCATCTTAGCTGAAATTAAATCGTGCATAAAGCCTCTTAAAATCCCCTTTTCAATGAGAACATTTCTTTGCCCGGCGGTTCCTTCATCATCAAATCCTGTCGTACCGCGGGCATTGGGCCAGGATGAATCATCAATTAAGGTAACAGCCGACGAGCCGACTTTTTTTCCAAGCCTATCTGAATAAATAGACGATCCTTTGTATACGAGATCACCCTCAAGGCCATGTCCGACCGCCTCATGGATTAACACTCCGCCCCATCCGGGGTTCATTACTACCGGCATCACGCCTGATGGAGCGGGTTTGGCATCCAGCATGACCACTGCCTCTTTGGCCGCCATAAGCGCTGCTTCCACGATATCATTCTCTTCGAAAAACTCGAAGCCCTGATGAGCAGAGATACGGCATCTTCCCTGGTGACGAATGCCGTTTCTTTCGGCCAGTACTTCTATAACGACCCAGATTAATGGTATCTCGTTTTCGATACGCAGTCCATTTGAGTTGGCGATTCTTCTTTTGCGAACGTGATCGTAGTAGGTGATATCGACCTGCTTAATATGCGGGCTGAAATCCCTGGCGGCGACTTCTGCTTTTTGAACCAATTCCATCTTTTGTGTTTCAGATATAGATTCAATCGGGATATCAACTATTATAAACGGCGGAGCCTCGGAACTCACCGGTTCGGCAACCCTGGCAGGCCGAGTTTCCGAGGTGATATAAGCGGCGGTCGAGGCAGCCTCAAGAGCCTCTGAAAAACCATAGCCGTTAACATAGGCATATCCGTTTTTATCCTGATCTACAGTTCTGATACCTACGCCGCTGGATACGCCGACTGTTGCATTAGAAAATGATCCTTCAGTCATATTTAGCGACAGCGATAAAACCTCCTCGATAAACACCTCGGAGAAATCTCCACCGCGGACAAGGGCATTTTTCAGCAATGCCTCGATCTGTTTTTCATTGAATCCCGGCGGCGCAGCGGGAGCGCAGCCCGATTCGCCCAATATGCTCAAAAGAAATGGAGCGCTGGCAGCTGTTGCTGATATCGTTGCGGCTCTTTTTAGAAACTCTCTTCTATCTATTATCATTCTGCCTCCAATCTAAAAATTATCTCACTTAGAATTGTCAATAGCTATTATGTTTTTTACTATAATTAATAAGATAAATCAACCATTTTAACGACTATTTTAGATCGACAATGATGCCGTGTTGAATAATATTGTATTAATGAATTACCATATTTTCATTGGCGCGGAGTCGGGAATCCTTTCCCGACGCTTTACATTGGCATGAATGGGTTCCTGCCGACGCAATTAAATAGGCTTGAACGTTACCGAAATTTCTGAAACGGTTGACGCTGGAAGCGTTACTGAATTCGAGCTTCAAATCAGTAATTATGGCTTTCAGGACTTAACTTATAATATATCTGATGATCGTACCTGGATAAGCGAGAATCCTGATAATGGTACTGTCAGCCTGGGTGAGACAGACATAGTTGTCATCACTTTCGACGCCACATTGATGACTCCGGGAACATACATCGGAACGGTAACTGTTGATTCTAACGATCCGGAAAACTTAAGCATCGATTTGCCGGTCAGCCTGCTGGTAACAGACCCAGCTCAGGAAATCCCCACACTCTCTGAATGGGGTATGATTATCATGGCGCTGCTTTTGCTGGCCGCCGGAACAATTGCGGTAATTCGCAGGCGGCAGGTGTCCATAAAGAAGACGGCTAACTAAATGTCGTAAAGACTCGCTTTGCTTTTACAAAAATCGGATTTGCCAATCTGATACTGTATAGAAAAGGCATGTTCTTCTTTTGCCGGTTGTCGGAAGTAACTTCCGACAACACAGCTTATTCTATTGCCCGGCTTACACTAATATTTTGTTTTTTTCATACATTCCGCAAAGCGGATCAGACGCTTGCAATAATTACAAAGTATCAGCCAATATACCGAACACAATTTTAGCTCCCTATCCAGATAACAAAAAGGAGCTTATCACTCCCTTTATTAATATCCAACTATTTTAGTTGTATCGCTTTTAATATCTTGGCGGCGGTTGAATCCCTTTAGAATTAAACGATATCTTAAAGGCAAACGAAATGAAATCGAAGTTATGAGTGGTACCACCATCCGAAGCTTGTCTATCGGCATCACCGGTGCTATATCGGAGCTCGAATTCATAAATTGTTGTAGAAAACGGGTTGGTGCAGATTCCTATTCCACCTGCCAGGAACGTACTCGACTCAAACGGTTTATCATCAATATAATCAGGCGCCCAGGTGTGTTCTGTGGGCCTAAAGATACCGCCTCCGCCGAGAATGTATGCCCGGCCATTTCTGATATCAAACATGTTAAATCTGGCAATACAGCCATACTGGTTAAGGTTATAGCTTATATTTCCAGCAGTATTCTGTTCGGATGAACCGAAACGCTGATATTTGATAAAGGGGCCCAGGGAGAAATTGTTGAAAAAAGTATATCTTATCTCTCCGCCAAGATTGATTCCGGATGTTGCATTCAACGTTGTATCATCTCGGAAATCACCGATAGCTGACGTCATTCCAATATCAAAACCAGCAATAAAACTGCCGGCTTTTTGTGCGATACAAATACTGGGAACCATCATTACAGCAATTAGAATCGCTAACAAGCCTTTTCTCATCAAAAACTCCTTTTGTTAAGTATACCGCTTTCTCTCCCAGTACATATATCAATATACTAATTCTAATTAGCTTGACAAGTAATATTTCATAAAACTCTAAAAGATTAAAAGACTATGAGCCACTATATGGTCTAAGTGTTAACTCCTTATTCAATATCAGGTTCGCAGGCCTCGGTCGGGCAAATTTCGGCGCAGTCGCCGCAATCGTTACAAAGGTCGGCATCGATTATATATAAAGGATCTCCGGCAATAATTGCATTTTCCGGACATTCAGGCACGCAAGCATCGCACATAATGCATTCACCGTTTATTATATAAGCCATCTGTATTACCTCCGATTGCAAAACCGCCTTAAACAAACAACCAGCGATATTCAATTACTATCCGGCAATTGTTGATACATTGCCCGTCTTTTGGTTTTTGAGTATAGAAAATGTTTTGTTTTGTTGTCAAGCAAATCTTGAGGATTTTAAAATTATCTATAATAATGAACAATAGTGAGGTCGATTTACTGTTTATCATCGGCAATGTAATCTTATAAAGTATAAAAAATTAATATACTCTGGCGTTTTCTCGGCGGCATTTACAATATCAATATAAACTTTTCTCTTGCCCGGTTGTATATTAAAAGGGTATAATTTAAACATATAATCTGAATTATCGCAGATTTGGAGAAGATTGAATAATGGCCTTTAATATAATAACAAAAATATTCGGCACCAAGCACGACAAAGATATAAAGAAATTACAGCCAATCGTTGACGAAATAAACGAGATATACGAAACCCTTCACGATAAACCCGATGACTGGTTTCCCAAAAGGACAGAGGAATTAAAATCTGAACTTCATCCTTTTGGTAAAGAATACATGGCTCGTATCGAGGAAGAAACCGACCTTGATAAAGTGCGGAAAAAAACTATTTACCAGGAGATCATAGGGGATGAGCTGGATGAAATCCTGCCTGAGGCATTTGCCATGGTCAAAGAGGCGTGCCGCAGACTGGTCGGCAAATCCTGGGATGTCTGCGAGATCGAAACAAAATGGGAGATGCTTCCCTATGATTGCCAGCTTATTGGGGGAATCGTCCTTCACCAGGGCAAGATTACCGAAATGGCTACCGGTGAGGGTAAGACTCTGGTGGCGACGATGCCTTTGTATCTAAATGCTCTGGTCGGGCTGGGAGCTCATCTGGTGACCGTTAACGATTATCTTGCCCGCCGCGACTCCCAGTGGATGGGTAAAGTGTACGAATTCTTGGGGTTGGCCGTAGGCTGTATCCAGAACGATATGCTCCCCCAGCAACGGCGTGACCAGTATAACTGTGATATCACTTATGGCACCAACAATGAGTTCGGTTTTGATTACCTCAGGGATAATATGTCGGTTCAGGCTGAGGATATGGTACTGCGCGGCTTTGCTTACGGCATTATTGACGAGGTCGACTCGGTGCTTGTCGATGAGGCCAGGACTCCGCTTATTATTTCCGGCCCGGTCGAATCAAAGATGGATGATCGCTTCAACGAGATGAAACCGCTGGTGCAAAACCTTGTTAAACGTCAGAACCAGCTCTGTGCAAAGTTCATTTTAGAGGGTGAAAGGCTGTTAGAAAAAGGGGAGGACTATGAAGCGGCCAATCACTTTTTATTAGCTCAGCGCGGCGATCCCAAAAATAAGCGACTGCTTAAGCTTTATAAGGAAAAGGGCATTAAAAAACAGGTCCAGACTGTTGAACTCGATTACATGCGCGACAAAAAAATGCATGAACTCGATAACCAGTTGTATTTCGCCATAGATGAACGCGAACATACCGTTACTCTCGAGGAGCCCGGACGGTCGATGCTGTCTCCCGATGACCAGAAGCTGTTTGAAATTCCTGATATTACCGAGGGTCTGGTAGAGATAGATAACGACCCTAATTACAACGATGACGACAGGGCTCGTGCCAGGGACGAACTATACCGCCATCACGCGGAACTGTCAGAAAAAAACCATGCTATAAACCAGTTGCTGCGCGCTTACCAGCTTTATGAAGAAGATAATGAATATGTGGTACAGGACGGCAAGGTCATGATTGTGGATGAGTTCACCGGCCGCTTGATGCCGGGGCGGCGTTATTCCGATGGCCTTCACCAGGCAATTGAGGCTAAAGAGGGCGTAACCGTTGAAGGTGAAACCCAGACTTTAGCCACAATTACACTGCAAAACTTTTTCAGAATGTATGATAAACTGGCAGGCATGACCGGTACTGCCGAGACTGAAGCCGGTGAGTTATGGGAAATTTACAAGCTGGATGTAGTTGTCATTCCAACAAACCGGCCGGTCAGACGAATTGACTATGAGGATTTGATTTATCGCACCCGCAATGAAAAGTACCAGGCGATAATCAATGAAATTGTCAGGCTGCATAAGGAAAATGTGCCGGTACTGGTCGGCACTGTTTCGGTGGAAGTGTCGGAGATTTTATCCCGTCTCTTGAAAATGCAAAAAATTGGCCACTCTGTGTTAAACGCCAAATACCATCAGCAGGAGGCGGAAATCGTAACCAAAGCAGGCATCCCCGGGGCAGTAACGATTGCTACCAACATGGCCGGCCGTGGAACCGATATCAAGCTCGCCGAATCGATAGTAAAGTCGCCATATTGCATGCTGGTTTCTCCGGTTGATTCGGAAAACAACTGTCCTCATTATAATGATCTAAAATGCGATGAGGATGTCCCTTGCGGCCTGCGCATAATAGGTACAGAACGGCATGAATCTCGCCGAATAGACCGTCAGTTGCGAGGCCGTTCCGGCCGTCAGGGAGACCCCGGCAGCTCGCGATTTTTCCTGTCGCTCGAGGACAACCTGATGCGCCTGTTTGGCTCGGATAGAATTGCCGCTATTATGGACAAGCTGGGCGTCCAGGAGGGCGAGGTTATCGAACATTCTATGGTAACCAAGGCCATTGAAAGAGCTCAGAAAAGGGTCGAGGGTCAAAATTTTGCAATCAGGAAACACCTTCTTGAATATGATGACGTCATGAACAGTCAGCGCGAGGTGGTTTATAGCCGGCGTGCCTCCTGTTTGAAAGGCAAAAACCTTCGAGAAGATATCATTGAGTTAATCCAGTATATTGTCGAGGACAAAGTCTGGGAATTCTGCCCCGAAAAGACTTATCCTGAAAACTGGAACCTGCAGGGTTTACGGGAGCAGATGCGGAAGATATTTCTGCTCGATTTCAACTGGCCAGAGGAAGATATATTACAACTAAAACAGGATGTTGTAATCGACAGGCTGAGCAAAGCCGCCCTGAAAATCTATGAGCATAAAGAACGGCACCTGGGCGAGGAGATAATGCGTCAGCTTGAACGGTTTGCTTTCCTGTCGGTAATCGACTACGAATGGAAAGAGCACCTCTATGAAATGGACCAGCTTAAAACCGGTATCGGGTTAAGAGCCTATGGACAGCGGAATCCTCTAATTGAGTTTAAAAAAGAGGGCTACCGGATGTTTGTTGAGGTTCAGATGCGTATCGATGAACTTGCCATCGCCAAAGTCTATCACTTGCGCCTGGCAACCGAACCTGCCAGAAAACCGGCCAAACAAATGGTAGCGGCTAAACAATCGGCTGTCGGAATGGGTGTCGCAACTGCCGCTCAGTCCGCCGGCGAAAGGGCTGGCGATGATAATGTCGGTTATACCGGCCCGATGCAGGAAGCCGCAGAACGCACGCAGAAAAAGAAACCGATTCGGGTCGAGAAAAAAGTCGGCCGCAACGAACCCTGCCCCTGCGGCAGCGGGAAGAAATACAAACATTGCCACGGGAATGTGTAGCTGATCGTTTAACCATCCTTATAAACAGAACGTTAAATGAGACTTAATCTCAATTGCCATATCCCATCAGAAAATAAAGAGATAATAATGAGGTTTATGAATAAAGCGGATTTGATTGGGCTGAGAGCTTATGGGGTAATCCGATAAAGCCGGGAATTATCATCAGGATTGGGAACCGATAAAGTCTCGGAATGAGCCAAATTCGAATTCCTTCAAGACCATCTCCAGTTTGGATTGGGTTTTATCCAGATTCAGGTAGTGTCTGAAAGTATTACCAAAGCCCGCCCCCGATACTCGCGGCTGATCGGGATCGAATTCCCAGGGATGAAGATAAATAATTACCGGTCGTTCCTGGTTATTTACTTTTTTAAAATTGCGTCTAAGAATCGTATTCGGATACAGCCGAAAGTAGCCGCCGGCGCCGGCAGGAATATGCTTTCCCAGAAACTTTATCACTGAAATCGGAAACTCTTTAATAATGTAACGACTATCCTTTTCAATTTCGAACGGTCCCAGAGGGATGGATTGCGCCCTGCCATACCGAGGATGTTTCATTGGAAACAGCGACGAGTCATATGTAAATCCAAGTTCGGCTAAAATCTCAAACTTTTCAATATCATCAATCGCCAGCGAAAAACTGGGCGCTCTGTAGCCATAAACCCTTTGACCGGTTATCGATTCTAAAAGGTCATTAGTCTGTTTCAGATTAACGGCAAACTGCTCAGGCGTCATATTGTACACAAGCTTATGATCAAAGCCATGACTGGCTATCTCATGCCCCTGTTTAGCGATTTCTTTTATCAGCCCGGGATGCCGCTCGGCTATCCAGCCAAGGATGAAAAATGTAGCCTTCACCTTATGGCGATCGAGTATTTTAAAGATCTTCTGGGCGCTCTGCTCTACACGCGAATGAAAACTATCCCAACTTGAGCGACTGATAGCCTTTTCCATCCCGGACACCTGGAAATGTTCTTCAACATCAAAACTTAATATGTTTTTCATAGCCATTATAAAATCGAGTTCCCAAAAGCGGGGGGTGAATATAGAGCTTATCTCAAACTACATTTTCAGTTGCCGGGAGTTCATGATTTTAAATCTTTCCTTATATACTCATGATTGCCCAAAGTCTGCCTTTCACGCTAGCCAAAGGCAGGATTGCAATGACCGATAAAAAATGACAATTTCCGGACCGGGACATTAAAGAATAGGCAAATAATTATCAATTTCATATTGTGTGACAGCCATCCGATATCTATCCCATTCAACCATTTTATTATCGATCAATTTTTCAAAAAGATGATCCCCCAGAACTTTTTTCATCAGCTTTGATTTTTTAAATTCATGCACTGCATTTTCAAGAGAGTTGGGCAGCGTTTTAATTTTCTGCCGTCGGAGTTTTTTCTCATCCAGGTCAAAGATGTTTTCCTCGATGGGATCACATAGTGGATAGCCGTTTTTTATCCCCTCATAGCCGGCGGCCAGCATTACCGCAAAGGCCAGATAAGGGTTGCAGGCGGGGTCGGGGCTTCGAAGCTCAATTCTTGTCGCCTCTTCTCGTCCCAGACGATACATTGGAACTCTAACAAGCGATGATCGGTTGCGTCTTCCCCAGGAAATGTATACCGGCGCCTCATATCCGGGAACCAGTCGTTTATATGAGTTCACCCATTGATTGGTGACCAGGCAGAATTCCTTGATATGTTTAAGCAATCCAGCGATATAGTTTCTTGCTATATCAGATAGGTTGTATTGGTCGTTACCGTCAAAAAAAGCGTTTTTATTTTCTTTAAAGAGAGATTGATGAACATGCATGCCCGATCCGTTACTGCCAAAGATCGGTTTGGGCATAAAAGTGGCATAATATCCTTCGGTAGCGGCAATTTCCTTGACCACCAGCCTGTAAATCATCGTATGATCGGCCATCTTCAGGGCGCGCTGGTATTTCAAATCAATTTCATGTTGTGATTCGGCCACCTCATGATGTGAACATTCAACCTGTACCCCTATCGATTCCAGAGCGCTGGTCGTTTTTTTACGAATCCTGGTCGGCTTATCAGCAGTGGCATAATCGAAATAACCGCTCCTGTCCATAATCTGGGGAGAGCTTGAGTCTTTGAAATAAAAATATTCAATCTCCGGACCAAAATATGCCGTATAACCATCCCGGGCAATATCACTTAAAACTCTTTTAAGGATATAACGTGAATCACCCTCATAAGGAGAGCCATCAGGATTTTGAATATCGCAAAAAAGAGTCGCTATCTTTTCAGAGTTGACTTCCCAGGGAATTATCGTGAAGGTATCGAGGTCGGGTATGGCCATCAGGTCTGACTCTTCAATTCTGACAAACCCCTCGATCGATGAGCCGTCAAAACCCTGGCCATGGTCTAAAACCGGTTCGATCTCGGAACGGGTTATGCTCATACCCTTAAGGCAGCCGAGTATGTCGGTAAACCAGAGGCGGATGTATTTAATATTATTGTCATCAATCAGTTTTAAAACTTCGTCTTTACTCCGGGGCATATTCCCTCCCATTTTATTAGAATTTCAGCAAAACTTGTATATATAATCTAACGGCATGAGAAAGCAATTGATTTTTTTATTTTCTGGTAAACCGAGACATTTCCTAATATAATCTAATAAAACATGGAAGGTTCCGTAAAATCAGCCTGCTTGATCCAGGTGGAATTCTCTATGCCAGCTAATTGTTTTTTTCAGGCCTTCCTCAAGCGAGATTTTTGGCTCGAATCCGAATAGTCTTTCAGCCTTTGACAGATCGGGCACACGTCTTCTCACATCCTCATAATTACCGCCAAAATGCTCGTAAGGAATAAACTCAATTTCAGATTTGGAACCGGTTAATTCAATTGTTTTCCGAGCCAGAGTGATAATATCTACTTCTTCAGCGGACCCTATGTTCAGCGTCTGCCCGATAGATTTATCAGACTCGACGACGTTTATAATTCCATCAACAGTGTCGCTTATATAGCAAAAACTGCGGGTCTGACGACCGTCCCCATGAACGGTTAAAGGTCTGTTATTGAGCGCTTGTTCAATAAATACAGCCTGCGGTCCTCCCCACCAGGAGCGATGGTTGTGTGGTCCGTAACTCCCGAAAAATCTTATTATAGCCGCTGGAAGCTCCCTTTCATGATAAAAAGCCATAGCCAGCTGTTCATCAAAAGCTTTTGAAACTGCATAAGCCCACCGTCTAATAAACGGCGGTCCAAGTACAATATCATCATTCTCTGCAAATGGAGGATTGGGGTTTTTGCCATAAACATCAGAAGTGGAAGCTACAATTGTTTTAATCTTTTGTTTTGAGGCACACTCAAGAACAAGCCTTGTTCCTTCATTATTTATGTTCATTGTTTTGAGTGCATTGCCATAGCGAGGAATTTTATAGGCTGCTAAGTGGATTATACAGTCGGCATTATTGCAGGCTTTTTCCAGAACTCCCGGCAGGCAAATATCGGATTTGATGAAAAGAAAATTCTTCTTATCGATCACTTTTTTAAGATTTGAAAGGCTGCCAAATGATAAATCATCGACAACCGCCACCTCCCACCCCAGACCGGACATACGTTCGGAAAGATTGGATCCGATGAACCCGGCTCCGCCAGTTATTACTACTTTTGACATTTAATCGGAAATTGAAATTGTTTTAATTTTCCTTGTTGATGGGTCCTCATCGGGGAATGATTTTGCGATAATCTCAACAATCCTTTCTGCTGTGCGGCCGTCCCAGTATTTCGGAACCCCTGATGGTTTATATTCATTAGCCAGCATTATATCGGCATAGGCGGTTATTTTCTCGGGAAATGGTCCGACTATTTTATTGGAACCTTCCTTTACAGTGGCTATCCATTCTGTATTCGGCCGCAAAGTCATGCAGGGAATGCCCAGGACGCTCGATTCGACCTGCATGGTTCCCGAATCAGTCATTAAAAACAGGGCGTTGCTTTCCAGGGCTAAAAAGTCAGTGTATTTTGACACTACATACATGCTCAATCTCTTATTGTCAAAATAGCGGCTCAAACCAAATTTATCGATTTCAGCCTTAACTCGCTTAAAGCCTGTAAATACGACCGGTATCTTCTCGGAAATCTGCTTTGCCGCTGAAATAATGCCGCGTAGGATATCATAATTACAGGTATTCATTTTTCGGTGCAGAGACAACACCGCATATTTTTTGGGTTCAAGTTCAAGTTTTTCGAGCAATTTTGATTCACGTGATACAGGCAAAAACTTCTGCATCGTATCCACCATCACATTGCCGACAAAGAATATTTCGTCTTCGGGAGTACCTTCATTAAAGATATTGGCATGAGCAATACCGTCAGTTACAAAGAAAAGGCTGGCAACACCGTCAACAAGTTTCCTGTTCACATCAGTTGTCGATTTACATCCTGGGCATCTCAAACCGGCTTCGATATGAGCAATCCTGATGCCCATCCAGGCCGAGGTAATCGAAGCTCCCAGGGCAGCCGAGGAACCGCCGATAACAACAACCATATCCGGAGACAGTTCGGGGAAACATTTCTCCGTTTCAAACATGACTCCGGCAATAGACTCGGCGTGCGTGCCGGGTTTGACATTGAGATATATATTGGGTTTAGGCAATTTTAACTGATCAAAGAGATAAGCGGATTCATTCTTTGGCAGAGACCTTCCGGTGTAAATAATTATCGGCTCTAATACATCATAATAACGAGAAAATTTATCGATGACGGGAGAAATCTTTATCAGGTTCTTTTGTGAGTTAATCACAAATACTATTTTTTTAAGACTGCCTGAATACAAAAACAAATCTCCTTTTTTTGTTATTGTCGGCCAGTTTAAGAATAATTATAATATTAATTGCCTTGTGCGCAAAGTGAAATAAATAAATATTATCATAAATTTTCAGCATCGTCTTCTAATTCCAGATATTTGGTTACCCGTATAAAATCGAATTCAAGGAGTAATCGGGTGAGCTTAAATTCAGCCAGTGTAAGGTTGCCATAACTTTTAAGGCTTTGCAGAGGACCAAGCGCCTGCCTGGGCAGATGAGGGTCAAACTCCCACAATGGGAAATTTATTATCGCCGGAATATTGCGATGAGTAAAATAACGCAGACATCGACGTAAAAACCAGTATGGATACAGCCTTATCTTGCCGGGCTGACCAAATTTTATCATCATACCACAAAATTTATACTGGCTCGAGGGGAAAACGTTCAAAACAGTATTGTCATTAAACATAACCTTTATCGGCTGTGAATAATATTCACGAGGCGATGGTTTGTAATCTGTCAGAGAATAATAAAAACCATTAGCGGCAACTTCTTTAAGCATTTCCCTTTTATCACCAGACCCAGTTTTCAGCATGATGCCGCTTGACCGGCATCCCGCAATCTGTTCAAGCTCTTTTTTATACGAAGCTATATCAGCCAGACAATCAGAACTGCGGCAATCACAGCAAAGACCTATCTCGTGACCTCTGGATGATACCAGCGATATAATCTCCGGAAAATCTTTCATCAGTTCGAGAGTGATATAAAAATTTCCCTCGGCCCTGTGTTTATCGATATGATCTAACAGATGAAGGATATTGGGGATCACCCTGGATCGGCTTTTAGAAGAGCTTTCACCTGAAGGGAAAAAATCGTTTATCTCCACTGCCAGAATATGGCCGGCAAATGCAGACTTTTTTTTATTTAGGCTTTTGTCAATATCAGACATCTTGGCTTTCTCCATCAGCTGCCCAAACCTAATATTATATTATAATGAACGATCGGTCAAATATTCTCTGCCGTTAATTGCGCCGGCAGGACCCTCATACGAGCCATATACCCTTATAAAAAGTTCTGACCGGTCGGGCCCACAAAGGTGTGACCTGACAGTACCTGCTATACGGCCAGGTCACGTTTCACTACGGCCTGACCGAACATTAAATTAAATATGTGGATTGTTATATCGTTTATCCTTATTTTTCACAATTACCACAATCACTGTATTGCCGATAATTGTTTACACAGCAGTTTGTAGATGTTATCTTAATAGTATGAACGACAAACTTAACAGGATATTACTGATTGTTAACCCCTCCAGCGGCAGGGGCAAATCGATTGACATGTTGCCTGAGGTCGATAGCCTGTTTTCCAAAATCGGGGTCAAAACTGATATTCGTATTACTGAGAATTCAGAACAGGCTACGGACATCGCCTTTGCAGCTTCTCATTGCGGTTGCCGGAGAGTTGTCGCCATGGGAGGCGATGGCACGGTAAACATGGTTGCATCCGGCCTGCTGGGTTCCGATTCAGTATTGGCAGTGATTCCAACCGGCACGGGCAATGATTTTTTTAAACTGCTTAGAACTAAAGGCGACCTCGAAACGGTTTGTCGCACTGCCGCTTTCGGTGAAACAATCGATCTCGACGTTGGCCTGTTTAATGATCGACCGTTTTTTAATATGCTGGGTATCGGGTTTGATGCGGAAGTAGCGGATGAGGCTAACAAGTCAAGTAATAACCTGGGCTTGCTGACTTACATGTTGGCTGTATACAGAGTCTGGAAAAGGTTTCCGGCCTATAAAATCAGGCTCAGAATCGACAACTTCGAATTTGACGACCAGGTAATGCTGGTAGCCGTCGGCATTGGGCAAAGTACGGGCGGCGGGTTCTTGCTTACCCCGCATGCTGTTGCTGATGATGGTAAGTTTGATATATGTATTGTGCATAAGACCAGCCGCCGGAGAATTTTTTCGATTTTGCCGAGAGTTATTAAAGGCGCTCATATCAGGCAGCCCGAAACCAGCATGTATCGCTGCCGTCAACTGGAAATAACATCCAAACAGCCCCTTCCGATTCACTATGAAGGGGAAACTATGATCAATAATAATGGAAGGCTGTTGGTCAAAATGAGCGTCAATAAACTTAAGGTTGCCTCCGGAGTAAAAAATACAAGATGATGAAAACGCCAGTTTTAATGGCAATATCGATAATTGTCATGATAAATATTTCAGCCGCTGACAATAATTTTATTTCATCAAAAGATTCAACCGGCAATCCAGACCATCAACCGCATGAAATAACTCTGCCCGGCGACCGGATTGTTCCTGACACCGGCAGTTACGGCCTTTTGCCTGATTCCGGCCAGGTCTTATCCAATAATAACAGCCTACATACAGATTCAATAGCAGAAGGAAGGAAACCCTGGCCAACCGGCGCCCTGTTTAGATCGGCCCTGGTGCCGGGCTGGGGGCAATTCTACAATAAAAAATATATCAAGTCTATTATATACGGTGGGATGGAAGTATATTTTGTCTATAAAGCGCGGAAATACTGGAAACAGATGGATAATCATCAGGCAAACTTCTTAAATTCCGACGACCCGATTTATAAGGCAGAGGAATTCGAACTATATAAAGACCGACGCGACAGCCGTAACCTTTTCTTATGGCTGACAGGTCTGACTGTATTTATTTCCATGTTTGACGCTTACGTAGACGCACACATGGCTGATTTCGGCCAGACGGATAAGGTGTTTGAGGTGCATGTAGCCCCGAAAACCGACCGGGTGGAATTGTTTTTCACATATAATTTCTGATGATTATCGGCATTTCAGGATCGGCAACGCCGGCAAGCTCTACAGATATCCTTATCAATGAGGTTTTAAAAGGCGCGAAACAGAACAGGTTCAAAAGCAGGTTTTACCGTCTCAATGAGATGCAGATTCTGCCCTGCCAGGCCTGCGGCAAATCGCCGGAGCCCGATTACTGTTTTTTCCATGATGACGCCTTTATCCTTTACGATAAAATCGCCCAGAGCAAAGCGGTGGTTTTGGGCTCGCCGGTCTATTTCGATTCGGTATCGGCGCAGACTAAGATTTTCATTGACCGATGCAACTGTTTTCGACCGGCTGATTTTTCATCTCCTGAGAAACAGTCCTTTAAAGAGCCGTTGTTCAAAGGGAAAAAGGGCGGGATAGTGCTGGTGGCGGGCGACTATGGCAAATTCGACGCCGCTTTGCGGGTTATGAGAGCATTCTTTATCTGGGCGGGTATGGAGATTAAATTCGAACTTAAATATCAGACTAAAAACATGAATTACGGCGAGGCAAAATTGGATAAAAAGATGCTGGAAAAGGCATTTAACTGCGGTTTGGGTTTGGTAGATTTATCCTTATTGTGATGTCGGAAGTTACTTCCGACAGATAATATCTTGAGAAGGATTATGAATGGCTCAATATATAGGCTTGTTGGTGCATGGGGACATACACCTACCACGAAATATCTTGTCGAAACCGCAGGGGTTTCGACCTACACTGCTTATCTACAAGTTAATATAAGAGCATGATATTTTTCTTATTCAAACAGACTTTTTTCGTTTTCGTTATCTCTTTTTTGTCTTTTTGCTTTTTTAAAAGTTCCGCTTGTGTCGGGGAGATCGGGATATTTGCCGGCAAAAATGTCTTCAATGGTTACAATTTGAATAACCGGATATGAACGTTTGCTTCCGGGCATTGTCCATTTGCCTGATGCCGCCCCCTCAACAATCATTCCCTTTGTCGGCTTTTTTAAGGCTAATAATACACCAAGAGGAGCTTCTTCTCTTTCTATAACGGCTTTTAAAGCCCGAACTTCTTTTGGATTATAACCGCCGCTTTTTGCTTCAATAATAATTTTGTGATGATTATTCTCATAGTCTTTGAAAAATAGTAATCCGTCAATGCCGGTATCACCGCCTCCCTCGCTTTTATATGGCTGACCTCCCAGTAATGATATTGCCCAATTTTCAAATTGAAAGGGTTTTTGGAAAAAGAAAGCCTTTGCATCCTCAAAAGATTTTGGTTCACCAATAATTTTAAATTTTTCATCAGGGAAATGGTCAATAATACGCTTTTTTATAAGCGCTATAGCCAAGTATGTGATATCAATACCAATCCATTTTCTGCCAAGCTTTTCTGCGGCGGCAATAGTCGTACCACAACCGCAAAATGGATCTAAAACAATATCTCCTTCATTTGATGAAGCATTTATTATTCTTTCTAAAAGAGCCTGCGGTTTTTGAGTAGGATAACCCAATCGTTCTGAACTATGCGCGCTTACCGGCGGAATATCATCCCAGATAGCCTGGGCTGGAACCCCAGGCATCTCATCAAGAAATTGTTTAAAGCTGGGCACGCCATTTTTGCTGAAAACAATTAGACCTTTTTCAAAGAGTAATTCCAATCTCTCGATTATCCCCATCTTTGAGGCTTTCTCTTTACTAACTAGCTGTGCAACTAACCTTTTTGGGACTGACCAATGTCGGTTTCTTTCTGATGGGTTATACCCTTTCCATGTTTGACCCGATTCTTCTGTTGATACACCAGCGCCTGTTAAAGTTACTAATCGATATTTTCTACCATTCTGCTCATATTTGAAAAAATTTTCGATATAATCTTGCGAATAAGGCATGTAAACGGGCTTGAATACATATTCATTGCTCTTAGTATAGAATAATATTTCATCATAATTATTTCCGAAGCGTTTTGGGTCGCTATGCGCGAATGTCCTTTTCCATATCACTTCATTTCTGAAATTTTTTATTCCAAAAATCTGATCAAGCACAATTTTCAAATAATGACCTGCTGTAGGATCACAGTGCAAATAAAGAGAGCCTGTTTTTTTCAGTACTCTGCGAAGCTCAACCAGACGAATTGCCATCATCGTTAAATATGCCATTAAATTTGTTGTTCTCATAAATTCTTTAAAGGCTTTCATCATGTCCTTGAGCTCAAGTGGATATTTTCCTGCTATTATCTCATCGAAAGCATCCTGTGTTTCGTTTGTCCAAGTCCATGTATCCTCAAAAGCTTTAATCTGCGATGATGGTGATTTACCAGTCTTGTCCTTGAAAATTATATTATAAGCCTTCTTGGAATTAAAGGGAGGGTCTAAGTATATTAGATTAACTGATTCATCCTTAATATATTTACGGATAATTTCTAAATTGTCTCCGAAATAAAGCTTATTCATAGTAAGAATATTATAACATTATTTACGAACTTTGTCATTTAATAATTTTCTCGGCCATCTTCTTTTTTTTACATGTGCTGGCATCCGCCATAGGCGGATTCTTCCTCCAGAGTTGTCGGGCTGTCGGAGGTAACTTCCGACAGCACAACAAAATTAATCTATATTTTTTTTCGAAGATATTTTCATTTTCTCGGCTATCTTCTTTTTATATTTTTTAGCGTCTCCTAATTTCTTGGATACTTTTTGGGCGACCTCGGGTGATAATTCATAGCTTAATATCTCATCGAAATATTCTGTGGCTTTCCGGTAATCGCCTTTCCAGTAGTGAGCCTTGCCGAGGCAGTAGCCGCAAATCACCAGATTCTGGTAATTCTGATTGCCTTTTCTTATAAGCCCATCCCTGATAAGCGTAAAATTTTCAATCGTACCGCGGGCGTTACCCCGGTTGAATTCAGCGATCGCTTTAGGCCATAAAACCTGGCGCCCCACAAGACCCTCATCGATTAACCTGTCGGTGATTTCGATTGTTTTCCGGTATTCCTTGCGGTGAATATAAATCCAGGCCAATCCCAGGGCGGCGGCGGTGGATGACAGGCGTGAATTCTCTATGGCCAGCTTAAGCTCTTCTATTCCCTGCTCACGCGTATCCGCTACAAAGGGAAGTTTTCTTATGATGCCAAGTTTAGCCGCTCGCCAGTAATGAAGAGTACCCAGACCCAGGTAGGCATCATAAAAGAGCGAATCATGCTTTACGGCTTTGGAAAACAGCTTGCCCGCTTTCACACCCTTAATAACAGCTTTAAACCAGCTTCCACGATGACCCTCCCAGACAGCTAAGTATCCCAGGGCCGTTCCCTTAAAAAACATCGCCCATTTATCATCCGGATTATCCTTTAGATGATTATCCAGACCCGTCAGCGAGGTATCAATTAGCGCCTTGAAATGCCCTTCGCTGTGGTATCTTTCATCATCGGTCATCAGAGTATAGATAATTCCAGTCTTAATAACATAAGCCGGCCAGAACCTGTTGTTCTTATCAAGCAGGCTGTCAACGCATGAGATGGCCGCCTCGAAACTGTCTGAATAAACAAATGACAGCGCCTTATACAGCATGGCGCCCTCAAGACCATCAGGATCCACTGTAAGCTCCGATTGGGAAAGGTTATTCGCCCGACATGGCAATAGCGATAAAAATATGACGATGGCTGTTATGTAAATTATACTAGTCGTCTTCAAGAGCAGCTAAAGCCTTGTTGTAATAATCCCGGGAATTTTCCACCGCCTCTTCGATATCTTTGCGAAAAGACATCGATTCTGCCAAATCTTTCGCCAGAGAAAGATACTTGACGGCGTCCTCGTATTTACCCCAATTGTAATAGAAGAGGCCCAGGTTGTAGCAGACATCAAGCTCGGCGCCCGGATCATAATAGGGCGACTGGCAATAGAAATCCAAGAGGCGGTTAAAGATATCAATCGCTTCCTCAAATCTTTGTAATCCGGCCAGTGACCTTCCCAGAAAAAACAGGGCAAACGGATCATCGGGATTAATCTCTTTAAGGTAATTTTCCCAAAGGTCAATAATCGCTTTATAATCTTTTTCATTTTCATAGATTCTCAGCAAACCGTATTTGGCCTCATTTTTAACCAGTTTGCCTTTTTCGATAGCTAAATATATCTGATCTATACCTTTCTTCCTGTTGTCAGAAAAGAAAGGCAGCCACCATAATATTTTCGTTTTAGCCGACCTCCAATAGTCATACGCGCCCAGCCCGTAATAAGTATCATAATACGTTGAATCCATCTCCCAGGCCTCTTTTAAAATCCCCTTGCCCTTTAAGCCGTCCTTGAAAGCGCCAAGCCAGTCGCCACGGAATGATTTATATATCCCCCGAAACCCGATGGCGCCGCCATAGAAAAAAATATCTTCTGATGTAGCCTGTCCGGATTCTTTTCTTGCCTTTCCGATATCAATAGCCTGATCAATATAAGTGAAAAACGTATCTGAATATGTCAGATTCCTGTAATCACTGGCTAAGTTTGCATAGGCGGCAGCCTTAAAAAAGTATCCAACCGGTAAATCAGGCGCCAGGACTATAGTTGAATCAAATAAGTCAAAAGCCTCTGTAAACTTCTCCTGGTGAACTAAACTTATCCCTTCAATAAGCATGGAATCAATAGATTGAGCCCGGCTATTGAGCGCAGAACACATGCACACCATTGCACACATCAGCAGTGTAAACATTCGTACCATAATTGCCAAGAACTATAGGAACTGTTTCATATTAAATCAAGATGTTTTTTTTGTCTTTCAAGGTTAACTATCGATGTATTTATGACGAAATAATTTTTGTAGGCATTACGCAGAAATATATAACTTCGGAGGGAATATGACCAACATCATCGTAGTTGATGATGATAAAGTGCTGCGAAAGAATCTTGCCTTTTATCTTAGAAGCCAGAGTTATGATGTGGATGCCGTTGGATCTGGAGAAGAAGCTATAGAAATGGCCAAAACCAAATTTTATGATATTCTGGTTTCCGATATTAAAATGGCTAAGATGTCTGGTTTTGAGTTGATGAAAAATATTAAAAAGATACATCCCGCAACCGAAATAGTACTGATTACAGGATTCGGTAATATACCTATGGCTGTTGATGCAATCCAGGGCGGAGCGGCCGACTTCATTTGCAAACCTTTTGAATTTGGAAGTCTGTTAACACGAATCGAGAAAGTTCTACAAAAAAGAGAGAAACAGGTGACATCTGCTAATGGCAAATACGACAAGCTAATTACCAAGTCGCAGAAAATGCAGGATGTATTGGATATAATTGCTAAAGCGTCTATGACGGAGGTGGCAGTTTTAATTGAAGGCGAACAGGGAACAGGCAAGGAACTTGTTGGAAGAGCAATTCATGAACGGTCAAATCGCAAGGATCTTCCGTTTATTGTGATTGAATGTTCAACAATTGATCAAAAAGACCTTGAAAAAGAATTCTTCGGCAGCTGGGGTGATAAAAACAATGAATATCCCGGGATGATTGTTCGCGCAAACGGCAGCGCACTTTTTGTTAAGGATATCGAATATTTGCCTCCAAATCTTCAGACAAGGTTTTTAAGATATATTCAGGATGGATTTTTTACAACACCCGAAAGAAACCAGAAGATTAAGTCTGACGTTAGAATCATTTGCTCAACGACAAAAAGCTTGAAAAAATTAATCTTATCGGGGCAATTTCGGGAAGATCTATTTTATGCTATAAATATTATGCCTATATATATTCCACCACTGCGGAATCGCATTGCCGATATATTTCCACTGGTTAATCATTTTCTCGAAAAATACAGCGTTAAGTTTGAAAAGAACGTGAAGGCGGTAGCGCCTGATATCTTGGCCTGGATGCAGACTTATCAATGGCCTGGAAATGTAGCCGAGTTGGAAAATATAATCGCCCGGGCCTGTGCCCTTTCATCCTCTGAGATAATTGACGAGTCACTGATATTCACCCTGCCGAAAGATAGGCCTGCGGCCGAAGATGAACCGGGTTTCTTAAATATTACTTTGAAAGATAATCAGAGAGCTTTAATTCTAAAAGCTCTGAAACAAAATGCAGGCAACTATACACGCACAGCTCAGCAACTCGGCATTTCCAGAACAACCCTCTGGCGCAGAATCAAAAAATTTGAAATCGAAGAAACTGTATCGAATCCGGATTAACACGCTTAAAAATATTATGCTGGTTATAGCCGGTTTATTCTTAAGCCGGCTTTTTTTAAATGTATACTGCTAATGAGTTAGCGCTTGCCTGCATATTTAGCCTGTTGTCGAAACCGCAGGCCGTCAAGGACGGAGACCCGTCTGGGTCCTTCGGAGGTTTCGACCTACTCTCTATGTGTTGCCCATTTAATACAAGTGGGATTTATAAATGAGTTCTTAGCAAACAATTTAAAGCTACTGCGGTTGGCCATACGCTTTCTTTTTTAACTTCACAATATGATTGAGGGGGGTTAATTTCTTTGTTGATTAGAGTTTCAACCTGTATTTCCGGAATTGAACATTTGAATCTATTAACGTCTGAAAAGAGTATTGCATAAATTTTATCCGCGCCTTTACAATAACTTGAATATTCACCCCAACTACAACCAATTTCATTTTTCCAAGTATTCCAGATTTTTCGTGGTTCACTTTGATGGATTTCACTAATAACAGCTTCTCCGACAAAGTGTTTAAGGGGAGATGATGCATAAATTAATGCTTTAGCCCCTATCCACTTCTTCGAAAACTTTCTCCGAATTTCAATATTCTTTTGTCCCCGAATAATTTTATTAGCAAATTCTGGTTTGATACTTAAAACAATGTCACAATTGTTGCTGTTTCCGTTGATGGTAAAGTTTTCCAGAGTCTTTGGGAGGTTTTTGATTGCATTTTTCCATAAAATAGCAAAATCAGTCCCACATGCAAATTCTTGTTCGAATAATCGATATTGGTTATGAGCCAGACCAAATTTCTTGAACCCAAAGTTATCAAAGAAGACATTTTTGTTCAACCATAAGCTTTCTGGAAGTGTGAAATGAACTTTTTTAGCAACATGTCTAATTTCATTTGCAAGGAGAATAAAAATTAAATAACCCAAGCCTTTTTTCTGTTTATCTTTTGTCAATCTCACACTACATATTTTAGTGTCCGATCCAAGTCTTATAATTGAAGCTCCTATAGGTTTATCTTCATTATAAATAACATAAGCTCGACGTTCTTTACATTTTAAGCCTGATATAATTTTTCTGTCGTACCATTTGTCTATACCGGGGTACAGATTTTCATTTTCTTTGATCAATACTTCAAGATCTGCAAAAGCTTCAGGTAATGGTTGATAATCTCCACCAAAGCGAATTATCTTTAAATCCTGTGTTAGGTTTAAATGGGTAAACATATTATTCATTCCCATTTCTTGAATATATTAGAAAGATTCAATTCTTGGCTTGAATAACCCTGCTTTTTTTCTTTCTCAATATCCTCCCGCATATAATTTTGAGGTAGTGACATTCTATAATATTTAAGTGTTGCTAATGTTTCCCCATGTCTAAGAAACATATCTATAGTATGACCTCTCACTTCAAAAATCAGTGGAGCACCTATATCTTTTTCATCATATCGGTATTTTCCAAAACATGGGTGAACAAAGCCAGCATAATGGATACGGATTTCACCATATTCTTCTGAAACAGCTTCACAATATACTGCAATATCATTAGGGAGTTTAAATCTCTCCTTCGATCTTAAAATATAGAAATTCCCTTTTTCAATTTTAATGGTTTTATCTATATTTGGCGGGATAGGTTCCCAATATTTTCAAGGATCAAGTTTGTTTTTTTCAATTTTATAATTATGTGTTAAATCTATAATTTCTTCGTTTTTCAGAGATTTAAATGCTGTTAATTTAGTATCGCCATGTTTATCTGGTTCAAGATTTAAAGTTAATTTCGAGATATTATTTAAAAATCCTCCTTTGTCATCAACTATAAAATTACCCCATAAGCCTTCTTTTAGTTGCTTATGATTTAATTCACTTAGTTCAGGATTTCCATAAAATATTCTTAATTGATTTAGTTTAGTCCCGGGGCTAACCAAAATGTCAAATGTAATAGGTGTTACTTCTATATATAGACTTCCCGGATTTTCTTCTGAAACTCTATCATAGGCTGGGGAACTATCTTCAATTAACCTAACTAATACATCCAGCCTTCCGATTGAGCTTTTACCAGTGGCGTACCCATAGAATTTTCGAATATAGTTGTCAAGATACCGCAAATTCTCTTTCAATTTAAATACATAAGTTTTTCCTCTTTCTAATTGAATTTTGCTCGATTCAGATAAATCATCTTTATGAAGTTCAAAGTAATTTTTATCTTTTAATATCTTATAATAAGGTTCTTTTTGTCCTAAGCCCTTAATGCATCCTTTCATTATCCAATATTCATGTCCAATATGTAAATCAAAGGAAGATTCAGGGCTCTCGTCCATTGTACTATCTTGGATTACTCCCTCTTCTTCTAGAAATAACAACTGTTGTTTGTTGAGAACACCTGGTCTAAAATCTTCAAGTTTCATGGAATTTAAATACTTAATTTTTAAGATAATGTCAATAATTTATAGAAAGTCAAAGCATTATTCCCCCACATCCGCAAGCAACCTATCCACAATATCCAGCGCGGACACGCCTTCAGCTTCGGCGGAGAATGAGGTCACGATACGGTGACGGAGGACCGGTTTGGCGACTGCTTTGACATCATCGATGGAGGGCGTCGTGCGTCCGTGAAGGATAGCGCGGGTCTTGGCGCCCAGAGTCAGGTACTGTGAGGCACGCGGCCCGGCGCCCCAGGTAACCCAGTTCTTGATATATTCAAGATGATTTTCGTTGCCATTTATGCGAGTTGCCCGGGCAAGCTTGACCGCGTACCCGATCACGTGGTCGCTGGCAGGCACCCGCCGCACTAAATCCTGAAGCCGGCTGATTTCCTCGGCTTTCATAATAACATCGACATCGGAGACATAAGCCGAGGTGGTTGTCCGGACGATTTCGTTTTCCTCGGACTCATTGGGGTAATCGACGAAGATATTGAACATGAACCGGTCAAGCTGGGCTTCCGGCAGGGGATAGGTGCCCTCTAGCTCGATTGGGTTCTGAGTGGCCAGCACAAAGAACGGCTGGTCGAGTTGAAATGTCTGGCCGCCGGCGGTTACTTCGTTTTCCTGCATTGCCTGAAGAAGCGCCGCCTGCGTTTTCGGCGGAGTACGGTTGATCTCATCAGCCAGCACAATATTGGCGAATACCGGCCCTTTTACAAAACGGAACTCACGGCCGCCGGTAGTCTTGTTTTCCTCGATGATCTCGGTGCCTGTAATATCCGACGGCATTAAATCGGGGGTGAACTGAATTCGGGAAAATTTCAAGTCGAGCGTCTTCGATAGCGAGGATACCATCAAAGTTTTCGCCAAACCGGGAACGCCCACCAGCAAACAATGTCCACGAGCCAGTATGGCAATAAGCAACTCCTCAATCACCCTGTCCTGGCCGACAATAACTTTGCCGAGCTCTTTTTTTATTCTATCATAGCCTTCGTTTAATTTCTCAACAACTGCAAGATCACCTTTTTCGGATGTCATTTTTCCTCCAGAGTCTATGTTCATAGGACAATATTATCCAAATTACAATTTCACGTTAAATCCCAAATCACTCCATCAGGGAATTTCAACGTCCTACTAATAATATAAATATTATACGCAATTATTGAGTCTATAAGAAGTATTTTTTAATTTCTTTTTTATTAAAACCGGTATAAATTGATAGATGTGATAGACTTTAAAACTTTCAGCAATAAATAAGGCAGGTATAAAGATGGATATTCTGGAATTTATCAAATCGAGACGGTCAATTCGCAAATTTTTAGACAAGCCGGTAGAAAAAGAACATATTGCTAAAATCCTGGAGGCGGCCAGATGGGCACCCTCAGCCGGCAACTGTCAGCCCTGGCGATTTGTTGTTGTTACAGATAAAGAAAAAACTAAAAAATTTGATCCGATTTTTCATCAGCCATGGGTGGAAAAAGCCCCGGTCGTAATAGTGGTCCTGGCTAAACCCGCTGATAGCCAAAAACGTTATGGCGCTGACAGCGTTTATTATATCCAGGATTGCGCCGCAGCCACTCAGAATATGCTTTTAATGGCGCATGGTTTGTCACTTGGCGCGGTTTGGATTGGGGCATTTTCGAAAGAAGCAGTAAGAAAAGCGCTTGAGATTGAGTCTCAATACGAGGTTTTCGCATTAGTTTGCCTGGGGCATTATCAAGGCGCAGATAAAGTTACCTTTGACGGCTATGAAATTGCAAACAACGAGAGAAGACAGCGGAAAAGACTTGAGAAAATCGCCTTTGTAGAAAGTCTCGAAACACCGTGGACCGATTGAATCAGATTATACTTAGAAATTCTTAATAAACCAAATTTAAAAAGAATCTTCAGGAGTCTCCCCGAAGAACTGAATAGAATCTTTATAATATAAATTATATCAACGAGTTGATATTTCGAAGAAGTGGAAATCATGGTTTCTCGAAAATTCGGGGAAACTCCTGAAAAAGAATCTTGCATTTATTCGAAATTTCATTATAATACATATGTGTAACATTACCTTAAATGGGACTAAAATATAGAAGAACTATTACCGGTAAAGTTATGGAATTTGTAAATTAACATAAACAGGGAGTATGTTTGTGATGAATATGAGAGCAATAATGATCTTTACTCTGCTGATTATTACAGCAAGTTTAACCCAGGCATATCAGTGGCAGTTTCTAGGACTTTCGGAAAAGCAGGTATTATCGATCTCTGTAGACCCCGATAATACTCAGAATATCTGCGCTGGAACTGATGCCGGTTTATATGTCAGTTTTGACGGGGGCCAGAACTGGGCGGTCAGGCTGTCGATATCTGCGCCATTTCCATTTTTGTCATATACGCCCCAATCTTCAGATACTCTTGTCGCTCTTTTCAGCGAGGGTTCCTATTCGGATGGTATTTATATCTCTTCCAATGATGGCAATTCATGGGCGATAATAAATGGAAGCTTTATGTATCCTCGCCGGCTCGGTTTTGATCCTGTTAATCCCGGATATATTTATATCTGTTTTCCTGATGGAATTCTTAAATCACAGGATTATGGAGAACATATTTCCAGCGCCAATAACGGTCTTCCCGGAACGAACATACTTGATGTAAAAGGCGATGGCATCAATCAGTATGAGGCTTATGCAGTCGGTGAAACGTTTGTCGCTCATACTACCGATTTCGGTAATAACTGGACGCCCATGGGAGGGTTGTTTGGATTAGAGGACTATAATCCCAACCGCCTTGAATACGAACCCAACGGACCGGAGACATTGTATGTAACGTGTTATCTTTATTTTGCCCGTTCGTTTAATGGTGGAGTGACCTGGCAATACACATCGATGCCAACCTCAGAAAACACTCCTATCGCCTGTGATCCTCAGATTACAGGCGTGATATATGTAGGCTCGGTCGCAGGCGGTGGTGTTTTGAGTTCAACGGATGCAGGAGAAAGTTTTATTCCTATTAATGATAACCTTGGTAATCTTAATATCCACAGCCTTGTAATAGACGCTGATGGCAATCTTCTGGCCGGCACCGGAAACGGGATATATATATGCGATTTAACAAGCGGTATAAATGATACTTGTCCGGTTTTACCGAGAACGTTATCATTGTCTCAGAACTATCCCAATCCGTTCAATAGTCGAACTCTTATTGAGTTTTCCCTCGAAAGTTTTCAGTATGCCCGCCTTGATATTTTTGATATTTCCGGAAGGCTGGTGAAAACATTATTTGACAAAAACCCGCCTCGGGCAGGCGGCATCCAGTCGGTAAACTGGGACGGCACAGATAACAGCGGCAGTATTGTATCATCGGGCATATATCTATATCGCTTGAAAACCGACAGCGAGTCGATCAGTCGTAAGATGATTCTGCTGAAATAGTCTGCTTTTTATCGTTAGACAGCATTCAGCGGCTATCAAGTAGAGGAATAATTTTTCACGTCACAGCAGAAAATATATATAATTTATCATTAGTGTCCGGACTTTTTTAAGAATAGGATGAATGATTTAAAGATTGTGAAATATTAGCAGAAATTAATCGATTTTGTTTTAAGGATTTAGAGTCGTCATATTATATATATGGTTGTCTTCAAAGATTTTAGATTTAATTTTGAGATACGAAAGTGTCATTCTCCGCCAAGGCGGGGAATCTATGGTAATTGATGTTTTTCCGGTTTGTTTTAGGCAGAAATGATTAAACAGGATATACCACATTATAGATCCCCGCTTTCGCGGGGATGACAGTCGTGAGCTTATTGTTTATCAAAAGGCCGGATAGTGATGATAATTTATATATGAGCGCTGAATTTCCGAAAAGATACTTTCTGGATAGATACTTGACAAGTTGAATTGTAATAGTTAATCTAAAACTATATGGAAAAAATAGGTAATCAGAAAAAATTAAAAAAGCAAATTTACTGGGCTAACCTGCTGCATTTTTACCAGCCGCCCGATCAGGATCGGAATATTTTAGAGCGGGTAGTTAATGAATCATATCATCCGGTACTCAGAATATTCGAGCAGATCCCCTCAGCCAAAGCCACTGTAAACATTCAGGGTTGTTTAATTGAGCTGTTGATTAGAACAGGTTTCGGTAAAATAGTAACGCGGCTTAAGAAACTGGCCGATAATGGTCAAATCGAGTTTACCGTTTCACCTCGTTTTCACCCGATATTGCCGTTTATCTCTGATGATGAAATTGATCGTCAGGTTAGCCAAAGCATCAGGATAAATAAAACATATTTTGGGTTGCTTTATAATCCGAAAGGATTTTACTCTCCCGAAATGGCCTATACTTCAAATGTAGCCAAAGCCGCGGCCCGTCATGGCTGCCGTTGGTTAGCGGTAGATGAGATCACCATCGCCGGCAAACTGAATCAGCTTTCATTTGACAGATTGTATATGGATAAATCAGCCGGTGGTTTAGTGCTTATTCCCCGTGACAGGCAAATCTCCAATGCCATGGCCAACACTATCTTTGCCAGGGAACCGATAAGAAATACCAACGATTTTATTAGGTTTGCCAATAAACATAACGGGAAATTCGTTTTTACTTCCAATGATGTCGAACAGTTCGGCCATCATTATAAAGGCGGTCAGACCCTGCTGCGTTTGTTATACAGGGATACCCGAATGATACCAATCACGGTTTCACAACTTTTAAATCATGTTCGTAAGAAAGAATATTGCCAGCCTTATCAATCAGATTGGACCAGCGCCGCTGAAGAGATTAAAAGAAGGCAGATATTTTATACCTGGAAAGACCCTTCAAATAAAATCCATAAGGCATTATGGGAACTCTATAAAATTGCCTTCGATGAAATTAAAAACGCTGCTCAAGCAGGTGATATCCTTCACAACAGGGCTCGAGATTTGTTAGGCGCCGCTTCTCCATCATGCAGCTTTTTTTGGTCGTCATGCCGACCCTGGTGGTATGGCGTCTATCCCGAAAACGCCGCTACTAATATCTGCCTGGCTTTATATTCCCTGCTGTCGCCATCTCCCAAATTAAAGGATAAGGCGTTCAGGCTCAGGCAAAACATATACAGTCTGGTTAAGCAATACAACGAATCCGGCGAGGCAAAGAAACTTCAGAAGAAGTTCTTAAAGTCAAGGAATATAGATCCAAAGATGTTTATAAAAAAACAGCAGTAATTACCGCTTTTTAGCCTATATTTTGTGGTTGAAGAGTTTTAATTGGATAAGGCAAATCAAGTAATTTATCAACATAGAATTATCAAATACGTTTAAGGAAATAATGATAATAAAAAAGTTGCCATAGGGGCGTCCTACAGATCCTACGGATATAGCAATATCCATACGGATCCGTTTAGGACGCCCCTACGCGTTGAGTTACAATAAGTTGCTTGTTATTTCTGATTGTTTAACTGCAAAATCTGGGATTATATCTGATTGTTCAACCGCAAAATCCGGGTTAAATAAAAGCGCTCGGGACTTCTCATGAGCAGGTGTATTTCCTTGATTACCGGTTATAGCGCTTGTATATGTTATACATATTGCGCGCGTCCATGTCCTCGGGATGCTCCTTAAGCCAGTATTCCAATAATGCCAGTCCCTTTTGTCTTTCTCCGGTGAAATTGTAAAGTTGAAGCAAAAGTCTGAATGAGATTGAGGCGCTGGGATCGAGTTCTAAGGCCTTTTCGTAACAGGTTATCGCATTAGCATAGTCTTTGTGGTTATAATACAGCACCCCTAAAAATTGCCAGTAAAGGGTAATATCGGGCCATGTCTTTACAGCCCTGCTTAAATTTTTCACTCCCAGACTGTAAAAATTCTCATTACTGTCAGCATAGGCCGCATCGGAATAAAGCATCATAAGTTCAATATAAACCTGATAGTAATATGGAAACCTATCTATGGAATCGCGCAGAATTTGTCGGGCTTTTGTGGTGTCGGCATGACGGGTATGATAATTAGCCAGCTCAATGAATCTCTCGGGATAAGTAGTAGTTAAACCAACATTGTTTTCATCTTTAAACACGTTGATATCGCCGAGTCCCCGGTAGCGGTAGACATTGTAAAGCAGGTCCTCGGTTTTAACCGGGTCTAATGGATCGGCGGGCTTTTCGGGCATAATTCGCAACGCCATCGCCTGCCTGAGAGTGTAATCCGACAGAGTCCAGCGGTTGGATTGAGGAACAGAGCTGGAAAAATAAATCGGATATTTCCACTTGTTGGCTAAAACTATGTGCTCAATCATCTGGTCCTGAATCCTTATAACTTTGCCCGTTTGGGGGTCCTGGTATGCTGTCAGGTACCGGTTTCTTTTCCTTATAGGATCGTAAAAAGGCTCATCGGGTCGATAGAGCTGAATCTGCCCCCGGCGTTCAAAAGGTTTCCAGAGTATTTGCTCATCGGTAAGATTAATGGGAACGCCCATCTGGTGCTTTAATTGAAGAATATACCAGTCTGTATTTAAAAGCGACAGGTTTACCACTCGCACGTCTTTTCGTACATTCTCCACCTCCTGAAGATACCACAGGGGGAAAGTGTCGTTATCGCCGTTGGTGAATATTATGGCATCCTGTTCGCAGGAGTTTAATATGTTGTAGGCATAATCGGGCGGAGCGAAATCGCCGGTGCGGTTATGGGTTCGGTAATGATAAGTAAGAGCGTCTATTGGCATCAGGATAAACAGGATTAACGCCAGACTCCAGATAAGATAAGCAGACCAGGCCGGAGTTTTTTTATTGAGCCATGTTGGAAGTTTAGCCAGTATCGTTGAGAAACCAATTCCAATTATGATTGCATAATAAATAAATGCCGGAGTAAAGAAGTAATCCCTATCCCGAACCTCGAGATGGTCGGCTTTTGTACCGTCGGAGAAATTTAAGTATAAAATCAAACCAAGTGAGCTGATTAGAAATATTGCCGCTAAAAGGAAACCGTTTTTAAAACTTTTTCGAAGCGATATGAACATGCTGAATAAGCCGATCAAAAACGGCAGATATCTTAACATTCCCCATCTGTTGTTTGAATACTGCTCTTTAAAATATCCCCAGAAACCCATATGAGGATAATCACCTAACTGGTTTTTAAGTTTAGCGCGACGGGTAAACATTCGGGTTATCATAGATTCCTGGCCGTACTGCTTGCGTTCGAGGTAGGCTTTAAAACGTGATATGTTGTCAGGATTGTTTTCATTAATCGCTGGTTTTTGCGCCGATTTTATAGGGATATAAATATGCGGCGTAAAACCGATAATTGCGACGATCATTACCGCAAAATATAATTCCCAGTTTTTCTTTGCTTTGCCCTGGATGGTAAAAGTTTTATAACCGCATAATGCGGCAAAAGCTATCATCAGAAAAAGCCAGGTTTCTATCTGATAGTCCATCAGCGTGGGAATCATCAGTTGAACAGGCAGATAAACCGGCGAGGCAAACGAGAACAGTATACCCCAGCATACCCAGTATCGCCAGTCACGCAGTTTTTGCCTGTCAACTAAAACAATGAACAACACAATCGCTGGAGTAATTAGAAATGCGGTCAGGTGGATACTGATGGAAAGAAATAAAATGTATGCGATGCCGACAATGAGCAAGTCGTTTCCACCGGTCAATTTTTTCTCGGCCCACTTGAAAGACATATAAGTAATCGTGACCATTATCAGCATTGATAAGCCATAGACCTCAGTCTCCACGGCATTGAACCAGAAAGTTGAGGAAAAAGCCATAACCAGGCTGCCGGCTAAGGCTCCAAGGTAGATTCCAATCCTTGAAAGCATAATGTTAGTAATATCGCTTTTATCATGGCGCAAAATATATTCGGTCACCTTCACTATGATAAAATAAGCCATGGCAACTGCTAAAGATGAGCTTAAGACTGAAATGAAATTTGTGGAAAGCGAGGCTGTCGAAAACAAACCCAGAATTATAAAGAACCTGCCCAGTATTATATAAAGCGGCGTTCCCGGCGGATGGGGTACGCCAAGAATATGTGAACTGGCGATAAATTCTCCGCAATCCCAGAACGAAAGGGTGGGCGCCATCGTTTTAAAGAAAACTATAAAGCTTATAATAAATGATAATAATGCTCCCGAATAAAATATAACTTTGAACAGAACTGAATTTTGCCGGTCCGCGTTCATAATCCTCCAATCGTTAAGAACCAAGAATAATTGCTCAGCATCCGATTGTCAACTGTTTACCGGATAAAAGGCCATTAATAACCCGAAATAATATTTGCCTTAATATTACCTTGACATGGAAACTTGAATGACCTTATCGTTGGTTTAATTTAAAATCTATTTAAAGGAGGTACGGTGAGAAAAACCATAATCATTTTATTTATTTTCGCAGCAGCCTCAACTCTGCTCCAGGCGGGCGAGACAAAACAATTTACATTGAGCAATGGTATGGTTGTCATCTTAAAAGAGAACCATTCGACGTCAATGGTGTCATCGATAGTCTGTGTCCGGGCCGGGAGCAAATTTGAGGATGCGGCTAACAACGGATTCACTCATTTTTTGGAACACCTGCTTTTCAACGGCACAAAAAACCTGACCCGGATTGAGCTTAACGAGGGGTTTAAAGATCACGGCGGCTATATCAACGCTTTTACCCGCAAAGATCTTACCGGCTATTTATTTATCATCCCCTCTACTTTCGCCGAGTATGCGCTACAGACCCAGGCCGACCAGCTTTTCAATTCGACTCTTCCGGAAAGCGAATTTCCCAAGGAGCGTAAAATTGTTATTGAAGAAATCAAAATGGACAACGACAACCCCATCTCCCGGAGCGAAATATTTTTCGATTCAATTATCTACCAGAATACTCCGTATGCTCAAACTGTGCTGGGCGACAAAGATATAATCTTGACTATTCCTCGTGAAAAGGTGGAAGCTTACTATAAGGAACGCTACCTGCCGAACAATATGATCGCTCTGTTCATTGGAGATTTCGAAATCAAGGGGTTTGCAAAGCTTGTTGATAAATACTATGGCTGTTATCCAGCAGGCGAGCTTCCCCCTCTTCAAAGCTTCGAGATCAATCCGCTGTACGATAAAGAAATTCATATCAGGGAACTTCCCGTTGAAATCACCACTATTCATATGGTATTTCCCGCGCCGCGTTACAATGAGCCTGATTACTATGCTATAGATATGCTGGCTCAGATTCTCGATTCAGGGGAGGGATCGCCATTATATAAAACTCTTACCGGTGGAGATGAGCCGCTGGTTAACGAAATGTCATTTTATTTAGAGGCGAACAGGGATTTCTCATTGCTACACTTCTCCGCAAAAACAAACTTCTCCGAGAAAATTGAAAACATCGTTGCCTCGACCTGCAGTTACCTGCAGTCGCTGGGAGACCAGCTGTTTGATAAAAAAATACTGAAAAGGATTGTGGTAAAAAATAAAACCGACAGGATTTACCTTGAAGAAAAGCTGCATTATTACGGCGTCATACAGGCGCCGATGCTGGTAAATTTCGGCTATGATTATATTGAGCGCTATGTGGACAAACTCAGCGAGATACAGCCCCGGGATATTCAACAGGCGGCTTTAAAATATTTCAGCGATCGCAAGTACTTAGCTATGGTCACAGTTCCTTTATCCAAGGAGGCAAACTGATGCGTAAACTGGTTATAATATCTGTCTTTGCCCTGGTTGTGACTGTTAATTGTGTTTCTACAGACAGTGATAATGTCAGATACAGCCGGGAAGTTCTTTCTAATGGTTTAACGGTTATAATAAAGCACAATCCGGATTCGCGGGTTTTCGCGGTGAATATTCTTGGTAAAAACCGGGCTGTCTGGGAAAAGCCCCATCAGTCGGGGATTACCGATTTAACCAACCGGATGCTTGTAAAGGGCACAGAGAAGAAAAACGCCGAGGAGGTTCAGGCGGCGCTGGATGATATCGGAGCCCGGCTGGAAACCAACGATTCGCCGTATATACCGTATGATGACAGATACACCTGGAGAGCCTATAGCTTTGTCAGGTTCGAAACGATCGATGAGTATGCCGAAGATGGTTTAAAGATATTATATGAAATTGTTGCCAAACCCTCTTTTGATGAGGTCGAACTTGAGAAAGTTAAAAACAAGGTCATGGGGATATTCGGAATGGAGTCGGGATCTACCTATAAGGTCTGTCGTAATCTGTATTACTCAAAGCTTTTTGAAAATCATCCGCTTTCGAAAAAGGTACTTGGCGACAGGCGAAGCCTGGCGGGTATTACAAGCGACGACCTAACTAAATATCATCAAAAATACTACTCTGCCGGCAACCTGATAATAGCCGTGGTCTCTAATATTGAACCTGAGACCGTGATGAAATGGATAAAGAAAAGGTTTGGAAAACTGCCTCCGTATACCAGGGAAGAAATAAACATGCCGGAGGCAAGTAAAATTGAGGGAGCGACTGAGGTAAGTCAGCCGATGGACAAAGAACAGGTTTATATATATCTCGGAAATATCATTCCGGGATTAACCTCGGATAGCGCTCCGGCCATAAGACTGGCTGTGGAAATACTCTCCACCAGGCTAAAGTTAAATCTCAGGGAGAAACAGGGGCTTGCCTATTCAGTGGGAGCAGGCGTTCGATTTCTGGAAAATTTCGGGTGGTTTACCTGTGCTATGGGAACCGGGCATGAGAATTTTGAGGTTGCCAGGGACGGTATATTAGCAGAAATCGATAAGCTCAAGAACGAACCGATAGAACAGGCAGAGCTGGATAAAGCCCGCAACTCACTGTGGGGCTCGATGCTGATGCGGAATATGAGCTGTATTAATCAGGCATATAATATGGCTTATTATGAATTTGTAAACGCCGGTTTCGATTATGACCGCGGCTATAAAGAAAGACTGGATAAGATAACTGTGGAGAACGTTCAACAGGCAGCCAGACAATTTTTAGATACGGATAACTATGTGCAGGCCTATGTGGGCAAAACCGCAAAATAGCCCATAGACCTGTGTCGACCTCAGAGGGTCGACGCCACAGTTAATAGGTTAGGGTTTGTGAATGTTAATATTGCAAATATCAGATTGAAGGTGGATTTTTATTTTTTCTCATCATATTTTGAAATCTCAAACCCTTTCAAATATGTTGCCAGGTTGATTTTCTTATTGATTATGTCGAGTTTCCGTCGTATGGACTCACGATGTTTTTGGACTGTTGCCGGGCTGATACCGAGCGTTTTTGCAGCTTTTTTAGCTGTCGCTCCTTCTTTTATCAGGCCGCAAATTTGTATTTCCCGGGCAGAAAGTTTTGAATATAAATATAATGGTCCACCTGACGAACTTGCGAGCTCCTGCATGGATTTCATTAGCGAATCGTACTGTTTTTTATTAATTTTATTTTTTGGGCCGACGATTTTCTTAAGACGCGGGATGAGCGTCTGTTCGATAAATTTAGCTACCTGGCGCCTGATTAAATCCTTTTCTTCTTCGAGATGAGCCAGTACTTCTTTTAAAATTACATTTTTTTCGTATATTTCTTTTTCTACCTTTTTCAAATCAGCTTCTTTCCTCATAGTTATTAGCCTCCTTTTCAATTCTTTTTGCCCTACCAGACTATTCCCCGGAAACGATCCGACTGTTTAACACCCTTTATCAAAAACGATTAATTATTTCAATGATAGTATCTTCCATGTTTCGGTGTAATCGCCTTTTTGTGGCTTATAAAAATACATGCCGGTATAATTCTTTTCAACATTTTCTTCTACCTGATAATAACCCAACGCCCGATTTTTGTCAACAAATGTTTTGACTTTCTTGCCGATATTCAATTGCACATGTAAAATCATTTTAAAGAGCTTGAAATAGTAATAATTGTCTGCTAATATTTGATAGGCGAGGAATAAATAAAATGTCAAAGATATTGAAAGCTCTTTTTCCTTTGATGATAGTTCTGGTTTTAAGAGCGCCATGCTGTCTGGCTATTGACGCTGCCGCTGAGGAGGCAGTCCTTAAAAACAACTGGGAGTTTGCCTACAAGATTTTAAGCAAAAGGGGCAATATGACAAACGATCCTGTATCAAGACTCCTTATGGGGCATGTATGCCTGGCTGCGAATCGTCCAAAAGAATCGTCAAAGTGGTTTAATTCAATTGTCAAAGAATACGACTATGCGTTGTGGGCAGAACGGACTGGAACGCTGCTCGAACGACATCTGTACAACCCGGTTGCCATTTACCTTTCTGCCGATGCGAAGTTGCGTACCGATAGAATCGATGAGGCAATAGAGGGATTCAAGCTGGCGCTTCAAAAAAATGAGGATTTCGAACTTGCCTCTATTGCCCTGCAGAGAGCATATGCCTTAAAGGGTGAATATAATCAGACCATTTCGGATTATGGCCAAGCCCTTGAAAAAAGCCCAATGAACGCCAGGGTATATTTCGAAAGGGGAAAGGCTTATAATAAAAAGGGTGATAATGATAAAGCCGTTTCAGATTACACGAAAGCTCTGGAAATTAACCCGGGACATGCCGAGTCTTACTACAAACGAGGGGAAATCCATTTTCAAAAAGGAGAGTATAACCAGGCAATTTCAGATTTCACCAAAACCGTGAAATTAGATAAAAAGTATTACAGAGCATATAAAAGTCGCGGCGGCGCCTATTATAATCTAAGAAAATATGATAGAGCTATTTCGGATTATACTAAAGCATTAATGATAGACCCGAATTATGTCAAGGCATATAATAATCGCGGGGCCGCCTATGATGAAATAGGTGATTACGATAAGGCTATTACGGATTACACCAAGGCGCTAAAGATAAGCCCCGGCTATGTCAAAGCCTACAACAACCGGGCGGTAGCTTATTTTAATAAAAACAAGTTTAAAAATGCCATCTCCGATTACACAAAAGCCATAGAGATCGATCCGGACTATGTTGAGGCTTATCTCGGCCGCGGTATCATTTTTATGAGAAAGATTGGCGATTTTGAAAAAGGCTGCGCTGACTGGAAGCGCGCTTGCGAACTGGGCAAGTGCATAAACTACCTCGCTGCAAAACAGCGGGGTGACTGCCAGTAGAAGATTTCATTAGTCCCGGTCTGTAGTGACCTGCATTGCTTGATTCCTCAAGGGGATAATATATAAAATATTAAAACTTAATTATCGAACAGCTTCGGTTTTTCCCTGGATCAATCGATGCTTGCAGTTGGTACAGTAAAGATGATCACCATGTGTTTTTGTTGATTTTTCTACCATAAAAGAGAAACCACAGGCAGGACATTTTGCAGGCACCGGCTTTGATGATACTAAATACTTACAGTTCGGATAGCGCGAACAGGCATAAAATTTCCCCTTTTTTGATGTTTTTTCTACCAACTCTCCGGTACAGCCGTCCTGCGGGCATTTCACGCCGGTAGTAACACTTTCGGTAGTCTTGCATTTGGGATAGTTTGAGCAGGCAATAAAACGCCCAAAACGACCCTGGCGAATTTCCATGGGGGACCCGCAGTTGGGGCATTTCTTGTCAAGCTTTTCAACCTCACCATCGAGCGGTTTGGTGTTTTTGCAATCAGGGTAAGCGCTGCATGCTAAAAAGCGGCCGTTACGGCCAAACTTTATGACCATAGCTGAGCCGCATTTGTCGCATTTCTCATCAGTTTTTTCAATTGTCTGTTTTTTGATTTTGCTGGTATTTTTTTCAACCCGCTTTAAGTTTGCATCAAAGGGTGTATAAAAATCGTTTAAGACCTCAACCCAGTTTTCCTTACCCTCTTCGATGCTGTCCAGTTCGTCCTCCATTTTGGCGGTGAACTCTGTATTAAATATATCCGGAAAATTTTCCACCAAGATTTTGTTGACGATTTTCCCGAGATCGGTTGGTTTGAATCGCCGTTTTTCCTGGAGGATGTATTTACGAGCGCTTAATGTGGTGATTATCTGAACATATGTTGAGGGTCTGCCGATGCCGTTTTCCTCAAGCTCTTTGACCAGGCTGCCGGAATTAAACCTTGGCGGCGGTTGAGTAAAATGCTGTTCGGGGTAGATATCCGACAGAGTCAAAGATAATCCTTCTTTTAACTGGGGTATTATTCGCTTTTTATCTTTACTGTTTGAGCTGTAGTCGTAAAGCTTAATGAAACCGTCAAACGAGAGTTCCTGCTGGTAGGCTTTAAACAGATATTTTCCGCCGCTAATCTCAACCGTGGTAGTTTTGTATTCTGCTTCGGCCATCTGGGAGGCCAAGAAGCGCGACCAGATTAACCGGTAGAGACGAAGCTGATCTTTTGATAGATATCTCTGGATCGCTTCGGGATTTCTATATACCGATGTTGGACGAATGGCCTCGTGGGCTTCCTGGGCGGTTTTGCGGGCTTTGTATATTTTCATTTTTTCAGGAAGGTATTGTTTGCCGAATCGTTCAATTATATATTTTTTAGCCTCGGCTTTAGCTTCATTGGCAACCCTGAAAGAATCGGTCCGCATGTATGTAATCAAGCCGACTTGCCCGTCCTTGCCGATCTCAATGCCCTCATACAATTGCTGGGCAACTGACATTGTCTTTTTGTTGCCGAAACCAAGCTTGCTGAAAGCATCCTGCTGAAGGCTGGAGGTAATAAAGGGCGGCGGCGGTTGACGTTTTAAAGCTCCCTTTTTATAGGATGATATTTTGTATGATTGATCCTGTATGTCGTGACATATTTCTTCAGCTTTAGTCAGGTTGTTGATGTCCGGTTTATCTCCGTCTATTTTTATCAGCCTGGCATAAATTGTCCTCTTTTTGTCATCGGCAAACTCAGCGTCAATAGTCCAGTACTCCTCGATGACAAAATCTTCAATTTCTTTTTCACGCTCGCAGATCATCCGTAGGGCAACAGATTGAACTCGTCCGGCGGATAAGCCATAAGTTAGAGTTTTCCACAACAATGGAGACACCTTATAACCAACCAGCCTGTCCAGGATACGTCGAGCCTGCTGTGCATAAACCCGGTTAATGTCGATTTTGCCAGCGTTTTTTATCCCCTCGAGGACAGCTTTTTTGGTGATTTCATTGAACGTAACCCGGTAGACCTTTGCTTTAATATTGCCCAGTTTGCTGGCTACATGAAAGGCAATAGCTTCGCCCTCCCGGTCAGGGTCCGGAGCCAGATATACCTCGTCGGCTTTGCGGCTCAGCTTAACAAGTTCCTTCAACAGGGCGCCTTTACCCTTTATGGCGACAATTTCGGGTTTAAAGGATTTTTCGATATCAACGCCGAGCCTGGATTTTGGCAAATCCATTAAATGGCCATTAGTAGATGCCAGCTCGTAGTCCTTACCGAGAAATTTTTTAAGCGTTTTCGTTTTTGTAGGGGATTCGACGATTAGAAGTTTCATCTGTCTACCCATCACCATAAAGCGCCATTATTCTAAGAAATCCTCTTCCTCGGATGATGCGCTTTCTTTAAAGACGTATTTCACTTTTCCCTCGGCCAATTCCAAGATAGCCTCAGTGGTGACTTTATTAGCATAGCTGGGAAGCGGCGCGTCGGGTCCCAACTGTTCCTGAGCAGCAACACGTGAATTGTTGATCTTTCTGGCCAGCTTGGAGGCAACGATCACCGCCTCGTATTTGTTCTTGGCCGCAGTTTCAACTTTTTTTCTCATACTATAATCCATATTCCTCCCAACATAAAAAATTATCGGCGAGTTCCCGATAAACCTAAAAGCTTAATTAAAGATTTATTCCAATACATTTTATCAGTCAGACGATCTGTTTTATATCGTTCAGCATTTATTATCATACTAATTTCATTGACGGCAGTATCAAGATCGTCGTTGACCACGATATAATCATATCGTGACCAGCTTTTAAATTCCTTCATAGCAATATCAAACCGTTTTTTTCTTGTTTCCAGATTCTCCGTTCGGCGTTTCTTTAATCGTTTTTTCAGTTCGGTTAGACTCGGGGGGATTAAAAATATTGCGACAGCTTCCGGTAATTGCTTTTTTATCGATTTTCCACCCTGTATATCTATATCCAAAAGTGTAACCTTGCCGCGAGTTATGTTATTGTGCAAGGGCTCTAACGGTGTGCCATACCAGTTACCAAGATATCGCGCTGATTCTATAAACTTTCCGGCTTTTTTGGCTTTGAGAAATTCTCTGGTTGTTAAAAAATAATAATCGATACCATTCCGTTCGTTTTTCCTTGGCGGACGTGTTGTGACAGAGATAGAGTATTGAAAATCTCGATGTTTTTTAATAAGATTAAGACAGATAGTCGTTTTGCCTGTTCCGGAGGGTGACGAGATTACTACAGCAAGGCCGGGTCTTAACATAATTTAAAAATCCTGGTAATTAATTTAAACATAATCAGTAAAGATTTATTCAACTTAACCTGACATTTATAACTTTCACTAATTCTGAGCTGCTCTGAAATTTAAATACAAGTTTGATTATCACAGTTCTAATACATTCGAACGTTTCTTATTCCCTTATGCAATCCTGCAAAAGACATTATTCGATATTCAATAATTGTTCACGAAGTTTTTCCAGTTCGTCCTTTATATCTATAACCAGCGAGGTTATTTGATAGTCAGACGCCTTCGAAGCAATCGTATTGGCTTCACGGAGCATCTCCTGAAGAATAAAAGTCAAGCGTTTGCCGACAGCGCCATCCTGTTTAAGAGTTTGTTCAAAATTTTCAACATGTGATTCGAGACGGATTACTTCCTCAGTAATGTCCATTTTTTCAGCGGCCAGCGCCGCTTCTAAAGCAATACGCTGCTTATCGACCGGGTAATCGTTTAAAATATCCTGTATTCTTAGTTCAAGCTTTTCACGGTAAACGCTCACATTGCTGCCAGCACGATGCTTGATTTCAGCAACAGCTTTTGATAACAATTTCAGCCTCTCAACAAAATCGTTATAAAGGTTTTCCCCCTCAGATATCCGCATCTGGTAAAGGCTTTCAAGCGCTTCGATACATGAGGGTTCAATATCAGACCATATCTGCTCCAGGTCGACATCGGAGGTTTCAGTTGTAATCAAATCGGGCAGGTTGATGAAATGTTCAAGGCCGATCTTGCTCGAAAGATTGCATCGTGTATTTAAATCGTTCAATATTTTATAGTACATATCAGCAATTTCCGCGTTTAAGGAAAGCCGACCGATAGCCTGTGTGTTATCATCCACAGTCATTGAAAAATTCACTTTGCCCCGTTGTATTTTGGATGACAGGAGATTTCTAATTTTCTGTTCCAGATCAACTAGCGTTCGCGGCAGACGTATCTGGAAATCCAGGAAACGATTATTCACGGTGGAAATTTCCACCATGACCCTGTAATTATCAAAAGTTTTCTCAGCGTGGCCATAGCCTGTCATGCTTGCTATCATGATTACCTCAAATCAGCCTTGAAAATATATAAATAATATCCAAAGTCAATAACTTCTTGACAAAACTGATAAAAATTACCCTTTATGCTTTAGATGAAATTACAGAGATTGACAGCGCTGGATATAAACGTCTTAGCCGGGGAACTCAATGATAAGCTCGCCAACTGCATTATTAATAATGTAATATCAAGGGCAAACAACGTCTATTTTAAAATATCGGATATGATTTTAAGATTTCATGTTCTTTCAGGAATTCCCTATTTACTTTTAACCGATCGGGAGCCTGAAGGTCGAAACTGGCTGACAGCGGTAAAAAATGGCAGAATAAAAAATGTCAGTCAAAAGCAATTCGACAGACTTATTATATTTGAAGTTGTTGTCTTCGACAGTCTCGGTAAACGAAAAGATTATTATGTCTGTTTTGAATTTTTTAAAAATGGAAATATTCTTCTGCTGGATGCCAATGACAAAATATTAGAAAGCTACCGCCGCCCGGTTCAAAAAGGAGAAAAATATACATTAACAAAGCCAAAAGGATTCAATGTATTAAGATACGAAAAGAATCAGACTTTAACTCAGCAGGATATTGAAAAAATCAAGTCTTTAAAATTGCTGCAGCATTCCGGCTTGATAGAACAAAGCCCCCCTGCGTTATTAAAATATATTATTGACCAAATAGAAGACCCTTCACCGCACGTTCTCAAAAGCAAGGAAAACAAAATATTGGGTTATTCTTTTTACGGTCCGCCGTTTACCGGATCGCTCGTTGGAGAAAAAATGCCCGGTTTACTTGAGGCGATAACATCTTATGTCGAATCAAATATCGCTTTAAAATCGAAGAAACAAACTGATTTTGAGAAGCGATTACAAAAAGCGGCTAAGAAACTCAAGGCTATCGAGGATGATCTTAAAGAGGCAAAAAGATTTGAAGCTTACCGCCAATATGGCGATATAATATTGGCCAACGTAGGTAATTTGAAAAAGGGTGAGAAGAAGTATCTGCTGCCAAACCCATATTCAGTACAACAGGAACAGGTTGAGATACCGGCTGAACCGGCCTTAAGCCCTGAAAAAAATGCAGAGTTTTATTTCGATAAAGCGCGTAGACTTGAATCGTCGATACCGATTTTAATAAAAAGGCTTGCCAGACAGGAAAACGAGATTGCCGGGTTAAAGGAGCATGCGGCAAATCAGCTTGTTACCGATAAAGCCGATGAAACTGAGATTGTTAAAAAAAGCCCTCGAAAGATTAAACTTCCTTTTCGACACTACAGCTTAGCAGGCGGCTGGCAGATTTATGTTGGCAAGTCAGCGTCCTCAAATGATGAGCTGACTTTTTCTTTTGCCAGAAAGGATGACATCTGGTTTCATGCCTGGCAGGCGGCCGGTTCGCATTTGATATTAAGGAGTCCTCAAAAAAAGGCGGTTCCGGATAAAAATATCCTGCTGAAAGCCGCCTCTTTAGCGGCATATTTCTCAAAAGCAAAACACTCAAGCAAGGTGCCGGTTATATATACAGAGGTACGCTATGTGCGAAAGATTAAGAAAGCTGCCGGTAAAGTCATTGTTGGAAATGAAAAGCAGTTGATGGTGAGGCCGCAGGAACCGGATGCCGCAATAAACG